>DASREL010000056.1:0-52887 GCA_035652075.1 Vicinamibacterales bacterium
ATCCAGATCGGCGGCATCGGCGCGCTCGCGCCGAACCGGCGGCACGACCTCGCGCGGCTGGGTTTGCGCGCGATGTTCGCCGGCACGCTTGCCAACTTCATGACCGCGACCATCGCCGGATTCCTTCTCTAATGGGCTACTACGAACAGGTGAAAGAGGCCGCGGACGCGATTCGCGCGCAGGTGTCGGATGTTCCGAAAATCGCGATCGTACTCGGCTCGGGGCTGGGCGATTTCGCCAACTCGCTGACCGACGCGGTCACGATCCCATATGGCGATCTGCCGCACTGGCCGGCATCGCGCGTGATCGGGCACGAGGGCAAACTCGTCATCGGAAAATCGCGCGGCCACCAGATCGCCGCGCTCGCCGGACGCTGTCACGTCTACGAAGGGCACCACGTCCACACCGTGACGTTCGCCGTCCGCGTGATGGGACTGCTCGGGGTCAAGACGCTGATCGTCACCAACGCCGCCGGCGGCATCAACACCGGGTTTTCGCAGGGCGCGTTGATGGTGATCGACGATCACATCAACCTGATGGGAACCAACCCGCTGGTCGGCGCCAACGACGACCGGTTCGGCCCACGCTTTCCGGACATGACAGAGGTCTACTCGTCACGGTTGCGCACCATTGCCGACAAAGCCGGGAAGGGGATGGCGCTGCTTCTGCCGCATGGTATCTATATCGCGCTCCTCGGACCCAGTTACGAAACGCCGGCGGAGATCCGATATCTAAGAACGATTGGCGCCGACGCGGTCGGTATGTCGACGGTGCCTGAAGCGATCGTGGCGAGACATATGGGCATGGACGTGCTCGGGATTTCATGCATCACGAACATGGCCGCGGGTGTGCTGCCCAAGCCGCTCGATCACAACGAGGTGATGGAAACGGCGCGGCGGGTCCGCGGACAGTTCATTGCGTTGTTAGAGGCCATCATTGAGCAGCTCTGATAATCGCCGTTTGTCGGTCGCGCTCGTCGACGTCAACGCCGGTCACGAAGGCGAGTTTCTGACGTTGACGACGGCGTTCGAGGCGATCCTGATCGCGAAGAACTACGGCCGCGCGGAGATCATCCGCGACGAGGCGCAGCCGGGCCGGTTCTATGCCGTGCGGCACTGGACGAATGCCGAAGCGGCCGAGCTCTGCCACTCCGATCCCGACGTCCAGGCGATCACCTCGAAGCTGTATCAGATCTCGCGCATCACCCACGTCGTCAACGGCGTGAAGAAAGCGGATCCGCTGCGGCTGCTGCTCGACGACCGGCGCGCGCGGGTCGAAGCCGACCGGCGCACCGGGTTCGATCGCCGCATGAAGAACGTCGGCAGCCCGACCGGCAGCGATCGCCGCAACGGACGCGATCGGCGCCTGGGCCCGCGACGTTTGCGCGATCGTCCAGGCGAAGTCGATCTCGTCGCGGCGGCGCGCCGCGCGCGCGAGTTCGCCGACGCCGCCTTCTCGAAGTTCAAAGTCGGCGCCGCGCTCGAAACCGCCGACGGCCAGATCATCACCGGGTGCAACATCGAGAACGCGACGTACGGCCTGACGATCTGCGCCGAGCGCGTGGCGATGTTCAAGGCGCTGTCGGAAGGGCATCGTGCCTTCACGCGTATCGCGATCGTGGCCGACACCGAAGCGCCGACGCCGCCGTGCGGCGCCTGCCGCCAAATCCTGTGGGAGTTCGGCGGCAACCTTGAAATCCTGCTCGGGAACCTCAAAGAAGAAAAGGGCACGCATCACCTGAAGAACCTGCTGCCGCTGCCCTTCGACGCACGCCTCTTATAGAATCGAGCGAATGCTTCCCACCATTACGAGGGAAGCCGACGCGGTCGTCATGATCGACCAGCGGAAGCTTCCATCAGAAGAAATCTACGTCCGCTGCAAGACCGCACCCGACGTCGCGAAAGCGATCAAGACGATGGTCATCCGCGGCGCGCCGGCGATCGGCGTCGCGGCGGCGATGGGCATTGCGCTGGGGATGCGCGGCAGCAAGGCGACCGGCACGCAGAAGCTCGCCGCCGAGTTCTACAAGACGTGCGAGCTGATGGCGGCGACGCGTCCGACGGCAGTGAATCTGTTCTGGGCGATCGATCGCATGAAGCGATCGTTTGCGGCGGGCGTCGAGGTGGGCGAGTCGGTCGAGCAACTGAAGGATCGGCTCGATCGCGAGGCGCAGCTGATTCATGACGAGGACGTTGCGAGCTGCCGCGCGATGGGCGCATTCGGCGCGGAGGTCGTTCCGGCGGACGCGCGAATCCTGACGCATTGCAACGCCGGCGCGCTGGCGACCGCGGGCTACGGCACCGCGCTGGGCGTCATCCGGGGTGCGGTGGAACAGGGAAAACAGGTCGTGGTGTTCGCCGACGAGACGCGTCCGTTCCTGCAGGGTGCACGCCTGACCGCGTGGGAACTCGTGCGTGACGGCATCGACACGACCGTCATCACCGACAACATGTCCGGCGCGTTGATGCGTCAGGGCAAGGTGAACTTCGTCGTCGTCGGCGCCGACCGCATCGCGGCCAACGGCGACACCGCAAACAAGGTCGGCACGTACACCGTCGCCGTCCTCGCGCGCGAACACCACATCCCGTTCTACGTCGCCGCGCCGCTGTCGACGATCGATCTGAACACGCCCGATGGCGAGCAGATTCCGATCGAAGAACGGAACGCACGCGAGGTGACGCACGTCAAAGGCGCGCAGCTCGCGCCGGCGAACGCGAAGGTGTGGAATCCCGCGTTCGACGTGACACCCCACGAGCTCATCGCCGGCATCATCACGGAGCGAGGCATCTTCCGCGCGCCCTATACCGAGTCGCTGAAGCGGGCGTTCGAATCGTAGGTAGATGCGCATCCTCGGGATCGAAACCTCGTGCGACGAAACCTCGGCCGCGGTCGTCGAGGAAACTGGCGACGTATCGAAGCCGTGGGCGATTCGATCGAACGTGATCGCATCGCAGGTCCCGATCCATCGCGAGTGGGGCGGTGTGGTCCCAGAGCTCGCCTCACGTCAGCACATCCGCGACATTTGCGGCGTCGTCGAACGCGCGCTCGAAGAAGCGGAAACGACGTGGACCGATCTCGGCGCCGTCGCGGTCACGCAGGGACCGGGGCTGGTCGGCTCGCTGCTCGTCGGGGTGTCGTTCGCAAAGGGCGCCGCCGCGACGGCCAATCTGCCGCTCGTCGGTGTCCATCATCTTGCCGGCCACATCGAATCACTCGTCCTGCAGAACGGCGAGATGCCGCTGCCGGCCGTCGTGCTCGTGGTGTCGGGCGGGCACACCAGCCTTTATGTGGTCGAACGGCCAGGACACTACGAACTCATCAGCCGAACGCGCGATGACGCGGCGGGCGAAGCGTACGACAAAGTCGCAAAGCTGCTCGGCCTTGGGTATCCCGGCGGACCGATCATCGACAAGCTCGCGAAACACGGAAACGATCGCGCCGTCAATCTGCCGACGACGCGGTTGACGCACGCGGATCGCAACGCGCCAGAATTGAAGGGCGATCTCGACTTCAGCTTCAGTGGATTGAAGACGGCCGTATTGCGGCACGTTCGCGAACGCCAGTCGAGTGCAGGCGCGGACTTCAGTCCCGCCGAAGTGGCGGATATCGCGGCGAGCTTTCAGCGCGTCGTCGTCACCGTCCTGATCGATCGCCTGTTCGACGCCGCACGCCGATTCGGCGCCAAGAGCGTCGGCGTGTCCGGCGGCGTGTCGGCGAACAGCCGCCTGCGCGAGGAACTGCAGCGGCGCGGCGAAGCGCGCGAGATCCCGACGTTCTTGCCCAGCCTCAAACTCTCGACCGACAACGCGGCGATGATCGCCGCCGCGGGTCTGCGGAAATTCCGCGCCGGCATCACGTCGCCGCTCGACATAAACGCGGACGCCGCGCTCGCACTTTAGGCACTTCAGGCACATTAGGCACTTCAGGCACGTTGGCACTTCATGCACGTTAGGCACTTCAGGCACGTTAGGCACCTTAGGCACCTTAGGCACCTTAGGCACCATGACCGTCTACACCGACTACCTCTGGTTCAACACCAAGCAACGGCAGGAATTCGTGCGCATTACGGATGAGGTCGCACAGATCGTGCAAGCGAGCGGCGTCGCCGAAGGTATGGTGTTGGTGTCGGCGATGCACATCACGTCGGGCGTCTACGTCAACGACTGGGAAGACGGCCTGATTCAAGACTTCCAGGTCTGGCTCGAGAAGCTCGCGCCGTCTGGTCTCAACTACAGGCATCACCAGACGGGCGAAGACAACGCCGACGCGCACCTCAAGCGCACGATCATGGGACATCAAGTGCTGCTGCCGATCACGATGGGGAAACTCGATCTCGGACCGTGGGAGCAGGTCTTCTACGCCGAGTTCGACGGCCGGCGGCGCAAACGCGTCGTCGTGAAAGTGATGGGTGAGTGAGGGAATATCCCGATCGCCCCGTCGTCGGTGTCGGTGCGGTCATCGTCGACGCCAGCCGCGTGCTGCTCATTCGCCGCGGGCACGAACCGTTGAAGGGTGAATGGAGCATTCCCGGCGGCGCCGTGGAACTCGGTGAGACGCTCGAGGTCGCGATCGCGCGTGAAGTGCGCGAGGAAACCGGTCTCGACGTGGACGTCGGTCCGATGATCGACGTCTTCGACCGCATCCGCTTCGACGGAGACGGCAAGACGCTGTTCCACTATGTGCTCATCGATTTCGTCTGTCGTCCGGTCGGCGGCACGCTCGCGTGCGCGACCGACGCGGTCGAAGCGGCGTGGGCGTCGCTGATGGAGTTGACCGGCTACGGCGTCAACGACGCCACGATCAGCGTGATCGAAAAAGGATTCGAGCGCGTTCGATCAGGACCGTGGACGCCACGCGAAGTACACTGGCACGCCGAGTAACACGATGATCAGCCCCGGCCACGTCGTCGCGGTGCGATAGAGGAAGAGCACGACGAGGATCGTCGCGGCACCTGCGATGTAGAGCGCCGGCACCACCGGATATCCAAAGGCGCGATACGGCCGCTCGACGTCCGGCTTCGTCTGCCGCAGCCGAAACAGCCCTGCGATCGTCAGGATGTAGAAGATCAACGCCGCCGAAATGACGTAATCGAGCAGATTGTTGTAGAGATTGCCGTACGTCTTCGTCGTCGCGTCGAAGGTGCGCGGCAAGACCAGGAAGACCGCCCAAAGTCCCTGCAGCACGAGTCCCCACGCCGGCACTTTCGCGTCGTTCAGCTGTCCCGCGGACTTGAAGAAGAGTCCATCGCGCGCCATCGCGTACGACGCACGCGCGCCGGCGAGAATCAAGCCATTGCAGCAGCCGAACGTCGAGATCATGATCGCGACCGCCATGATCGTCGGGCCGAGGCCGGGAAAGATCGCGTTCAACGTCGCCGTCGCGACGCGGTCTGCCGGTGCGTGCTGCACCTGGCTGAACGTCAGCGTCACGAGATAGGCGACGTTCGCGAGCAGATACAGGCTGATGACGATGAACGTGCCGAGCGCGAGCGACAGCGGGATGTTGCGGCGCGGATCCTTCACTTCGCCAGCCGTGAACGTGATGTTGTTCCACGCGTCGCTCGAGAACAGCGACCCGGTCTGACTGACGCAGATCGCCACGAACAAACCAAACGTCGTTACCGCGGTCAGGCCCGGGACGATGTCGACGTTGCCGCGGATGGACCAGAGGTTGCCGAAATTGTCGGCGACCGCGGCGTGATTCCACCCGAGCAGCAACCCCACGGCGATCAGTCCGAGCACGGCGCCGGTCTTCGCCGTCGTGAAGACATTCTGGATGATTTTTCCGTACTGGAGCCCGCGGGTGTTCGTCCACGTCAAGAGCGCGATGACGACAATCGCCACGAGCTGCGTCGTCGACAGCGACAACGCATAGCCGCTCGTGATGTGGATCGGCGCGACGAGATAGTTATCGTCCGCGATCCACGGCACGAGCGCGCCGAAGTAGCGTGCAAAACCGACGGTGACCGCGGCAATCGTTCCGGTCTGGATGACGAGGAACAGCGTCCAGCCGTACAGGAACCCCCACATCGGCGAAAACGATTCGCGGAGGTAGACATATTGTCCGCCCGCGCGCGGCATCATCGCCGCGAGCTCGCCGTACGACAGCGCGCCGACGACGGTCAGCAGTCCGGTGACGATCCATGCGACGAGCAGCCATCCCGGACTGCCGATGACGCGGCCCATGTCGGCCGAGACAATGAAGATGCCCGATCCGATCATCGACCCGACGACGACCATCGTCGAGTCGTAGAGGCCGAGACCTCGATGGAACTCGGTATCGAGCGCGGTCGCGGTCGACTGCTGGGCGGTCGCTGACATAAGATGCTGAAACTTACCATGAATCGAGACGACGCCTGGGCGCTCCTGACGGAGTACACGAAGAGCGACAGCTTGTTGAAGCACGCGTTGGCCGTCGAAGCTGCGGTGCGCGGCTACGCGCGCAAATTCGGCGAGAACGAGGACGACTGGGGCATCACCGCGCTGCTGCACGATTTCGATTACGAGCGGTGGCCGACGCTCGGCGACCACCCCAACAAAGGCGCCGAGATCCTGCGGTCGAAGGGCTATCCCGAGTGGATGATTCGCGCCATCCTGTCGCACGCCAAGGAAATCACCGGCGTCGAGCGCGAATCGATGCTCGAGAAGACGCTGTTCGCGTGCGATGAATTGGCCGGGTTCATCACCGCCGCGTCGCTGGTGCGTCCGAGCAAGAGCGTGTTGGACCTCGAAGCGAGTTCGGTCAAGAAACGCATGAAGGATAAGGCGTTCGCGCGCGGCGTGAAGCGCGAGGACCTGGTCGAAGGCGCCCAATTGCTCGGCCTCTCGCTGGACGAGCACATCACGAACGTGATTGGGTCGATGCGCGAAAAAGCCGACGCGCTCGGGTTGCGAGGAACGCTCTGATTCGTCCGTCCGTATAACACAGTGAATGGCTGAACCGGTCGTCACGCTCGACGGCGTCACCGTCCTCTACGGCAAGAACGCCGCGCTGCGCGACGTGACGACGGCCTTTGCATCGGGCGCCGTCGGCCTCCTCGGCCCGAACGGCGCCGGCAAGAGCACGATGATCAAGTCGCTGCTCGGCTTCGTCGTCCCCGACCGGGGGACGATGCGCGTCCTCGGGCTCGACGTCGCGAAGTCCCCGCTCGAAATCCGCGCGCGGGTCGGCTACATGCCGGAGAGCGATGCGCACATCCCCGGCATGAACGCGGTCTCGTTCGTCGCCTATTGCGGCGAGCTCGCGGGCTTGCCGCGCGTCGACGCAATGCAGCGGGCGCACGAAGTCCTGTTCTACGTCGGCCTCGGCGAAGCGCGGTACCGCAACGTCGAAACGTACTCGACTGGCATGAAGCAGCGCATCAAGCTGGCGCAGGCGCTCGTTCACGATCCGGATCTGCTGTTCCTCGACGAACCCACCAACGGCATGGATCCGAAAGGCCGCGACGAGATGCTCGATCTCGTCCGCGATCTCGGTCACAACAAAGGCGTCAACCTGATTCTGTCGTCGCATCTGCTCCCGGACGTCGAATACACGTGCGACCAGGTCGTCGTGATCGACAAAGGGACGGTCGCGACATCAGGCGAGATCAACGCGCTGAAGCAGCCGCGCGGACGCGTGTACGAGCTGCGCGTCAAGACGAGCGACGATGCGGAGGCGTTTCTCGAGCGGCTGCGCGTGGCCGGCCTCGATTGCCATGCGACCGACGAGGACGTCATGCGCGTGTTCGTGCCCGGGGACGGCGGCGCGCAGCAACTGTTCGCGCTTGCGGCCGAGGCGCACGTGCAGGTGCGGCACCTGCGGCCGAGTGTGCCGACGCTCGAAGACGTGTTCGCGCACGCGGTCGGCGAGGAATAAATGCCGATTCATGATCAGGGCTATCGGCGATACGGCGGCGGCAAATCACCGCGCGGGCAATCGTGGCTGGTGATCGCGAGGAGCGGTATCCGCACGATGCTCCAAAAGCGCGCGTTCCTCGGGTTGTTGCTGGTCTCGTGGTTTCCGTTCTTCGTGCGCGCCGTGCAGATCTACGCGGCCGCCAACGTGCCGCAGGCCGCGTTCCTGGCGCCGACCGCCGAAACGTTCCGGCAGTTTCTCGATCAGCAGGAGATTTTCGCCTTCTTCATCACGGTGTATGTCGGCGCCGGACTGATCGCGAACGACCGACGCGCGAACGCGCTGCAGATCTATCTGTCGAAGCCCTTGACGCGCGCCGAGTACATCTTCGGGAAGCTCGCGATCCTGATGACGTTCCTGCTGTTCGTCACGTGGATCCCGGCGATCGTGCTGCTGATCGTGCAAATCGCATTCGCCGGCAACTTCACGTTCTTCACGAACAACCTGTATCTGTTCCCGGCGATCACCGTCTTTGCCTTCATTCAAGTGATCCTCGTCTCGTCGGCGATGCTCGCGCTGTCGTCGCTCTCGAACAGCAGCCGCTACGTCGGCATCCTCTACACTGCCGTGCTCTTTTTCACGCAGGCGATCTACGGCGTGATTTACGCGGTGACGCGGTCGTCGATGTTGGCGTGGGTCTCGTTCTCGGCCAACCTGTCGCAGATCGGTGACGTGATCTTCCGCCTGCCGCACAAATACGACACGCCGTGGCCGATCTCGTTTGTCGTGATCGCCGCGACGATCGCGGTCGCCGCGTTCGTGCTCGACCGGCGCGTGCGCGGCGTCGAGGTGGTCGCGTGAGCGACATCATCGCGACCGACCACCTGTCGAAGTGGTACGGCCAGGTGATCGGCCTCAACGATGTGTCGGTCACGGTGCCGGCGGGCATCACCGGCCTGCTGGGTCCGAACGGCGCCGGCAAGTCGACGTTCATGAAGCTCGTGACGGGGCAGTTGAAGCCGAGCAAAGGCACGATCAACGTCCTCGGCCAGCCGATCTGGAACAACCCGTCGCAGTACTTCCGCATCGGCTTCTGTCCCGAGCAGGATTCGTTCTACGAGCGGATGACAGGCCTCGAATGGGTCAGTGCGCTCGTGCGGCTGAACGGCGTGAGCGAGAGCGACGCCGACCGGATGGCGACGCGCGCGATCGAGGCGGTCGACCTCGTCGAGGCGATGCACAAGAAGATCGGCGCCTACAGCAAAGGCATGCGTCAGCGGATCAAGATGGCGCAGGCGCTCGCGCACGATCCCGAATTCCTGATCCTGGACGAACCGCTGTCCGGCATGGACCCGATCATGCGCCGCAAGACGATCCGGTTGATCAAGGACTGGGCGCGCGCGGGGAAGAGCATCCTCGTCTCGAGCCACATCCTGCACGAGATCGAGTCGATGACGGCGAACATCCTGCTGATCAACCAGGGCCGGATTCTCGCCGAAGGGAACGTCCATCAGATTCGCGACCTGATCGACGAACATCCGCACACGGTGTACATCAAAGCGGATCAACCACGCGCGCTCGCGCGCGAGTTCCTGACGCATGACGACGTGTTGAGCCTGCGGTTCGAGGAGGCGGCGGTCGTCGTGCAGACGGGACGGCCCGATGCCTTCTACGCGCGACTTACCGACCTCGCCGCGTCTGGATCGCTCGGGGCGATCCACGAAGTCACGTCGCCGGACGACAACCTGCAGGCCGTGTTCAAGTACCTGGTGAAGGCATGACCGAAGTCGCACCGCGCACGCCGCACACCGCACCCCGCACTGTCTCATCGGCATTTCGGATCTTCGACCTATCGCTCGGCCAGATGCTGTGGTCGCGCCGGTCGGTGTTTCTCGGCGTGCTGCTGGGTGGACCGGTTGCGCTCGCCGTCGCGCTGCGCGTGATCTCGGCGATGTACACGTCCGGCTTCCGCATCAACGGCGCGATGACGCCGGGATCGACGATCTTCGGGATGATGATCTGGCTTCTCTACATCCGCTTCATCGTCCCGATCCTGGGCGTGTTCTACGGGACGTCGCTCATCGCTGACGAGGTCGACGACAAGACGATCACGTATCTGTTCACGCGTCCGATCCCGCGCCGGGCCGTCCTCATCGGGAAATACCTCGCCTACCTCGTGTGCACGATTCTGCTCGTGCTGCCATCGGTCATGCTGGTGTTCTTCCTGGTCGTCCCGACGGGGGGAAGCACTGTGGCCGAGGCGTTCCCGCCGCTCCTGGCCGACTTCGCGATGCTTGCGATTGGTCTGGCTGCGTACGGGGCGCTGTTCGCCTTCGTTGGGACCCGGCTGAAGCGACCGCTGATCATCGGACTGGTGTTCGCATTTGGATGGGAGCCGGCGGTGCTCCTTTTCCCCGGCTACCTGAAGCGGCTGACCGTCGCCTATTACCTGCAGGCGCTCGTGAAACACGAAATGCCTCAGGATTCAGCAGTTAGCATGCTGCTGCAGGTCTTTCGCGAGGTGCCCTCAGTGGGCGCCAGCCTGGCCGGGCTGGCGGTTATCGTCGGGCTGACGTTATGGGCCGCCGGGCGCGCCGTCGAATCGCGGGAATATATTCTGGAACAATGACTTGCCGCCGAACGTCTCATTCGGTGAGACTCTTCTTATGACGGCCCGCACACGCTACTTCGTCATTATCTCAACGCTGGTGCTGACGGTCGGTGTTGGCACCGGGCTCGTGGCCTATTACGTCGGCTTCCCGGCTGGGGCGTTCGGCAAGCACCCCGGTCCCGAGGAGCTGCAGTACATTCCACGCGACGCGGCCGTCATCGCGTATGCGAACGTGCAGGAAGTGATGCACTCGGATCTCCGCCAGCGGCTGCACAAGGTGCTGCCGGCGGGCACCGAAAACGGCCAGGCCGAGCTGCAGAACCTCACCGGCATCAACATCGAGACCGACATCTTCCGCATCGTCGCGTGCATGTATCCGGATGCGTCGGCGAAGAACACGCCGGGCGAAGGCATGGTGCTCGCGCGCGGCAACTTCGACGAAGCGAAGATCGAAGCGCTGATGCGCGATCACGGCGCGCACGTCGAAGACTACAAGGGCAAACGCCTCATCGTCAGCGACACGGTCAATGTCGATAAGCCGCGCACCTTTGCGCTGTCGTTCATCGAACCTGGCCTGGTGGCGCTCGGCACGGGCAACGTCATTCATGCGGCGATCGATCTTCACAACGGCGGTGACAATCCGCAGACCGGCACGCAAAGCGTTACCGGCAACGAAGAGCTGATGACGCTGGTCAACTCGCTCGACACCGGCAACAACGCGTGGGCGGTCGGACGCTTCGATGCGCTGACGGCGAACGCGAAGCTCCCGGCGAACATCTCGAGTCAGATTCCCGCCATCACGTGGTTTTCGGTCGCGACGCATATCAATGGCGGCTTGCGCGGCACCCTTCGCGCGGAGACGCGGGACGAAGAAGCGGCGAACAACCTCCGCGATGTGGTGCGTGGATTCCTGGCGCTCGGCAAGATGTCCGCCGGCGCGCGCCCGGAAATGCAGGCGATGATGTCGTCGCTGCAACTGGGCGGTGACAAGAAGACCGTCGCTTTGTCATTTGATGTACCGGCGGCCGTTTTCGACGCCATCGGCGCTATCCACCACGACGCGCGCTGATCTACACTCCCGGTCATATTGACCGACCTCGTTTTTTTCTACGGAACGCTCATGAGCGGTTTCGAGCGGCCGGGGCGTGCGCGCCTCGATGCGAAGCTCGAACGGCGTGGACGAGGATCAATCGCCGGCGCGCTCTTCGATCTCGGTCTCTATCCCGCAGCCATTCCCGCCACTGATTCGCGCGTGTGGGGCGAAGTGCATCGCATGCTCGACGTCGATGCCGTACTGAAAGCGCTCGACGAAATCGAAGGCTATCGGCCGAGCGAGCCGGACGCGAGTTTGTATACCCGCGCGGAAACGACGGCGACGCTCGACGATGGGGCGACGGTGGCGGTGTGGACGTACTTCTACAACGCACCGCTCGGTCAGGCACGACGCATCGAGTCGGGCGATTACTTTGAACACTTGAAGGTGAAGTGATGAAGCGTGTGGCGATGGCGTTCGCGATCGTTCTGTGCGCACAATCGACGTTCGCCCAGCAATCAGACCTCGATCCGAGAATCGTGAAGCTCGTCTCCTCGATCTCCGAAGAGCACCTTGGCGTCATCTTGAAGAAACTCGAGAGCTTCGAGACGCGCAGCACGATGTCCTCGCCGGACACGCCCAATCGCGGCGTCGGCGCCGCGCGCGAATGGATCCGGCAAGAAATGGCGAGCTACAGCCCGAAGCTGCAGGTCAGCTTCGATACGTACCAAGTGGCGGTGCAGGGGCGCATCACCAGACCGGTCGAACTGCGCAACGTGATGGCGATTCTGCCGGGCAAGAGCCCGCGGCGCATCTATGTCAGCGGCCACTACGACACGCTCGCGCGACCGGGCGGTCAGAGCCAGAGCAACTCGACGCCGCCCGACCCCGACGCGCCCGCGCAACGGCCGGCCGATCCGACCGCGCCGCTCGATAACTTCGCGCCAGGCGTCAACGATGACGGCAGCGGCACGGCGCTCACCATCGAGCTCGCCCGCGTGTTCAGCCAGAGCGGCATCGATTTCGACGCGACGCTCGTGTTCATGTGCCACGCGGGCGAAGAGCAGGGTCTCGTCGGCGCGCGGCTGCACGCGCAGCGCGCGGTCGAGCAGAAGATTCCGATCGAAGCAATCTTCAACAACGACATCGTCGGCAACGATCGGGGCGGCAACGGCATCATCGATGGCGCGACGATCCGCGTGTACTCCGAAGGTCCGGAGGATTCGACCAACCGCGCGCTGGCGCGGTTCATCGAGCGGTGGGGCGAACGCTATGTGCCGTCCCATAGAGTGCGGCCGATGGCGCGGCCCGATCGGTTCGGCCGCGGGGGCGATCACTCGGCGTACAACCAGCTGGGATTCACCGCCGTGGGCTTCCGCGAATCGCGCGAGAACTTCACCCGTCAGCACGATGTCCGCGATACGTTCGAAGGGATCTCGCTGCCGTATCTCGCGCAGAACGCGCGCGTCAACGCCGCGTCGGCGGCGACGCTCGCGCTGGCGCCTCCGCCGCCGGCCGTCGTCAACGAACGTGGTCAGCCGCAGATCACCCGAGCGCCGTCGGGGTACGACGCGAACTTGAAATGGACGGCGTCGCCTGGCGCGGTGGCGTACCGCATCTTCTGGCGCGAAGCGTGGGGGCCCGACTGGCAGCACGACATGCTCGTCGGCAACGTCACCAACGTCGTCTTGTCGAACATGCAGATCGACGACTTCGTGTTCGGTGTCGCGGCGGTCGACGCCGGGGGGCACGAGAGCTTCGTCACGTCGTACGTGTCGCCCGCGCGCGCCAACACGCCAATCAAAACGGTTTCGCAATAATCCTCACGCGGAGCTCGCTGAGCCCGCGGCGTGTGTTATTGTTCTGTATAGTTGAATAAATGAGCCGAGAGGGAATTGGGCACTTCGAGCTGACGGTCATGCTGGCGGTGCTCCGCGTCGGTGACGAAGCGTACGGCGTGCCGATCGCGGCGGAGTTGAAACAGACGACCGGTCGCGAGCCGTTGCTCGGGAGCGTCTACGCCGCGCTCGAACGGCTGGAGGCGAAAGGCCTCGTCAAATCCACGCTCGGCGAGGCGACAGCCGAACGTGGCGGCCGCGCGAAGAAGTACTTCCGCGTCACCGCAAAGGGCCTGCGACACGTCCGGGACGCGCAACGCTCGCTGGTCAGACTGTGGAGCGGCGTCCCGCAATTGCGGGGAGGGGCCGCATGATTTCTGATCGAATCGCTACTCGCGTGCTCGCCGAATTCGACGTTCCTGACCCGATCGTGGGCGATCTGTTCGAACAACGTGCAAAACGGTCGCGCCTGTGGTTCTGGGCGCAGTCCCTCGCCGCGATTGGCGTTGCGATTCGGCGCGCGATTGTCTGCGACGCGAGGCTCGCCGCACGCGTGACCTTGGTTGGAATCGTGACGCTGGCTGCCGGCGTCTGGCTGTCGTGGCAGATGTATTGGTGGGCCACGTTTGCGATCTCTTTTCCACACCGAGTGATCGTGAACCCATACTTCGTCCTGGCGTGGCACGCGTACTGTCTGCCGCTGAATCTCCTGTGGTGCGCAAGCGGCATGCTGGCGGGTCGATCGATGATGCGCGCAGATCCGCGCCGGCGCGCCACGCTGGCCGTCGTCGGTGTGGTAGCGGCAACTCCGATTCTCGTCTGGTGTGGATGGGGACCGGTTGCGGCGCTGCTGCGCACAACACATCCCGCGACGCCGAGATTGCTGCGATTTCAAATCGGCTTTGCGTTCGATGTGCTCGTCGTCTTTCTCGGAATGCCGGCGTGCGCGATCTCGGCAGCCCTGAACAGTCGACAGTCGACTGTCGACCGTCGACTGAAGACTGCTACGGCGCGCGGCGGCCGTTGACGACGGCGTCGATGAAATCGCCGATCACCGACGCGACGCGCTCCGACGGCTCGATGAACTCGACGCCGGACCGGTAGAGCACTCCCTCCTGTTCGACGTCGCTAATGCTGCAGTGGGTGACGCGCCCTTTGACGATGATCGCGCGGTCGCCGAGCGTCAGCCGGAAATCGTGGAGCGAGTCGAGATGTAAGGGGAAGGTCGTTTCGACTTGTGCGCCGCCACGGCTGATGTCCTTGATGGCCATCGGCTGGAACACCATCACTTCGCCGTGTAGGTCGCCGAGGATGAGGATGCGCTCTTGCTCGCGCTTGTCGGCTCCTCCTGCCATCCGGCGCGACTATAGCACACCGGATGAGGCGGTTCAGTTCATCCACACGGCCGGCTTCGATGCAAAGAACTCCGTCTCGGTCGGTTCGGCCGCTTCTTCTTCCGTTTCCTGGCCGTCGTATTCCGTCGTGTAGGTCAGAATCGGAATCTCGCGCGTATCGTCATCCAGCTTCAACATCGACAGCACCTGGAAGCTCGCCGGCTCGTCGATGCGCACGCACAGGATGACCAGGTCGGGATGCACGCGTTTGATTTGCGAGTAGGCGTGCTCGCTGGACTCGACGAAGACGACGTCGTAGCGGCCGGCGTCGAGCACCGTCTCGAGCAGTTCGAGAATCTCCGAGCTGCCGTTCACGATCACGACTTTCTGCGTCGCGGGCGCCGTGTCAGCCCGGCGGAGTGTGTCGACGTGGGTGGCGACTGATGTCATCATCGTAAGTCCGTCCCTGGCACCCGATAATTCAGAATCCGTGCCACGCCGGTAATCGGCAATTTCCGCCCATTTTCAACAACTTAGACTCCCGTTTCCCGGATCCGGCGCCGTTGACACCGAAAGGTTGCAGCCTCAGGTGCGGACTTAACCCCATGTGCCAGTGGAGTTTCGCTCGTGTGTTGCAGCCAATGTCCAAGTACGGCACTCTCACAACCATGCCCACGATGACGGAGAAAGCGACGACCTATCACAACTTTATTGACGGTTCCTGGGTGCCTTCCGTTTCAGGCGACCTGTTCGAGAACCGGAATCCCGCCAATCCTGAGGATCTAATCGGCATGTTCCAGCGTTCCACCAGCGCGGACGCCGAACGCGCGGTCGACGCGGCGCGGCGTGCCTACGAGCACTGGCGCCTGGTGCCTGCGCCGCGGCGCGCCGAGATCCTGTTTCGCGCCGCGCAACTGATCGCCGACCGGAAAGAAGCGCTCGCGCGCGACATGACCCGCGAGATGGGGAAGGTGCTCGAGGAAACGCGCGGCGACGTCCAGGAAGCGATCGACATGACCTTCTTCATGGCCGGCGAAGGACGCCGGCAGTACGGTCAGACGACGCCCTCCGAGCTGCGCGATAAGTTCGCGATGTCGGTGCGTCAGCCGCTCGGCGTGTGCGCGATCGTGACGCCGTGGAATTTCCCGATGGCGATCCCGTCCTGGAAGATCATCCCAGCGCTCGTCTGCGGCAACACCGTCGTCTTCAAGCCGGCGTCGTTGACGCCGCTCTCCGCGCTCAATTTCGTCCGGATCCTCGAAGAGGCGGGCGTCCCGAACGGTGTCGTGAACCTGGTGACGGGGGGCGGTGAAGAAATCGGCAACGTGCTGTCGCAACATCCAGACGTGCGCGTCGTCTCGTTCACCGGATCGACCGAAGTCGGTCGCACCGTGTCGGAAAAGGCGGCGCCGTCGTTCAAGAAGGTCCACCTCGAGATGGGCGGCAAGAACGTCATCATGGTGATGGAGGACGCGAAGCTCGAGCTGGCGATCGAAGGCTGCCTGTGGGGCGGGTTTGGCACGACCGGCCAGCGCTGCACCGCCGCGAGCCGTGTCGTCGTCCACGAAAAGGTCTACGACAGCTTCGTCATGCAGTTTGTTGCGCGCGTAAAAGCGCTTTCAGTCGGCGACGGTCTCGATCCGAAGACGCAGATGGGCCCGTCGGTCAGCAAAGGCCAACTCGAAACGGTGATGAAGTACGTCGAGATCGGCAAAGCGGAAGGCGCCCGGTTGGCGTGCGGCGGCCGCGCGTTGACCGGCGCCGGCTTCGCCAACGGATTTTTTCACGAACCGACGGTGTTCGCCGACGTTGCGCCGTCGATGCGGATCGCGCAAGAGGAGATCTTCGGCCCCGTGGTGTCGATTATTCCGTGCAAATCGCTGGACGAGGCGGTGGCCATAGGCAATAACGTGCAATACGGCCTGTCGGCCTCGATCTACACTCAGGACATCAATCGCGCATTTTCCGCGATGCGCGATCTCTATACCGGGATCTTCTACGTCAACGCTCCCACGATCGGCGCTGAAGTGCACTTGCCGTTCGGCGGCACGAAAGCGACCGGCAACGGCCATCGTGAGGCAGGGACCGCGGCGCTGGACGTCTTCTCGGAATGGAAGTCGGTGTACGTCGATTTCAGCGGGCGCTTACAGCGCGCGCAAATCGACACCGCGGAGATCTAATACGACCGAACGATGAATTGGGCGATCGCGGGGCTCGTGTATGCCGGTGTGTACGGCGTCGTGGTGTCGATGCTGGCGGACCAGCCGCAGCTGCGACTTCTCGTCGGCAACCTGGCGCTGTTGCTGCCGCCGCTCGCCCCGTGCTACGTCATCCTGCGGCGGCGCGGTCAGTGGATCGGTCGTCAAGGCGTGTTCTTCGGCACGATCGCGGCCTGGGCGGCGCTCTGGCTGATCGGTCAAATCGGCTGGGCCGCCGACGAACTGATCTGGGGAGCGCCACTGCCGTGGTTCAGCTGGCACATCATCCTGCAATTGTGCGGCTCGGCGTTGCCGCTCATCGCGTTGATCGCGTGGCCGCACAAGGGCACGCGGACCGAGACTTCGGTCACCGCGGCGATCGACATTGCTGTCCTCGTCTTCCTCACCGGTTTCCTGTATTGGTCGTTGATCATCTCGCCCGGCATGGACCCGGCGCACACGAATGTCGCGCTGCGATCGCTCGCCACCATCGGTCCGAGCGTTCGGATCGCGGCGGTCATCGGGCTATTGCTCGCGTGGCGCTCTGCGGGTAAGAACGCCTGGGCCCAGACGTATCTGCGCCTTGCGATGGGCATGGGCCTCGCGTTCGCACTGCTGGTCGGACTGTCGTACGCGACGACGCACGGCACGTATCAAACAGGATCGCTCGGCGACGCGGGATGGATGCTGCCGTTCTGGTTTGCCGCGTGGGCCGCGGCGACCGCGCCGGCGTCAGCGGTCGAAACGCGCTCGATCACGGCGAGCCCGCCACAGCACGCGTCGCCCGTGCTGTTGTACGTGGCGCTCCTGACCGTTCCATTTCTCGGATACGGACTGCACTACATCATGCCGATCAACGACACCGTGGATCGGCTGCGTGATGTGGCGACCTCGTTCACGCTCGTCGCCGGCATCGCGCTCGTGATGGTGCGCTTTCGTGTCGAGCAGCGCGCCGTCGAGCGTGCGAACGACCGCGTCCGCCTGCTGGCGACGGCGTGCGAGCACGCGGGCGAGCTCATCGTCATTACCGAAGGGCAGCGCATCGAGTACGCGAACGAGGCATTCCTGCGGGCGCTCGGCTACTCGTTCGAGGAATTGCGCGAGATGGCGCCGGAGCAGTTCGTGGCAGCGGAATCGCGCCCCGATATCGGGCCGCTGCGCGAGCGTATCCGCGCGCGTCACATCGTGCGATCGACGACGAAGATGAGGCGGAAGGACGGCACGTTGTTCCAGGCCCAATGGTCCGCCGCGCCGATCGTCGACTCGCACGGCCGCATTCGGTACGTCGTCGGCGTCATCCGCGACATGACCGAGGACATGCGGCTGCGCGAGCAAGTGGTCCGCAGCGAACGGCTGTCGGCGATCGGCGAGCTCGTGTCGGGCGTGGCGCACGAGATGAATAACCCGCTGCAATCGATCATCGGCACCCTGGACGTGCTCCTCAACCAGCCGACCGATCCGGTGACACGGTCGGATCTCGAGCGGGCGCGCCGCGAGGCCGGACGCGCGGGACGCATCATTCGCAACCTGCTCACGTTCGCGCGCAAATCGCCCGAAGAGCGGTTGCTCGTCGATCTGAACGAGGTCGTGCAGAGCGCGGTCAACGTTCGGGCGTACGAGCTCGAGATCGCGGGCATCAAAATCCGCGAGGAGTACGCGCCGAATTTGCCGCTCGTCCTGGCCAACCGAGAGGCCATTCAGCAGATCGTTGCGAACCTGGTGGTCAACGCGCAGCAGGCGATGAGCCCGAACGGCCGCGGAACGTTGACCGTGAAGACCTACATCGCGGCCGGCCACGCGGCCCTCGAAGTGCGCGACGATGGACCGGGCGTGGCGCCGCATATTCGAAGCCGGATTTTCGAACCGTTCGTGAGCACGAAGCCCGAAGTCAGCGGCACCGGCCTCGGGTTGTCGTTGTCGTTCGGGATCGCCAACGCGCACGGCGGCACTCTCGAGCTGGTTCCCACCGACGCGGGGGCGTGCTTCCGTCTGATGCTGCCCGGTGCCGGTTTTGCGGGCCCGTCGCAAATCTCCTCGTCCTCCAGCACGTAGGGTCCGCGTCAGGCGGACTACAATTGTTGGTTGTGCTTGCTCGTGACGCGGTCATCCTGAGCGCTGCCCGCACGCCTATTGGGAAATACGGCGGCGCGTTCAAAGACATTCACCCGGCCGAGCTGGGCGCGGTCGCGGCGCGCGCGGCGATCGAACGCGCGCAGCTGAAGCCGTCCGACATCGACGACGTGTGGATCGGACACGGACGGCAAGCCGGCTCCGGACCGAACCCGGGGCGGCAGGTCGCGCATCGGACAGGCATTCCCTACGAATCGCCCGCGCAAACGATCAACAAGGCGTGCGCGTCAGGGCTGCAGGCGATCGTGTCCGGCGCGCAATCCATTCTTCTCGGCGAATCGAACATCGTGCTGGCGGGCGGCATGGAGTCGATGAGCCGCATGCCGTACCTGATCGATGCGATCGACGCGCGCTGGGGCCATCGCATGGGCAACTTCACGCTCGTCGATGCGATGTATCGCGACGGATTTCAGTGTCCGCTCTGCGATCAGATCATGGGCGAGACGGCCGAAACCCTCGCGCGCGAGTACGGCATCACACGGGAACAATCCGACTGCTTCGCGCTCGAGAGCCAGCAGAAGGCCAAAGCGGCGATCGAAAGCGGATATTTCGCGAGCGAAATCGCGCCGGTCAGTGTGCCGGGTCCAAAAGGAGCCGGCCTGCAAGAAGTGTCCCGCGACGAACATCCGCGCGGCGACACGACGATGGCGTCGCTCGCGAAGCTGCCGCCGGTGTTCGGCACGAGCGGCGTGATCACGCCAGGGTCCTCGTCTGGCATCACCGATGGCGGCGCGGCGGTCGTCGTGGCGGCGGCGGATGTCGCGAAGCAGCGCGGACTGCAGCCGCGCGCGAAAATTCTCGGGTGGGCCAGCGCCGGCGTCGATCCGAAGATCATGGGGATCGGACCGGTGCCCGCCATCAAGAAACTCGAACAGCGGACCGGTCTTCGTCCCGATGATTTCGATCTCATCGAGCTGAACGAAGCGTTCGCTCCGCAAGTACTCGCGGTATTGAAGGATGTGCCGATCTCGAGCGACCGCGTCAACGTCAACGGCGGCGCGATTGCGCTCGGTCACCCCATCGGCTGCACCGGCACACGCATCGTCGTCACGCTGCTGCACGAGCTGGAACGGCGTCAGGCGAAGCGCGGTCTCGCGACGTTGTGCGTGAGCGGCGGCATGGGCATGGCGCTGGCGATCGAACGGATCTAGCACGGTGCGCATAGCCATCATTCCCGGCGACGGGATCGGGAAAGAGGTGACCGCCGAAGCGGTCAAGGTGCTTCGCCGAGTCGAATCGGTGTTCGGACGCCAGTTCGATCTCGAGATGCTGCCGTGGAGCGCGGATCACTATCTCGCCACGGGCGTGACGATTCCGCCCAACGGCTACGCGATGTTGCGAGACGACTTCGACGCGATCTTCATCGGCGCCCTCGGCGATCCGCGCGTGCCCGACAACCGTCACGCGCGCGACATCCTGCTCGGTACGCGATTCGAGCTCGACCTGTACGTCAACTACCGGCCGGTTCGGTTGCTCGACGCGCGTCTTTGTCCGCTCAAGAACCGAACGCCGGCCGACGTCGACTTCGTCGTGTTCCGCGAGAACACCGAAGGCGTGTACGTCGGCGTCGGCGGCCGCTTCAAACCTGGGACGACGGACGAAATCGCGCTGCAGGAAGAAATCAATACTTACAAGGGCGTGCACCGGATCATCAAGCACGCGTTCGAGTTCGCGCGAGCGAACGGCCACCGGACCGTGTGCATGGCCGACAAGAGCAACGCGATGACCGACGGTCACGCGTTGTGGCAGCGCGTGTTTCGAGAGATGGCCGCGCTGTATCCGGAGATCGAATCGCGGCACCTCTATATCGACGCGCTCGCGTTGTTGATGGTCCAGGATCCGTCGCAGTTCGAGGTGATTGTCACCAATAACCTGTTCGGGGACATCATCACGGATCTTGGCGCGGCACTGCAGGGCGGCCTTGGGCTCGCCGCGTCCGGCAACCTGCATCCTGGCCGGACGTCGATGTTCGAACCGGTCCACGGGTCGGCGCCGCCACTCGCAGGCAAGAACGTCGCGAACCCGATGGGCGCGATCCTTTCGACAGGGTTGATGCTGCAGTCGCTCGGTCTCGTGCAGGAAGGCGCGGCAGTCGAAGCGGCGGTGAAGCACGCCGTTGTCACGAACAACGGCACGAAGGAAATCGGCGGATCACTCGGAACGACGGAAACAGGCGATTTTATTTCGCAGGCAATCAGATGAACAAAGCAGAAGTATTTGTCGTGGGCGGCGCGCGCACGCCGATGACCGATTATGTCGGCGCGCTCAAAGATATTTCGGCGCTCGAACTCGGGGCGATCGCGGCGCGTGGCGCGTTTCAGAAAACGGGCGTCAAGCCCGAGTGGATCGATCATGCCGTCATCGGCAATGTCCTTCAGACGTCGGCTGACGCGATCTACGGTGCGCGTCACGTTGCGTTGAAGGCCGGTGTGCCGATCGACGTGCCCGCGTTGACCGTCAATCGTCTGTGCGGCTCGGGGATTCAGGCAGCGGTCAGCGGCGCGCAGTTGATCCAGCTCGGCGAGGCCAACGTCGTCTTGACCGGCGGCGTCGAGAGCATGAGCCAGGCGCCGCATGTAATTCGTGGGCTGCGCACCGGGCTCAAACTCGGTCAGGGGAAGCTGGAAGACACGCTGTGGGAGGCGCTGGTCGACACGTACTGCGGATGCTCGATGGCGATCACCGCCGAGAACTGCGCGGCGAAGTACGGCATCACGCGCGAGGAGCAGGACTGTTTCGCGCTCCGCAGTCAGCAACTCGCCGACAAGGCGTGGAGCGCAGGGCGACTCGCCGAAGAAATCGTGCCGGTCGAGATCACGACGCGCAAGGGAGTGCAGGTCGTCGACCGCGACGATCACATGCGGCCTGAGACGACGATGGAGGTGCTGGCGAAGCTGCCGCCGGCATTCAAGAAGGACGGCACGGTGACCGCCGGCAACGCGAGCGGCATCGTCGACGGCGGCGCGGCGCTGATCCTGGCGTCGAAGCAGGCCGTTGACGCGCACGGACTGAAACCCATCGGACGATTGGTCTCGTGGGCGGCGGTTGGCGTCGACCCGTCATACATGGGCATGGGACCCGCACCGTCGACGCGCGCGGCGCTCAAACATGCGGGCCTGGCGCTCGACGACATCGATCTCATCGAGGTGAACGAGGCGTTCGCCGGCCAATATCTCGCGGTTGAAAAAGAGCTCGGCCTCAATCGTGACAAGGTCAACGTCAACGGCGGGGCGATCGCGCTTGGCCATCCGCTCGGCATGTCGGGCACGCGCCTGCTGTTGACGGTGTTGCTCGAACTTCGGCGCCGCGGAAAAAAACGCGGCCTGGCGACGGCGTGCATCGGCGGCGGACAGGGCATTGCCGCAATTGTGGAGACGGTTTAATGGCGATTAAGACGGTTGGCGTATTGGGGTGCGGACTGATGGGCGCCGGCATCGCGCAGGTGTGCGCGGCGTCAGGCTACAAGACGATCGTGCGCGAGGTGCAGCAGACCTATCTCGACAAGGGGCTCGGACGTATCAAGAAGTTCCTGGAGGATGGCGTCGCAAAAGGGAAGACGACCGCCGAGGCCCGCGACACGACGCTCACGAACCTGTCCGGAACGACAACGTTCGAAGCGTTGAAGGACTGCGATCTGATCATCGAAGCGATCGTCGAGAACCTGCACGAGAAGAAGACGACCTATGCGGTGCTCGAGTCGTGCGTGAAGCCGGACACCATCTTCGTGTCGAACACCTCGTCGCTCTGCATCACCGAGCTCGCGGCATCGACGAAGCGCCCCGACAGGTTCGGCGGACTGCACTTCTTCAACCCGGTCCCGCTGATGAAGCTCGTCGAAGTCATTCGCGCGCTGACGACGAGCGACGAGACGTACGAAACGCTCATGTCGTTCGCGTCCTCGCTCGGCAAGGAGCCGATCACTGCTCCCGATCGTCCCGGCTTCATCGTCAATCGGCTCCTCGTACCGTATCTGCTCGACGCCATCCGCGCGTACGAACACGGGCTCGGCACGCTCGAGGACATCGACACGGGGATGAAGTTGGGCTGCGGCTACCCGATGGGACCGTTTACGCTGCTCGATTTCGTCGGGCTCGACACGACCTACTACATTGCGAACATCATGTTCGAGGAGTTCCGCGAACCGGCGTACGCGCCTCCGCCGCTGCTGAAGCGCATGGTGCTCGCCGGTTACCTCGGACGCAAGAGCGGCCGCGGTTTTTACACGTATCAGCAGGGCTGAAGGCCTGCGCTACTCGTCGCGCAACACCGCGATCGGATCGAGGCGCGACGCGCGGTGCGCGGGGAAGTAACAGGCGGCGAGCGCCGTCGCCGTCAGACATCCGATCACTGCCGCGAACGTCGGCAGATCGGTCGTCGCCACGCCGTAGAGCAGGCTCTGCAGCGCACGCATGACCGCCCACGCGATCGCGGTTCCGATCGCGATCCCTGACACGGTTAACGTCAGCCCGCGACCGACGACGAGCCGCATGATCGACACGCGGCTCGCGCCAAGCGCGATGCGCAGGCCGAGCTCGCGGCTCTGCTGCGCGACCCCGAACGACAACACGCCATAGATCCCGACCGAAGCGAGCAGCAGCGCGAGCGCCGCAAACGAGGCGAGCAAGACCATCTGCTGCTCACGATCGGCGACGTCGCTGGCGACGATGTCGTCGAGCGTCCTGATTGCAGAGACCGGCTGATCGGGATCGACACGCGCGATGATCCGCCGAACCGGTTCGGTCAGATCCTCCGGACGGCCTTGCGTCCGAATCACGAGGTAATCAGCCGTCGTCTGCGATTGTGCGGTCGCGAAGTAGTACGCCGGACGGAGCGCCGGCTGGTATCCGTTCTCGCGGATGTCTTTGATCACACCGACGATCGTGTAGAACGGCGCGGTCGGCGGGAGGCCGTTGAACCACATGCGCTGACCGATCGGCGACTGTCCCGGGAAGAACTGCCGCGCGAGCGTTTCGTTGATGACGACGGCGCGAGGCGCGTCGGCGCCGTCGCGATCGTCGAGCAGCCGTCCTTCGACGAGCGTGACGCCGAGCGCCTTCAAATATGTGCCGGTGCCCGGACGAAACAAACCATCGGCTCGATCCGATGGCGGCGGAATCGGCCGCCCTTCGATGCCGAACCACGACGTGTTCCCGGGACTCATGAACGGTAATGTTTGGCCGTAGCCAGCTTCGACGACACCCGGCAGCGCACGAACATCGGCGATGACGCGGTTGTAGAACGCGACCCGTTTCGCTTGGTCGGGGTACTTCGCCTGGGGCAGCGTCGTCCGCAACGTGAGCAGGTGGTCGGGACGGAATCCGAGATCGAGCGCGTGCAGGTTGGCGAGCGTGCGCAGCATCAGGCCGGCGCCGACGAGCAGCACCAGGGCTGCGGCCAGTTGCGCGACGACCATCGCGTCGCGCGCGATCCGCCCGCGACCGCCGACGGCGCTGCGCGCGCCCTGCTGCATCGCGTCTCGCAACGATGTGCGCGCCGCCTGCACCGCCGGTACGAGGCTGAACGCGAAACCGGTCGCCAGCGCGACGACCGCCGTGAACAGCAGCAGTCGGATGTTGACGAGCGACGTGGACTGCACCGCAAACCCGCGCGGCGCGAGTTGCGCGATTACCGCGACGCCAGCGGGCGCCAGCGCCAGACCAAGCGCGCCGCCGGCGACCGAGAACACCGTCGCCTCGATGAACAGCTGGCGAACCAGACGCCACCGCGTCGCGCCGATCGCCGCGCGCACCGCCATCTCGCCGCGGCGACCGACCGCGCGGGACATCAACAGGCTCGCGAGGTTCGCGCAGGCGATGAGCAGCACGGCGGCGGCCGCGGCCATCAACACGAGCAGCTCGGTGCGCGTGTCGCCCATGAGGTCCTCGCGTATCGGCACGACGGTGACGCCGATCGATTTATTGGTGTCGGCGTGTTGCTGCCGGATCGCCTCGGCGACACGGTTCATGTCATCGCGGGCTGCCGCCACGGTAACGCCGGGTGCGAGGCGTCCCACCACGTTCAGGAAGTGCGACGTGTAGGTGTTGATCTGGTTCGGCGCGAGCGCAATCGGCATCCAGTAATCGACGTCGCGGCTGCGAAACACGAACGCGCGCGGCATCACGCCGATCACTTCCCAGCGGACGCCGTTGAGCAGCAGCGCTTTGCCCACGATGGACGGATCGCCGCCGTAGCGCCGCTGCCAGAGTCCGTAGCTGATGATGACGACCTTTGCGTTCGCGCGGTCTTCGGCGTCCGTAAAGGTGCGGCCGATGACGGGGGCCGTGCCGAGCACGGCGAAGAAATTCGGCGTGACGCCGCGTCCGATGATCTGCTCGGGCGCGCCGTCGCCGGTGACGTTTACCGCCGACCCGCGCGTCGCCGCAATCCCGCTCATCGAGTGATTGAGGCGGACCCAGTCGTTGTAATTGCCCGGCGCCGGCGTGTTCTTGTGAAATCCCATCTGCCAGGCGTCCTCCCAGACCATCACCACTTGATCCGGGTTCGCGTACGGCAGCGGACGCAGCAGCAGCGCGTCGATCACCGAGAAGATCGCCGTGTTGGCGCCGATCCCGAGCGCGAGCGTCAGGACCGCGACGAGCGAGAAGCCGGGGGACTTCCGAAAGAGACGGAATCCGTAGCGGATGTCGGCGAGGAGCGCGTCCATAGGTTCCTTGGACGGGAGCGCGGGGCAAAGCGTTGACGTGCGATCGCGTTTACGACCCGTCTGCCTTGAGCTGGTTGTGGCGCATGTAGATCACCCGGCAGTCCGCGCACATACCGTGCGACCACGCCTTCACCAGCGAGTCTTCTGAATCCGGCGGAAATCCCATGGGGCGGCGCATGATCTTGCCGCACCACGCGCAGCGGAGGCCTTCTGTCTGCGGGATCTGATCGCGATCGTCCGGATCGGTGGAACCGCTCATGCGCCCTCCGCGTGCACTCCGGGGGGGATCCCGGATGATCCGGTGGGCCGCCTGCGACGGCTCTAAGAGGATGGCGTCGATTGTCAGGTAGCTGACAATTTCATGTCAAGGGGTCGAACGGTCCAGGTCAGCCGTGGAGACGATCGAAGTGCGCCCGCATGACCGCGTAACACTCGCACGATGCGGCTTCCAGCCCCTTGCGGTCCCGAACGCTGATACGGCCGTATTTGTAGCGGATGAGTCCGGCCGCCTGCAGTGCCGCCGCCACCGTGCTGACCGTCGGCCGCTGCGCGCCGAGCATGATCGCCAGAAACTCATGGCTCAAGGTGAAGTCGTGCTCGTGCATCCGGTCGTGCGTCATGAGCAGCCATCGCGCGCAGCGCTGCTGAACCGAATGACACAGGTTGCACGCGGCAACCTGCATCAACTGAGCGAGGGTCGCCTGTGCGTAGCGGCCAATCACGTCGTGGAATGCGCCGCGGTGTCCGAGCGCGCGGCGGAAGTCGTCGACCTTCATCGACTGCGCGTCGGTGTCCGGCACCTGCATGAACGTGTCGCCGGCGGCGACCGCGTCCGCCGCGAAGAAGGCTTCGATGCCGAGCATCCCTTCGTCACCGACGGTACTCGATTCGACCATCGTGCCGTCGCGCAGCGTCGTCGTGATGGAGACGACGCCGCCGTTGGGGAAGTAGATGGATCGCATCGGTTCGCCGTTGCGGTAAATCACCTGCTTCACGTGCATGGGGACGGTCATGAGGAACGGCGACAGCCGTCGGAAATCCTCTGGAGGAAGGCCGGCGAGGAGACGATTCTTCGGGCGGCGGCTCGGCGGCGGACGGACGGCCGGCGCAGGCCCGGCGCGGGTGCGTAGTTTTTTGGACATGGTGTGGTGCTTCGGAACGCCGCGCAAGCGTAGCAAGCGCAGCCGGAGGTGAACTGTCTGGTTGCTGACAGTCTGTCAGCTGGGGGTCACCGCGTCAACAAATGCCGCGCTGTGTCTTTGAACTCGCGATCCTCGGGTGCCCACTCCGGATCGACCGGCGCCTCGAGGACGCGCTGCAGTTCCGCCCGCGCCTCGTCGCGCCGCCCGTCGTCGAGCAGCAGTTCGGCCAGAAAGTAATGTGACGCGGTGCTGTTCGCGTCGTACTCGAGTGATTTCCGTAAGTGCGCTTCCGCCTCTTTGTGGCTGCCGCCAAACAGGCGGGGCACCTTGAAGTACCAGCGGCCGAGCGCGCGGTCCGCCGAACCGTGCTGATATCGCGGGTCGATCCGCAACACGGTTTCGAGTTCGTCTTTGATCGCGCCGCGGTATTTGATGCCCTGACGCACGCCGAACGATTCGGCCATGGCGCCCATGTTCGCCGCGACCCAGAAATGTCCTTCGGGCCGATCGGGTTTCAGCGCGATGGCTGCGCGTCCGGCGGCGATGCCACGCTCGTACACGCCGCGGCGGTCGGCGTCGGAGACGTGACCGCCAATCCAATAGTCGGCGCGCGCCAGCTTCCACGCGGCGTCGAAGTCCGCTGGATTCCTCGCGAGATCGGCCGTCCAGAGGTCGGCCGCCTTTCGCGCGCTCGCCACATTTGCACGCTCCGCGTAGAGCGCATCTGCAACCTGGGCCCGTGCGAACGCATCAAATGCCGAGAGATAGAATAGGAGGACGATGCAAGAACTAATCAGACGCCTGTTGGCCGAACTCGGCGAAGACCCCACGCGCGAAGGTCTCATCGATACGCCGAAGCGCGTGGAGAAAGCGTACAAGTTCCTCACGGGCGGGTACGACGCGGACATCGATCAGGTGCTCAACAACGCGCTCTTCACGGTCGATTATAACGAGATGGTGATCGTGAAGGATGTCGACTTCTACAGCCTCTGCGAACATCACCTGCTGCCGTTCTTCGGCAAGTGTCACGTCGCCTATATTCCGACGAACAAGGTGATCGGCCTGAGCAAGATTCCGCGTCTCATCGACGTCTTCGCGCGTCGATTGCAGGTGCAGGAGCGGCTGACGAATCAGATCGCCGAAACGATCGAGGACAAGATCGCGCCGATGGGCGTGGCCGTCGTCATCGAAGCGACGCATCTGTGCATGTCGATGCGCGGCGTCGAAAAACAGAACTCGTTCGCCGTCACGAGCGCGATGCGCGGCGCGTTTCGATCGAACGCGCGCACGCGCATGGAATTCCTCGAGTTGATCAAGCTGCGAAGCATGGTGTCCGGCGTGCGGGAGTCGGCCGGCTACGCCTGCGTCGGCGACGAATAACGTTCACACCATTCGTTGTGGGCCGGATGCACCGTTCGCGCTTTGCGAACGGAGGCATCCCCCATGCATCGATGGCTGTTGTTCTCGCTCGTGGTGTCCCTTGCGCCGTCTGGTACTGCTGACCGCGCGTCATTCCGCGTGCAGTCGACGACGTTCGATGCGCGGACCAACGACTTCATCCTGACCTTCAATCAGCCGGTCGACCTCGAATCGGTCAACCCCGAGAGCGTGTCGATCGTCGATCAGGCCACCGGCGCGACGGTGCCCTTCGCGCGAGGCCACGCAACGAGCGCGAACGACGTCCTCATTCGAGCGTCCGCCCCGATGTCGTCCGCCGCCGGATACACCCTTGCGCTGAACAGCCGCGTGCCGATCCGCAGCGTCGATGGAGAATTCGTCGTCGACAAGGAACTGCATTACGTCGTGCCGTTTGGGCGTGGCGGTGGCGGCGGCAGTGGCGGCAATGGCAAACCGCCAGACCCGATCCAGATCTCGGCGGGCGCGGGCTACACGTGTGCCACACGCGTCAACGGTACGTTGATGTGCTGGGGCGACAACACCTACGGCGCGGTTGGTGTCGCGCTGGCCGACGGCACGCCGATTCTCGAGCCGACGGCAGTGCCGACGGTGAGTCCTGTCGCCCGGCTGTGCGGAGCCGTGTTCATCGCGAACTGTGCGCTCTCCAACACGGCGAACCCGCCGGTGCTCTTCATGTGGGGCGCCAACATGTCTGGTCAATTGGGCGTCGCCGGGAACTACTCGCGTTTCGCGCCGCTGCAGCCCAACCCGAACGTCCAGCATCCGGTCGATGTGGCAACCAACGGCCAGAATACCTGCGCTCTTCGAGCCGACGGCAAGATCTTCTGCACTGGCCAGAACGGCGTCGGGATGCTGGGGCTCGGCTTCGCGGGTCCCGACATCTTCGGGTTCACGCAACCCGTCGTCGATCCTGGCCCGTTTACGTCCGTCACCATGACCGGGCAGGGCGGAGCCTGCGCGCTCAAGACCGATTCCACCGTGTGGTGCTGGGGTGATAACACGTGGGGTGAAAGTGGCGACGGCAAAGGCGGCATGAACATGAACGCGCTGACGCTCGTTCCGGTTCAACCGGTCGGACTGCCGAAAATCAGGGCGCTCGCCGCCTCGTGGGGCACCGTGTGCGCGCTGGCGCTGGACGGCACCGTGTGGTGCTGGGGGATCGACCTCGGATTAATCAACGATCCGATGAAAGAATTCCAGAACACGCCGGTCCAAAAGAAGGGCCTGACCAACATCGTGTCGATGTCGATGAACCGCGATGCCGGATGCGGGATCGATATAAACCATGACGCGTGGTGCTGGGGAGCGGATTATGTCGGCCAGCTCGGTGACGGACAGGCGCGCAACGTCGCGGTGCCGACGCCGATCAAGGTTGCGCGGCCGGACGGCGGGACGTTCCTCAAGCTCGTCGTCGGCTTTCAACACGTCTGCGGCCTGGTGACGCCACAGTACCGGCTGTACTGTTGGGGAGATAACTCGGCCGGTGCGTTCGGAATCGGCAAGGCCGCCGCGGGGGCGTCCTTGCCGACCCAGAGTCACTTCGTGCCTTAGAACTTGAACGCCGCGCGGAAAACGACCGTCCTCGGCGCCAGGATGGCCACCGGCGACAGGAACTGCTGCAGCGTCGCCCGGGTGCCCGTCGTCGGATCCGTGAACGCCGTCGCTTCCGTGCGGTTGCGCGCCGACCACACCGTGTCAGCGTTGGTGATGTTGTCGAAGTCGATCGACGCCTCGACCGAGCGGTTGCTGGCGAACCGGAACTGCTTGCCGACGCGAAGGTCGATCTTCGTCAGCGTATCGAGCCGCGTGTTGCCGAGCGGTTCGAGGTTGATGATCTGGTTCGTCGCGAATCCGACCGCGCGGCTGATCTGCCGCGTAATCGGTGGACCCTGCTGGATGCTGAGGTTGCCGCTGATCAGGATGTTCTGCCACGGCAGCACGTACATCCCGGTCGACTTGAACTGATTCGGCCGATCCGGCGCGTTCGTGTCCGTGACGTTGCCTGTTGCGTTGATCAGCACGTTCGGGTTCGTTGCGGCAGTGATGCTGTTGATCTCTGTCTTCGCCAACGTGTAACCGACGAGCAACTGCCACCGATTCGACAGCCGCTTGTTCATCGTCAGCTCCAACCCTTTGTACGTCTGCAGGTAGCCCGTGTCGTTGGTGATGACGGTGCGGTTCAATGCCGACGTGCGGGCGTAGAAACCGTAGGTGCCGTCATCAGCGGTGCCGACGACCCCGTCGATGCCCGGATCCACCGCGCTCGTCAGCGTTGACGCGTACGGGTTGTCGGGGTTGATCGATGCCTGAATGTTCTTTTCCTGCCGGTAGGTCACGACGGCGCTGAACTTCGTGTTCGCCATCACCTCACGGTCGATGCCAAAGCTGTACTCGTTCGTGTAGGGCCGGCTGAAATTCGGATCGATTGACGTCGCGATCTGCCCGTTGACGACGACAGCCGAAACGACCGGCACGCCGCTTTGCTCGCCGATCTCGAACTTGTGGTCGCCGTTCAGATCGTTCCAGGTGTACTGCTCCGAGTAGTTGGCGTTCGGGTTGACGTTGCTGACACCGCCACCGCCCGTCGACAGGACGTAGAGGTAACGTGCAGCCGACGCCTTCGCGGCGGTCTTTCCATCACCGGTGAGGTCGAACACGGCCGCGATACGGGGCGCGACGTTGTTCCACAGCACGATGCCGCGCTGTTCCGGGAAGCTGCGCGGCTGCGCGGCGAATCCGCCGATGCCCGCGGCCGCAAACGGCGACGCTGGGCTGTTCTGCGGCGGCAGATAGCCTTCGAGATGCTCGTACCGCAGACCGCCGGTCACGGTGAGGCGTTTGACGGTGACGTTGTCCTGCCAGAAGAGCGCGAGCAGGTTGACCGCCGACACGTCGTTCTGTGGCGTGGCGAACAGCGTGACGTTCTGCGGCACGAAGACGCCGCTGGCGGACGTGTAGGTCGTCGTCACGTTGTCGACGCGCGTGTTCTCGTTCGTCGTGACCGCGTGCGAGTAATCGAAGCCGAACTTGAGCTCGTGGCGCGCACCGAGCGCGTTGTCGACGTAGTAGTTCGCGGTCCCGTTGAACTGATCGCGATCGCGGTGCCGGACCGTATTCGTCGGGAAGTTGCCGTAGACGATGCCGGTCGCGTTGTCAGTCGTCGATTGCTGATTGCCGCCATTCTGATACGTGGGGAACAGAATCTTGTTGATCGCCAGGCGCGCGTCGATGAACAGGTTCTTGCCGATCACCGAGTTCCACAGGCCTTGCGCGACGTGGAACCGATCTTCTTCGTCGCTCGTGGAGTCGATGACCGTGATCGACGAGTTATTGAGCAGGCGATTCGGTTTGCTGTACCGCTGGTACGAATACAAACCGGTGATGCGGTTGCTGCCGTTCAACTGCCAGGTGACGTTGCCGAGACCGTTCGTGATGTTCGTCTGGTCGAGGACGACCTGCGAGTTCTGCACCGGCACGTTCTGTCCGACGCGCCAATCGCGGAACGTCCCGAAGAAGCGCAGCTTGTCCTGCGTCAGCGGGCCGCCGCCGGTAATGTTGGCGTCAGACACCTTGTTCGCGGTATCGCTGTCCGGTCGAATGCCGTACTTCTGGAGCGTCGGGTTGTGGTCGTTGCGAGCTTGCGTCGAATCACTCAGCCAGGTGAACGTGCCCGAGCCGGCCCAGTGGTCGCCGCCGCTCTTGGTCACCATGTTCAGGAACACGCCGCCGGTCGGCACCGTGATGTCGTGCGCGCCGGTCGAGACCTGCACGTCTTCGAGCGAGTCGAAGTCGTAGTAGAAGCCGGCGAAGCCAATGGCGGCGGGATCGCCGACGTTGACGCCGTTCAGATACAGCGTGTTCTGCGACGCGGTGGTGCCGCGCGCGCTGAAACCGCCTTGCAACCCGCCCGACGTGCCGGCGACGTCCGGACGACTCATGCTCAATCCGGGTACCTTCGCTTCGAGGAGCCCCCACAAATCACGACCGCCGGGCGTCTCCTGAAGGAGCGTCGAGCTGAGGTTCACGTTGACGTTCGCGCTCGTCGTGTCGATCGTCGGCGAGGTGCCGGCGACGGTGACGGTTTCCGCCACGGTCGCGACGTTCATCGAGAAGTCGATCGGCGTTGTCTGGCCGACGAGCACGTCGATCCCTTCGCGCACGAGCGTCTTAAAACCCTGGAGTTCCACTTTCACCTGGTACGTGCCAGGCGGGAGCGACGGGAAGCGGTAGACGCCGCCCGCGTCGGTGACGCCCGCCATCGTTCCGCCCGGGAGGACCGAGCTCGAGATCGTCACAGAGGCGCCGGGCACAGTCGCGCCCTGTTGATCGACCGCTTTGACGAGAATGCTGCCCGTCTGAACCTGTGCGATGGCGGGTGCGGCCGCCACTGCAAGCACACCAATCACCGCTAAGAACCGTACAAACTGTTTCATCTAGACCCTCCTGAAGGGTGGACTGATTTTACAAAACCGTCATGGTGCACGAACGACAGTTGCTCACGAAAAGCGCCGAATGTGGCAGCACTTCGAAAAGTTGGATACTCTGTGCGCGAGGTCGGTACATGAAGCGTTTATACGTAATTGCGGCGGCAGCCTTGGTCATGGCGCAGTCGCCGGCCCCCCGCCAGCTGACGATCGAGCACCTGATTGACATCCGTCATCCCTCGGCGCCGGCGTGGTCGCCGGACAGCCAGCACGTGGCGTATCTCTCCGAGCGCGCCGGCATCGCGAATATTTACGTCGACGCGAAGGCGGTCACAAGCTTCGCGGACGGCGTCGGCGGAGCCTTCTTCTGGAGCGCGGACAGCCAGCGGATCTACTTTCCGCGCGGCGGCGATCTGTGGTCGGTCGGCGCGACGGGCGGCCAGCCGTCGGCGGTGTGGACGACAGCGGCTGCCGAGACGAGCATCACGCCGTCACCGGATCGGTCGCGCGTCGCCTTCGTCAGGGGACGCGACATCGTCGTGCGCTCGCTCGCCGATGGACACGAAACGAGCGTCACGCGAGCGGAGCAGGCGATCAACGGCGTGAACTGGACCCCGGACGGAAAGAACCTGCTGTTTACCGCGGGTGCCGAGACGATTCGCCACGAGCAGACGCCAGACTACAGCGGCGCGAAAATCATCTACACCATCAGCGAGCGGCGCGGCGGTGAATCGTTCATCGTGCCGGCCGCCGGCGGTAGTCCCACACGGCTCCCGCGCATCGGCGGCGGCCAGGGCGGCGCGCGCTGGGTCGATGCGACGCATACCGTGACCGATCGCGTCGCCGACTTCAAGCACCGCACGATTGCGGTGTCAGACACCTCTGGCACCTCGAAAACGCTGTACGAAGAAACTGACCCGAAGTTCTGGAGCATCCCGGGCCAGGCCGAACCGAACGCGCAAGCGTCGCCGGATGGCAAGTGGATCGCATTTCTTTCCGATCGCGACGGCTGGGATCACGTCTACGTGACCGCCGCGAACGGCGGAACACCAAAGCAACTCACGAAGGGGAAGTTCGAAGCGTGGCGTCCCGCGTGGTCGCCCGACAGCACGACCATCGCGTTCGACGCGAACGAGCCTGATCATCCCGGCGATCGTCATCTTGGAATCGTGACCGTTGATGGTGCCGTGACGATGCTGACCAACACGCGTGGGACCGACACGGCGCCCGTCTGGTCGCCCGATGGGAAGAAGGTCGTCTATCAACACACTGGGCCGTACAACTCGGCGGACCTGTGGGTCATCGACGTCGCGTCGAAGATGACAACGCGCGTGTCGGAGTCGATGCCGGCGTCGATGGACACGTCGCAGTTGGTCGAACCGCAATTCGTACACTACCCGGGCCCTGACGGTCAGCCGGTACCAGGCTGGTTGTTCGTGCCGAAGAACCTGGATCGCACGCGCAAGCATCCGGCGATCGTGTGGATCCACGGCGACGGCATCAATCAAAACTACGACGGCTGGCACGTGCAGCGGAACTACGCGGTGTATTACAGCTTCCACCAGTACCTGCTGCAGAAGGGGTACGTCGTGTTCGCGCCGGACTATCGCGGCAGCATCGGCTACGGCCGCGACTGGCGGCAGGGCGTCTACATGGACGTCGGCGGCAAGGACGCGAAAGACGCATGGATGTCGGCGAACTACCTGAAGACGCTCGGCTACGTCGACGCCGACCGGATTGGCGTCTGGGGATTGAGCTACGGTGGCTTCTTCACGCTCATCGCCGTCACCGATCAACCGACGCTCTTTCGCGCGGCCGTCGACGTCGCCGGCGTCGTCGACTACGCGATGTATTACGAGGATCCGTATCACGGGTCGTGGACGGCCAGCCGCATCGGCACGCCCGACGAACATCCTGACGTCTACGCGAAAGCCTCGCCGCTGTCGCATATCGATCGGCTCGCGCGTCCGCTGTTGGTGCTGCACGGCACGAGCGACGTCAATGTCCCGTACCTGCATTCGGTGCGGCTCCTCGACGAGGTGATGAAGAAAGGCAAGGGCGATCTCGTGTCGTTCATGACCTATCCCGGCGAGTTCCATTACTTCACGCGGGAGCATGTCCTGCGCGACGCCTGGCATCGCGTCGAGGAATTTTTCGACGCGCATTTGAAGGCGGCCAGCGCGACGACGCATTAGGATCGAAGGATGGAGCGCGAAGGCTTGAGCCGAGCGATCGCCGTCGCGGCGCTCGTTCTTTCCATCGTCCCGCTATCCGCGCAGACGCGCCGCGCGCCGGCGAAGAAGCCGGCGGCTGCGGCCGCATTGAAGAAGGAAGCGCCGGAATACACCTGTCCGACGCCGCTCGGTGTCGGCGTGACGACAAGGATTTCGTTCTGCGAGGTCGCGATAGGGCGCGACCCCGCGGGCGGCATCCTCGTCAAGCTGCCACCGCATCGTGGTCCGGTGACCTTGACGTTCGATCTCCACAACCGCCACACCTATTCGGAAGAAGACGTGCGCGCGAACCGCGCCTACGCGCGCTACACCGCGGGCATCGGCGTCCTCGAGATGGACAACACGCTGATCAGCCGCGCGGCGGTGATCAGCGAGTTTCGGTCAGCGAAAGATCTGCTCGATCGAATCGGCGGCGGCGCGGGTCCGAGCGGTGTCAAAGCGGTCGCGCCGCTTGGCGACGAAAAAGTGACTATCGCGATTCCGGAGACCGACGACGAGGTGAGCATCCTCGGCGAGAAGCTCGCCGTCGAACGTCAGGACGGGACGACGAACGTGACGCAGCAAGGGCGATTGATTGCCGCCGTCAGCAACCTGATGATCGAATACCGTCCCGGTCCACCGCCGCGAAAGGCGAGGAAAAAATGATTCGTACGCTGTTGTTCGTCTCGTTCGCGCTCGTCCCTGTCGTGGCCATGGCCCAGGTCAAACGCACCAATCCGCCGACGCTGTCGACGCCAACCGGCTACACGCACGTCGTCGAAGTGACCGGTCCGGCGAAGACCGTGTACATCTCCGGGCAGATCGCGCTGGACAAGGACGGCAACCTCGTCGGCGGCAACTCGATGAAAGGGCAGGCCGAGCAGGTGTTCAAGAACCTGCAGGCGGCGCTTGCCGCGGCGGGGGCAAAATTCAGCGACGTGGTGAAGATGAACACGTACACCACGGATATGGCGCAGGTGCAGGCGATCCGCGATGTGCGCACGAAGTACTTCGACGCGTCGGCGCTGCCCGCGAGCACGCTCGTGCAGGTCGTCCACCTGGCGCGGCCGGAACTGCTGCTCGAGATCGAAGTCATCGCGGTCGTGAAATGAAACGGCAGTTCGGCGACTTCGAGTTCGATACCTCGTCGCGCGAACTCCGCCGCCACGGCGAGGTCGTCAAGCTGCAGGCGCAGCCGGCGCAGGTGCTGGCGCTGCTCATCGAGCACGCGGGCGAGGTGGTGTCACGCGATGCGATCCGCGACGCCGTCTGGGGTCAGGACACGTTCGTCGATTTCGACAAAGGCCTGAACTTCGCGATCGCGCAGGTCCGCGCCGCGCTCGGCGATTCTGCCGACTCACCGACCTTCATCAAGACGTTCCCGAAGCGCGGCTATCAGTTTGTGGGGTCTGACACCTCCGACACCTCAGAGGTGTCAGACACCTCTGGCACCCAACGGATGGTGTGGATCGCGATTGCCATCGCAATCGTGGCCGTGGCGACGTGGTTCTTCACGATGCGGCCGTCGCCGGCACACACGATTGCCGTGCTGCGATTCGACAACCAGACCGGGTCCGCGGAGTTCGACCGCTATGCCCAGAACCTGACGGACGCGGTGGTCGCCGAGTTGACGGCGTCCGGTTCCGGACGGTTCGGGATTATTGGCAACGCCGTCGCGCTCCGCACGCCGCGCGAGCAGCGCGACATCGTCGCCATCGGCCGTCAACTGAACGCCGGTTACATCATCCTCGGCCAGGTCCTGCGGGAAGGCGATCGAGTCCGGATCCTCGCGCACTTGATCCGATTGCCGGAGCAAACGCACCTGTGGGTGACGCGGGTGGAGCGCGCACCGACCGATCTCGTCAAGCCGTCAGAGCTCGCACAGCGGATTTCGACAGAGTTTCTCGAGAAACTCTGACGCCTCATCTTTTCCTCACTCGAACTCTCCGTCAGTCGGTTGTCGTCCGGTCCTCGATTCGCGTCTCATCACGCGTGGAGGGCCGATGAATAGACGTGAACTGATTGCGGCGCTGACCGTCGCACCGGCGTTCGGTCGTGCGAAGGCTTTGGCGGCGGGGAACGTTGCGGACACATTTCCGATGCAAGACCGCGCCATGGTCCAGGAGATGGTCGTGGTGTCACACTTCAACGCAAGACGCGTCCGCGAACTGGTCGACGCGCATCCGGCGCTGGCGAGGGCCGCGATGGACTGGGGTTTCGGTGACTGGGAAGATGCGCTCGGCGCCGCCTCGCACGTCGGCAACCGCGAGATCGCCGACTATCTGCTGTCGCACGGCGCCCGGCCGACGATCTTTTCCGCGGCGATGCTCGGTCAGCTCGATGTCGTGAAGGCGTTCGTCACGGTGAATCCCGGAGCGCAGCGGATCGCCGGACCGCACAGCATCCACCTGCTCGCGCACGCGAAGGCAGGCGGTGCTGCGGCGAAACCGGTCTACGACTACTTGCTCGGCCTCGGCGACGCGAATGGCCCGGCCGTCGAACCGATCTCAGACGACGAGAAAGCCGCGCTTGCCGGGACCTACACCTTCGGCAGCGGCGCGGCCGACCGCGTCGTCATCACCGTGGACAAAGGGGCGCTGATGTTCAATCGCCCCGGCATGCCGTATGCGCGCGGCCTGCTGCATCTCGGTCGACGCGAGTTCTTCCCGATGGGCGCGTCGGCAGTGCGAATCACCTTTGACGCCGGGCCACGGCCCGCCACCGTCACCGTCCGTGACGGCGACGTCGTGGTCGTTATGTCTCGATATGCGGATCGATGAGCACGCCGTCGATGTTGAGAACGACTTTGAAGAACCCATTCGCGCCGTGCGGCTGCACCGGTCCTGACACGACGTAGTGCTCCGCCTTGCCGAACGGCAATTCGCGGTAGAACGGGTTGTTCGGGCCGGCGTACTTCTTCACTTTGGCGGCATCCGGCGCGTGGTCGGGATCCGGCTTGATGTCGTAGATGGAAAACTTGTGGCGCTCGCAATACCACAGAATCATGTCTTGTTTCTCGGGTGACAACCTCACGACGGTCGGATCGTGCGCGCCGTGTTTGTGCGAGTGCACTTCGATGATGACGCCGCCGTGGTAGTGCCCGGCTTTATTGCCGATGACGATGATGTCGGTGGGCGCCGGCGGATGTTTCATCGACTGAATGTGCCTGACGGCCTCATCCGTCGTCGTCACATGACCGGGCATGACGAAGATCTCGACCGGCTGTACGAGCGACAGAATCTCCACGGGCGGCGCGTGATGGTGAAGCTGGGGCATCGGCGGCTCCTTGGTAGCTACTGGTTTACGCGGTGGACGAGGCGCTGAAAGCTCAGGTTTGGACGAAGATTATCGAGGTCCGGCCAGGCAGTCAGCTCCGCCGGCGGGAGTTGGCGATCGACGGCCTGCGACAACAGGTGCAGCGCCCGCGCCTCGTCATGCAGCGAGTTATACGCCAGCGCGGCGAAGAACAACCGGTGCGGGTCGGTCTCATGGGCGACTTGCGCCGCGTCGAGGTGCGCCAGGCTCTCGGATCGGCGTCCGAGTTTCGCCATGTACTCGGCCATCAGCAGGTGCAGATCGACATCATGGGGATTCACGGCGAGTTCCCGCTCGCCGTCGGCGATCGCGCGTTCGAACGTGACCGTCGCCTGCGTTTTGTCGCCGGCCCAGTAGTACGCGCGCGCGAGATTGCCCAGCCGGCGCGCATCGGGGGCGAGACGGCACGCTTCTTCGAGCATCGACGCCGACTCGGGGAAACGGCGAAGGTAGTAATACGCGACGCCCCAGTTTGCGTAGGCGCCCGGCGTGGGACCGAGCGAGACCGATTTGCGAAAGGCGCCGATCGCGTCTTCGTAGCGGCCGAGGAGGAGATACACGCCCCCGAGCGCGTAGTAGGCCCTCGCGTTGTCCGGCGTCAGCGACACGGCAGCCTGATACTGCTGCACCGACTCGCCGTACCGCGCCTGATCGCGATAGAAGATCGCCAGCCACTCGTGCGTCGCCCAATACTGCGGCCGCAGGTCGACGGCGCGACGATAGGTCTGCTCGGCGGCGCTCACGTTGCCGGCGCCCTGCTGCGCGCGCGCGAGGCCGAGATACGCTTCGTCGTTGGTCGGTTCGCGATCGACGGCCCGCGCGAAATCATCGGCCGCCGCCGTGTATTCGCCGGTGCCGAGGCGGACGGTGCCGCGGCAGACGTACCCGGCTGGTGCCGCAGCGTCGAGACCGAGCGCGCGGTCGCAGGCGTCGCGCGCGAGCGGCACCCAGGACGGATCTTTCGTCGCCGTGTATTTCTGCCAGTACGCGCTGCCGACGCCGGCGAAGGCGAGGGCGTACTTCGCGTCGAGCGCGATCGCGCGCGTGAAGAGATCGATCGCCGTGTCGACGTGGCCCGGCTTCTCGTAGTCGAGCAGATAGCCGCGTCCCTGCAAGTACAACTCGTGCGCGCCAGGAACTTGCGTTTCGTGTGCGGTGAGCGCCTCGCGCTCCGGGCCGTTCAGCTTCAGCTCGAGTGCCGTGACCGCCCACTCGGTCACACGGTCCTGGACCGAAAACGGATCCGACGCGGCGGCGGTCAGCGAGACGGCATCCAACTGGCGGGACGAGTCGGCGTCGACCAGCGCGTAGTTGATCCGCATCGTCTCGCCCGCGCGCAAGATGGCGCCTTCGAGGATCAGCGTCGCGCCGAAACTCGCGCGCGCCGCTGACGCGTTTGCGACGCCACGCTGGCGGACCTCGAACGTCGACGTCAGCTGCAGGCCGCGCGCGAGAACGAGCGGTGCGATCTTGGCGCTCAGGGTGTCGGCGAGCCCATCGCAGTACGCCTGCGCCTGCGAATCGTTTGCCGAGGTGCAGGGCAGCACGACCAGGCTTCGCACCGTTTTTGCTTGGCGCTGCCAGCCGACGTACGCCGCCGCGACGGCCGCCACGATCACGATCGCCGCCGCCGTCACCTCGAGCCATCGTCTGCGGCGCGTGGCGGGCGTGGCTGCGGTGCCAGAGCCGCGCGATCCGCTGGCGCTCCAGGCGAGATCGCGCGCGAGGTCGGCGGCGCTCTGCCAGCGATCCTGCGGCCGCTTCTTCAGGCACAATCCGACCGCGCGATCGAGATCCGCCGTCGCGTTGCGCGACGCTTCGAGCAGCGATTCCGGCTCGCCGTACAGAATCGCGTGCACGACCTCGGCTTCGCTCGTCTTGGCAAACGGATGCCGGCCGGTGAACATCTCGAAGAGCACGAGGCCGAGCGAGAAGAGATCGGTCCGCGCGTCGCACGGATGCCCTTCGAGTTGCTCGGGCGCCATGTAGGCGAACGTGCCGACGATCGTTCCCGTGCTGCTGATGTTGTCGGGCGGCCGGACGCCGTCAACGGTCGACAAATCGCCGACGAGCGCCGGGACATCCAGTTGGTCGCGCAGCTTCGCCAGGCCGAAGTCGAGCAGTTTCAGTCCCGAGTCGGTCAGCATCACGTTGCTCGGCTTGATGTCGCGATGGACGATCCCTTCCTGATGCGCGCGCGCGACCGCTTCGGCGAGGGCAGCCGCGTGCCGCAGCGCCTCGTCGAACGGCAGCGGACCGCGGCGCAGGCGCGACGACAGCGTCTCGCCCTGGAGATACTCCATGACGAGGTACTCGACGCCGTCCTGCGAACCGACGTCGTACAGCGCGCAGATGTTCGGATGATTCAAACGGCCGACCGCGCGCGCTTCGCGCTCGAAGCGGATGCGGCGTTCGTCCTGCCTGGCGGCGTCAGCGGAGAGAATCTTGATCGCGACCGTGCGGCCGATGCGCGCGTCGGTCGCGCGGTAGACCTCGCCCATCCCGCCGCGTCCGAGCAGCGCGACGAGCTCGTACGGTCCCAGGCGTGTGCCCGGTACAAGAGCCATTTGTGGAAGGCGGCAATCTTACGCGAAAACGTGGGCGAGCGCGGTGCGCCGCGGCGACCAGAGCGCGACCAGCAGTTGAATGTCGGCGCCGAGCGTCGCGGCGCTCACGATCGGTCCCCAGACGAAGGTACGGACCGACGGCGCGAGTATCGCCGGAACGACGGCGATGACCGCACCCACCACGAGGGCGCGGCCGATGGCGGTCCACGTGACGCGCGTCGCGCACGATGACCAGAATGCGGGCAGCACCGCGCGCAGCGACACCACGACGAACAGCGTTTGGAAGAGCGGCGCGACGATCGCGTCCTGTCCCTTGGACGCCGCGTCGGCGGCGAGCAGTCCGGCCGCCGTCACGTGGCACGCGACGGCGAACGCCGCCGCCACCGCCACCGTCGCCGTGTCGGCCGAGGAGGTGCGTCGCGCGCCGGCTTGCAGCAGCAATCCGCCGATGAGCGCGATGACGGCGCTGACGATGACCGACGAGGTGCCGTGCCACGTCGTCGGCGGCAGCAGCATCGCCATGTCCGCGTTCGTCATGATGCCTTGCAGCACCTGCCACACGACAACGACCGAGACCAGCACGAGCGCGGCGTCGCGCCAGCCGGGCGCGATCGGCAGTGTCCGCCGAAGGCCGACCGTGATCAGCAGCATCGCCGCGACGCTGGCGACGGCGAGCATCATCAGTTGACGTGACGGCACGGCGCGCCAGGATCGCAGCGGGATGCGGTACAGACTGTTTTCCGGCGTCAGCTCGAACGGCATCGTCGCGCCGAGCGACGTGACGAGGTTCACTGTGATCGGATCGCTTTGATCCCATTCGTACGGAATCACGAGCGTCGCTCGCGCATTCGGCGCGAGCGTCGCGGTCGGATCCATACGAAACGCCCAGTACGCCGAGTCCACTTGCACCTGCGCGATCGTCATCGTCAGGTTGTCGAGGTTTGCGAGCGTCAGGTGGAGGCCGTCGCTCTGAACGTCGAAATCCTCGAGGTGGATGCGATCGGTCGACGGGAACAGCGGCTTCGACGCGGACGAGAAGGACGCCGGCGAGCGATACAAGAGCGCGGCGGCGACGCACGCCACGACCACGAGAGCGATGCCGGCGCGGGTCGGCGTCATGCCGGTTCGGCCCGGAACAGTCCCATCCATCCGAGTTCGGCGAATTCGCTTTGGTGCGCGTGGAACATGTAGTCGCCCGGCGATCGAAACGTCACCTCGAGGCGCGCGCGCTCGCCCTGGCAGAGCATCAGCGTGTCGGCGTGTGCGTCCGGCTGTGGAAGCGTCCCCGTGCGATAGACGTCGAAGAAATGCCCGTGCAGGTGAAAGCTGTTGATCGGATCGAATTCGGTGACGTTGATGAGGAAGATCCGCACCGGACGACCGACGCGGACGCGGACAGGGTCGTGCATGAAATGGTGCGCGACCGTGTTGACGGCGTAGAACTCGTTTTTGCCGTCCGTGTTCGTGTCGAAGGCGTTCATCACCATCACGAGCTCGTCGGCGGCCGGCCGCGCCTCGCGTGGATCGACGATGAACGCGCCGTAGAGGCCTTTGTGGATGTGCCGCTTGAACGGCTCGACGTGGCAGTTGTAGAAGTGCACGCCCGCCGGGTCTGCGCGAAACGCATACGTGAACGTCGCGCCGGGTGCGATCGCCTGCGAGGGCAGCGAGCCGTCCATGTCGGCGGCGTGCCACCCGTGGAAATGGATCGAATGCGGATGCGCGCTGCGGTTCTCGAAGGTGACGCGGATCTCGTCGCCGACCGTCGCGCGTAGCGTCGGTCCGGGCACCTGGCCGTTGTACGTCCACGCCTCGAACTTCACCCCAGGCGCCACCTCGATCGTCTTCGGGGCCGCGTAGATCTGATACTCGCGAAGCATCGTCCCATCGGGGCGTCGCGTTTCGCGGTAATACTTCGCGCGCTCAGGAGCAGGGAGATCCGAAAAATTCCAGGTTCGAAGAAATGCGGTGGGATCGATCGACGCATCTGTCACGCGCCCGACGAGGCCCATCCGCCCATGCGGTTCGTGGGTCGGCGCTTGTGTCGCGCCGAACCCAAGACCGCTCAGTGCCAGGATCGCGCGCCGCGTCCAGCGTGTGCCGCTCACGCGAGCGAGCGTACAACAAAAAAGGCCGGCGGTTGCCCGCCGGCCCATGCAGCAATCAGCATTCAGCAATCAGCAATTACACGATCGGCTTGTGGAGGACCTGCTGCGGCTCTGACGACTTCTTCTTGCCGCCGAGACCTTGAATCTGCAGCGTCGGCTGCTCTTTGAGGACGTGCTGGCGATACAGCTTGGCCATCTCCTCGTGGTACTTCGGATCGAGCTGCTTCTCGTGTTCTTTCGCGCGCGCCATCAACTGTTCCTCGCGCGCGTTCTTCGCGATGCCGAGCTCGTCGAGGTCGGTCTGCGCGCCGGCGCGGACCGCTTCTTCGTTCAGCTTCAGCGAGTGCTCGGTCGAATTGAGCGGCACCGCCTTGTTGCCGGCGAAGATCTCGTGACGACCGTGCTCTTCGTACCACTTGGTGAGCGTCGCCGTCATGTGCATCTTCTCGATGATGTTGCGCCAGCCGATGCCGGTGTTGTACGCGCAGAAGGAGATTTCGCCCTGCTGCGTGGCATACGGGATGATGCACATCTCGGTGCGGCGGAAGTCGTAGTTGAAGAGATCCTGGAACCACATCCCGGCGACGAACAGGAAGTTCCAGCGGTCCGCGCGGCGCTTCGCGATGTCCTGCGCCGTGCGATCGCCTTCGACGCGTCCGTACTTGCCCGCTTCGGCCGACTTCGTCGCGCCGAACGTCTTGTCGAATTTCTTCAACAGGTCGCTCAGCTTGAAGTGCGTCGGCGAGTTGAACGAATCGTAGTTGCGCATCAGCGCGAGCGCCATGCCGACGTTCGACCAGAAGCGGCTGCGTCCGGCGTCCGTCACCGCGGCGACGTCTTTCGCGAGCTGCTCGGCCTTGAGGAACTTCGTGACCGGCACCGCTTCTTTGGTTTCCTTGTCGATCATCAGCGCCATGCCGACGCCGCAGTTCGGGTGGCAGCCGCACGTCAGCTGACCGAATTCCTTCTCGGCGCCGTGCGTCACGTCGGCCCAGTCGGTGAAGGTGCCCATGAACGAGATCGGGAACCAGTCGCGCGTCGGCTCGCCGAGGCCCGTCTGATCCTTCACGTCATGCGCCAGGTGCGACAGCGTGTAGCGCTGCGCGTGCCGCCGTTCGTCGGTGATCTCTTCGTCGCGGCCGGTAAAGCTGACCGGCTGGAACGACAGGAAGTTGATCTTCTTCGGGTTGTCGAGCGCGAACTCGATGATGCGGCCGACCTGCTCGTTGTTGACGCCGTTGACGATCGTCACGACGGGGACGATGTCGACGCCGGCGTTGTAGAGGTTTTCGATCGCGCGCAGCTTGACGTCGAAGAGGTTGCCGACGCGGCGATGCGCGTTGGCAGCGTTGCCGATGCCGTCGAACTGCAGGTACGCGTAGCGCAGGCCCGCTTCGGCCGCCTGTTTCGCGAACTCAGGATTCTTGGCGAACTCGATGCCGTTGGTGGCCGCCTGGACCGAGTTGTAGCCGACCTTGCGCGCGTAACGGACCGCGTCGAGGAAGTACGGTGAAATCGTCGGCTCGCCGCCCGAGAACTGCACCGACATCTGGCGGCGCGGTTTGATGCTGATCGCGTTGTCCAGCACCATCTTGATGTCTTCCCACGACAGCTCGTGGACGAACCCGACCTGGTTCGCGTCCATGAAGCAGGGATCGCACATCATGTTGCAGCGGTTCGTCAGATCGACGGTCAGCACGGCGCCGCGGCCGTGCTTGATCGTCGACGAGCCGTGGTTGTGCAGCTTCTCGTCGTTGTGGGCGCGGATGTCGCGGCCCGGAAACACTTCTTCGAGGTGCTTGAAGAACGCCGTGTCGATCGCCATCACGTCCTCGAAGTGGCCGTGGATCGGGCAGTCCTTCACCATCAGGATCTTGCCGTCGCGTTCGAGAATCGTCGCCTTGATCTCGCCGACCTTCTCGTTCAACAGCACGCTGACGTCTTTCTTGCCGTCGAGAATTTCCTTGCGCGCTTCGCGGACGCACACCGGACAGAGCGAGTCGGTTTCGCGCGGCCAGCCGAGCGGCGGCTTGGTCTTCTCGTACGATTTCAACAACGGCTTGTCGGACCACTTCGGCGTGAACGACGGAGCCTGATTAATCTTGTTCAAGTTGTTGAAGACGGTCCATGCGCCGTTGGCGGCGATCTGGAGCCCCTTCTCGACGTACTTAATCGGCTTGTGCATGCCGTAAATATTAGAAGAGAAAAGGGTTGCCCGATTACACTTTCAGCGAACGGGCAACCCTGTGCAGCGAACGGGCAGGAGCCGTACTCGGATGGTCAAATGCCGACTTCAACGGTCGTATATTTCGGCCTAGTGGCGGACGAGGTTGAAGAAGGACTTTTGAAAGACCGGCGTCAACGTTTCCCACAGAATCACCGAGCCTTGCCCGATGAAGTACGAATCGCCTGGCGTGAGAATCGTCGATGTGCCGTTGGCGTCGGTGACCTTCAGAACCCCATGCAGCACCTGAATGTGCTCGTCGAACGGGAAGACGATCTGGATCGTCGCTTGTCCGATCTGTTCGAAGATGCCGTGGGCTTCGGTGCCGTCGGCGCTGATGCCGTCGAACCGCGCTTTGATCGTCGGGTTGCCTGACAGGACCGTGCCGCCAAGCTGCGCCATCAGCGGCGTCAGATCGACGAAGTTCGCATCGTCGACGGGACGGCCGGCGCGGTAAATCGTGACGCCGGATTCGCTGGCGAGCGTTGCCGTCGCGAGCGACAGACAGGTCCCGGCCAGAACGATTGTTCGCAAAACCGATCTCGTGAGCATCATCGTGATCTCCTTTCTGTCTACGGTCATCGGTGCGGCGTCGTGGGACTACGCCGCGACATTCGTGAGCGGACGCGGGTCGTAGTACGGACGTGCTTCGGTGATTGCGCCGTCGATCACGTGGAACCAGTCGAACGCCGGAATCACACCGTGGACGGTGTCGAGTTCGAACCGCGCGGCGACTTGATCACCGTCGCTCAACATCTGCAGGACGCGGACGCCGGTGACGAGCGGGAACACGCCTCGCAAGAAATCGCGCACGGCGGCGTCACCGCGAAGTGCGGGCCCGATCGGACCTTCGAAACGGATGTCCGACGCGAACGGCATATCGTCTGCGTTTTTCGCGCGCAGGCCGTCGAAGTACGCTGTCACCGCCGTAAGGTTCGCGTTCGGTGCCATGTAGAATTCCCACGCGATCCGATCGGGGTCCTTGAATGCGACGTACTGACGGTTCAGCGTCGGATCGACCTTGACGCCGGTGTTCTCGACGCCGGCGGTCGCGAGCGCCGACGCAACGCGCTGTAACTCCTTGTCGTCGCCGCACGCGAGCGCCAGATGATCCAGACCGGCACGAAACGGACTGAATGCGTCGCCGGCCGGCGTTTGCGCCTCAGGTCCTCGGACAGCAATCGCCGTCTGGCCGGCGAGGAAGAGGAAGATCCCCGGCGCTTCGAGGACGACAGGGAATCCGAGCGTGTCGGCGTAGAAGCGTCGCGAGCGTGCCAGATCGGTCGAGCGTAACGCCACGTGGTGCACGCCCTGGGTGGTGATGCCAATCGTCTTCATGTGTGTCGCCTCCTGGAATGGCAGATTACGGGTGACGACGGCCGCAGGTCCTTAGGCGGACCTGAAAGACATCCAAAAGATTTCCAAAACGTCGGCTGGCGTAGAATCCGCTCCCCGTGGAATTGACGTATCGGTTCGGGCCGTTCGAGTTGCATCCGCGTGAGTACACGCTGATGCGCGACGGTCATCCGGTCAGGCTGACACCCAAAGCGTTCGACACGCTGCGGCTGCTCCTGGAACGGCGCGGTGAACTCGTCACCAAAGATGCGCTGATGGCCGCGCTCTGGCCCGATGCGATCGTCGAAGAGGCGAACCTGTCGGTGCAGATTGCGACACTGCGCAAGGTGCTCGGCACGGAACGCGGTCGCGAGTACATCGAAACAGTACCGAAGCGCGGGTACCGATTCGTGGCCGACGTGGTCTCGCCGTCCGACGCACCCTCCGCGCGGCGCACGGTCGCCGTCCTCCCGTTGAAGATTCTGCGAAGCCATCCCGATGGCGATTTCCTGGCGTTCGGCTTGGCCGACGCGGTCGCGGCGTCGCTCGCCGAGCGCGACGAACTCGCCGTGCGGTCGCCACTCGCGATGCAGCGCTACGGCACCGCGACTGATCTGGCGACGATTGCGACTGCCGTGCAGGCTCAGTTCGCGTTGACGGGTACGCTGTCCACCGCCGGCGATGCCGTGACGGTTCGATTCCAACTCCTCGAGCTGCCCGAGGGGACGGTCCGCTGGTCTGCGGCGCGAACGGCCAAAATCGATGACCTGTTTGCGGTGCAGGACGCCGTGGCCGACGGGGTCGTCGCCGCATTGCGCGGAACCGAGACGGCGCACATGCCTGCAGCCGAGGCCGGTCGCAGTCGATCCTCGAGTCGAGGAGGCTACGCCTTGTATTTACGGGCGAACCAGCTCGCGTACGAGGCGAGCCGATGGAGCGATGCGCGCGACCTGTATCGCGCATCGATCGAGGCCGACCCGACTTTCGCGCCCGCTTGGGCGCGTCTCGCCAGGTGCGAACGATTGATTGGCAAGTTCTCTGCGTTCGCCGAAGAAACGGATGCGTGTTTCGCGCGCGCGGCGGACGCGTTCGAACGCGCGATCGCGCTCAATCCCGATCTGTCGATCGCGCATAGCTTGTATGCGCAGCTGCTGATCGACGTCGGCCGCGCTGAGGAAGCAATGGTGCGATTGACGGAACAAGCGGTGCGGCGGCCATACGAGGCCGAGCTGTTCGCCGGGCTCGTCCACGCGCTGCGGTATTGCGGACTCATCGACGCGTCGCTGGCGGCGCACCGTCGTGCCAAACGCCTCGATCCCACCGTGCCCACCAGCGTGCACCACACGTGGTGGATGAACGGCCAATACGAATCCGCCCTCGCCGAAACATTTGGCGACATCGGCTACATGCAGGGCCTCGCCCTCGCGTCGCTCGGCCGTGAGGCCGAGGCAGCGGTGGCCCTGCGCTGGCGCGAACGGGAGACCGTCGACACGCGAATCCGTCCGTACCTCGTCTCGTTGCGGGCGCTGCTCGAAGGCGATTACGCCGCGAGCCTCGCCGCGGTCGACGCGGCCGCAGCTCTCCCTGTCGACGCCGAGGCGCTGTATTACCTCGTCAGGACGTTCGCGCGCCTGGGCGAAGACGCACGCGCAGCCGCGGGTCTCGATCGCGTCGTGACCGGCGGCTTCTGGTGCCATGAGACGTTCGCGCGGGATCCGTGGCTCGGCGACCTCCGGCAGCGCGCCGACGTCGCGCACACAATCGCGCGGGCACGCGAACATGCAGTGCGCGCCGACCGGTTGTTTGGCGCATCCGGTGTCGCCCGCCTCTTCTAGGATCTAGATTCCGAGGCGCTGCTTCAGATCACGCACGCGATCGCGGGCGACGCTGAGCTCGGTTCTCTTTTCGTCCTTCAACCGCACGAGCATGCCACCGTCCACATCAGGGAACAGTTCCTGGATCATCGGCACGTTCACGATCGTCGCGCGGTGGATGCGCGCGAACCGGCGCGCGTCGAGTTGATCCTCGAGTTCCGACAACGTGTGATCGATCACGTGCTCGCGCCCGTTGATCGACGCGAACGTCAGCTTGTCCTTCGCGAAGAAATACGTGACGCGGGCGACCTCGAGGATCGTCGTCCGCTCGCCGACGCGCGACGCGATGCGTTCGACCCTGCGGTTCGGCGCCAGTTCGGCCGCCAATTGTTTCGCCAGTGACCGCACGTCGGGCTGACGCACGCGTGCCAGTTTGTCGAGCGCCTTCTCCAAGCGTTCGGGCTCGATCGGCTTCAGCAGGTAGTCGATCGAGTTCACCTCGAACGCATTGAGCGCGTAGCGGTCGAACGCCGTCGTGAACACGACGACCGGCGGATCGGGCAGCTGCGCGAGCAACTCGAAGCCGGTCATCCCCGGCATCTGGATGTCGAGGAACAGCACGTCGACGCGCGTCTCTCGCAGGAACGCGAGCGCCTCTTCGGGATCGGTCGCGCTGCCGGCAATCTCCACGCGGCCCGTCGCCTCGAGCAGCCGCGAGAGCCGTTGCACCGCTAACCGTTCGTCGTCGACGATGAAGGCACGCATAGGGACACCGTTGTGGGATCGTTGGTGATGTCCAGCGATCCGCGATCGGCAAACAACATCTGCAGTCGCGCCCGCAGCAGGGCGAGACCATGTCCGTCCGGCAATGCGATGGCGTCGAAGCCGGCACCGTCGTCGGTGACGTCGACGCGAAGCCGCCCGTCACGCAGCGACGCGCGTACCGCGATCGTTCCGCCCTCGCGCCGCGGCGACACCGCGTACTTCACGCTGTTCTCGACCAGCGTTTGAATCGACATCCGCGGCACGCGCACCTCCGCGGCCGGCGCGTCGGTGTCGATGGAGTAGCGGAGACGGTCACCGAATCGGACGCGCTCGATGTCGAGGTAGTGTCGCACCAGCGTCAGCTCGTCGCCCAGTGGTACGAGCGGCGAGTTCGGTCCGTCGAGCGACGACCGCAACAGCGACGCAAGCTGCGTCGTCATCTTCTCGGCGCCCGCCGGATCCTCGTGCGTCAAGGCGGCAATCGAGTTGAGCGTGTTGAACAGAAAGTGCGGCTGCACCCGATTTTCGAGCGAGGCGAGCTGCGCCTGCGTGCTTGCCTGGGCGAGCCGCGCCTTGTTCATCTCGTGCAGGGTGATGAACAGGCCGACGGTCAACGTCACCGCGACCGAAATGCGCATCGACCCGTAGTACCAATGCCAGAAATGATTCGTGGGCAGGTATCCGATCAGCGTGAGGATGAATATCGCGACGGCGCTGCCCGCAAGCGCAAACGCCGTCATCGAGAGAGTAATCGCGATCCAGTTGAACGGAAATCCGAAGCGGCACCAGAGGAGCGGGGCGAGGCGCGGCATCGCAAAGCTCGTCATCGGTCCGATGCAGACGCTGAACAGGAGCGCGACACCAATCGCTTCCGTAATCGTTCGCCACGACGCCCGATCGCTCACGTCGCTGAACACAAACGTGATCGCCACGGCCATCGCGACGTACATCGCCGCGATCCGCAGCCACCGCCCTCGGTGCCTCGACTGTCGACTGTTGACTGTCGACTGTCGACTTACTTGTGACATCCCGCGCAGCCTATTCCGTCCGCCTTCGGGACCGTTCCGGTCTCGAGCCACGTCTTCGCGCGCGGCGTCTGACCCGATTGTGGCGCGTCGTTGATCAGACGCTCGAAGTACGCGCGCGCCTTGTCCTGCCGTCCGAGTCGTGCGGATCCTTCAGCCAGTCCGAACAACAGTTCCCCTTTTGCGTGATCGCCGAGCGTTTTCCACGACGCCGCCTGGATGTCGAGGACGTGCTCGTAGTTGGTCACCGCCGATTCGAGCAGCGGGCGTCCCATGTCGGGCGGCATGTTCTTGGTCGCCTCGATGAGCACGGCGGCCCGTGGAATCAGCACGCCAGGATTATCCGGCGCGAGCGCCACGGCGTCATTCATTTCCTTCATGCCGCGCTGGAACAACTGACCGCCCGCTGCCGCATCGCCTTTTTGAAACGCCTGGCCGCCTTGGCTCAGCAGAATGGCACCGTGCCAGACGAGGGCTTCCGGGTGATTGGGACTCTGGGCGAGCGTTTGCTCGCACACATCGAGCGCTTTCTTCATCCGCGCTTGGTCGCCGGCGACGCCGGCGAAGAAGTCGGCGCGGACGAGGTAATCGAACCGCTGCTGGCCCGACACCGGCGCTTGAACGAGCGAGAACAGGAGCGCGACGACGCCGGCGACCACTGAAACGACTGTCATGATCTTCCCTCCACCGTGATGGTCCTGCCGTTTCGCGCCGGTCAGTGACGAATGGTGACGAAAGGGCGAACCGGTTGGATGAGAGGTAAGATCCGACATCATGAAACGCGCTCTTATTCTGGGAACTGTGCTGGCGGTAGCTGCGCTCGCGCCGGTGGGCTCGGCGCAGAACCGCATGTCGTATTCGGTCGTGTCCGCCGACAGCGGGCACGTCGCGCTCGGACTGGCGATCAGAAAACTCAACGTCGCCGGAACCTTCATGCAGGCGCCGGCGCATCCCGACGACGAAACGAATGCGCTGCTGGCGTGGACGGCGCATGGCCTCGGCCTGCGGACGATCGACGTGCAGAACAACCGCGGCGAAGGCGGACAGAACGAAATCGGCCCCGAGCTCTTCCGCGATATCGGCGTGCTGCGCACCTCCGAGCTGTTGTCGGCGCATCGCATTGACGGCGCCGAGCAGTACTTCACGCGCGCCATCGACTACGGTTACTCGTTCGATCCCGAAGAAGTGATCAACAAGTGGGGCCGCGACGACATCATCAGCGACTACGTGCGCTTCATCCGCACGTTCCGCCCCGACGTCCTCGTGACGATGAACATCCAGGGTCGCGGCGGCGACCGCGCGCACGAAGCGACGACGGTCCTCGTGCGCGAAGCGTACAAAGCTGCCGGCGATCCCAATCGCTACCCGGAACAAATCGCGCAGGGGTTGCGGGCGTGGCAGCCGAAGAAGCTCTACTTCAATGCTGGATTTGGCGTCATCGGCGCGGGAGGGCGCGGTGGTCGCGGAGCGCCGCAGCCACAAACGCCCGCGCCCGGCGTGAAAGTGACGCGCGTGAACACCGCGCAGTACGACGAGCTGCTCGGACGCACGTACGCTGACATCGGCACCGATGCGCGCAGCAATCACAAGTGCCAGGGCGCGAACGGCATGCCGGCGCTGCCCGGCTTCGGCGGCGGACGCGGTTTCGGCAACGGTCCGCTGCAGTACTCGCTCGTCGATTCGACGATCGCCGGTCAGATGCAGAAAGACGAGTCCAGCATCTTCGACAACGTCGACATCAGCCTGTCCGGCATCCTGCAGTACGCCGGCGCGAATCCGCCCGAGGCGCTGAAGACCGGCGTCGCCGCGATCGTCGAGCAGGCGCAGAAGGCGAAAGCGGCGTTCGATGCCGGCAACGACGAAGCGACGGCCGCGCCGATCGAAGCCGGCCTGACGGCACTGCGCGCGCTGCGGTCGCAACTCGGATCGATGCAGTTGTCGGCCGCGGCCCGCTACGAGATCGACTTCCGCTTGAAGAACAAGGAACGCGATTACGAAGACGCGGTGATTGCGGCGCACGGTCTCTCGTTCGATGCCGTCGCCGACGATGGCCTGGTGATCGCCGGTCAGCCGGTGAAACTTTCGATCCTGTCGGTCAATCGCGGCGCAAGCGACGTCAACGTCGACGCCGTCAACATCAACGGCTTCGATGCGCCGACGACGTGCCAGCCGAACGCCGTGAAGAAGGACGCGGTCTACACGTGCAGCGCTGATGCGCGCATTCCTAAGACCGCAAAGCCGACGTCGCCGTACTACATGGACGACTACTGGTCGCACCCATCGAACCAGGCGATCAACAAGTTCGATCCGTCGGTGCCGTTCGGCGTGCCGTTCGCGCCGACGCCGTTCCGCGTCGTCTATCACGTCAAGGCCGGCAGCGTCGACATCACGAAAGACGTGCCGGTGCAGTTCCGCTACGTCAAGGACATTTACTACGGCGACAAGCGCATGGAGCTGAACGTCGTCCCATCGTTCTCGGTGAAGGCGACGCCGTCGCTGCTCGTGATTCCGGCCCCGGCCGCGGGGGCGCAGGCGATTGAGCGCGAGCTGCACGTCGCCGTGACGAACGGCACGAAGGGCGCGGCCACCGTCACTGTCGCGCTCGAGCTGCCGACCGGGTGGCGCGCCACGCCGGCTTCGTCACCGATCGCGTTCACTCACGAAGACGAGTCGCTGACCGCGCGGTTCGTCGTGACCGCACCGGCGAACCTCCGCGTCGGCGAGTACGGCTTCCGGGCCGTCGTCACGTCCACCGAAACCGGTGCCGAACGCTTTGCGACCGGGTATCAGGAGATCGAATATCCGCACATCCAGCGGCGCCAGGTGATCAAGCCGGCGGAAACGACCGTCAAGGTCGTCGACGTGAAGACGACGCCGAACATCAGCGTTGGG
>DASREL010000057.1:0-5671 GCA_035652075.1 Vicinamibacterales bacterium
TCCGAGATCGGACGTCGTGACAAGTTGGCGGTGAGCGAGTGCAGCGCGCCGCGGACTTTGAAGGATCCGGTCGGCAGACCCGTTTCGATCTTCAGGTACGCGTTGAGCGATCTGGCACGAACGAGCGGTGTCGGAAGGACCATGGTTGTCGCGCCGCCGGTCAGGGCTGCGGGCGGCAGCCCGGCAGTCGAAACGCGCCGATCTTCGTCGAGTACGCGGTCGCGTGAGCCTTGAGGTAGTCGCCGACGTACCAGATCGTGCAGTCGTCCGACGGGTCGACCGCCGTTTGTGTGTAATCCTCCCATCGGATCGCGTTCTGCGCCGCTTCGCCCTCGACGAGCACCGACTCTTCGAGCGTCAGGCGGCCCGGCGGATCGCTCGCGCGCCGGCCGGTGAAACGCTGACCGGCGAACGCATCATCGCCGCCGTACGAGTAACCGATGCCGATGTTGCCGCGCCGATCCATCGCCGCGCTCGGCAGCCACCGAAAATGCGCGTCCGGCGCGAAAGTGCCCTGCTGGTAAAGCGCCACCGTGCGCGCGTTGCTGACCCGAAATTCGTACCAGCGAATGCCACCGCCGCGATTGGCATCGATCGCGTGCACGGCGACGATCGATTCCTGATTACGGATCCTGCGATAGGCGAGCCGCGCCATCAGCTTGTCGCCCTGCGCGTCGAGGCGCTGCAGGATCCCGGGTTGGGGCACGCAATTCGTCAGCTGGCCGCCGCACAGGTAGTGGTACGGTTCGACCTCGATGTGCTGCGGCCCCGTGATCGCGGTCTTCGACGGATCCTTCCAATCGACGTGAAATTGCCAGACGTCGATCGCGTGTGCGTCGAGGATCTTCTTGAGCTGGGTCCCGGCCGTCGCCATCATCACGTTCGGCGCACCCGAGGGTGGCAGCGACTTGCCGTCGATGTCCGCGTTGTTGAGGAACCCGACGTTGTTGAGCACGACGCACTGTTCGGTCGCCGGTTTGCCGCGCAGCATCGCATCGCGATCGACGACGCACGCGTGTTTCTGCGTGGTGATCGCGTCCGAGATCGGATCGTCGCTCGTGCTCGTCGGCACGTAGTAACCGTCGCGCCAGATCGCGGGACGCGGATAATCCGGAAAAAGCGGCCGCAAGAACTCGTACCGATAGTACGAGCCGAGCGGGTCCGCGCTCGTGCTGACCGCGTAGCACATCGAATACGGTCCATCGGCGGCCTGTCTCGCCGAAGCACCGGCGGGCGCGGAGGCGGATGCGGACGCAGGCCGGTCGAGGGGCATTGCCGCGCCCGGTTGATTCGGCCGTCCGGGTGGACTGACATGCGCACGGCCATCGTCGGTCCACATCGGCGGTTGATCCGGTCGCGCCGCTTCGCGCGAGAAGATCGGCATCACGATCAGCCAGCGGTCCGCGAGCTGGTCGTAGCGGACCACCGCATCGCCGTTGTTCCGCTCTTCGCACGCGCCGCCGAATCCGCGAAACACATTGTTCGTCGGCACCGGCCCGTAGAGCGGCGTGCCGCTCTTCGTGAAGATGGCCATCCGCGTGTTGACGATCTGGACGACGTGCTGCGGTCCGACTGCGAGGCTGTTGTCCGACGGATTGCGAAGCGCCGCCGTGCCTTGCGGTCCGGTGAATCCGACCCCGAGGCCGTCGAAACTGCGGATCAAGAGCGGAGCGAGTGCGAGGACGGTGCGCAGCATCGGCTAAAGTCTACCTGCTTATGAAGCTGCTGATCGCGACGTTGCTGTTGATGCAGCCGGTGTTCACCGGACCGGAAATCTTCCCGCTCGACGAGTTCGCGTCGCGCCGCGCGCGCGTGCTCGAAGTCGTCGGCGATGCGCTCGTCGTCATCCAGGGGACGACCGAACGTCCGGGCGAGCAGCCACTGCGACAGAACAATCAGTTCTTTTACCTGACCGGCATCGTCGAGCCGCGCGCGATCGCGACGATCGACGGCCGAACAAAAAAGACGACGGTGTACCTGCAGCCCGACGATGAGCGACGGCGACGACAGATCGAGCAGATGTACGGTGCCGGGCTGCGGCCTGGCACCGAAGCGGCGCGAGAAACCGGCGTCGATGCGGTTCTGCCCCGCGACGCATTCGCGCAGGCGATCGCGGCCGCCGACGGACGGACGATCTATACGACGTTCCGTCCCGAGGTCCTCGGCAGCGCCTCGTCCAGCGATCCGGCCGCACTCGCGCGCGCGACGAGAGACGATCCGTGGGACGGCCGATCGTCACGCGAAGAAGCGTTCGTCGCGAAGCTCCGTGCCGCCGCGCCGCGATCGACGATCAGCGATCTCGATCCGATCCTCGACCGGATGCGATCGATCAAGAGCCCTCGGGAGATTCAGATCATTCGCGAGGCGACGAAGCTGGCTGGCGACGGCATCATCGCCGCGATGCGCGCTGCCAGGCCGGGCATGGCCGAATACGAACTGCAGGCGAGCGCCGAGTACGTCTTCAAGAAAGGCGGGGCATACGGGCCGTCGTACTTTGCGCTGATCGCGACGGGACCGAACACGATCTACTCGCATTATCACAAGAACACGGCGCGGCTGAAAGACGGCGAGCTCGTGCAGTTCGACTACGCGCCCGACTACAAGTACTACTCGTCCGACGTGACGCGCGTGTTTCCGGCGAACGGGCGCTTCACGGCTCGCCAGCGTGAGTTCTACGCGATCTACCTGAAGCTCTATCAGGCGCTGATGACGTCCATTCGCGTGCACGAGACCGCCTCGCAAATCGTGAAGGACGCGCTCGTCAAGATGGACGCGGTGATGTCGTCGTTCGCCTTCACCGATCCGAAGATCCGCGCCGCCGCGCAGCGCTTCGTCGAATCGTATCGCTCGCGTCCGAACGTTGCGAGCCTGGGGCACTCGGTCGGCATGGAAGTCCACGACGTCGGCGGGCCGGCGGCGACGCTCGAGCCGGGGATGATCTTCACTATCGAGCCGGCGATGACGATTCCCGAGGAACACGTCGGCATCCGTCTCGAGGACATGATCCTGATCACCGCCAGCGGCTACGAGAACATCTCCGCGTTCGTGCCGATCGAGGTCGACGAGATCGAGAAGACGATGCGACGGTAGAACGACGTCGGGATGAGGGCTTTGGGATTAGGGGTTTCGGGATCACGCTGCATGTCTGCCCACGACAGCGACCGCAGAGGATGTCGCGATTCGAGTTTTCGCGGTCGCTGTCGTGGACAGGAATGCAGCCTGATCCACGAATCCCGAAATCCCGAACCGCGAATCCCGACAGCGTCAGGCGTACGCCGCGCCGACCATGATCTTCTTGATCCGAATCGTCGGCGATCCGTGCGAGATGCTGTTGGTCTGCGTCGGCTGCCCTTTGGCGTCGCCGCCGGTGCCGAACATCTTCCACGACTCGGGACCGCCAATCGCGTCGAGGTTCGCCCAGAAGTCGGTCGTGATCGCGTTGTAGGTGACGTCGCTCGCCATGCGCGTGATCTTGCCGTTCTTGATTTCCCAGAAGCAGTTGCCGCCGAATTGCCCGTTGTACCGCTGCTGATCGATCGAGTAGCTGCCGCGGCCGTCGATGAGGACGCCGTCTTTCGTGTCGGCGATGATCTGTTCGTGCGTCGGCGATCCTTTCGGGCCGGCCTCGAGCCGCACGTTCGGCATGCGCAGGAACGGGTAGTCGCGCCACGACGAGGCTGAGGTGCACCCTTTGCTCGCCTTGTCGCCGACGACGGCGGCGGTTTCACGATTGGTCTGCAGTCCGACGAGGATCCCGTCCCGCACGATCGGGAACTCCGTCGTCTTCACGCCGTCATCGTCGAAGCCGACCGTCGCGAGACCGCCCGGCATCGTGCGGTCGGCCGTGATGTTCATCAGCTTCGAGCCGTACTTCAGCTTGCCGACGTCGGTCAGTTTCACGAAGCTCGTGCCGGCGTAGTTCGCTTCGTAGCCGAGGACGCGATCGAGCTCTGTGGCGTGCGCGACGATCTCGTGGATCGTCAGCATCGCGTGCGACGGCGTCAGGACGAGATCCTTCAAGCCCATCCCGAGCGGCTTTGCCGTCGTCATCTCGACGGCTTCGTTCGCGATCCGTTCGGCGCTTTCGAGCATCTCGCCGGCTTCCGCGACCTCCCAGCCGCCGGTCTTCGGCACTGCGACGTACGAGCGCGTCTTGATCACGTCACCGGTTTTGGCCGAGACGTTGAAGACGGGATTGATCTCCCACGTTTCCTGCTCGATGTACGAGCCTTCGCTCGACGCGAAATATTTCCACTCGTTGGTCATCTGCACCGAACAGGTGACCGAGCTGACGCCTTTCACTTTCGACGCCGTGTCGACGACTTTCTGCACGAGCGCCTGTTTCTCGTCCTGCGCGACCTCGTTCGGATTCTTCGCGACCGGCGTCGACCAGTACTCCTGATACGCCTGCACCGGCGCCAGCTTGACGTCGGTTTTCTTCGCAATCGCGCTCGCCTTGGCGACATCGGCCGCGATGCGCGTGATGCGACGTATCTCGTCTTCGGTGACGATCGGGCTGCTCGCGAATCCCCACACGCCGCTGTGGATCACGCGGACACCGAATCCTGCCGCGCCGCGTCCGGCGCCGCGGCGATTACCGGCGCCGCCGCCGCGACCGAATCCGCCACCGCGGCCGCCGCCAAACCCGCCGCCGTCCGCGTTGCGGTCCGGGCCGCCGTTCGCGTTGACGTTGCTGTTGACGCTGCGCGTGAATCGGATGTCGGCGTACGTGCAGCCGATCCGCTTCGCCTCGCCGAGCGCGATGTCCGACAGACCTTTGAACGTCGAGGTCATCGGGTTGCCTTTCGGCGACTGCGCGATCAATTCGCCGACGAGATCGCTCGAGGCGATGAGGATGCCGGTGGCACCCGTATATTTCAGGAAGTCGCGACGTGATGGGCTCATAGCGTTACACCGCAGGAGAAACGGACGTCATGTAGAAATCTTCGATGCGAACCGGCGGCATCAGCGCCGTGCCCGGGCCGTCGTACGCTTCGCCGGTGTGAATCGGCTGCGATTTGCCGATCGCCGAGATGTTCGCGAACGCGACGAGCGGCGACATGTTCCAGCGGAAGTTCTGCACCGGACCGGCGATCTCGCCGTTCTCGATCAGGAACAAGCCGTCGCGTGTCATGCCCGTCTGCAGCAGCGTCAGCGTATCGACCGGACGCAGGTACCAGAAGAAGGTCACGAGCAGTCCGCGCCGCGTCGACTTGATCATGTCATCGAGCGATTGATTCGTCCCTTCGACGACGAGGCTCATGTTCGGGTTCGCGGGCGAGGGCGCGACCTTTTGGCGACCCGCGGTCGCGGGATCGTAGTAGACGTTCTTCAACACGCCCTTTTCGATCCAGGTCACCGGTTTGGCCGCGGAGCCGTCGTTCATCAGCGGCGTCTGCCGCAGAATCGGATTGCCGATGTCGCTCTTCAGCGTGAAGTTGTCGCTGAACAACTTCTGGCCGATCTTCGGCGTGCCGTCGGCATTCACGAACGGACGGCCGATGCCGCCGAAGTTGAATCCGCCGCCGCCGCCAAATCCGCCGCCACCGCCGGTGCCCGCGTTGAACGCGCCCATCATCGTCGACAGGAAGCGTGCGGCGGGACGCGATTCGAGAATCGTCGTGTAGCGACCCGGTTCGATCGCGCGCGGCTTCTGGCTCTTCAACGCTTT
>DASREL010000058.1:0-29060 GCA_035652075.1 Vicinamibacterales bacterium
CGCCAGCTCGCCGGCGGCGGTTGAAAAATTCGGGTGCGCCTGCACGATCGCGCGCGCCTGCGCGAGCCCCGCCGCGCGATCGCCGCGGTTGAAGAGGCCACCGCCGCGTTGAGATCGTTGGACGCCGTGATCAACGTCTTCGGATCGTCGGCGTCGGTGTAGACGCGCTGCGTGGGATCGGCGGTCGAGGCCGTGTAGCCGAGCGCCTGCAGGCGCTGACGCGCATCGGCCGCGAGCGGTGTCTTTTCGGCGCCGGCCGCGCGGCTGTCGAGCGACGCGCGCAGGTCCTTGAGGAGCGATTCGAGCGTTCGCGCGCGTTGCGGGTCGCGCGCGTACAGGTTCGCGGTCTCGGTCGGATCGGCCGTGAGGTCGTACAGCTCCGGCCTCGGCAGATCGATGAACTTTTGCGTCCCGCTCACGAGCGCCGTCAGCGGCGCCCAGTTGCGCGTCAGGTTCGCGTCCATCGCTTCGAGATACGCCGTCGTCGGTGCCGTGTCCGGCGTCACACGGACCAGCGATCGCCCCTCGAACTCCGGCGGCGCTTCGACGCCTACGAGATCGAGCGTCGTCGGCGCCAGGTCGATCAGGCGCGCGAGCTGGTCATATCGTCCTCGCACGGACCTATTGCTCGTCCACACAATCCACGGCACGCGCATCGTCGCGTCGTAGACGAACGTGCCGTGCGTCCGCTCGCTGTGCTCGCCGAGGCTTTCGCCGTGATCGGCGGCGACGACGACGATCGTGTTGTCCAGGCGGCCGGACGATTTCAGATCGTCGAGCAGCTTGCCGACCATGGCGTCGGTGTAGGCGATTTCCGCGTCGTATGGCTCGTGCTGCGCCGCCCACGGTTGCGGCGCGGAATACGGTTCGTGGGGGTCATACAGGTGAACCCACACGAACCATGGCTGATGGCTGATGGCTGATGGCTGATGGATGTACTCCGCGGCGGGTTTGATTACGTCCTCGGCCCGCCGCTCGGCGCCTTCGGTGAGATCGCCTTCGTGTTTCTCGCCGTACTTGTCGTCGTAGACGTCGAACCCGCGCGTGAGGCCGAAGCGCGCGTCGAGGACGAAGGCGCCGACGAACGCGCCGGTGCGATAGCCGGCGGACTTGAGGACGGTTGCGAGCGTCGGCAGCTTCGGACCGAGACGCGCGATGCCGTTCGCGCGCACGCCATGGACCGGCGGCGACACGGCGGTGAGGATCGATGTGTGCGACGGCAGCGTCAGCGGAGCGGACGCGTACGCGCGCGTGATCGCGAGGCCCTCGTCCGCGAGCCGGTCGAGCGTCGGCGTCAGGTTCCGCGTGCTGCCGAAGGCGCCGACGCGATCGAGCCGAAGCGTGTCGATCGTGATCAGCAGAACGTTGCACTTGCGACAGGACGCCGAGCTGAGCTGCAACGATGCGCCGCGATGTAAATAAACGTACGCGGCCGCAGCAACAAGAAAGACGACAACCACGGAACTCACGGAAACCACAGAAACCAGTTTCTTCTGTGGGTTCTGTGCCTTCTGTGGTTGCTTGCGTTTCGCCATCTCCCCGCAATTCTATAATCGTGTCATGCGTTCCCTGCTGGCCATCGCCGTCGCGCTGTGGACGGTCATGGCCGCCGATGCGGTCGACAGGACCTCGCGGGTGCTGCCGCTGACTGCGGCTGGCGCGATCCGTGTCGACGCGACGATCGCCGACCTGACGGTGACCGGTTCGAACCGCAGCGACGTCCAGATCGACGTCGAGCGCCGCGCCCCCTCGTCTGCCGATCTCGCGAAGTTTCCGGTCGTGCTCGACGCGAACGTTGACGGCATTCGGCTCTCCGTCGTCCAGGCGAACGACGGCAAAGACGCGAACCTGAAGTCGACGATCACCATCTCCGCGCCTCGCACGTCGCACCTCGCACCGGTCCGCGTCTTCGAAGGCCGTGTACGACTGACCAACCTTGCGGGGACGACCGACGCGGATCTTCGGCGCGGCCCGATCGAAGCCGCCGATCTTGCCGGCCGCGTTCGGCTCGAGGCGGGCATCGGCAGCGTCGACGTCCGCGACTCAGAACTGACGGCGGGCGGCATGATGCGCCTGCGCGTCTTCAACGGCCCGCTCCGCGTCCGCTTTCCGCAGACACCGGCGAACGGACGGATCCTCGCCGTGACGTTGAACGGATCGATTCACTCCGACGTGCCGTTGACGATGAAGGATCAGTTCGGGCCGCGGTTTGGCGAATCAACATTCGGATCTGGCGATCCGGTGATGTCCATGGACGTCGTCAAAGGTGACATCACGATGACGGTGGCCAAACGATGAACGCGCGCCTCCTCATCGTCGCCGCCGGACTATTGTTCGCGACCTCTGCCGTGTATTCGCAGTCTCCCAGAGCAACTGCGCCCGCAACGGCACCTGCACCTGCACCTGCAACTGCACCTGCACCTGAAACTGCAACTGCACCTGCCAACCGATATGTCGGCTCGGAGGCGTGCCAGCGCTGTCACGACGGCGAGTTCGACACGTGGCGCAAGACGCTGCACGTCCAGATGACGAAGCCCATTGCGCAGGCGCGGATCGAAGGCGACTTCCGTCCCGGCACACACGTCGAGCAGTACGGGCGTTCGTACACGATGGACACGAAGAACGGTCAGTACTTCGTCTCCATTTCGCAGGACGGTCGCCCCGCCGAGCGATTCCAGGTTGATTACACGCTCGGCGCGCGCCGCTTTCAGGGTTACCTCTCGAAGCTGCCCGACGGGCGGATCTACGTGCTGCCGGTCTTCTGGCACAACGAATCGAAGCGGTGGCTCGACTGGAAGGAGATCGCGCCGGTTCCCGACCATCCAAAGGAAGATCTCCGCCAGATCTGGAACATCACGTGTGTGAACTGTCACGCGACCAATCTCGCGCGCAACTACGACGCGAAGTCGCGGACGTACAACACGAAGTGGACCGAGATGGGGATCGGATGCGAGGCGTGTCACGGCCCGGGCGGCGACCACGTCGCGATCACGACCGAATGGGACAAAGATCCGGTGCACGCACCGGAGAAGCCGACGCCGGCGCAGCTCAAGATCTTCTCGCCAGCGAAAGCGACACCGCGGCAAACGTTCGACGCGTGCGGCTACTGTCACGGCAACAAGAACAATTCCTTCTTCGGATTCAAGCCGGGCGATCGCTACGAGGACTTCGCGCTGCCGTTCCTCATGAGCCAGCCGAATCCAGAGAACGATCCGCAAGGCGAGTTCTGGCCGGACGGCCGGCCCAGCCGATTCAACCGGCCGCAGGCGCTGACGCTGAGCGGCTGCTTCAAAGCGGGTCAGGCGACGTGCACGAGTTGCCATCGCATGCACGGTCCTGACAACGCGCACATGCTGAAAGTCGCCGTCGAAACGCCGGACGGTCACCGGACGCGCGAAAGCGACGGGCTGTGCACGCAATGTCACAAAGCAGTCGGCGGTCTCCAGTCGCCAGTCGCCAGCAGCCAGTCGCCGGTCGATAGCCACACGCACCACGCGCCAGCATCCGCAGGAAGCCGCTGCATCGAATGTCACATGAGCGATGTGAACTGGCGGCTGATCACGCGTCGTCGCGATCACACGTTCGCCGCGCCGGTGCCCGAGTTGACGGCGAAGTACGGCGTGCCGAACGCGTGCACCACGTGCCACGAGGACAAGTCGCCGGAGTGGGCGGCGTCGACGATGGATCGGTGGTACGGCAACAAAGAGAAACGCGTCGCCGCGGTTGCGACGGCCGACACGCTGTACGCCGCGTCCGCTGGCGATGCGCGCGTGCTCGGTGACGTCGCGAAGCTGGCGATCGATCGATCGCACGGCGCGTTGATCCGCGCGAGCGCGGCGGAGTTCGTTGGACAACTTGGGGCTGGTGGGGCAGGTAGGGCGGGCGGGGCAGGTGGGTCGGGTGTGGTTAACGCGCTGATCGGAGCATCGAACGATCCGGAGGCAAGCGTCCGCGCCACCGCGGTCGCGTCGCTTGGCACGATCGTCGATGACCGCACGACCTCGGTCCTCGCCGCGCACCTCACCGACACCTCGCGCATCGTCCGCATCCGCGCCGCGGAGACGCTGCTGAATCGCGGCATCGTCCGGCTCGACGGCGCCGTCGGCGCCGCGCTCGATCGCGCGCAGCGCGAATGGATCGACAGCCTCGAGACGTTCAACGACGATGGGCACGAGCAGACGAAGTTGGGGTGGCTCGAGTCGGAGCGCGGCGAGACGCCGGCGGCGTTGGACGCGCTGAATAACGCGATTGCGTTGAATCCCGCCGACGCGCAGCCGCACGTGTACCTCGGCGTAATCGCCGCGCGCGCCGGCAAGTTCGACGAGGCGCTGAAGCAGTTCAACGCCGCAAAGGCGCTGCAGCCGAACTACCCCAACCTCGCGCGCCTGATCGACGAAGCACAGAAACGGCGGTGACAGTTGTAGCGCAGCCCTTCAGGGCTGCTGCGGGCAGGCCTAAAGGCCTGCGCTACTGCTGCGGGCAGGCCTGAAGGCCTGCGCTACTCGCGTCGGCAGGCCTGAAGGCCTGCGCTACTCGCGTTGGCAGGCCTGAAGGCCTGCGCTACTTCGGTGCCACCCCGAGCCCGCGCACGCGCGCGCCGGGCACCTTGATCCCAACTTTCGCGTCGACCGGCTTGGATCCTGGCGGGACCAGGTACTCGATCAGCATTTCCGTTCCGAGGCGATCCACGAGGCGGTCGAGCGCGGCCTGAAACGAGGCCGCCGCATAGATCGGCGTGAACTCGCCGCGGGTCTGGTTCGCAATCGCACGAAGCGCGCCGCTCGCGGCATTCTGCGAGATGACGTGGATGATCGCGTTGCTCTCGATGATGCCGGCCATCGCCTCGGCTGACGGTGTGGCGGTTCCACCGTTCGGCGTCGCCGACAAGACGACGACCGACGAGAACAGCGTGTCGGTCGCGTGCAGCGTATTCGCCGCCAGCGCCACCGCGTCGAACACGGACGCCTGCGACGGCTGCGATGTCAGTGCGCGCAGACGGTCGAGGACCGTTGCGCGCTCGTCATCGAACGTCGCCAAGAGACGAGGCGGCTGACCGGACGTCGCGACGATCACCGGACGATCGTTCCCGAGGCGTTCGATGAAATGCGCGGCCGCCGATTGCATCAGCGCGAAATCGTCAGGCGCCGCGGCGCTCGCGTCGAGCAGCACCACGATGGGGTAGTCGGCGACGCGGACCGAGAGGATCTCGCGCGTGGCGCTCCCCTCCTGCACGACGAAGTCGTCGCTGCCGATATCCACGACCGAATGTCCACGGGGGTCGGTGACCGCCGCCAGCATGAGCCGGCTGGCCGCGGTTTGCGCTTGTGCTAGTGCGGGGGCAACGGCGAGCAGCCAGAGCGCGAAAACCACGGCAAATCGGATTATATGGCGCGCGTTTTTGCGAATTTCTTCAGGAAATGTACCTCTTTTTGGATCACTGACCGGACAGTGCGCGAAATCGCTATGCGATTAGGTGTTGACGTTATATCGCTGGAGTTATGATGTCCGGCGGTGTGCTTCAAAGATTTGGGTAGGCACGCCGACAGAAAGTTGCCGTTTAAACGCGCCGAGTATCAAAAAGGCGACACGGCTTGCGGTTTCACCATCGGCTCTCAGAGGAGGAGCGGACGCATGAACTGTAAGATCGGTAAGCGCGCCACCTGGCTTCTGGGCGTTCTGATCGTTCTGGGCTTCGCATCCATGGCATCGGCGCAGGTCTTTACCGGCCGAATCGATGTCACGGTCGAAGATTCCACAGGCGGTCGGTTGCCCGGTGTCAGCGTGGATCTCAGCGGCCCAGTCTCTCAGACACAAGTGAGCGACGCACAGGGCGAGGCGCACTTCCTGAATCTGCCTGTGGGCACGTATTCAGTGAAGGCCTCAATCCAGGGGTTCAACCCGTACACGAACAACCAGGTCGTCGTCGCGACCGGCGCGGCGACTCCGCTCGCGGTCCGGCTCGGCGTGGCTGGCACGGCTGAAACGGTGAACGTCACCGCCGCAACGCCGATCATCGACGTCAAGCGCGAGACGACGACCACGAACGTCACGCTCGAGGAACTGCAGAACATCCCGAGCGCGCGCGACCCGTGGGTCGTCATGCAGACCGTTCCGACGATCTACGTCGACCGCGTCAACGTCGGCGGATCGGAATCGGGCCAGCAGTCGAACTACATCGGCAAGGGCTCGGTCGGCACCGATAACACGTGGAACATCGACGGCGTGCCGGTCACCGACATGGGCGCCACCGGTTCGACGCCGACGTACTACGACTTCGACATGTTCCAGGAAATGTCGATCACGACTGGCGGCGCGAGCGCGCAGAACCCGACGCCGGGCGTGCAGTTGAACCTCGTGCTCAAGAAGGGGAGCAACACGCCGCACGGCAACGCGCGGTACTACTTCGAGAACGAGAAACTGCAGGGCAACAACATGTCCGCAGCCCTCGCGCAGCAGTTGGACGCACAGACGTTTGCCAATTCCGGGCAGCATGTCAGCGCTCCCTGCGTCGCGAGCAACTTCACCGAGCACTGCGGCAACCGCACCGACTCGTACAAGGATTACGGCTTCGACCTCGGCGGTCCCATCCTGAAGGACAAGCTGTGGGCGTGGGGCACGATCGGCAAGACCAACCCCCGCATCCTCACGCTGACGGGCACGCCGGACGAGACGATCCTGAAGAACTACGCGTTCAAGGCTGACGGTCAGCTCAACGCGAACGTCCGCGGCAACTTCACCTTCTTCGAAGGCAACAAGGAGAAGTTCGGACGCGGCGCGAGCCCGGTGCATCCGGCGGAAACGACCTGGGATCAGACCGGCCCGACGAAGCTGTTCAAGGGTGAAGGTAACTTCGTCGTTGGCCAGAATCTCTTCGTTGCGGCGCGGTATGCGTACATCTCGGGCGGGTTCACGCTGTCGCCAGAAGGCGGCCTCGACAAGTCGTTCTATAAGGACGACGCGGGCGTCTGGCACAACTCGTACTACTTCTACACGACGACGCGGCCGCAGTACTTCGGCGGCGCGGACGCGAGCTACTTCGCCGGCAAACACGAAGTGAAGTTCGGCTTCTCTTACCGCCGCACACCGGTCGATTCGCTCTCGCAGGTGACGGGCAACAAGACGATCACCTACTGGGCGGGTTACCCGAGCATGGGCGGCGCGGTGCAGTACGACTACGTCCAGAGCACGGTCGGAAAGTACGCGCAGGGTTACGTCACCGATACGATCTCGTTGAATCGGCTGACGGTGACCGCTGGCGTCCGCTTCGACCATCAGACGTCGTCGAACCTCGCGACATCGGTGCCGGCGGTTGCGGCGTATTCGAAGTTCCTGCCGGCCGTCAACGTGCCGGCAGCGGACAACGTCTACGACTTCAACAACGTCACGCCTCGTGTTGGCTTGACGTACTCGCTCGACGAGTCGCGCAAGACGGTCGCGCGCGCCAGCTACGCGATGTTTGCGTCACAGCTGCCGGGCAACCAGGCGTCGTTCACGTCGCCGATTCAGCCGTACACGTACGTCTACTATTCCGGCGTCGACCTGCAGTCGAACGGGAAACCGTGCGTCACCGTGGGCGTGAACGGCTGCAACGGCATCCTCGATCCGAACGAAGTCAACATCAACAGCCCGGACTTCGGGAACATCGTCGACTTGAGCAAACCCGGTGTGCTGGTGTCGCAGAACAAGGTCAGTGATATTTCGGCGCCGCGTACGCAGGAATTCATGGCCGGCATCGATCGCGAATTGATGCCGAACTTCGGTTTCAGCGCGACGCTGACGTATCGCTACATCAATAACGTGCTGTGGAACCCGCCGAACGGCGTGACGAGCTACAAGCAGACGGGCACGTTCACCGGCACCTTTGCCAACGTGGGTACGGTCAGCGTGCCGTATTACGCCGCGGTCGGTGCGACAGGTGGTTTCAACGCCCAGAACCGCCCCGACTATCACCAGCGGTACCTCGGATTCGAGATGAGCGCCACGAAGCGCATGTCGAATCACTGGATGGGGCGCCTCGGCTTCGCGTCGACGAGCTGGAACGAGTACTTCGATGCGCCGGACGCGATCGCCGATCCGACGCGTGCGCCGTACTCGAGCGGCGAGTTCGCGAACCTCACGCTGGCCGGTCCGCTGCAGAACGGCGGTCCAGTGGTTGTCCGCTCGGCGGGCAGCGGCAAGAGCAGCATCTACCTGCTGCCGCCGAAGTTCCAGCTCACGGCCAACGGTCTCTACCAGGGCCCGTGGGGCATCGACTTCGGTGCGAACCTCGTCACGCGTCAGGGGTACGGCGAGCCGTTCTACCGCGACCGCGTGGCGACCGGCGACCCGATCACGAACCGCAAAACGCTGCTCCTGACGAACGCGGTTGATCAGTTCCGCCTCGACCCCGTGACGTCGTTGGACATCCGACTCGAGAAGATGTTCAAGTTCGGGACGAGCAGTGCGGCATTCGACTTCGACGTGTTCAACGTAACGAACTCCGCGACGATTCTGGGCTACCAGTACAACGCGCGAGTCACGTCGTACAACACGGTGCAGGAGATCATGAATCCCCGCATCGCGCGTCTCGGCGTGCGCTTCTTCTTCTAAAAACCGCTGCCGCTACTGGCGGCTGGCTACTGGCGAGCTGGGCAACCAGCCGCCAGCAGCCAGTCGCCTTTTTTTATGTACGATCGACATATGAGAACGACACGCACCTCGACCATTTGCGTCGGCATCATCCTGTTTCTCGCGTCCGCCGTCTCCGCGCAGGATTGGCGCGGCATGGGTCGGCTTGCCGGAAAGGTCGTCGACGAAACCGGCGCGCCGATCGAAGGCGTGACCGTGAAGGGCGTCCGCGGCGAATCGAACGGCGGACCGATCGTCAAGACGAACAAGAAGGGTGAGTGGGTGCTCGCCGGCATCAACGGCGGCGCCTGGAATCTCGACTTCGACAAGCCGGGATACGAGCCGGTCAAGAAGTCGGCCGCGTTCCAGGAGCACGATTCGAATCCGGCGATGACGGTGACGATGAAGAAGGCCGCGGTCGATCCGAACGTGCAGATTCGCGCCGACCTCGAGAAGGCGGCCGATCTCGTCAAGCAGCAGAAGTTCGCCGACGCGCGCGCGATCTATCAGAACATCCTCGCGCAGCATCCCGACGCGTACCAGATCGAGCCCTATATCGCGCGGACGTACTACGCCGAACATCAGCTCGATCCCGCGATCGAACACCTGAAGATCGCGGCGGCCAAGGATCCGAACAACGTCGAGATCAAACTGCTGCTCGCGACCGTCTTGAACGAGAAGGGCAGCACCGACGACGCGCGGCAGATTCTCGCCTCGATCGACGAATCGAAGGTGACCGACCCGGCGACGTTCGTCAACGCGGGCATCGGCCTGATCAATCAGAAGAAGCCGGAAGACGCGCTCACGTGGTTCGACAAAGCGATCGCCCGCTTCCCGCAGTCAGCGGACGCGTACTATTACCGCGGGATCACGCAACTGCAGCTTGGCAAGAACGACGCCGCGAAGGCGGACCTCGAGAAGTTCGTCGCCATGGCGCCGAATGCGCCGGAAGCGGCGACGGCGAAAGGGATTCTCGAGAAGCTAAAATAGCCGCCTGTCGAAACGCACCGTCCTCATCGTTTTTGTCGCCGCGCTCGCGGTGCGGCTCCTCGTCGCATCGCAGTTGTGGGATCTGCCGCTCGTCCGCACGCCGAAGCTCGATTCCGCCGAATATCTCTCCTGGGCTCGACGTCTGGCTGCAGGCGACTTCACCTGGCCCATCGTCTCGCCGCACGGACCCGGATATCCATTCTTTCTGGCGGCGCTGCTGGCGATCGGGTCCGGCTCGCTGAAGTTCGCGATCGCGTGTCAGGCGGTGCTCGGCGCCGTCACCGCGACGCTCGTGTCGCTGATCACGCGCCGCTGGTTCGACGATCGCGCCGCCCTGATCGGCGGCCTCGCGTACGCGCTGTACGCCCCGGTCGTGTTCGTCGAAACGTCGATCCTGTCCGAAGGCCTGCTGCTGTTCCTGCTCGTCGCCGCGCTGTGGGCAGCCCTGAAGGGCTGCGCTACAACAAGCCCGACGTCGGCACGCGTGAAGGGCCGCGCGACAACCGGTCGCGGCGCGGGCCTTCAGGCCTGCCTCGCCGGTGTGTGCCTTGGCCTCGCGACGCTCGTCCGCCCGACGGCGATCGTGTTCGCGATCGCGCTCGCCATCGCTCGACGCCGACACGTGGTGCCGCTCGCGCTCGCGTTTGCCGTCGTCGTCACGCCGGCGTTGATCGTCAACTGGTCGATCTCGCACAGCTTGAGCATCCAGGGTTACGGCGGCGTGAACGTCTACATTGGCGACTCGCCGCTGCACGACGGCCGCGCGACGTTCCGTCTCGGTCGAGGGTGGGACGCGCTGAACGCCGAAGCGGCGCGCGCCGGCATCACCGATCCCAGCCAGCAGGATCGCTTTTACATCGCGAAGACGCTGACTGAAATCGGTCACCATCCGCTCGCATTCGTCCGCCTCGTCGCGTCGAAGGCGTTGTGGCTGGTGCAGAGCGAGGAAGTCCGCGACAGCCACAGCTTCTATTTCTTCGCGGATCAATCATGGCTGCTGCGTATCCTGCCGCGATGGGCGATGCTCTTTCCGCTCGCGTGCATCGGTCTGTGGACGGCGGTGTCGCGACGGCTCGAGGCGATCGATCTGTTTGCGTTTGCAATCGCGGGGGTCGTCACGACCGTCTTTCTCGTCGTCGGTACGCGGTATCGGATGCCGCTCGTGCCGGTGATGGCCGTGCTCGCGGGCGCCGGCGTGGACGCGCTGCTCGCTCGCCGGCAGCTCTCGACAGTGATCCCGATTGGTGTCGCGGCGGTCGTCGTCAGCTACGTCCTCCACGATCCGCGAAACACGAACGTCGCCGAGGAGTGGGCGTTTACCGGCAGCGCACTCGTGTCCGAACACGATCTGCCGGCGGCGACGACGGCGTATCAGCAGGCGCTGCAGCTGGATCCGCAGAGCAGCCTGGCGTGGGATGGCCTTGGGCTCGCGCAGTACGACGCTGGGACGCTGACCGACGCGCGGCAGTCGCTCTCGCGCGCGCTGGCGATCGATCGTGACAACGGCCGCGCCGAATATCACGCAGGTCTCGTCGATGAGCGAGAGCAGAAGTTTGCCGATGCCGTCGGACACTACCGCCGCGCGGCCGATCTCAGTCCGTACGACGCCGAGGTGCTGCAGCGGCTCGCGACGGTGCTCGGCATGTCTGGCCGATCTGCGGATGCGCGAATCGCGATGCAGCGCTCGCTCGACCTCGACCCAATGAACGGCGAAGCCTGGCTCGACCTGTGCCTGCTGCAACTCGATCTCGGCGATCGCCAGGCGGCATCGGTGTCGTTTCAGCGCGCCGCCGAACTTCGCGCCAACCCGCAGAAACTCGCGTTTGCGTCGCGCGCGCTCACTGCTTCAGGAAAGTAATCGTCGACGTCACGGACGGCCGGCACGAGTTGGTCTCGATATTCGTCCCCGACATCGTCGTGGCGGTGGCAATTGTCAGCTGCCCGGCATCGGTCTCGGTGCAGCCGGGGACGCGAAGTGTCGCGAACGACATCGTGCAAATCAGCACGCCGTTGGTGATCGTGCCCGAGATCGTCCCGTCGACGCCGCCGGCGTAATACAGGTCGGCCGGATCGACGACTCTGACCGAGCCGGTGACCGCGCCGCTGGTCTGCGTCAACCGCAGCGCGACGTTTGTCGATCCCTTGTCCGAAATCCACGTGCCGGAGATGTCGGCCGTGGTCGTCTATGACTTCGGCGTCGACATCCAGTTGAGGCGGGTGAGACCGGCTTGCGCCTGTTCGATGAACGGACCGCCGATGGAAATGCAGCGGCGGTAGTTCTCGATCGCGTCGGTGCGATCGTGTTCGTTCGACACCCAGGTTCGCAGCTGCTGAACGTAGCGGCGCGAACGCACGTACCGCAGTTCCAGCGCGCGGCCGAGATTGAAATACCCCGTCTCGTCCTGCGGCGCCAGCGCCACCGCCTGTTGGAACGACTTCACCGCATCGTCCATCGCACCGCGCGAGGTCTGGACGACGCCCATCGCGTTGAACACGTCCGGGTCGCGCGGCCAGCGTTCGCGCGCGCTGCGAAGGATCTTCAACGCCTGATCGTGATCTTTCAGCTGCAAGTAGCTGTCGACGAGGTCGAAGTAGACCGGCTCGAACTCCGGCGCGGCGAGGCGGACGTCTTCCCACGCACCGGCGGATTCGCGATATTCCTTGAGCGCGTATTCGGACATGCCGAGCGCGTACTTGATCCACGGTTCGGGATGCGGCGCCGCCGCCGCGGCTCCGAGGGACGCACGCGCCGTCGCCACATCGCCGCGCTGATACGCCTCCCAGCCCGCGCGCGCGGCTTCGTCCGCACGTGCATCCTTCAGCAGCAATTCGACATGCTTGCCGGCGTCCGGACGCAGGCGAAGCCCCTGTGCCTGCAGGACGCCGGTAACGACCGGTTCCGCGCCAGCCGGCGCGATTGGCGCTGGCGTCGGCTCCGCGTCGGTCGACGCTCGAGCGTCGGCTTGCCGGGCCTGAAGCCCCGGCCTACTTTCGTCCGGTCGACGCTCGGCTTCCGTGATCGCAACCGCCGGCCGCGGCGTGGCCAGGTAACCGCGCCGCGCGCGAACGGCGAGGCCCGGCCGCTTCGACTTCACCGTCAGCGAGTGGAACTTGCCGTCCTGCGGCGTCGTGGACCGATAGCCGAGGACGTAGTAGTTGCCCGAGTCGTCGGCAATGCGCTCGATCGCGCGCGCGAAATCGTTCGTGTTGCGGACGACGAAGCCGCCGGTGTCGACGGCAAGGCTGTTCATCGCGTCGCCGCCAAAATCCATCTGTTGCAGCATGTGCAGGTTTGCGTCCTGACTGCCCGGCGCGACGTCGAACACACTGCGCAGCCCACGATCGAGGCCGCGCGCATCGAGGGTGTAGATGCGCGTGTTCGCGCGAGCCGCGAACGTGACGGCGTCGCGGACCAGCGGCCACGACTCCTCGGCAATGAAGCCTTCGGTCAGGAGCACGACGGTTTTTCGGCCTTCGATCCGTTCGAGGCCAGACATCAACGCCTTCAGCACCTGAACGGTCCGACTGGTGATCGCCTGCGTGCTCGTCGCCATGTCCATCGACTTCACGTCGACCATCGACTCCACCATGTCCGCACGCATGTTCGGGTCTTCTTCGAGCGCGCGCCGAATCACTTCGTCGCGGAGGCTCCGATCGTTGTTGACGCGGATGCGAACGGCTTCGATTTCCGACATGCGGGGAAACTGCCGTTCCTCCATCACGCGCGATGACTTGGTGGTCGACGGAGTGGCGTTCTTGATCGCCTTGACGAGCTCTTCGCGAACGCTCGTCAGCCGATTGTTGACGATGCGGCCGTCTACGACGATGCCGCCCATGTCGACGCCGTCGAGGAACTGCTTCTCGAACAGCGTCAGCGCGGCGTCCTTCGTGCGTTTGAATCCGCTCGTCGACAGATGATCGCTGTCGAACACCACGACGATCGTGCGGTGGCTGCCGCCGCGCTCGGCTGTCGGCACGAACCGATCCGAGCTCGTCGCGTCGCGCCCTTGCGGCGTCGACAGGAGATGCAGGTAGATCTGATCGACCGACTGCGGCCGGCCGTTGTCCTCGACGATGAAATCGTCGGCGGATAAATCGCTGACGAACACACCATTCTTGTCGTGCACGACGACGTCGACTTCGACGACGTCAGTGCCGGTGCGGAACGTCGGCGGCTGCTGGACGAGCAGCGCCGACACGATCGCGAGAGCGATCGCTTTCATCGATTACTGGACGGTGATGTCGGCGACCATCAATTCGAACTTCTTCTTGTCCTTGCGCTCGAGCCACGCCAGGTGCTTGCCGTCGTCGGACCACGCCGGCAGGATCGCGTTCTTCGGTCCGGAGAGATCCTGCTTCTCGCCCGCGCTGTCCATGACGACGATCGGTCCGCCGTCTTTCTGATCGCGTTTGGCGTAGGCCAGCAGATGGAGCGGCGCCGGCGACCACGTGAAGCTGACGCCGGGCATGACGCCCTCGTTGACCCACGTGCCGATCACGTCTTTGTTGACCTTCAGCGTCGAGACGAGTTGCTTCTGCGTCGCGTTGCTCGCGTTGGCGACCTCTTCGAACGTCGTCCCCTGCACCGGATCGGCCGTGCCGCCTTTGGCCATCGCGCCGCCGGTCGGCGTCGACGTCGCGCGCAGCATCTCTTCGTGTTGATCGACCGCGATCTTGAATGACGCCATGCCCGGCGCCGTTTGCGCCGACTTCCACGCCCAATATTTCATCGCCCACTGTGGTTGCTGGTCGACGTTCTTGACGTTCTTCGCGGCCGTCGAAATGACGTAGTGGCGCGCGCCGAGCACGTTGCCCGCGCGATCGCGATCGATCGTTTCGACGTAGAACTCGGATCCGTCCGGCGACCACGCCAACTGCGCGATCTCGCCTTTCAGCTTGCCCGTATCGAGCTCGACGATCGGTTGCGGCGTCGTCAACGTGACCTGAAGCGCGAGAACAAGAAACATCATGGTCGGCTCCTATTGACCCAAACGCGAGAGAGCAGCCTTCGCCTGCGTGAGCGTCGGTTCGATCTGCAGGGCGGTCCGGTATTCCGCGACGGCGGCTTTGCTGTCGCCGGCGGCCTCGGCGATCTGCGCGAGACCGAAATGCATGCGCGACGGCCGGTAGCCCATCTTGATCAGGCTTTCGAACTGCGGCTTCGCCAGATCGTAACGCCGAAGTCCCATCGCCAGACCGGCCAAACTCGCACGTGCCTGCGCGTCGGCCGGGTTGGCTCGGATCGCGGCTTCGTAGAACGGCACCGCGTCGCCGCCGCGCCCCTCTTCTTCGAGAATGTTGCCGCGCACCAGCGCGATCTCGCCGCTCGACGGCTCCAGCTTCGCTGCCTGATCAATCGACGTCGTCGCCGCGGCAAAATTCCGTTGCGCCACATACACGCGCGCCTCGGACACGAACGGCGCGCTGCTGTGCGCGTTCAGCACGCGCGCGGCGGCATATTCGCCCAGCGCCGCGTCCCACTGACGCTTGGCCGCGTACGCGTCGCCGAGAAACAGATGCAGCTCGTACGACCGATCGGTGATCTCGATCAGCTTCTTGAGGTCGGCGATGGCCGCGTCCGCGTTGCCGCGCCCGAGCGCATCCATCGCGCGAGAGATGCCGGTCTTGAACATCTCGAGCTTCGGCACCATGTCTTTGGGATCGGGTCCGCGGCCCGTCGATGATGGCGCGGCGATGCCGACGTATCCCAGGCTGCGAAGCCGCGCCAGCGTTTCGGGATCGGGTTGCGGCGCGTCGGCGGTTGCGGCTGCGCCGAATCCGTTCTGCAGCTTCGCGATCTCGTTCGCGAGGCCGCCGGCGAGTGGACCGTGGGCGTCGATCGCGTTCTTCCGCTCCGCGGCGTCGGCACGCATGTCGTACAGTTCCGGCTTCGGCGCGTCGATGTACTTCCAATCGCCGACACGCACCGACTTCAGTTCGCTCCAACCGAAGTGCCATTTCGGATAGAACGTCTCCGCGTACGACGGCTCCGGATCGCGCGGCGGTGGTCCGGCGACGAACGGCATCACGTTGATGCCGTCCACTTTCGGCGCCGACGCGCCGGCAATCGACGCGATCGTTGGCAGTACATCGATCGCGCGGACCTGAGTTTTGACGACCGCTCCTGCCGACGCGTGCGACGGCAACCGCATGAGCCACGGCACGTGCAGCACCGATTCGTACAGGAACAAACCGTGCTCCTGTTCGCCGTGGTCACCGAGCCCTTCGCCGTGGTCCGCAATGACGACAACGAGCGTGCGATCCAGTTCGCCGGCCTGCTCGAGCGCCGCGATCAACTTGCCGATGTTGCTGTCGACGTACGCGAGCTCGCCGTCGTACGGTGACGCGGCGAATCGCGCTTTGAACGGCGCGGGAGGATCGTAGGGCGCGTGGGCGTCGTAGTAGTGCACCCACGCAAACCATTGAGGATTGAGGATTGCGGATTGCGGATTGATTGTTGATCGCAGCCATTTCAGCGCGGCGTCGGTAACTTCGCCGGCGCGCCGCTGCGTCTGCAGCTTCATGCCCGCGTTGAAGTGCGAGAAGTTCGCGTCGAACGTATCGAATCCCTGGCCGAAGCCGTACTCCGGACCGAGGATGAACGCGCCGACGAACCCACCAGTGCGGTAGCCGCGGGCCTTGAGCAGTTTGGCGATCGTGGTCGCATCGGGCGGAATCGGCGTCGACGCGTTGTCGCGGACGCCGAGTCGCGCGGGATACTCGCCCGTCAGAATCGCCGTATGCGCTGGCCCGGTCAGCGGCGCCTGCGTCGTCGCATCAGCGAAACGGACGCCTTCACGCGCGAGGCGATCGATGGTCGGCGTCGCGCCCTTCGTGGATCCGTACGCGCCGACGTGATCGGCGCGAACAGTGTCGATCGTGATCAAGAGGATATTTGGAGGCTGGCGGCTGGAGGCTGGAGGCTGGAGGCTGGCGGCTCGAGGCTGGCGGCTCGAGGCTGGAGGCTGGACGAATGCGGCCACGCCGAGCGCGACCGCGATGCCGATGACCGCCTTCACTTGCGTTCCAGCCGCTGCAACAGCGAGAGCAGCTCCGGCGACTGCGGTAGGGCCGCAAGACCGGCGTGCAGCGCCTGAATCGCGAGCGCCGGTTGCGACAGCCGCACGTAGGTTTCGGCGAGCGCTAGGTGCGCCGGAATGAGCGTCGGCGTCACGAACGCGGCGCGACGCCACGCGCTGATCGCCTGTCGGTCGTCGCCGGCGCCGTGATAGGCCCAGCCGAGCAGAAAAGCCGCTTCGCCGTCGGTCGCGTCGGCGGCGAGCACCGACTGGAATGCGCTGACCGCCGCAGGGTAGTCGCGTGCACCGAGCCGTTCGAGGCCGAGCGACGCCGTGTTCGTCACGGGCGAGGAAGCATTCGTCAGCTTCGTGATGAACTGACGTGCGAGCATGCCGTCGACGATTGCTTTGGGATCGAACGCCGCGGCGTCCGCTTCGTCCACCGCTGCCGGATGCGTGCCGGCTCTGATTTCGACTTCGCGGACAACCTCGGACGCAGTATCCGATCCCGACATCACTCGCGCGCGGGCGAGATACGCGCCAGGCGCGACGCCTTGCAACGGCAACTCGAGCCGCGCCTCGCGCGAGGCGTGACTGCCATCGGTCCTCGCGTCCTGCAGGTCGCACGAACCCGACACCACGCCGTGCGATTCGCCGAGCGGGACGAGGTCGACCGTCACGCGTGCATCGCGCAACTGCTCCACGGTGCGGCCATAGAGTTCGAGGACACCGCTCACGCCGTCCGCGGTGTAGGCAATCGGCCGCACCGGAAGTTCGCCTGGCGCTGCGCTCAGCACGAGGTCGCCGCTCGTCAACGCGGGGCCGTCGAGCGCGCGCACCGTGAATCGACGATCGGCGCTGCCAACGAGGCCTCCAGGTTCGCGGACGACGGCGCGCATGACGTACTCGCCGGACGGCACTTCGAACTGGACGCGGTACGTGCCGGTGCCGGTAGTCGCGTGATCGCCGCGCGATGCCGGCAACGCGATCGCATCGTGACCGCTGGCGGCCAGCCGACCGTCGACGGCGGACCGGACGACGAATGCAACATCGGCGCGTGACGTCTGGTTCGGTCCCGCGATCGGCAGATCGGCGGCGAGGCTCAGGATGACGCGCTGCATGCCCGCCGCGCCGCCGCGCATGACGTAGGTCGTGTAGCGAATTGGCAGCGCTTGCTGCGCGAACGGTGCCGCCATCGCGCGCTCGATTGCGGTATGGCGGTCGAAGCGCGCCGGCGAGTCGGCGAGCGTGAACCCGGTCCGCGTGCTGACCTGCGCGTCACGCCGCTTCACGCGAATCGACACGCGGCGATACGCGTCGCGGTTCTTCGTATCGCTCGTGCCCGGCGCGAAGCCGACGAGGTAATAGTCCTGCGACTGCGCCGCCAACGATCCGAACGCCTCGTCGGCGTGACGATTCGCATCGACGATGAGCGTGCCGCCTGTTTCGACTGCCAATGACCCGAGCGGCTCCAGCTTGTCGTGGATCGCGGTCGCCTGGTCGCCGCCGACCGGCTCGTCCGCCGTCATGTCGAGATCGTGGCGGTTGACGTCGATGGCGTACACGACGCTGTACGATTCGGCCGCCGCCGCGGCGACGTTTTCGATCTCGCGCGACAAGCGATCGCCGAAGAAGCCTTCGGAGATCAGCAGAACGGATTTGCGCCCCTCGATCGTGCGCATCTGCCGCAGCACGTCCGACAGCGCTGCCAGCACGCGCCGCGTCTCGCCGTCGGCGACGTTCGCGAGCCGGTTCGCGTCTTCGGTGACGAGGTTCGAGGGCGACGCCGGCGTCGTGCCGAACGCCGACACGTCGGCGCGCCGGAACGTATCGCTGTTGCCGGTGATATCGCTGTTGCGCGTCGTCACACGCCGGAGGATGTCTTCGTTATGGCGGAGGATCTGGAACGCTTCGTATGTCGACAACGAACCTGTCGCGGTGACGGTCTGCGTTTCACCCATCCCGCGGACCTTGAGCAGTTCGTCCGCCACATGGCGGGCGTCGGCGGTGAACGAAATCTGCGGACCTGGACCGGGGAGCGCGTAGAGGGCCACGCGATCGCCCGGCCGCATGCGCGTGCGCAGGAACTGTTGCGCCGCCAGACGCGCGCGCTGCTCGCCGCCGGGCGTGATGTGCACCTGATCGAACACGAGGACGTAGAGATGTCCGCGCGCCGCGCCCTGGTTCGTCGACACCTCGCCGGCGACCGTGCGGTTCGCGACGTCGGCGTACGACTCGGTCGGTTCCTGCACGTGTTGAAAGAACACGACGGGTCGCGCGTCGCCGTTCTCGACCACTTCGACTTCATCCTGCTTCAGATCGCGAATGGGTTGTCCCTGCGCGTCGGTGACGCGCACGTCGAGCCGAACGAGTTCGACGCCGGCTTTGAAGACGGGCGTTTGATCCTGTGCGAGAGCGGTGACGCTCAACACACAGGACACCAAGGACACGTAGAACACCTTCACGGGTGAAAAAATTTTAGCACCGGCGACTGACTAGCGGCTCTGCAGTAAAGCGGAGATCTCGCGGAGATCTTTGGCGTAAAACGCGGACGGCGCCGTCCGGACGAACTGTTCCAGATACGGACGCGCGGCATCCATCTTCCCGTCGCGGGCGAGCGTGATGCCGATGTTGTACAGCGCGTCGTAGTTGGTCGGGTCGAGCTGAACCGCCTGCTGCCACGACGCGACCGCGGCCTGCCGGTCGCCGGCGTGCAGCGACACGACGCCCATGCCGCCGTGCGCGCGCGACGACCGCGGATCGGCGCGGACCGCGCGCTCGAACAGCGTCCGTGCCGTCGCGAAGTCGTTGCGCTGCAGCGCCAGGACGCCGAGATTCTCGAGCGGGATGCTGCTCTCGGGGTCGACCTGCAGCACACGCTCGAAGGTCTTGCGCGCCTCGTCCGGACGTCCGGCGTTCGCGTACGCGATGCCGAGGGCGTTGAGCGTGTCTGGGTCGACGTCGCGGTTCTTTGCCAGCGGCAGGAGCAGGTCGATGCTCTTGGCAGGCTGGCCGGTCTCGGCGAGGTAATCGCCAATCTGCGTGAGCAGCCCGGTGTTCGTGACGCCTCGCGCGATGGCGCGCTGCAGCACGTCCACGGCCGCTTGCGTATTGCCGCGCTCCCACTCGACGAAGGCAAGGTGGCGATAGGCGATGGCCATGTCGGGGCGCCGGTCGATCACCTGTCGGTAGATTTGGACGGCATCGCCGGCGCGGCGGCTCGAGAACGCCTCGACCGCGTCGTGGATCGCGGAGTCGATGTCGATGAGCCGCTTCGGATCGTCCGCCTCGGTGTAATGCGCTTTGATTGGCGCGCTGCCGCTGACGTAGCCGAGCGCCTGCAGTTGCTGCGTCACCTCGCGCGATTCGGCGCGGCGTTCGCCCGGCAACACGGCGTTGAAGCCGCGCAGCGCGGCCACGAGCGTGCGATCGCGGTCGGGCGCGCGGCCGAACAGATTCTGCATTTCCGCGGGATCCGACGCCAGGTCGTAGCGCTCCGGAATCGGGACGTCGATGTACTTCTCGCGATCGGCCAGCACGCCCGTCAGTGGCGCCCATCCCCGGTTCAGCATTCCCGCCATTGCTTCGAAGTACGACGTCCGCGGCGCGGTCGAGCGCCGTTCGGCTGCGTCGAGCAGCGATCGCCCCGGCAGGTCCGTCGGAATTGCCTGCGCTGCCGCGGCGAGCATCGTCGGGACGATGTCGATGTGTCGCGCCGGCAGATGCGACACCTCGCCCGTCCCGCTTGGCGTCGACGCCGTTGACCCGACGCCGCTGCCGATCTCCGCCACGATCAACGGAATGCGCAGCGTCGATTCGTAGGCGAACAACCCGTGCGACTGTTCGCCGTGGTCGCCGAGCGCTTCGCCATGATCGCCCGTCACGACGACCAGCGTCGGGCGACGCGAGCTCCGCACATCGTCGAACAGCGGCGCCAGCGCGAAGTCCGTTGCGGCGACTTCGCCGTAGTACGGCTTGCCGGCGTACTGCGCGTCGAACGGCGGGGGCGGTCGATACGGCGCGTGCGGATCGAACACGTGTACCCACGCGAACCACTTGTTCGATCCCTGCCCTTTGATCCACTCGCGCGCGAGCGGCACGACGACGGACGCGGGACGTTCGGGCATGACGAACTCGGTCGGCGCGCGTGTTTCGCCGAAGCGGTCGTCGTAGACATCGAAGCCGACGTTGAGGCCGAAGCGCGAGTGGACCGGAAACGCGGCGACGAAGGCGCCTGTCGCGTAGCCGGCCTGTTTGAAAAGCGTTGCCGCCGTACGTGCGGTCGGCGGCAGTCGGTACCCGGCGTTCTCGCGAACGCCGTGCTGATACGGGTACTCGCCCGTGAGGATGCTCGTGTGCGACGGCAACGTGAGGACGGCGTGGGCATGCGCGAAGTCGAACCGCACGCCGTCGGCGGCCAGGCGATCGAGCGCCGGTGTCGACGCCTGGCCACCGTAACTGCTCAAGGCGTCGGCGCGTAGCGTATCGATCGTGACGAGCAGGATGTTCTGTCCGGCGATCGGCTTGAGGTCCGCGACGATCGGGCGCGAGCGGACGTACCACACGATCGCGATCGCGAGCATCGCGGCAAGCGCGCCGAGAACGACGATCTTAGTGGCGAGCGGCGCGCGTGCCGGCCCTGGCGGGGTCGGCGAACGCGTGTCGCGCTTCCGCGCGGACGGCATCGGCCTGTTGTCGGTTTCCGAACATGGTCCAGAGCCGCGCCGCGAGCGAGTACGAGTCAGGCGTCGGCGTCGACCGCACCATCTCGCGAATCACGTCCGCGGCTTCGTCGGCGTGGCCGGTGGCCTGATACAGCATCGCGAGGCCCGCGCGCGCGCGTACGTTGTGGGGATAGTCCTGCACCTCGGCGATGAACTGCGCCTGCGCCTCGGGATATTTTTCGAGGCGACCGTACGTATCCCCGGCGTAGTAGTGCAGTTCCGCGACCGGGACCTGTGATTTCTTCTGCTCGGCGAGCGCCTGCTCGAACAGCGCCAGCGCGTCGGCGAATTCGCCTTGATCGTAGAGCAGGCGTCCCTCCACGAACGGCACCATCGGGATCCGCGGGTCGGCCTTTTGCGCGAGCGCGGCTTCGGCCTTCGCCTCGTCGGCGTCTTTCCGCGCGAGCGCAATCTTGGCGAGCAGCTCGTGGCCGGTTTCACGCGAGCGCATGTCGGTGTCACTCGCCATCTGCACGGCCAACGCGGCGTGCTCGCGTGCGTCCTTCAGCTTCTGCATCCGCAGCAGGATAGCGGCGGCGCCGAGATAGCCGCCCGGGTCCGACGGCTTCAGCTCGATGAAGTGTTTGTACGCGTCGAGCGCGATGTCCGACCGATCGATCCGGCTGGCGAACGTCGCGACCTGGCTCCAGACGTCCGCCATCCCGGGATCGTCGCGCAGGATTTGCTGCAACAGCGCGATCCCCTCGCGCCATTTGCCGTCGGTCGCTTTCTCGACGGCCGCGCGATACGTCTCGAGCAGCTCGCGCTTGTCCTTCGGATCCGGCAGCGTATCGCCCGGCGCGTTGGTCACGCTCGTGGTCGCGCCCACGTAGCCGAGCGCTTGCAGGCGTTCGCGCGCTTCTGCCGGCACGTCACTGGGTGCCTGCAACGTTTGACCGGCGACGAGGCGATCCAGCGCGCCGCGCAACGCCTGTCGCGCCGGCGGCCGCTCGCCGGCGAGATTCTGGTGTTCGTGCGGATCGCGCTGCAGGTCGTACAGTTCTTCGTGCGGCGCTTTGATGTACCGGAAGCGGTCGTCGGTCAGCGCCGTCAGCTCGCTCCAGCCGAAGTGATAGCGGGCGTACATCGCTTCGGAGTAAACCGCCTTATCCGGAAGATGGCGCGCGCCTTCGAGGACAGGCTTGAGCGAGCGTCCGCGAAGCCCTCCGGCGGACGGTGCCTTCACCAGGTCCAGGATTGTCGGCACGATGTCGATGTGCTGGACGACATCGGCGACGCGGCGTCCAGCGCCGGCATTGCTTTCCTGCTTGATGATCAACGGCACGTGAATCGCTTCGTCGTAGACGAACAGGCCGTGTTCCTGCTCGCCGTGATCGCCGAGGCCTTCGCCGTGATCCGAGAGCAGCACGATCGTCGACCGGTCATACAGCTGATGCGATTTCAGGTAGCGGACGAGTGTCCCGACGATCTCGTCCGCGTACGCGATCTCGCCGTCGTACGGCGCGTACTGGGCGAATCGCTCGGGCGGCGCGTACGGCTTGTGCGGTTCGTACAGATGGAGGAACAGGAACGCCCGCGTGGTGCCGACCGAATCGAGCCACTTCTCGGCAATCGCTTCCGATTTCGCGCCGTCGCGCTGCACCTGGCTGATGTTCGTGTCGATCGTCGCCGGCGGCATGTCCGCGTCGAAGAGATCGAAGCCTTGCCCGATGCCGGTCTCCTTGCGCAGCACGTACGCCGACACGATGCCGGCGGTCGCGTAACCGCGCTCGCGCAGCATCTGCGGCAGGAGCCGCTCGCCCGCCTTGACCGTGAAGCCCATGTTGTCGCGAACCCCGGTTTCGAACGGCAGTCGTCCCGAGAGCAACGCCGTATGCGCCGGCAGCGTCTGCGGGGCATGCGAGTAAGCGCGGTCGAAGACGACGCCGTCTGCGGCCAATGCGTCGATCGCGGGCGTCTTGACGTTCGTGTAGCCGTAGGCGGGGAGGTGATCGGCGCGCAGCGTATCGATCGAGATCAGGATGATCGGTCCGCTCGCGGGGGCCGACGCGCGCGCATAACGCCACCCGCCGACGGCGGCGAGCGCTGTGCCCAGCGCCGTCAACACCAGAATGAATGTGTACCGAAAGGGACGGGACAACCCTGACTACTTCTTCGTCAGCTGTTCACTGAGCGTTTTGGCTTGGAGTGCCTCTTGTGAGGTCGGGTCGGCCGCGATCACGCGGTCGAGCGCTTTCAGCGTCGCGTCCTTGTCGCCTTTGTTGAGCTGCACGAGCGCGAGCTTCAGCAGCGGCTTGCCCCACGACGGATCCGCCTGCGACGCCTTCTCGTAGTACTTCGCCGCTTCGTCGACGAGTCCCTTCGCGAACTTTACTTCGCCGAGGTTGTAGAACACCTCGCGCGTCGGGTTGGCGCCTTCGGCCGCTCTCGTCAGCGTTTCTTCGGCAGCCGTGATGTCGCCTTTTTCGAGGTTCGTCATCCCGATGCCGATCTTCGCTTTGTCGTTGTTCGGGTCCGACTTCAGCAGTTCGGTGTACGCCGCGATTGCGTTGTCGTAATCCTTCTTGTTGCGGTACGCGGCGGCGATCTGCAGGTTGATCACGCTGAGCGCCGGCGCCTTGGCGAGAATTGCGCGGTACGCGGCGATCGCTTGATCCCACTGCTGCACGTTGTACAGCGCATCGGCCGCCACCAGTTCCTGCTGGAGATCTTTCGCCGCGAGGTTGCCCAACGCGCTCGCCGCCGGCGCCGCGCCTTTTCGCAGCTTGAACTCGAGCGGCGCGTTCGGCACCCCGACCGTCCGCACCTGCATCTTGATCGACTCTGCCTCGAAGCCCGGGGCCTGCGCGGTGAACGCCCACTCGCCGGTACGCATGCCGATGATGGACCAGCGGCCTTTGTCGTCAGTCGTGGCGGTGAAACTGTTGGGCGAGGCGTTGGGATTTTCGGCGGTGATCGTCGCGCCTTTGAGCGCCTGACCTGTGTCGTCTTTCACCGTGCCGCCGACACGCCCCGTTTGTGCCGCCGCGCTGCCCGACAGCGCGAACGTGATCGCCGCGAGTACGAAAACGTCACGGAAAAGCCGAGGAAACATGGGGCCAGTATATATTGAATCCCGTGAAACGACGCCTCCACTGCGGCGTCCTCGCGCTCATCGCGATCGCGTCGGCCGTGTCCGTACGCGGCCAGAATTCCACTGACGTATTTGCGGCGATCGAGCCGCTCGTCACCGACGCGATCGCACGTCATCAGTTACCCGGCGCCGTCGTCCTCATCGGACGCGGGGATGCCGTTGTCTACACGCGCGCGTTCGGTCAGCGTGCCGTCCAGCCGTCTGCCGAACCGATGACGGAGGACACGATTTTCGATCTCGCTTCCCTGACGAAAGTCGTGGCGACGACCACCAGCGTCATGCAGCTGATCGAGCAGGGAAGGATCAGGCTCCGCGATCCGGTCGCGCAATTCATCCCGGAATTCGCCGCGCACGACAAAGGACGCATCACGATTCAGCAACTGATGACGCATACGTCCGGACTCGCACCCGACTTGCCGCTCGACGTCGAGTTCAACGGGACGGCCGAAGCGATTGCGCGCGCGAGCGACCTCACGCCGACGGCGCCACCCGGCGAGAAGTTCGTGTACAGCGACATCAATTTCTTCCTGCTCGGCGACATCGTGCGGCGCGTCAGCGGCGAGCGTCTCGATCAGTATTCGAAGGCGCACATTTTCGAACCGTTGGGCATGCGCGACACGATGTTTCTGCCGCCGGCATCGCTGCGGCCGCGCATCGCGCCGACCGAGCGGTGCCGTCAGCTGGCGTGGCCCTGCGATGACCCGACCGTTCCGTTTCTGCGCGGAATCGTCCACGACCCGACGGCGCGCCGCATGGACAACGTCGCCGGCCACGCGGGACTCTTCAGCACCGCAGCGGACCTGTCGATGTTCTGTCGCATGCTCCTCAACGGCGGACGCCTCGGTGACGTGCGCGTGCTCGCACCGGCGACCGTCGAGCGGATGACCACACCGTCCACGCCGGCCGGGATGAAGGATGTCCGCGGTCTTGGATGGGACATCGATTCAGCGTATTCGTCGAATCGCGGCGATCTGTTTCCGATCGGAACGTCGTACGGGCACACGGGATTCACCGGCACCTCGCTGTGGCTCGATCCGACGACGAAGAGCTACGTGATCTTCCTGTCCAACCGCGTGCATCCGGACGGCAAGGGTGATGTCACGCCGCTGCGGAGCAAGGTGGCGACGGTCGCCGCGGCGGCGCTGTCGACTCAGCCTCCAGCCTCCAGCTTCCAGTCCCTCCGCACGCTGACCGGTCTCGACGTCTTAGAAGCTGACGGCTTCGCGGAGCTGCAGGGGAAACATGTCGGCCTCGTCACGAATCAAACAGGACGTTCGCGAGCCGGTGTGAGCACGATCGATCTGCTCGCGCATGCGTCCGGCGTCACGCTCGTCGCGTTGTTCAGCCCCGAGCACGGCATTCGTGGTCAGCAGGACGAAATCGTGGAGTCCTCCCGCGACGACAAAACAGGTCTCGCGATCCACTCGCTCTACGCCAAAACCCGTCGTCCGACCGACGACATGCTGAAGGGGATCGACATGCTCGTCGTCGACCTTCAGGACATCGGCGCGCGCTTCTGGACGTACCCGACGACGCTCGAGTACGTGATCGAGGAAGCGGCCAAGCGCGACATCGCGGTCGTCGTGATCGATCGACCGAATCCGATCGACGCGACCGATGTCGAAGGGCCGGTGCAGGACGACGCAGCCGTCGGATTCACCGGCTACATGAAGATGCCGATTCGTCACGGGATGACGATGGGCGAACTGGCGCGCGCGTTTGCGGGCGAGCGACGGTTGAACGTGAAGCTCTCGGTCGTCGCCATGAAGAACTGGCGGCGTGACGCGTGGTTCGACGACACCGGCGTGCCGTGGGTTACGCCGTCGCCCAACATGCGCAATCTGATCGCGGCGACGTTGTATCCGGGCATCGGCGCGATCGAGCAGACCAATATCTCGGTCGGTCGCGGCACGGAGTCGCCGTTCGAACAGATTGGCGCGCCGTGGATCGACGGTCGCGCGCTCGCCGAGACGTTGAACAGCCGCGGCATCCCCGGCATTCGTTTTTATCCGGTGACGTTCACGCCGTCGGCGGGCGCGAAGCTCGGCGGCCAGTCGTGCAGCGGCGTGTTCATGATCGTCACGAACCGTGATGTCCTGCGTCCGGTGCGCGTCGGCGTCGAGATCGCCTCCGCGTTGTCGAAGCGATACGGGAAGCAGTTCACGCTCGAGGATGCGGCGACGTTGCTCGGGTCGAAGGCGACGATCCAGCAGGTTCGCGCCGGTGACGACCCCGCCGCGATCGCCGCGTCCTGGGCGGCGGACGAACGCGCGTGGCGCGCTACGCGGGCGAAGTACGCGTTGTATTGAGCTCGCGAAGCCGCCGGCCGTGATACGAGCCGATGATCCACTCGCTGACGCCGATGCCCGTGTAGATCAAACCTGCGATGCCCACCTGGTTGGGTGCGACGCGGCCGAGCACTTGCGCCAGCGTGATCGACACGACACCCCAGCCCGCCAACGAGACGTTGCTGTAGATCTGGATGCGGGTCGCGAGCACTTCTTCGCCGGTCAGGCCGAGTTGGTCGCGCATCCGGTACGCGTGCCGATAGAGCAGCGCCAGAATCGTGAACACGGACGTGACGCCGGCGCCGTAGATCGTGAACAACGCCGGAACCTGCGCGGTCGTGATGATTTGATCGGTGATCCGCCGGCCTTCGATGCGCGCGAACGGCAGGGACCAGAGGAACTTCAGCGGGTACACATAAAACAGGACGACGAACAGCAGCACGCCGGTCAGTGCGATGACCGTGTCGTCCTCGAGGTCGTAGGCGCGGAAGAACTGGTAGTGGCGCCGCCAGACCTGAAACAACAGCGCGAAACACACCGCAAACGTCGGGAACGCGCGCATCGCGGCGATCAGCTCGTGATACGTCTTGGGTACTTCGAGCGACACGACCAGCAGCGTGATGCCGAACGCGAAGACCGCGTCGCTGAAGCCTTCGACGCGCGACACTTCTCGGCGATGGCGGGGCACGCGCGTATCTTACGCTCGCCTGAAAGGCTCGCGCTAGAACAGCCAGGTCGGTTGATACAGCAGGACGTAGACGAGGACGCCGGTCACCGAGACGTACATCCAGATCGGGAACGTCCAGCGCGCGATCCGGCGGTGGGCGGTGTACTTCGCCGCGAGGCCGCGCGACAGCGTCACAATCGCGAGCGGCAAGACGACGAACGCCAACGAGACGTGCGTGATCAAGATCGTGAAGTAGATCGGCCGCACGATGCCTTGCCGCGTGAACCGCACGTTGCCGACCTGCGCGTGGTAGACCACGTAACAGACGAGGAAGAGCGCCGACGCGGTGAATGCCGCGATCATGAACGTGCGGTGCAGTTCGATCTTGCGTGCGCGAATGAGCAGGTAGCCGATGAGCAGCAGGATGCCGGAGGTCGCGTTCAACGACGCGTTGACCGCCGGCAGATCGTGAACCGTCACTGCTTGTTCACGACCATCACGATCCAGATCAGCGGCAGGTAGGTGATCGAGCCGAAGAACAGCGCGCGCGCCGATGCGTCGCTGCGCGTCTGGAGAAAACGGATCGCCAGCCACGCGAGGCCGAGGCCGAGCACGATCGCGGTCCACAGGTAAATCGACCCGGCGATGCCGACGAGCGACGGCAGCACGCTGACCGGAATCAGCATCGCCGCGTAAAACACCGCTTGCCGCGCCGCCCGTCGTCCGTGCGGATCGATCACCGGCAGCATGGGAAAGCCCGCCAGGCCGTAGTCGTCGCGATAGAGCCACGCAATCGCCATGAAGTGCGGGATCTGCCACAGGAAGACGAGCGCGAACAGGGCGGCGCCGCCGCGATCGATGCTGCCGTGCGCGGCGGTCCAGCCGATGACCGGCGGCAGTGCGCCCGGAACGGCGCCGAGCAGCGTGGCGAGCGACGTGCGCCGTTTCATCGGCGTGTAGATCGCCAGATACACGGCCAGCGTCGCCAGCGCGAGGAGCGCCGCGAGCACGTTGCTCCGCGCCATCAGCAGCGCGAGGCCGGCCACAGACAGGATGAATCCGAAGATCCGGGCGTCCGCGGGCGTGATGCGCCCATCGGGCAGCGGACGCATGCGCGTCCGGCGCATCAGGCCGTCCGTGTCGCGCTCGGCAACTTGATTGAGTGCGGCTGCGCCTCCCGCGACCAGCGCCGTGCCGATGACGGCCTGCACCATCGACGACAGATCGATGACGGCCGGCGCGCCAAGGTAGTAGCCCGCCGCGCTGCTCGCGACGACGAGGAAATTCAGACGCGGCTTCGTCAGCGCCAGGTAGTCGCTGAAGACGTGCGACGCGGCAGGCGCTGCTTCGCGTGTCGCCGCGGCTTCCTTCACGCGGCACCTGTAGTGCGGATTGAGGATTGCGGATTGCGGATTGATTGTCGATTAACCGCCAATAAGTCCGCATTCCGCAATCCGCGATCCGCAATGACACTCAGCCACGCGCGAAGCGTGATGACCAGCGACGTCGTGAGCACCAGCGCGCCGCACACGACGTGGAGACTGTTGATCCAGACGTCGCGTTTGCTGAGAACGGTGAAGGCGCCGAGCATGATCTGTGTGCCGACGAGAAACAGGATCAGCGTCGCGGGCCGCGCGAGCTCAGGTCGATCGCCGTGCGTCCGCCAGATGT
>DASREL010000059.1:0-31785 GCA_035652075.1 Vicinamibacterales bacterium
GGTCACCGGCGCGCGGCCGCTGGCGAAGAATGGATACAAGGTGGTGCTGACGAGGAACATGGTCGCGAGGACGGTTGAAGGTCTGGCGCATGCCTAGCGCACGAAGATCACGAAGTCCGCGAAGTCCACGAAGTCCGCGAAAGGATATTTCTCCAGAATGCCATTCGCGGTCTTTGTCTTCTTCGCGATCTTCGTGGCCCTCGCGATCTTCGTGGTGCGTTCGATGAACCGCCGGGACTTCCTCCTCCTCCGCGCCGACAAAGGCTCCACCGTCCTCTCCTGCGAGTCGCTCTTCATGCGCTTCATTGACGCTCAGAATGACGGGACCGTCGATCAGTTGTTCTCCAACCTCGGACGCGATCTCGAGCAGGTGACGTCGGTGTCCCTCGTCGAGCGATCGTGGCTCTCGCGTGACGATTTGCGCGTTCGCGTGGACGAGGTCCTCGCCGCGTTTCGTCGACGCGGTGGGCGCGTCCTGGAGCGATAGGTGCTGGCGGCGCTGCTCGCGGTCGTCCTCGCCGCGAACCCCTGCGCCGAATTCGACGCGCTCTACGCCACCATCCGCGACCACACGATCGATCGCGCGGCCGCGCTCGCGCGCGTCCGCGAGCTGCTGCCGCAGATCCGCGACTATTTCTACTCACACGGCGGGACCGACAGCGCGCCCGGCACGATGCGCTTTCCGCTGGCCGGGTACGGCGCCGAGTCGATCGGCGGGACGAACGGCAACGGCTATCAACCAACCGGCTACGACTGGTTCGACGGGAAGAACAGCAAAGGCCATCCCGGCCACGATCTCTTCGTCCACGATCGCGATCAGGACTCGCTCGACGATCGCACGCACGCGCCGATCGATGTTCTCAGCGTCGCGAACGGCATCGTCATCGCGTACTCGCCCGATTGGGATCCCGCGAGCGGACTGCGCGGCGGCCGCTACGTCTACATCTACAGTCCCGCGCAGCATGGCATCTACTACTACGCCCACAACCGTTCTGTGACCGTGAAACCCGGCGACATCGTCCGCGCCGGTCAGCCGATCGCGACCGTCGGCCGCACCGGGAAGAACGCCGCCGAAAAACGATCGCCGACGCACCTGCACGTGATGTTGCTCGCCGTCGGCGACGACAGCTACCCTCGCCCGCGCGACATCTATCCGGATCTGCTAACGTTGGCCCGCCACCGATAGTTGGTGTAGCGCAGCCCTTCAGGGCTGCATGGGAGATCTTCGATGCGTTTTCTCGCGAGTACCGTTCTGGCGGTCGGCGTGATCGTCGCGCAGCCCACTGCCGAAACCACATTCCTGCCGATCCTCGATCACATTCACCTGAACGTGCCCGATCAAGCGGCGGCGGTGCAGTGGTATCAGAAAAACTTCGGCGGACAGCCGATGACCGAGGCGCCGGACCGCGTGATGCTCGGCGATACGCGGCTGATCTTCCTTCGCAATGCGAACGGACAGCCAAGCGCCGGCAGCGCGATCGATCACCTCGGATTCTCGTTCGCCGACCTCGACGCGAAGATGAAGGAGCTCGAAGCGGCCGGCGTGAAAGTCGTGACGCCGGTGCGCGACGTGCAGGGACTGTTCAAGCTTGGGTTCGTCGAGGATCCCTGGGGCACGCGGATCGAGGTCGTGCAGGATCCCGACAAGCTCGGACTGCATCACGTCCACCTGCGCGCGCCCGACACAGCGGCGGCGCTCGCCTGGTACAAGGATCATTTCGGCGGCGAGTCGGCGAAGTTGAAGGATCGCATCGACGGCGTGCGATACAGCGGCGTCTGGCTGCTCGCGCAGCGCGGCGACGCGACGCCGAGCGAAGGGCACGCGATCGATCACATCGGCTTCCGGACGCCGAATCTCGATCAGGCATCGAAAGACTTCCACGCGCAGAACGTCAAGTTCACGACCGAACCTCGGCCGCTGCGCCTCGCGAGCGGCGTGACGGTCAATTACGCGTACGTCGAAGGTCCGGCCGCCGCGAAAGTGGAACTCGTGCAACGATAGAGGGTGTCCTTCTCACAACTCAAAATCAACGCGGAGCTCCTCGCGGGGCTCCGCGATCTTGGCTTCACCCAACCAACCCCGATTCAGACCGACGCGATCCCGCCCGCTTTAGAGGGACGGGATCTGCTGGCCTGCGCGATGACCGGCAGCGGCAAGACGGTCGCGTTCCTCGTGCCGATCGTGCAGAAGCTGATGACGAAGCCGCGCCGGACGACGCGCGCGCTCGTGCTGACGCCGACGCGCGAGCTCGCGGCGCAGATCGTCGAGCAGTTGAACGATCTGGCGGTGCACACGCCGATCACCGGGGCGGCGGTGTACGGCGGCGTCGGCATGGGACCGCAGGAGCACGCGTTTCGCAGCGGCGTCGACATCATCATCGGCACGCCGGGACGGCTGCTCGATCATTTCGGGCGCCCGTACGCGAAGCTGCCCGGTCTTGAATTTCTCGTCCTCGACGAAGCGGACCGGATGCTCGACATGGGCTTTCTGCCCGACATCCGCCGCATCCTCCGTCACATCCCACAGCGGCGGCAGACGCTGTTCTTCAGCGCGACGATGCCGCAGGAGATTGCGGAGCTGTCGAAGGACATGCTGCGCGATCCGTGGATCATCAACCGCGAGCGGCGCGCGGCGCCGGCGACCGGGATCACGCAGGCGGTCTACCCGGTCCCGCAGAAGTTGAAGTCAGCGCTGCTGCTGGCGCTGATCCGCAGCGGCGAGATCAAAGACGCGCTCGTGTTCATGCGCACGAAGCATCGCGCCGATCGGCTCGCGAAGCAGCTCGCGCAGGACAAGGTCTCGGTCGCGCGGATTCACGGCAATCGTTCGCAGGCGCAACGCGCCGAAGCGCTCGCCGGATTCAAGAGCGGGAAGTATCAAGTGCTCGTTGCGACCGATGTGGCCGCCCGCGGCATCGACGTCACCGCGCTCGGGCACGTCATCAACTACGACGTGCCGGCGCAGCCGGACGACTACATTCACCGCGTCGGTCGCACGGCGCGCGCGCAGATGACCGGGTCCGCTTTCACGCTGCTGTCGCCGGAAGAAGAAGGGAGCATGCGCGGGATCGAGAAGGCGATCAACAAGCGTCTCCCGCGCGTGACGCTGCCGGATTTTGATTACACCAGGGTGCCTGAGGTGCCTAGGGTGCCTGATGTGCCTAGGGTGCCGGGTGCGCCTAACGCGCGCGGACCGAGACACCACCATTCGTCGTCATCGCCCGGATCTTCGCACCGCCGGAGCCGAGGGTCGTGGTCAAAGTCCGGCCGACGGTTCCCTGGACGGTGATCCGTGTTCGGTGCCGACTTCGAGTTCCGCTGAGTAGTGTTCCGGCAGGCGCACGTTGACGCCGCCATTGCGCGTCGTCACGTCGAGGCCGGTGCCGTCCCAGTGATCGCCTGACGCTTCGACCGTCACGCCGCCGTTCGTCGTCTCGCCGTGGAGGTCGCCGCCGACGTTGCGAAGGCTGATGCCGCCGTTGTGCGTTTCGAACTTCGCGGTGCCGCGGAAGTCGTCGATCGAGATCCCGCCGTTGTTCGCCTTCAGCGTCAGCATCGCCGTCCGCGGGACGCTGATCTCGAAGCTCACCGACCATCCCGTCCGATCGTCGTTCGACGGACCGTCGGCGCGGACCACGCTGCCTGACGCGTCGATGCGGATGCTTTGCGCCGCGCGCTGCGCGTCTGCTTGCGTGTCGCCGTAGGCGACGATGCGCGCGCGGACGAGGGCGTCGCCGCGGTCCCAGCCGTGGATCCGGATGCCGCCGTTCTTGCCGGCGTCGACCTCGATCGGGTTCGACGCGCCGATCGTCATCTCGCGGACTTCGCAGAAGTTGGCGCGGTCGGAATCGCCGATCTGATCGCAACCTGTCCGGTTTTGGGCAGCAGCCGCGGTGGCGAGTCCGGCGGCCAGGGTCAGCATCACGCAGGTGCGCAGCATTGAACGATCCTCCGCCCCATTGGACGGCGCCACCCCGGGATCCGTTTACTTAGAACGCCAATCGGGCGCCGATGTGGAAGGTACGCGGCGGCTGGAGCAGAGTCGGCACGCGGAACCCCGACCCGGTGACCGCGCGTTCCTCCACCTCGTCCGATCGATTCGTGACGTTGAAGCCGTCGACAAACACGGCGACGCGGTGACCGGCGGCCGCGAACTCCTTCTGCAACCGGACGTCGAGCGTGGCGGTGAAGGTGAACCGTGACCCGCCGTTGTCGAACGCGCGCACGATCTCAGGCCCCTGGTTCAGGTTCGGGACGATGACCAGGCGCGCGAACGGCTGACCGTCGTGATAGCGCGCAATCGCGCCGAGCGTGACGTCGGACGGAAAGCGATACGACGCCGTCAGCTTGCCGACGAAGGCACGGTCGCCGAACAGCCGTCCGCTATCGAAAATCGTCGCGTTGGGATTGAGTGGATCCTCGCCGACGAGCCCCTGATCGTTTTCGCTCGCCTGGTAGCCACGGCTGGTCGCCACGCCTTGCGCCGCGAACGCGGTCGCGCCAAACAGCACGAACGCGCGATCGGTCTTGTACTGCGCCGTCAGCTTCGCGCCGAGGCGTCGCGCGGTCGCGTCCGCCGCATTCGTCAGCATGTTGTCGAACTTATAGTTCGCCGACGGAACCAAGTTCGACACGCGGAGGGTCTGGTCGTCCGACGCGCTGAACAAATCCAATCCCGGATCGCTGACGCTGACCGCCGTGTACGCCGGCGCGTTCGCGCTCGTGTTGACGACGCCGAAGAGATCTTTTTCCCACCGGCACAAGCCGGCGAGCTCGAAGAAGAGATCGGCGCGCGGGCGCGACTGGACGCCAAACGTCAGGTCGTCGGAGTACGGACGCTTCAAATTCGGGTCGATGCGGCCCGTATTCCCGGGACCGACGCTGAACAGCCGGATGCCGCCGCGGTTGACGTCGATCGCCGACGCCGCGGGATCGCCCCACGCGAGATCGTCGAGCGGCAGCTGATACGCCGAGATGCCGCCGCCGACGAAGAAATCGATGTGGCGTGCGGACGACAGCGTGGTGCGATACATCGCCTGCGGCAGCACGGTGAACCACGAGATCCCCTGCGCCGCGCCGTCCGCGGACGCGGTGAGGCGCTCGACGCGCAACGACACGTCGAGCGACGAGTGTTCGTTGACGGTGACCTTGTCGTGCGCGAATGCCGCAAACGTGACCGCGTGCCGATTCGACGTCGCCGCCGGCGCCGAAAAGACCCACGTCCGCGCGCTGACGCCGTCGACGAGCTCGTTGATCGATCCGCTGAACCCCGGCTCGGTCGACGATTGCGCAACCGTGAGATCGATCCCGCCGTCGATCGTGTGTTGTTCATGCTGCCACGCGCCGCCGCGCGCGCCGGCCGAGAACAGGCGATCCGTCCGCGCACCGCTGTCGTTCGCGATGAACATCGGCGGTCCGTCAGTCAGCCGCTCCATCGTTCCCGACGTGGATAGTGACGGCGGCGTCCGATCGCGCTGCGTAAAGCCCGCGAAGGCACTCCACGTCGACGCATGGGCCCACGTGGACTGAATGTGTGCCGACGTGTCCTTCATCGTCGACTGCGGCGTGACGAACACAGCAGCGTTCGCGACCGGCGACGAGGCTTGCTGCACCCACGCCACGGTTCGCAGCTCGTCGGTCGGCGAGTGCGTGTAGACGAGATTCGCGAACGCGGACGCGACGTCGTTGTCGACCGACGATCCGACGCCGCGGTTCTCCTGTGCCGCGCGCGTGTACGATGCGGCGAACGCAAGGCCGAGTGTCTCAGGCACGAGCGGACCGGTCGCGAGCAGGCTGCCGCGATTCCATCCGGTCAGCCGCGAGATCGCGGGCGTGGGGCCAGTGACGTTCGAGGTGAGCGCGCTGTTGAACGACGTCGATCCTTCGACGGTCGTTTTCCATTCGGTGGTCGGACGACGGGGTTCGAGGTCGATCGTGAGGCCGGGGCTGAAGCCGCGGCCGACGTCCGTCAGACCGGTGCTGATGGCGATCTTCTCGAAGAACGACAACTCGGGAATGCCAAGCGACGTCCCGCCAGCCGACGGATCGGTGATGTCGACGCCGTCGAGTCGATAGCGCGTCTGCGTCACCGAGCTGCCGAAGGCGCTCAGGCCAGGCGCGCGGCCGAAGCCGATCCCGCCGGTCGACACGCGCGTCGAAATCGTCTCGACGTTCGTCGTCTCGATCAGGGTGAAGACGCTGTCGCCGGTCGGCAGCGTCTGCAGCACGCCCGCATCGAGCGTCGTCGTCATCGGCGTCGTCTGCGGCTCCTGCGCGTACGCGTTCGTGGCGCACAACGTGAGCGCGACGATCGCGAAGCCGGCGCGACGTCGCCGCGCAAACAGCGCGACGAGTGCGCACAAGATCAGGATGCCGATTCGTTCGGCCCACGTGAACAGCGCGTTGACCGTGGCGACCGGAGATGGCAGCGCTTTGCCGTCCCAGCGGATCACCGGGTTCACGAACAGAATGCGCGTCGGCGTCCGGACGACGGTGCGGACGTACGTGTCGTCGGCGGTGAAGGCGTAATCGGCCACCAGGGTGTCCTCGACAGTTTTTTTCGGGTTGCCGTTCTGGCCGACGAAGGTGACGTCGGCCGGCCGTCCCGCCAGCGTGATGCTGATCGTGCCGTGCGTTTCGGTCACGTTCGTCAGCGTCGTCTCGGGGCCGACAGCGTCCGGCTGGCGCAGCGTCGCGTAGGTGCGACCGAGCCGCAGCGCGTCGATGATGTCGGCCGGCGACGTGGACGAGGCGCCAATCATGTTCCACGCGACGCCGAATCGATCGGAGCGCGTCACGTCGTGCGTGTCGTCGTCGCCGATCACCCACACGGCGCGGCCGGAGGAGAGCGCCGCGTCCCACGAGCTTTCGGTGCTGAATCGACCGTTGACGACTTCCATCAGCTGATAGCCGCTCAATTCCTGTAGCTCCTCATCCGAGTATGCGTACCCCTGCATCGCTGCCGGATGGGCAAGTGCGACGAGCGCCGCTCCGGCCGACACGCGGTTGATGACGTACTGCTTCTGGTGGATGCCTTGCCACAGCGGCAGGTCGTACCACGTGACGCTCGATGCGCCGATCGCGAGCTGATGATGTTTGCCGACGTTGTATCCGTGTTCGTAGACCGGGATTTCGTGCGCGTCGACGTCAGAGATCTGCTGGTAGTCCGAGATCGCGGCGATGTCGTATCCCGCCTTGTGGTACGCCGCGGCGACTTCGGCGTCGGTTTGCGACGCGTTCGTCACGCCGAGCCACGCGCGGCCGTGCGCGTGCAGGTTCGCGCGTCGCCACGGAAACGTTTTGGCGTACGGGTTGTAGAACTGCGAGCCTGAAAACGGTTGCGACGGCGCGAAGTTGTAAACGGGCGCGCAGGCGTACGGCAGGACGAGCGCGATCAGAAGCAGGCTGAAGGCGGATTTGATCAACGGGTGCCGATATTATCCACCACTCTGCAGCAGGCGCTGGCCGCCGAGCAGCAGGATCCACAACGTCACCGTCAGCCAGTGGATGACCACCGACGGCCAGATCGATCCCGAGATCAAGTACGCCGTCGTGCACGTCAGCCCGAGCAGCGTCGCCATCGCGAGATAGTACGGGTTGCTGAAGATCGGCCACACGGCCGGCCAGAAGAACATCGCGTTCAGCGGATGCGCGACGACGTACAGGAAGAGCGCGATGACGATCGCAATGGGGCTGACGCGCAGACGCGGGAGCATGAATCCGCGAAACACGAGCTCTTCGGTGAACGCGGGATGCAGCGCGATCGTCAGCGCCGTCACGATGGATGCGCCGAGCGTCAGCGGCGGCAACGACGGGTGGAGCAGTCCCGACAGGAGCCCGATCGGCATCGCGCAGATCAGGAATCCCACATACAGCAGCGCGCAGCGCAACCACGTCGCGCCGGACGGCATCGTGATGACCGCGTCGCGGACCTCGAGCGCGCGTCGTTTCATGCGTCGATGCCGATCTGTCGCAGGTGATGCTTCAGGTGACCGACGTAATCGCTCATGAAGTAATCGAGCGTCGTCGGCGCGCCTGCCGCGACGGGCGCCCATGCAAGCGCGTCGAAGTTGTGACGCGTGTGCGTCCGCGTCCGCACGTCCGCGGGAACGGACTCGATCACGTGGGCGATGTGCAGGTTGAACGTCCGCCACAGCGTCACGAGATCGCGCCACGGTTCGTCCTGATACTTCTGCGTGCGGACCCATGCGTCCTGGTCGTACCCCGTGAACATCAGGTCGTCCTGGAACTGCGCGCGAACGAACCGCTGATGGTTGTTGGACGCCGAGTCGATCAGGTGGCCGATGACCTCGCGCGGCGACCACTTGTTCGGCGCCGGCCGGCGGCCGGAGTCCGCGTCCGACATGGCGAGCAGCCGCGGTGTCACGCGCTCCACGGTTGCTCGAAGTTCCTCTGCCGATCCAACATGCATAGGCTTGTTTCCGACCGTCCTCGCCGCGATTAGCTTCTCACATCTTCTCAACGACACGATTCAGTCGCTGATCCCCGCGATCTACCCGATTCTCAAGACCTCGTTCAACCTGTCGTTTGCGCAGGTGGGCCTGATTGCATTCACGCTGCAGTTGACCGCGTCGCTGCTGCAGCCGCTCGTCGGGCTGTATTCGGATCGCCGGCCAACGCCGTACTCGCTCGTCATCGGGATGACCTCGTCGCTCGTCGGCTTGCTGCTGCTGGCGTGGGCGGGGACGCTCGCCGCGCTGCTCTTCGCCGCGGCGCTGATGGGAATGGGCTCGGCGATCTTTCATCCCGAGTCGTCGCGCGTCGCGCGCATGGCCTCGGGCGGCCGGCACGGTCTCGCGCAGTCGGTGTTCCAGGTCGGCGGCAACTTCGGCACGTCGCTCGGTCCGCTCCTCGCCGCGTTCGTCGTCGTCCCCTACGGCCAGCGCAGCCTCGCGTGGTGCTCGATCGTCGCGCTGGTCGCGATCGTCGTCCTCTGGCGCATCGGCGGCTGGTATCGCAAGCACGCGCCACCCCGCACTACGCACCCGCACCCCGCACCCCGCACCACGCACCGAAGCACGGCGCACCGTGCACCCGTGCACCTTGCACCACGTAGGGTCTTCTGGGCCATCGTCGTTCTCGTGGCCCTCATCTTCTCGAAATACGTGTACCTTGCGAGCCTGAACGCGTACTACACGTTCTATCTGATCCAGAAGTTCGGCGTGTCGGTGCAGCAGGCGCAGATCGATCTGTTCGTCTTCCTCGCAGCCGTCGCCGCCGGCACGATCCTCGGCGGACCGATCGGCGATCGCTTCGGCCGCAAGTACGTCATCTGGGGATCGATTCTCGGCGTGCTGCCCTTCACGCTGATGCTGCCGCACGCCTCGCTCTTCTGGACGCGGATCCTGACCGTCGTCATCGGCGTGATTCTGGCGTCGGCGTTTTCGGCGATTCTCGTCTACGCGCAGGAACTCGTGCCCAATCGCGTCGGCCTCATCGCCGGCGTCTTCTTCGGCTTCGCGTTCGGCATCGCCGGCATCGCCGCGGCGGTCCTCGGCCAGGTCGCGGACCGCATGGGCATCGAGTTCGTCTACAAGGTCTGCGCGTTTCTGCCGGTCATCGGGCTGCTGACCGCGTTTCTTCCCGACATCGACGTCCCGAACGCCGCCTGAACCTCCCACGTCGGCGGCGTCGCGATCCCGAGTTGCGCGAGCGGAATCGGCGTCCCCGCCATGTACGCGTTCCAGTAGCGCTGCGGAGAGACGCCGAATGTCGAGAGCGGCCGATGACCGTGCCGCAGGTCGTAAAGGGTCTGCACTTCGATGAAGCGAACCGCCGCGCGAAGCGCGCTGCCGATCGTCCGTCCCTGCGCGAGGATGTCGTGTTCGAGACCGTGGACGACCCAGGCGGACGGCGCGTCCTGGAAGATCACCAGCCGAATGCGTTCTGCTGTCATGCCGGCGGGGGAGGCAATCGTGATGACAATCGTCTACCGACCACAACGCCGCCCGGCTCAGGTACTTACTTTTTCGTCGTCAGCTCAACTGTTCAGAATCACGACGAAGAAGTTACACGGTTCCCTTCGGATTACGACTTTGTTTCAAGTACTGCGGGCTGTACGGCATCCCGTACGGCGTCGTGATCTTGCTCGCCGCCTTGTCCTCGGTGAACTTGTCCATCGACGCTTTCAGCGCGGCGATTTCCTCGTCGGTGCAGTTGCGCATCGTGATCTCTTCGCGCGGCACGAAGAAGACCTGGCCGATCGGCATGCTGTGTGACGCCGAGATGCCTTCGCCCGGCTGAAGCACGTAGCGGAATTCGGTTTCGTGCGCGTACCAATCGGTCTCGACGCGGACGACGAGGACGGGGGCGACGGGACGTTCGATCATGTTGAAGACCGACGTGTAGACGGTGTCCCATCCGGCCGGCGTCTGAAAGTTCGTCGCGCCGCGCAACGACAGCGCACCCGGCGGCGTCCCGAGATCTTCGGGGACGATGAAGGCGCGGGCGATGCGGGAGGCTTCTTCGCGCGAGAGCGGCGAGTTCTTCGTCGGGAACGACGCTTCTTCTTTCAGCATCCCGATGCTGCCGACCGGCATCGAGATCGTCAGCGTGAAGATCTGATCCCAGCGTCCTGACGGCGCGCTCATGAAGTACGTGAACTGATAGCGTCCCTCGCCCTGGAATTCGAGGTGATACGACTCGTTTGGTTCGAGCGGCGGGTAGACGAGATATCCGAGCGCGCTGCCGGCTTCGAGGACGGGGCAGTGCCGCGCGTGCTGCGGCAGGAACGGTCGGTGGCTTTCGTGGCGAGGCTTCAGGCCGACGCCGGGACGTCGCGAATTGGGATACGTGCGCACTTCCATGTGCTCATCGTATCCGCGCGAGGACCTCTTTCAACTGGACGACCGAAAAAGGCTTCTCGAGGAAGCCGATCGGTTCGAGCGCGTCGAGGCGCTGCAGCGCGCCTTCGTCGGTATGTCCGGTCATCAGAATCGCCGGCATGCGGCGGTGCCGCCGATGCAGTTCCTCGATGAGATCGATGCCGCTCATTCCCGGCATCCGGATGTCGACGAGCACGCACGCCGGATCCTGTCCGGCATCGTTGGCGAGGAATTCTTCCGCGGACGCGAACGAGCTCGTCGGATATCCGATCGCGCGCAACAGCTTTTCCAATCCGTTGCGGACCGGTTCCTCGTCGTCGACGACAAAGACGTGTGGGATTGGGATCATTCAGGCCGAGGCGACCGCCGGCAGCTCGAAGAAGAAGATCGCGCCGCCGTCGTGCTGCGGCGTGTGGCCAATCCGACCGCCGTTCGCTTCGACGAGCGACTGGCAAATGGACAAACCGAGCCCCATTCCGGAAGGCTTCGTGGTCTGGAATGGGTGGAACAACTTGCCGGCGACCTCGGCGCTGACGCCGGGGCCCGAATCGACGACCGACACACGTACGCGCCCCTCGACCACTTCTGTTCGGATGGTGAGACGTCGGCTGGCGATGTTCGGTTCCGACATCGCGTCGATGGCGTTGCGAATCAAGTTGACGAGGACCTGTTGGATCTCGATTCGGTTCACATGCACACGCGGCAACGGAGTGCCGTTCGGCTCAGAGACGGTGACGCCGTGCATCCGCAGGTCGTGCGCGACGAGCGCCAGCACCTCGCGAATCAGCAAGTGCATGTCGAGCGGTTCGCGTTTTGTGTCGTTCCGGCGCGCGAAGCTGCGCATGCGGCGCACGATGTCCCCGGCGCGAATCGACTGGTTGGCGATGGCGGACAGCGCGTTCCGCATGTCGTCGAACGTCTCGGCGCTTCCGAGTTCGAGCGCCGCGTTCGCTTCGAGGTGGATGGCGGCCAGCGGCTGGTTCAGCTCGTGCGCCAGACCGGCCGCCATCTCGCCAAGCGTGCCGACGCGGGCGATGTGGGCGAGCTGCTCGCGCAGTTCCGCCGTCTGTTGGATCGCTTTGTTCCGCTCGCGCGTGAGCTTTCCGGACCGGTAGCTCGTGAAGGCCACCGCGAGCGGATACGCGACCATCAGCGGCAGCGACGCTTCGATCTCGCGCATGCTGGTGCGCGCGTCCACGTGGACGCCGACGACGGCCATCGTCAGGAGGCACGCGCCGGCCATCGACGCGACCGTCTTCGCGAGGAACGTCGGTCCCCACCCGACCTTGTCCATGCTCAGCATCGTCGCGAGCAGCACCGTCGGCAGCAGGTTGAAGTGCATCAACGCGATGAAGACGCCGCCGAGCGTCGAGTCGAGGACGAGATTCTGACGTTCGATCGCGTGCGGATCGTCGCTCGTGCGCGCGCGCCACCACGCGACGTGCGGCCAGATGTATGTGTGCAGGAAGAGCAGCGCCCACGTCGCCCACGACGCGCCCTCTTCGTACAGGACGCCGCCGACGGCGAAAAACCCGACACCCAGTCCGAGGACTCGCAGTCGATACACCTGTCGCGAGATCCGCAGCGCGTCGCGGTCGGGACTCGAAGTTGTGAGCGTGATACGAGCGACTGTACACGTCGGCGACGCTCAGGATCAATGGCTCAGCTTGCGCACCGACCGCAACCATTCGAGAATGTCGGGTTTATGACGGCGGAGACGACACTCCTCCAGTCGTTCCTTCGACAGGCGCCGATGCTGATCGCGGTCGTGCGTGGACCGGCGCACGTGATCGAGCTCGCGAACCCGCCGATGTGCGAGGCGTGGGGATGCGACGAGCGCGAGATCAGGAATCGGCCGCTGTTCGAGGTATTACCCGAGCTCGATGACCAGGTTCTGCCGATGGCGCTCGACGCCGTCTACCGGACGGGCACGAAATCGGAAGCGACCGAAATTCCGGCGCCCGTGCGTCGCGCCGACGGAACGACCGAGATCCGGTACTTCAACTACACCTACGCGCCGTTTCGTAACGACGAAGGCGCCGTCGACGGCATCTTCATCATCGCGTCGGATGTGACGACGCAGGTGCTGGCGCTGGGGCAGCTGAACGTGCTGCGCCGGGCGGCCGAGGACGCGAACCGCGCCAAAGACGAATTCCTTGCCATGCTCGGTCACGAGCTGCGCAATCCGCTCTCGCCGATCCTGACCGCGCTGCAGTTGATGCGGCTGCAGGACGACACGCGCGCCGAACGCGCGCGCACGGTGATCGAGCGCCAGGTGACGCACCTGACGCGGCTCGTCGACGATCTCCTCGACGTGTCGCGCATCGCGCGCGGCAAAGTGGAACTGAAATCCGAACTGCTCGAGATGGCCGACATCGTTGCGAAGGCGGTCGAGATGGCGAGCCCGCTGCTCGAGCAGCGCAGTCACAATCTGATCCTCGACGTGCCGCGCCATGGCCTGATGGTATACGGCGACTCGACACGGCTGCGGCAGATCGTCAGCAACCTGTTGACCAACGCGGCGAAGTACACGCCGGCCGGCGGCGAAATCCGCGTGGCCGCACGCGAAGAGGACGGCAACGTCGTGCTCTGCGTGCGCGACAACGGCATCGGCATCGCGCCGGACGTGATGCCGACGATCTTCGATCTGTTCGTGCAGGAACGTCAGGCGATCGATCGCGCGCAAGGCGGACTCGGGCTCGGCCTCACCATCGTCCGCAACCTCGTCGAGCGCCATGGCGGATCGATCGCCGTCAAGAGCCTCGGCGTCGGACAGGGGAGCGAGTTCCTCGTCAGACTGCCGCTCGCGACACAGGTCGACGCCGACCAGGATCGGCGCGAGCGGATCACCAGCGCCGTCGAGTTTGCCGCGCCGCGCGCGCACGTGGGACGCGTGCTGATCGTCGACGACAACGAGGATGCCGCCGAGATGCTGGCGCTGGCGCTGCAGCACAAAGGGTTCGAGACGCGCGTGGCGAACGACGCGCCGGCGGCGCTGCGGATTGCCGCCGAGTTCGTGCCCGACATCGCCGTGCTCGACATCGGGCTGCCCGTGATCGACGGTTACGAGCTGGCGTCACACCTGCGATCGCTGCCCGGGCTCGACCGGCTGCACTTGATCGCCGTCACCGGCTACGGTCAGGAATCGGATCGGCAGCGTGCGCGCGAGGCCGGCTTCCACCATCACCTCGTGAAGCCGGTCGCGATCGAGGCGATCGAAGCCGCGGTGATGTCCCGCGACTGACGCGCGCTACTCTCCGCGGAGCGCGAGGATCGGATCGACGCGCGCCGCGCGGCTCGCCGGCAACGCCGTCGCGACCCACGTAATCAACACCACTACGCCCGTTGCCGACAGCAGCACGATCGGATCCGATGCGTGGACGCCGTACACGAGGCTCGACACGCTGCGGCCGCCGGCGTACGCCGCCGCGAGGCCGATCAGGACGCCGATGACCGCGAGACCCTGGCCGCGACGCATCATCAGCCAGAACACCTGCGTCGGCGACGCGCCAAGCGCCAGCCGCGTCGCGATCTCGCCGAGCCGCTGCGTCGCCGCGTACGCGATGACGCCGTAGATGCCGACCGCGGCGAGCACGAGCGCGGTGGCGCCGAAGATCAGCATCAGCGTCATCCCGAGCTGCTGGCGCGTGAGCGTGGACGCGACGAAGCTCGACACGCTGTTCACCTCGAACGCGAGCTGCGGTTCGATCCGCGTGATTTCGTTGCGGATCGCGGGCGCGAGCGATGTCGGATCGCCGAGCGCCGTCGCGATGACGACCGTCTGCCGCGGAAACGGGAACTGCCCTTGCGGCACGTAGCAGCTCGGTTCGGGATCCTCGGCGATCGATCGGTACCGGATGTCGCCCACGACGCCGACGATCGTGCGGAAGTTTTTCGTGTCGATGTTCGGATAGCCGAACGCCAACGCGGTGTGCAGCGGATCCTTGCTGCGCAGATACCGTCGGGCGAACTCGCGGTTCACGATCGCGACGAGGTTCGTCGTGCGTCGATCGTCGTTCGAGAAGTCGCGCCCGCTGGCGATCGGCACACCCATCGCGGCAAAGAATCCTGGCGACACCAGCCGCAGGCGCGCGCCGTTCGGATGCGCGGGATCGAACCCATCACCCTGGAACTGGAAGAAGACCGATCCGTCGAGTTGACCGCGGAGCGGAAATGACAGCGTCGATCCGACCGCGGTGACGCCCGGCAACGTTCGGAGCCGATCGAACAGGTTCTGCGTCCATGCCAGCGTCTGATCGGGACCGCGCACGCTTTGCGGGTTCGGGCTGACGTCGACCATCAACCGGCCCGTTGTCACGAAGCCCGGATCGGTCCGTCGCAACTGCTGGAAGCTCTCGATCAACCAGCCGGCGCCGGCGACGAGCATGAGCGCGAGCGCGACTTCGGCGACGGTCATCACGCCCATCATGCGGATCGTGCCGCGGCCGCCGCTCGTCGAGCGTCCGCTCTCGTTCATCAGCGTTTTGAGATCGGTGCGGGCGAGCCGCAGCGACGGCGCGACGCCGAGCATCACGCCGCTGGCGAGCAGCACCAGCCCGGCGAACTCGAGGACGTGCGCGTCGAACGGAATCGATTGCAGACGCGGCAGCTTCGACGCGCCGAGCGTCTGCAGCATCCGCACGCCGCTGTACGCGAACCCGAGTCCGGCGACCGCGCCGAGGAAGGTGACGACGAACGATTCGGTCATCAACTGACGGATGATGCGCCCGTGGCTCGCGCCGATCGCCGTGCGGACGGCGACCTCGCGCGCGCGCGCGGCGCCGCGGCCGAGCAGCAGGTTCGTCACGTTGACGCACGCGAGCAGCAACAGCAGCGCCGTCGACGCGAACACGACGAGCAGAACCGGGCGCAGGTCGCCGACGATCGAGTTGACGAGCGGTTCGGCGACGAACTCGCGTCCCTCGTCGCTCATCGGGAAGTCGCGCGCGAGCCCGGTCATCACCGCCGCCATTTCCCCTCGCAACCGATCCATCGACATGCCCGGTCGCAGGCGCAGCACGGCCGAGAACGCGTGGCCGACGTCCTGAGGCGGCGTCCGTGCGTTCGCCCAGAAGTCCGTGTCGTGCGGCATATCCATGTCGCGCGACGCGACGCCGATCGCACGCGCGTTGATTTCGGCGAAGCGGATCGTCTTGCCGACGATCTGCGGATCGCTGCCGAACCAGTTCGTCCACGCGTGATGCGAGAGGACGACGACGGGGAGGGGCCCGTTGTTGGCTCCTGGCCCCTGGCCGTTGGCGAGCGGCGTCTGCTCGTCGCGCGTGAACGCGCGGCCGATCGTCATCGGCATGTCGAAGACGTCGAAGAACCCGTCGCCGACGAAATGGATGCTCGCCTTCAGCGGCGGCGCGTTCTCGCGCAGCAGCGTGGCGTCGAGGGGTGAATTCGAGAAGACGGCGACGCGATCGATCGCGCCGCCGGCGGCTTCGTTCAAGCGCGTGACCTCGACCCCCGCGATCAATCCGGTCGTCACGCGGCCGTCGGTGTACCGCGTCCGGAGGGCGATCAGGTTCTCGGCGTGCGGATACGGCAGCGGGCGCAGCAGCGTCGCGTTGACGGTGCTGAAAATCGCCGTCGTCGCCCCAATCCCGATCGCCAGCGTCGCGACCGCGGCGAGCGTAAAGGCGGGCGCCGCCCGCAGCTTGCGCAGGGCGTAGCGCAGATCCTGGAGCAGGAAATCCATAGCGGATCAGGTTACCATCCGCGCATGCTGAAGCTGCTGGTTTCGACGCTGTTCGCGGCCCTCCTCGCGCAATACCCGATGGAGATCGTCAAGCCGGGTAAAGGGCCGTTTACGTTCCCCGAGGGGTATCAAATCCCGTGGGACAAGATCGACATCATGGTGACGGCGAAGATGTCGCCGAACCTGTTCGTGCTGCACGGATCCGAAGGGCTCGATCCGGCGCATCCGGACGCGTCGGGCGGACGCGCGATGGCGCTCTTCGGGCCGGACGGCGTGCTGATGGTCGACACCGAAAACCGCCAGGTCGCGGAGAAGACGCTGAAGGCGATTCGATCGTTCAGCAGCGCGCCGATCAAAGTGCTCGTCAACACGCACATCCATCCGGATCACACCGGCGCGAACGCGTTCTTCGCGCAGCAGGGCGCGATCATCTTTTCGCAGGAGAACCTGCGCAACGAGATGATGCGTCCGCCGGCGCGACCGAATGGCCAGCCGGCGCCTGCGCCCGAACCCGCGGCGGTGCCCGTGTCGACGTACAGCTACAACGCGGCGACGCCCGGTCAGCCCGCGGTGACGTTCAACATGAACGGTGAGATCGTCGACTTCATCCCGATGCCGCCCTCACACACCGCCGGCGACACCATCGTCCGCTTCCGCAACGCGAACGTGATCTACATCGAGGACTTCTACCGCAACTTCGGATATCCGTTTGCCGATCAGGCCGAGGGCGGATCGATCAAAGGGATGCTCGAGGCGGTCGATCTGATCGAGAAGCTCGCCGGTCCGGCGACGACGCTCGTGCCGGGGCACGGCACGCTGGTGAAGAAAGGCGATCTGCTGCCGTATCGCGCGATGCTCGTCGACATCATGGCGAAGGTGAAGACGCTGCGCGATCAAGGCAAGTCGCTGAAGGACGTCCTCGCCGCGAACCTGACGGCGCCGTACGACAAGACGACGCTCGGCGACACGCAGCAGAGCAAGGATCGCTTCATCACCGAGGTCTACGACGAGGTGAAGGATTTTCCGCCGGTCGTCGACGGCAAGCGCACGATGCCGCGGCATCAGTAACGCGCGGGCTATTGAAGGAGGACGTTCACCGCTTCGCGCAGCAGATCGCGCGTCACCGGTTTCTCGAGGAACGCTTCGCCGTGGCCGAGCAGCTGTCCGCGGCGAAACAGTTCGTCGGTGTTGCTCGTCACGAACAGCACTTTCATCCCCGGATGCTGGCGCCGCACTTCGTCGGCGAACATGCGGCCGTTCATCCCGGGCATGTCGAGATCGGTGACGAGCAGCGAGATCCCCTTGCTCGCCTCGCCCGCTTTTTTCAACGCCGCGAGCGCCGCGACGCCTGACGGCGCGCTGATCACCCGGAATCCCGCCGATTTCAGATACGCCGTCAGCAGCGCGACTTGCGTCCGGTCGTCGTCGACGACGAGCACGATCGGGAAGGCGTGGCTCGACATAGCACGATTTTAGCCGCGCGTATAATCCGCCGCATGAACATGGTGCTCAGCCGTGTGTCCGAGGAGCAGATTGGTTTCGTGCCTCCCGGTTTGCAGGTGGACGTCGAGGAACTCGACGAGCACAACTGGAAGGTGCTGCATGCGTTCGACTATCAGGCCCAGGTCGATCGCTACACGGTCCACCGCGGCCAGAAGACCGACTTCGCGTCGGTGCCGCGGATCTTCGCGTGGTTCATTCCGACCTACGGCAAGTACACGAAGGCGGCGATCCTGCACGATCATCTGTGCGAGCTCGCGCATGCCGGCGCGTTCGAGCGCCGCGACGCCGACGCGATCTTTCGTCAGGCGATGCGCACGCTCGGCGTGCCGTTTCTGCGCCGCTGGATCATGTGGGCGGCGGTGCGCTGGGGCGCGGTGGCGACGAAGAACGGGTTGCGCGGATGGTGGCGCGACGCGCCGAGAGTGCTGCTGATCACGATTCCATTCGGTGCGTTGCTGGCGCCGGCCGCGATCTTGGTGCTCGCGACGCTCATCGTGTGGGAAGTCGTCGAGGTCGTCGCGTGGGTGCCGCTGAAGTTGATGACGGCAACCAAGCGCGTCAATCCGCCGAACCCGACGTGGAAGACATAGGGCCGCCTGCGGCCGCGACCGCCGACCGGGGACGGACGCGTTTCGCGATGCGCAGCTTCGTCACCAGTTCGTGAGGCGCGTCGGCGGTACTGAGCGCGATCGCCTCGAGCGCGGCGATCGTGCGCGTCGCCGTTTCCTGCGCCTCGTGGATCAACTCGAACGCGCCGCTGAACTGCTGTCGCGCGGTGGCCTGCGCGGCTCGCGCTGACGTCAGCCGGGCGATCGCGTTCGTCAGCTGCGTCAGCGCGTCGGCCGGCAGGCCTTCGGCGATGAACGTGTCGGCATGGGGCAGGACACGGTCGAGCAGTCCGCGGGCATATGCCAACAGGTCGTCATGGGCCATCCGCACCGGCAGCTGCAGCGTCCGCATCGGCGCATCGGGCAGATCGATCAAACGGCCGACGCGGACGATGGTGCGGGCGGTCTGGACGATGGTGGCGTGGGCCCGCCGAATGTCCGCGGTGGCCGCGCGACGCTCCTCGATGCACCGCTGCTGAAAGGCGAGCAGCCGGTCAACTTCTGTCACCTGTGTGGCGAGTGCCGTCCGGACTTTGGCGCCTCCAGGCGTCACGTCGAACACGTCGCGGTGTTCGGTGCACACGCCATTCGCCCGGACCTGCGCATCCCGCCGCCGCCGGATTTCTTTGCGCATCGCGTCCTCGCTATGTGTCGCTGCTGTGCCGCTTTTACACCGATCTCCGGACAATCGGCGGCGATCGGCGCCAGAACGTGTGCAAAACGCGCGGCAGTGTGCAAGCGCACCGCAGACTCTTCTCTCTCTTGTGCACGCATGACTCATCGGACTGCAGACATGATTCGTCCGACTGGACGCTTGAGGCGTCGCAGTGCCGAATCGGCGCGTCTGGTTGCGCGGTGTAGCCGTTAGAGGATTCGGTAGACGCGATACGCGACTTTGCCGGCGGCGGGGCGGTAAACGCCCACGGATACCACGGTATTCAGCCACGCGTACTTCGCCGAGCTCGTTTCGAACATCGGAACGATTCTCGCGACGAGCCCGCTCTCGCCGGCGTACGCCACGCCGCGCCACGTCACGAATATCCGTTCGCCATCGTCTGTCGCCACGATCAGACGAACATCCAGGACGCTCGATCCGTCTGGACGCCGGACGATCCAGTCGCCGCCGGCGCCGACGACCGTCCCTTTGAGGCGCGGTCCGGCAAACGATCCGCCGGTGACGCCGACGATGGACCGCTCGCCGCCTGGAAATCCGACGGCCGTCGGCGTCCCCGTCGTCAGCTCGAGGTCGAACAAGAATTCCGATTGCAGCGTGTCCCCGTCAGCGGAGGCAACCGTGGCAACCGTGGTTCCACCGAACGCGGCACCGGCCAACATCAGGGCCCGGCGGGTGAGCATCATCACGAACTCCTCTCACGATGGTTTTGAGGTGAGACGCCGCAGGTCGGCGACGAGTTGCAGGGCTGTTTGGCGAGTGCTAGCCTGTCGCGATCCTGGCGATGGCGTCACCGGCCTTGCCGCTCCTCGTCCGCATCGCGCTGCTCCTCGGCGCGTCGGTGCTCGTCTCCGTCATGCGTCGCCGGGTCGGGCGCGGCGCGAAACGAAACCTCGTCATGTTTGCGGGAACGATCGGCGGGGTCGTCGTGGGTGCCCTGATCGCGACACCGCTGTCGCACGTCTACACGAATCGCACCTTCGACGCGCTCGACGTGTCGATGCTGACGTGCATTCTGATCGGATGGGCGGTCGCCTGGCCGATCGCTCGGGCGATTCCGAACTGATCGCGCGCGCGACGTTGTGGATCTCGGGGCGACTGGATTCGAACCAGCGACTTCTCGCTCCCAAAGCGAGCGCTCTACCAGGCTGAGCTACGCCCCGTCTCCGACGCCCATTATCCCGCATTCTCCATGACGCGTTTCGCCCCCGTTTTGCGCATGTAGGACCAGGAGGCGATCCGCATGGCCGGAGCCTGGACGTCACAGTCACCAATGCCGGGCGGCGTGAGGACGCAGCTGGCCGCCGTCGGATTCCCGGGACCGACGAGCGCGGCGCTCGCCGGCACGCTGCCGCCAGGGTCGCTGCTCTCGATCGCCGGCATCTACGCGTTCGGCGGCTCGCTGCTGACGTCCACCTACTTCCCCCGCGCCGAGCGCTTCGACATCGTCGCGAACGCCTGGACGACGCTCCCCGATATGCCCAAGGCGCGCGTGCTGCCGGCCGTCGCCGCGGCGCACAAGTGGATTTACGTGATCGGCGGATACGGCGGCACCGGCGCGTCCACGTCCGTCGACCGCTTCGACCCGACGACGGGGACGTGGGTGACGAGCAAGACGCTGACGTTTCCGGGCCTGGGTCTCTGGTCGCTCGGCGCCGCCGTCGTCGTCGTCAACGGACACCTCAGGCTGTACGTGATGGGCGGCAATTCAAACTCGATCGCGACGCAAGTGAGGTGGTGCGAGATCACCGCGAACGGCGAAACCGGATGGAACACCGGACCGTCGCTCAACTACGCACGCCACTCGTTCGGCGTCGCCGTCGTCGACAACACGATCTACTGCATCGGCGGCATGAGCGACTTCAGCCAGGAAACATCGATCGAGGTCCTCAAGCCGGGCGCGAACAAGTGGACGCTGCATCTCAACGCGCTCACCACGTCGCGTTCGGCGTTCGGGTGCGCGTACAGCGGCGGACGCATCTTCCTGATCGGCGGCGACGGTCCCGAGCACGCGATGCAAACCGTCGAGGCCATCGACCCGGTCACGCTCAAGCCAAGCGGCGCGTGGGCGCCGATGCCGTCGCTGCGATCGCAGTTCGGCACGGCGTCGATTCCGGTGTTCATCATGTCGCCGAAAGACACCATCCCGATCTTCGTGGCCGGCGGCGACAGCAACAAGACGCCGATCGGCACGGTCGATCGGTTCGATCCGTAGAAGAAGGGAAGAGAGAACTACACCGGCGCCATCGAGCCGGCCAGCGCATTCCACACGTGGACCGCGTAGCGCCGCGGCGTGTGGTCGATGACCGGACCGACCAGCGCGATCGTCGACTTCGTCTCGCCGGCGTTGGGCGCGGCCGGCGCGCCCGGCGTCATCTCGACGAGATGACCCTTCGCGTCGAACCGCAGCTCGCGCTCCACGTGATCGAACTCGACATCGAAGACGCGTGCCGGCGGCACGCGCGCGACGACGTCGCGGTGGTTGACGAAGCGGAAGGACCGACCCGCATGACGACGGTTGAAGCCGCGGACGAACGCCGGATCGCCGACGCGCGGTGACCCGAACGTGTAGACGCCCGCCACGTCGGGCAGCCGATCCGCCGCGAGCGTCGCCAGCGCGCCGCCGAGGCTATGGCCCGTCACCCAGACGCGCCGGCCGGGGAGCGCCGCAAGGCGATCGGCGATCGCGCGCCACGCGCGATCGTTCAGCGCGTTCGCGAACCCTTCGTGCACGAGCTCGCCGTCGTGGATCCACTCCGTCTGCACGACGTCGACGTCGGTCCATACGTCAATCGGTTGATCGGGCTGCACGCCGCGAAACGCGACGATGACTGATGCCTCGTCCCACGCGATGTACGCCTCGGTGCCGGCATCATCGATCAACACGCTGTCGAGTTGCGCCGCGTCCCGAAAGATGACGCTCGCCTCATCGTCGGGCCAGTAGGCGAGGAGCGCCGCTTCGGCGAGCCACCACGCGTTGCGCATCGACAGTTCGATCGCGTCCGCCTGGAAGGGCACCTCCGACGCGTGCTCGAAGTGCAGGTACTCGCGATCGTCTTGTGGACGCCCGACGAGCGTCAGCGATGGCGGCGGTGATTCCTTGTGCGGAAGCACGGGGCGCATATCGTAACCGATCAGCTCGACTCGTCGACATCGGTACGTAGACTTAAAACGCCCCCATGAAAAAAGCCGTCATCGCGTCCGCAATTGCTGCGCTTCTCGTAACTCATCCATTCGCGGCGAAGAAATCATCGCAAGCGCACTCGCCGCACGAAGTGCTGGTCAAGCTGAAGCGGCCGCTCGAAGGGTTCGAGCGCGCGCTGCTCGAGTACAACCTCGACGCCGACGACATCCAGCAACTCGCCGGCGCGATCCACAAGTTCCACTCGCGCTCGCTCGACGTCGACGCGCTGCAGCAGATTCTGCGCGTGCACGACGCGGTCGAGTACGTCGAACCGAACTATCAGGTCGAGGCCGACATCACGCCGACCGATCCGCTGATGGCGAACCTCTGGGGCATGCCGAAGATCCACGCCGACACGGTGTGGAACACGACGACCGGGTCGCGGGCGAACGTCGTCGCGGTCGTCGACACCGGCGTCGACTACACGCACCCGGATCTCGTGGCGAACATCTGGAAGGCGCCGAGCGCGTTCACCGTGACGATCGGCGGCGTCGCGATCACCTGCGCGAGCGGGACGCACGGCTTCAACGCGATCGCGCGCACCTGCGATCCGAAAGACGACCACTATCACGGCACGCACGTCTCGGGCACGATCGGCGCGGTCGGCAACAACGCCGCGGGCGTCGCCGGCGCGAACTGGACGTCGAGCATCATGGGGATCAAGTTCCTCGACTCGACGGGCAGCGGGTACGTGTCCGACGCGATCAGCGGGATCGAGTTCGCGATCCAGGCGAAGCAGGCGTTCGCGTCGACCGCCGCGGCGAACGTCCGCGTGCTGTCGAACAGCTGGGGCGGCGCGCCGTTCTCGCAGGCGCTCCTCGACGAAATCAACCGCGCCAACTCGAACGACATGCTCTTCGTCGTCGCGGCCGGCAACTCGGCGTCGAACAACGACACGACGCCGACGTATCCGGCGAGCTACGTGGCGCCGAACGTGATCTCGGTCGCCGCGACCGACAGCAACGATCTCCTCGCGAGTTTCTCGAACTACGGATCGTCGGTGAACCTCGCCGCGCCAGGCGTCCAGATCCTGTCGACGATTCCCGCCAACCAGTACGCGTACTTGAGCGGCACGTCGATGGCGACGCCGCACGTGTCAGGCGCCGCTGCGCTCGTGCTGTCGAAGTGCGCGCTCTCGACGAGCGCGCTGCGATCGACGCTGCTGTCGCACGTCGACGTGCTTGGATCGGTCACCGGCTACGTGCAGACGAACGGTCGACTGAACGCCGCCGCGGCGGTGAGCTCCTGCTCGGCGGTCCCGGCCGTGCCCGCTAATTTGAAAGCGACGACGGGCCCGAGCAGCGGACAAATTTCGCTGACGTGGTCGGCTGTCGCCGGCGCCACGAGCTACCGCCTCAAGCGCAGCATGCTGAGCGCCGGCCCCTTCTCGACGATCCAGACGCTGACGGGGAAGGTCGCCTACGTCAACGCCGGCCTCACTTCCGGCAAGACTTACTACTACATCGTCACCGCCACGAACGGCAGCGGCGAGAGCGCGGCGTCGAACAAAGCGAGCGCCGCGGCGAAGTAGCGTCGACCCACAAACTTGTGTGTGCGTGTCTCATTTCTGACGCTTTCCCGATCGGCCGCTTGCTCGCTGGCGACGAATTGTGAGCAATCGTGCGCATCGGACAAATGGCCCAGATCTGGCAGACCTGGTATCCCGACATGGGTGCCAAAGCGACGGCAACGTTGATGGACGATGCCGAGTTCCTCGCGGAACTCGATCGGCTGGAATGGGGCGAGAACGGCCCGGATGGCGCGGCCGGGAACGAGCTCTCGTCCGTCGGGCCGCGCGAAGTCCCGCCGCCGGCGTTCTGGTCGCTCGACGCCGAGCCCCAGCGTCCCACGCCGCGCGCGGCAGTCATCGGCCGTGAGCTCGTCGTCGCGTTGATTGGTTTTGTGCTGATGATGGCGGTCGGCGCGGCCGGCGCCGCGCTCCTGTTCCACGACCGCGTTGCGCTCTTACTTCGGTAACGGCTTCTTCGCGAGCGACCGGTAATACTCCTCGATCGCCTGGCGGAATCCTTCCGGCACCTGATCCGATCCTGACAGCGACAGCGATTCGTTTCCGCCTTCGGTCTTGCGCCGCAGGCTGAACTCGAACTTCTTCATCTTGTCGAGCACCTGCGCCTGCAGCTGCGAGAGTCCGTTCGGATCGGCATACAAGCGATCGTTGTCGAAGCGCGTCAGGTCTTTGATGATGTCGTCGAGGTCCTTGACCGGCGCGCCGTTGCGCTGCAGTTCGCGACGCAGCGCTTCCGCATCGTTCGCCCACTCGCGGAAGTCGCGACGGAACTGGCGGACGTCGTTCGGATCCCAGTAACCGCCGTAGTAGCCACCACGATACCCATCGCCGCGATACGCACCGCCGCCGTACGTGCCGTCAGCGTTGCGCCCACCTTGCTGCCCGCCCTGGCCCTGTTGCCCAGCCTGACCCTGTTGTCCTTGTTGTCCCTGTTGCCCTTGCTGTCCTTGTTGGCCCTGCGAGTTCTGCGCGTTCTGCGAACCCTTTGAACCCTCTGAACCTCTTGAACCCTCTGAACCTTTTGAACCCTCTGAACCTCTTGAACCCTCTGAACCTCTTGAACCTTCTGAACCTCTTGAACCTTTTGAACCGTTTTGTTTCGCCTGCTCCCTCATCCGCTGATCGAGCGATTCCAACCCGCGGCTGATGTCGCGCGCTTTGTCGGCGGCGCGTGAGAGCGAATCGTTCTTCGCCTGCTTGCCCATCGAGCCGGCGGCGTCGTTGATCTTCTTCGACAGCGAGTCGAGGTTGTTGCCGATGCTTTCTTCCATCGCGCGGGCGTACTGGCTCGGCGCGCCGCCGAGCGTCCCGCGCGAATAGCGAATCATCTCGCGGATGCGTTTGTCGCGGATGCTGCCGGCCGCCTCGTCGAGCTTGTGCGCGGCATCCTTCTCGTCGCGGCGCATCGAGTTGGCGAGCTTCTCGAGTTGGTTCTGCAGATCCGCGACCTTCGCGTCCATCTGGTCTTTGCGATCCGCGAGCGACTTCGCTTTCGCGTCACGCGCCTGGCCGCTCATCCCCTCGAGCGAGTTGACGTCGTTGGCGACGTCCTTCTGTTCCTGCGCGAGCTGCTCGGCCGCCTTTTGCGCCTGCTGGATGTCGCGGTCGCCGCGCCCGTTCTGGTTGCGTTCGAGGCGCTGCTGCGCGTCGCGCAACCGGTTCAACGCTTCGTTCGCCTGCGCGCCGCCGTCACGCGATCCGTTCGCCGCCGCCCGCCGCGCCGCGTCGGCCGCGTCCTGCAGCTGCTTCATCGCATCGCGGACTTCGGGCCGCTGCTGATCGCGCGTCAACTGCTGCAGCTGCCGCGCCGCTTTCTCGAGCTCGTCGGCGAGCTGACGCTGCGCCGAACCGGCGCCGCCGCCCGCGTTCTGCTGTCCCGACTGCAGCGCACGGCGTTGACGTTCGAGCTCCTGCTGCTGCCGGCGCGCGAGCTCCTTCAGCTTCTCGAGTAACTGATCGACCTGCTGATCGCCCTGCTGCTGCTCGGCGCGCTGCTGCATCTCGTACTGGTTCGCCAGCTTGTCGAGCTCGAGCTCGAACAGGTCGGCGAGGTCTTCGGCCATCTGTCCCTGGTTGCCACCGCCCCCGCCGCCGCCTTGTTGCATCGCCACCTGGACTTCGTATTCCTGCTCGGCATCCTGCAGCAGCTTCAGCGCGCGCTGTTCCGGCTGCAACGCCTCATCGGCTTTCAACGACCGCAGATCCGTTTCCGCTGACTTCATTTCTTCGACCGCCTTCGGCAGCGCTTCGGCGATCTTGTTGAAGCTGGGATCGACGGCGCCGAGGCGCGCCTTCAGCTTCTGCACGAGCTCTTCGACCTGCTCGCGCAGCTTCGCCTGCGCGAGGTTCATGAAGACGACGTTCTCGCGATATTTTTCCGGCTTCGTCTTCGCCTTGTCGCGGACGATGTTGAACGTGGCGGAGACGATTTCGCGCTGCTGCTGCGAGAGCTGGCCGACCTGCTGCTGGCCGCCGCCACCGCCGCCGCCGGCCATCGCCTGCGACTGCGCGGCGCGGTAGTCTTTTTTGAACGGCCGGATCTGCACGAAGTAGATGTCGCTCGTCGCCGTCTTCGGACCGGCGACGCTGTCGGTGTCCGTTGCCTTCGCGTAGTACGACACGAAGTCGCCCGGCTTGAGATCGAGTTCTTCGAGATAGATCGTGTGCGAGCCGCTCACCTCCGGCATCGGGCGGCCGGAGAACAAGCTCACCGTTTTTTCCTTGCCGCCGTTGACCGAGTAGAACAGCGACATCGCCTTGACGCCGTAGTCATCGTCCGCCCGCGCCTGCAGGAAGAGCTCTTCGACCGGCGTCGCCTGCGAATCGCGTCCTGGTTTCTCGAAGCGCACCGTCGGCATCTGATCGTCGATAACGTCGATCGTGTACTGCGGCGACGCGTCGACTTTTTCGCCGTGCGGTCCGGTCAGTTCGATCTTGTAGAAGCCCTGGCCTTTGATCGAGAAGTTGCCCGTCAGCGTGCCGTCAGCCGCCGCCGTCAGCGGCTCGGAGGTGCCGTCGTTCAGCACAATCCTTCCACTGGGCGTCTTCATCGTCGGCGTCACGTGCAGGAAGACGCCGGTGCCGCGGATCGCGGCGACGTCGCCGCCGTTGTCGATCTTGCGCGGCGGCAGCAGCGTGTACGACGGGAAGCGGTATTCGAGATCGAGCTGCTGTACGGTCGGCAGATCGACGACGCTCAGCGTGAAGTGCGGCGAGCGGACGCCGTTCGACTCGACGATGTATTCGGTCGATTTGTCGAGGTGGAAGAGCATCCCCTCGAACGTGTTCGGGTCGCTGGCGGGGACGAGCGGCACGCGCTCGTACTGCGCATCGCCCGGCTTGCGCATCAACACCGCCGCGTCCTTCGCGGTGAAGCCGACGATCTTCGCGCGGACGGCCTGGTCGGCGCCGCGCGGCACCTTCGCGGAGCCGGGCGTCACCTCGATGCGATACGGGCTCGCGGCTTCGGCGCTGCGCGAGATCACGAGCAGGGCAGAGAGGCCGTGACGCAGATACGCCGGGCCGAGGACCACAATGAGCGCCGTCACCGCGGCGATCGCCGCGAGGCCGGCGAGGTTGCGCCGCACCGCGGCGCGTTCGACGACGTCCCCGTGCTCGAGCGCGCGGCAGCGATCGATCGCCTGCTCGACGAGCTTGTCGACGAGATGCTGCGAGTGATCTTTGTTCGGACCGTTGGTCGTCGCTTCGACCGCGGTCATGATCGCCGCTTCGAGCGTCGGATCGCATTCCTCGAGGTACATCGCGACCTGGTGATCGGTGACGCGGCGGCGCAGCGGCCAGATGAACGCGTACACGAGCAGCGCGACGAAGACGCCGACCGAGACGAGGCGGAACGTGATGATGGCGGGGGCAGAGAAGCGCAGCTGCTCGAGCGTCGACGCCGACAAGAGCAGCGCGAGGACGGTCCCGGCCACGACGACCAACGCGCCCCGAAGGGCGAGCCGCAGGCGCCAGCGATTCCGCACGCGCCGTACGACGTCAAACAGCTCGCTGCGATGGTCCATCTACCCCTCCGCGGAGTTCAGATTACAGGAATTTCTCGGTCCTCGATAGCCGATTTGCGATCAGCATCTCGATCGCCAGCAGCACCATGCCGGTCATGAGCAGGTACCACCACAAGCTTTGACGCTTCTCCATCTCCTCGCGCGTCATTTGCTCCGCCATCGCCGGCTCGGCCGACTCCGGCGTCGCGTGTCCGGTCACCGCGGCGACCAGCTCGCGCGGGTCGAGGGGAGCCAGATCGGACTCGACCGGGTCGATGTTGACGGCGATCGCTTCCGCCTTCGCGTTGGTCGCGCTCGCCGAGCGCATTTCGTAGACGCCTTGCTCGGTCAGCTCGACCAACCCCTTGCCGTCGGTCTGCGCGATGCGCTCGCCGGACGGCGTGACGATGATGCGGTCGGTGCGTCCTTTCGCACGCTGTGCGATATCGATCACCTGGCCGACCGTGTACCACGACGCCGGCTGCTCGTACTGCGCGACGTAGCGGACGAGCTGCTGCACGAGCGGCAGGAACACCGGTTTGACGCCGATGTCGGTGAACGAGTCGTCCAGCGTCGACGACCACACGATCACGCGCCCCTGCCCGATCTTCCGTTCCGCCGCCGCCACGCCGCCATCGTCGTACCGCGCGATGACGCGATCGCCTTCCGACGTGTCGAGCGCGCGATAGCGGAAGATGTGCGCGGCTGAGAAGTCGCCGCTGCGCGGCGCCTTGAACAACTCGAACACCTGATGGCTGTAGTCGAGATAGCCGAGCGAGCCGGGCAATCCTTCGGTGCGGTCGACGGCTGCACCGAGGCGCCCCGGCAGCAGCTCGGCATCCGTCGTCGACCACGTCGTGTGATCGCCGGCGACGACGAGCAGTCCGCCGCCGCGTTCGACGAAGCGCTTCAGCACGCCGCCCGCCGCGGCCGGCGGAAACATCGTGTCGTTGAGGATGACGACCGCGCGCTTGTCGAACGAGCCTGGCGCGACGCGCGTCGCCGGCATGACATCGACCTGGAACGTCGGCGACGTGCCGATCGAGAGCGCGCGCGACAGATACAGGCTCGCGTCCGGCTGACCGTTGTCCACGATCAACAGCGACACCGGTTCGCTCGGCGTCAGCGCGAAGTTGAACGTGTTGTCCGCCGGCATCGGGTCGGTGCCGGCCTTGACGAACCCGCGGACGTTCGGTCCCGAGAGCGTGAACTGCGTAAACGTGACGGATGTCGACGCGCGCGGCGGCACGTTCGCGGTGAGCGTTTCGATCTCGTGGCCGTCCACGGTGAGCGACACAGGCACGTTCTTCATTGCCTCGTCGCCTTTGTTGCTGAGGCCTGCTGTTACGGCGATGCGTTCCTGTCCGGAAAAATGCGTGCGGCCGAACGTCACCGACGGCACCGACAGGTTCGTCGTCGGCGACTCGACGGAGACGGTCGACAAACCCATGCCGTCTGGGAAGCGCGCGTCCTCGGATCCGCTCCAGCCGGTCTTCTGGAAGTCGCTGATCAGGATCGCGTCGCGCCGTTTCATCGGCGAGCGCGACAGGATGCTGTCCGCCAGCTTCAACGCCGGACCGTAGCGCGTCGCGCCGGCGGTGACTTTGGCGGCGTTGATCGCGCCTTCGAGCCGCGCGCGATCCGACGTCGCTCGCATGTTCTCTTCGGCGTTTTTGGCGAACAGCACGAGCGTCGCGCGATCGACCCCGCTCATGCCGCGGACGATCCGCCGCGCCGCCTCTTTCGCTCTGTCGAAGTGATCGCCGTAGCCCATGCTCGCCGACTGATCGAGCAGGATCACGATGTCGCGCGCGCCGCCGTTGGCGACGACGGCGTTCGAGCCCTGGAGGCGGAACGGGCGCGCGAACGCGATCACGATCAGCGCGATGGCCGCCGCGCGGAGCAGCAACAGGAACCAGTGACGGATGCGGCGCCGCCGGACCGACTGATACGGAATCCGCCGCACGAACATCAGCGACGGGAACTCGACGACGCGTTTCTTCTCGCGCTGAATCAGGTGAATGAGAACCGGAATCGCGAGCGTGCCAAGCCCGAGGAAGAAGGCAGGGGTTAAGAAGGTCATGGCAGAGGGCACATGGCAAAGGGCATTACCGGACCCTCATCAGCCGCTCACGGCTCGACAGGTAACTAAAGAGCGCCTTGTCGAGCGGTTCGCCCGTGTTCAGCAGCGTGTAGTCGATCCGATGATCCGAGAACTTCGTCTGCAGCGCGTTGATGTGCGCCGAGATCAGCTCGCGATACTCCCTGGCGAGCGACTGCGGCACGACCGGGATCTGCTCGCCGCTCTCGAGATCCTCGAAGCTCGACGCATCGTCGTACCCGAAATCGAGCTCCGCGGGATCGAGGACGTGAAAGACGATCAGATCGTTGCCGAGAAACTTCAGCGGCTTGATCGCGTCGAGGATGTTGTCGGGCTCCTCGTAGAAGTCCGAGATCAACACGATGATGCCGCGGCGCTTGAAGAACTCCGCCATCTTGCTCAGCGGAATCGTCAGGTTGCCGGCGCGCTCCGGCTTCGCGCGGTCGATCGTGTGCAGCATCACGTTGAAGTGCTTCGCCGACGGCGGCACGTGATCGACGATGTCGTTGTCGAAGGTGATGATTCCGACGCGGTCGCGCTGGCGCTGCGCCAGGTAGCCGAGGCACGCGGCGACGTAGCCGCCGTATTCGATCTTCGGCACGCCGCGGGCGCCGAACTTCATCGACTTCGAGATGTCCAGCAGCACGCACAGGTTCGTGTTCGTGTCCGCCTCGTACTGCTTGACGTAAAAGCGATCCGTCCGCGCGAACAGCCGCCAGTCGACGCGCCGGATGTCGTCGCCGGCGACGTAGCCGCGATGCTCGGCGAAGTCGATCGACGCGCCGAAAAACGGCGCGCGGTGCAGTCCGTTGATGAAGCCTTCGACCACGGTACGCGCGAGTATCTCGAGATTGGCGATCCGAGACAGGATCTTCGGATCGACGAAGCGCGCTCCGGCAATGGTTGATGATGTTTGCATGGTGTATTGAGGATTGAGGATTGAGGATTGCGGATTTATTGTTGATTCAATCCGCAATCAATCCACATTAAATCCGCAATCCTCAATCCTCAATCCGCATTACATTCCGCTTTTTGGTACGGATACGGTTTGCAACAACTCATCGATGATCGAGTCCGTGGTGACGCCTTCCGACTCTGCGCGGAAGTTCGTCAGGACGCGGTGACGGAGCACCGGGTGCGCCATCGCGCGCACGTCCTCGAAGCTGACGTGATAGCGGCCGCTTGTCAGCGCGCGCGCCTTCGCGCCGAGGACGAGGTACTGCGCCGCGCGGACGCTCGCGCCGAACGCCACGAATTTCTTGACCGAATCCGGCGCCTGCTTCGACTTCGGGCGGCTCGTGCGCACGAGGCTGAGCGCGTAGCGCAGGACCGGATCCGCGACCGGCACGCGGCGCACGAGTCGCTGGAACGCGATCAGATCGTCGCCGTTCACCGGCCGCATGAAGTGCGGATCGATGATCGCCGTCGTCGCGCGCACGACCGAGAGTTCTTCGTCTTCCGGCGGATGCTCGATGACGATGTGGAACATGAAGCGGTCGAGCTGTGCTTCGGGCAGGGGATAGGTGCCTTCGAGCTCGATCGGGTTCTGCGTCGCGAAGACGTAGAACGGTTCCGCGAGATCGTAGGTGCGGCCTTGAATCGTGACGCGGTGTTCCTGCATCGCCTCGAGCAGCGC
>DASREL010000060.1:0-76461 GCA_035652075.1 Vicinamibacterales bacterium
GCCTGCAGCAGCTTCAGGATGATGTTCTCGACGTCCTCGCCGACGTAGCCGGCTTCGGTCAGCGTCGTCGCGTCGACGATCGTGAAGGGGACCGAGAGCAGCTTGGCGAGCGTCTGCGCGAGCAGCGTCTTGCCGGTGCCCGTCGGGCCGATCAGCAGGATGTTGCTCTTCGTCAGCTCGATGTCGTTGCGGCTGCGGGGCTGCTTCTGGATTTCAATCCGCTTGTAGTGGTTGTAGACGGCAACCGCGAGCTTCTTCTTGGTCCGTTCCTGGCCGATGACGTATTCGTCGAGGAACTTCTTGATCTCCTGCGGGGTGGGCAGGGAGGAGCGGGTGCCCCGGTTCTCGAACCGGTTATCGTCCGCGATGATGTCGTTGCAGACCTCGACGCATTCATCGCAGATGAACACGGTCGGGCCGGCGATCAGTTTGCGGACGTCGTTCTGGTCCTTGTTACAAAAGGAGCACCGCAGAACTTCGGTTTCGCCTGCCTTTTTCACCATTTACGCCCTTTTGCGGATGACATCATCAATAATACCGTATTCCTTCCCCTGCTCCGCCGTCATGATGTAGTCGCGTTCGGTGTCTTCCTGGATCCGCTTTTCCGGTTGCCCGGTATGGTGGACCAGGATGCCGTTGATGCGCTCCCGCATGCGCAGGATTTCCCGGGCTGCAATATCAATATCGGTCGCTTGGCCCGCCAAACCAGACATGAGGGGCTGGTGGATGACAATTCGTGAATTCGGCAGCGAATACCGCTTTCCCTTCGCTCCGGCTGCCAGCAGCACGGCCGCCATCGACGCCGCCTGACCGAGACAGTACGTCGCGACGTCCTGCTTGATGAACTGCATCGTGTCGTAAATGGCCAACCCTGCGGTAATCGATCCGCCAGGGCTGTTGATGTAGAGCAGGATGTCCTTGTCCGGATCCTCGGCCTCGAGGAAGAGCATCTGGGCAATCACTAGATTGGCGACGTTGTCGTCGATCGGCGTCCCGATGAAGATGATGCTGTCCTTGAGCAGCCGCGAGAAGATGTCGTAGGCGCGTTCGCCGCGATTCGTCTGCTCGACGACCATCGGGATGAGTTGAAGACGCGAATCGTTAGTCATGGTCGAGTATGTCGAAATTGTTGCGGTTGTTGGGGAGTCGCGTGCGAAGGGTGATTACGACGCGATTGTAGCACGCGACATCGCGAAGTCAATTGACTTCTCCCTGCGCAAACCGGCTGTGACACGCGAGATTCCCCCTTCTTTCTCGAGCGCCGCGCGCACGGCGGCGGCCGTGCGGCCCGTGCGTTCGGCGTACCGTTCGACCTCAGCCGTGACTTCCTCGTCGCTCACCTCGAGCTTTTCCCTGCGTGTGATTTCGTCGAGCACGAGCGCCGCCGCGACGGCTTCACGCGCGACGTCGCGCTGGCTCTCGCGAAAGTCGTTCCAATTGATGCCGGCATTTCTCGGATCGATGTTCTGTTCCATCAGCCGGCGCGCGAAATCCTCGATGCGGCGGTCGATCTCCCGATCGACAAGCGAGGCGGGTGCCTCAAACGGGAGGCGCTGCGAGAGCTGCTTCATCAGCTCGGCGCGGACGTCACGGTCCGCGGCGTGCTGCGCTTCGTGTTCGAGATCGTCCCGCACGCGGCTCTTCAGCGCGTCGAGCGATTCGAGCCCGAGGTCCTTCGCGAATTCGTCGTCGAGTTCCGGCAGCACGCGGCGTTTCAGCCCCTTGATCGCGACTGTATACGAAACGACGGTCTTCGCCAGCTCCCCAATCGGGTAGTCGTCCGGGTACGTGATCGTGAACGTTTTCGTGTCGCCGACGTTCAATCCGCGGAGGTGCTCGTCGAACCCGGGCGGGTTCGCTTTCGCGCCGATCTCAATCGACACGTTTTCGTGTTTGTCCGATTTCCCGTCGGCGTCCTTGCGCTCGAGATCGAGCACGACCGTGTCGCCGTGATCGACGCCGCGCCCTTCGACCGGCTCGTGACGCGCGGCGCGCTCGCGCAAGCGCTGCAGCGCGCCGTCCACGGCGTCCTGTCCGATGTCGACGCGCGGCTTCTGCAGCGAGATCGAGGAGAGGTCGCCGGGATCGAACGACGGCACCGTGTCGAACGACGCGGTGAAGGTCAGCGGCTGTCCCTGCTCGATGTTGACGTCGCGCACGTCCGGCGTGTCGACCGCTTCGACCCCTTTCTCGCGCAGCGCGTCATCGATCGCCCGCGGCACGAGGTCGTGCAGCACGTCGTGGAGAATCTGCTCCTTGAAGCGCTGCTTGATCACCTTGGCCGGCGCCTTGCCCGGACGGAATCCGGGGATGCGCGCCTTGCGCGAGTAGTCCTTGGCGACGCGATCGATTTCGGCGTCGACGACGTTCGTGGGAATTTCGACGCGCATGTTCTTGCGCGTTTCATTGACGTCAACCAGTTCGGTCTTCATTGGTGTGTGTTGGGAAGTCAGTGCTGCATCGCCAAAGCTCGCCGCAGGCGAGCGACGGCGTGCGAAAGGAGGGATTTGAACCCTCACGGGTTTCCCCACTGGATCCTAAGTCCAGCGCGTCTGCCAGTTCCGCCACTTTCGCGTGACCTCGAGAACCAATCTTATGGTACCATCCGCGCCGCTTGATGCCGGATCTGTATCACGGCCTGTTCCGCTGGGAAACCGGCGGCGACGGCCAGCCCCGCGTCTCACGACTCCCCGCGACCCCGTCGACGATTCCGTGCCCGACCACCGGACGTTTGCTGCGCGTCGCGACGCTCGACGCCAACACCTCGGCGATTTGCCCTGCGTGCGCCAGTCCCGGGCAGGGCGGGTTCGTGTCGTTCGAAGGCGATCTTCGAATGGCGTATGCGTGTCCGCAGTGCCGTCAGTTGGTGTGGGTTGCCGGCGCCTGAATATTCGTAATCACAAATTCCTCGACCGCGCCGCGCGCTGACGCCTTGCTGTTGATTGCGCGTCGCGCCGGCACGCGAAACGCGTGGAGTCCTGCCGCGTGCGCCGAGGCGCTCCGCTCGTACAATGCGCCGATCTCGTCGGCCGTCGAATTGCTGACCAGGACGTAGCAGCCGCGCTTCGCCAGATCGACGACCACTGCCTGCAGACGGGCATGGTCGTCGGCGTCGAACCGCGCTGCGGTGTACGACGTGAAGTTCGACGTTTTCGTCAGCGGCGCATACGGCGGATCGAAGTAGAGGAAGTCGCCGTCGCGGGCGAAGTCGCGCGAGCATTCGAATCCGCCCCACACCAACTGCACGCGCGGCGACGCCAACGCCAGTGCGACCGCCTCCAGTTTCTGGCGGTCGAGAATCTTCGGCCGATCGTACCGGCCGGGCGGCACGTTGAACGCACCGCGCGCGTTCAGACGGAAGAGCCCGTTGAAGCCGGTGCGGTTGAGATAGATCAACATCGCGGCGAGTTCCGGCGTGTACGCAATCCGTCCGTCGGCGGCGCGCCGCGATTCCCGCAACGGGTTGAACCGTTGATCGCGCACCGCGAGATAGTGCGCGCGCCCGTCCGCCGCGTGTGCCGCCGCGAGCCGTTTGAGCGCCGCCGCGACCGCGGCCGCATCGTCGCGCACCGCTTCGTAGCAGCCGATGAGATCCGCGTTCGAATCGATCAGGACGACGTCGTGGCCGTCGAGACGGCCGGCGCTGAAGAGATCGAAAAACACCGCGCCGCTCCCGAAGAACGGTTCGATGTAGCGATCGAACGTCTGCGGATAGAACCGGCGGAGCTGCGGCAGCAGTTGTCGCTTGCCACCGACCCACTTCAAGAGCGGTTTCATGTGGTGGCGTCTCGTTCCGCCCACCACCAGATGCCGAGCGCCGTGGCCAGGATCGCGATCGCGGCGACGTACAGCGGCAGCGACGGCGCCACACGATGCAGGAAGGTGACGAGGCCGCTGCCGAACAGATCGACCGCGTCGGTACTGACGGCGGTCAGACCCGTGCGGTGGAACAACATCCAGATCCCGCCGCCGACGGCGAGGACAATCAGACCGATGGCGACGTTGAAACCAAGATCGAGGAACTGGTCCGATCGCCACCGCGCGCGCCGCACGCGCCCGATCGTCTTCGACGTGAACTGGGCAGGCGGACGCGGGATCGCCCGTTGCCGCAGCATGGCGTCGAGCCGCCGTGCGCTGTCGAGCGCCGAGGCGCAGTTCGGACACGTCGCCAGGTGCTCGGCGATCCGCCCTTCGGGCTTCAGTTCGCCGGTCGCAATCGCCTCAACGGCGTCCAGGGCTTCGTCACAGAACATCTACTTCAGCTCGGTTTCGAGTACGCGTCGCAGCTGCTGCTTCGCCCGGTGCAATTGCGTCTTCACGGTGCCGAGCGGCATCTGCAGCGCTTCGGCCAAATCTTCGTACTGCACTCCATCGAGGTAATGCGCGGCGACCAGCAGCCGGTAGTTCGCCGGCAGCTTCGCAATCGCCTTCTCGAGGCGATCCTTCAACTCCAGGTCGCCGAACTGTCGATCGCGCGCCGACGTCGATGCGATGACCCGCGTCCGCACGTGATCGTCGTCGATCGAGATCGGCATCGGCCGCCCCACGTCTTGCGCGCACACGTTGGCGACGATGCGGTAGATCCAGGTTGAGAGCCGCGCCTCTCCGCGGAAGTACGGCAGGCCGCGATGGACCCGCAGAAAGACGTCCTGCGCCAGATCTTCGGCGCGTGCCCGGTCCGGAATCGTGCGCGCCACGAGCGCGAACACCAGATCCTTGAACCGATCGACCAGCTCCTGAAACGCGCGCTCATCGCCCGAACGGCAGCGCTCGACGAGCTCGCGCTCGTTGAGATCCATCGGCCTTCGTATTAGAACACGCGGGGCAACAAATTGTTTCGGTTACGCGCCTGAAACAATTCCGGATCGGTTCGAGTCTAATGTGGGCATGGACGGCGACTGGAATGTGATGATTTGGGCGCTGATTCCGATCATCGCCATCATCGGCGGGATTGCGACCGCCATTGTCGGCACGATCAACAAAGCGCGAATCCGTGAACTCGAGATCCGCGAGCGCATCGCCATGATCGAGCGCGGCATGGTGCCGGCGCCCGAGGTCGACCCGCACGGGTTCGACCGCGCGATGAGCCGCATGGATACCTTCGTGGATCGCTCCCACCGCTCGGCCCCGGAACGCCATCGGCGTGCGGGCGTCATCCTGATGGGCGTGGGATTTGGCCTCATGGTCCTCATCGGGTTCGCGGATCGCGGTCGCAACATCAGCGAAGCGTTTGGCGTCGGCGGGTTTATCGTCATTTTGGGCGCCGCCTTCCTCGTCAGCAGTCTCTTCGGCGCCCCGCCGCCAAGTCAGATGACGTCGGGTCCGACGCCATCGCCTCGACCGCCCGCGCCTCCGGCCCCGCCAGCGCAGAGCTGACCGCGTTTCTGCACGGATACAGGTTTTCAATCCTGCCGGATACAGGATGTGTTGCCGATAAACCTCTTTAGCGGCATTCTGTATCGATGCTTTCGTTGTGTTGTGTCGCTGTTGACACATCGTGACGTTAGAGTCATAATAAGTCTCAAGTAGTACTTCTTGCCATCTGCCTCGTCACTGACAAGGCTGTGAGTGACGGGGCGGAGCTGTATCTCCAGAGACACCCATGAAAGAACCATTTGCGTTTGCTGATGCGCGACTGCGGTTTGCGCGCGCGCTATCGCCGCGATCGGCGATCGAACTCGTCGGGCAGTCGTCTGCCGCGAGCCGCGTCGAGGAACTCGTCCGTCGCGCCGCGGTGCTCGACGGCGGCGTGTTGATTGCCGCCGAGCCCGGCGTCGCCACCGACGGCGTCGCCTACGAGCTCCACCTTCGGAGCCGTCGCGCAGCCGGACCCTACATCACGGTCGAGTGCTCATCGGTCGACGGCAGCCGTATCGATCGACTGATGTTTGGCACACCAGCGGCCCAGGGGCCAACGGACCTCGAATCGGTCGCCGCCGACAGCCGCGTCGCTGCGGCGTGCGGGGGCACGCTGTATCTGAAGGACGTTGCGGAGTTGCCTGCCGCCGTCCAGGCGAAGCTGGCTCGCATCGCACGGGACGGCGAAGTGCGGATCGACGGTGTGCCGGTGGCGCTCGGTTGGCGAATCGTATGCAGCGCGGCCCCATCGATCGAGGCGGACGTCGAGACGCACCGGCTGCGCCCCGACCTGTTTCGCCGGATCGCCGCCGCCCGGATTGACTTGCCCCCCTTGCGCGAGCGGCCGGAAGATGTGCCGGCGATGGCGATGCGATTGCTCGGCGAAATCGCCGAAGAGACGGGCCCGCCGCGCACGCTGACGAACGCCGCCATCGCGCTCCTGAGCGCGCTGACGTGGCCGGGCAACGTCGACGAACTTCGCCGCGTCCTCGAACGGGTCGCCGCGGCGACGCGAGACGACGTCATTCAGGTCGAACATCTCCTGCCGGCCCTGCGACTGCATGCGGTTCCGGCGCCGTTCACGCCCAACGGCAGCCTGCGCGAGGCGCGGCTGCGGTTCGAGCGCGAATACATTGCCAGCGTGCTGCAGCATCACGGGTGGCGGATGGCCGAAGCCGCCCAGACCCTCGGTATCCAACGTCCAAACTTGTATCGGAAGGCTCGCCAGCTTGGCATCCCGCTCGCGCGGGTGGCGGAATAACGTGACCGGAAGAACTATGGGTACTCACATCCTCTCCTCGCTCTTCGCATCGCTCGCGCTGACCGCGACGCTCGCGGCGCACGCGCAACAGCCGCCGCAGAATCCGCAGCAACCGCCTGCGGGGCAGCAGCAACCGCCGGCGCCAGCCGCGCCGTTCAAGCCCGACTTCGTGATTCCGAAGCCCGACGGTCCGACGGGTCCTCCACAGACGCAGCAGCCGCTCAACATTCCGGCGACGGTGGGCGATTTGTATGTGATCGGACCGCAGGACACGCTCGCGGTGACGGTCGTCGACGAACCCGACCTCACGCGCCGCTACATCGTCGACTCGGACGGCGCGATTCAGATGCCGTACTTGGGCCGCGTGGCCGCCGCAGGGCTCACGGTCGAAGATCTGCGGCACAGCATCACCAACGCGCTGCAGAAAGACTGGATCAAGAATCCGCAGGTGCTGGTCGGCGTCGAACAGTACAAAGCGCGGAGCGTGCTTGTGACCGGTGCCGTTCGATCGCCGCAACGCGTCACGTTGACCGGGCTCACCATGAGCCTCCTCGAGGCGCTGACGCTGGCCGGATCGCCGACCTCGCAGGCGGCCAACGAAGTCACCGTCGTGCGCGCGAAGATCAAGCCGGGACAGAAAGAGCCGGAGTCGATCACCGTCGATCGGCGCGAGCTCGAGTTGGGCAAAGCGGGCCGTGACGTCGTGCTCGAAGACGGCGACATCATCAACGTGCCGGAAGCGCAGAAATTCTGGGTCAGCGGCGCCGTCAAGAACACCGGCCAATACGTGTACGAGAGCGGCATGACGGTGGCGCGTGCCCTGATCGTCGCCGGCGGGTTATCGGAACGCGGATCGGATCGACGGATCACGATCAAGCGGGAAATCAACGGTAAGGTCCAGGAAATCTCGGTGAAGTCCGAAGACAAGATCAAACCGAACGACGAGATCGTCGTCGGCCAGCGTCTCTTTTAATTGCGTATCAGTTTCCTGAGCGCGAGCGGGCAACTCGGCGGCGCCGAGACGAGCCTGCTCGACATGCTCGCCAGCCTGCGAGCGGCGCAGCCGGCCTGGCCGCTGCAGTTGGTGAGCGGCGCGGACGGCCCTCTCGTCGAACGCGCCTCGGCTCTGGGTGTCGCCGTCGCGGTGACGCCGCTTCCGGAGGACGTTGCGCGTCTCGGCGAGACCGGTGCGCTCGCAGCCGGCGGTCCGGCGAAATTCGCGGCGCGGGTGGGGCGTGCCGCCGGTCCAATCGCGCGATACATCGGCGCGATGCACGGCGTCCTCGCGCCGTTCTCGCCTGACGTGCTGCACACGAACGGCTTCAAGATGCACTTGCTCGGCGCGTTCGCCGCCACCGAGGCTGCCGTCGTCTGGCACGTCCACGACTATGTGCGATCGCGACGCGTCTCGGCCCGGCTGCTGAAGTGGACGGTGGGGCGCGCCGCTGCCCTGATCGCGAACTCGCACAGCGTGGCGGCGGATGTGCGGCAGGCGCTCGGTCCCGTCCCAGTGACGACGATCTACAACGCGATCGACCTCGAACGTTTCTCGCCCGACGGCGAGGCGCTCGATCTCGACCGGCGTGCCGGCGTCGCGCCGGCGCCGCCCGGGACGGTTCGCGTCGGTCTGCTGGCGACGTTCGCGCGGTGGAAAGGGCACGACACGTTTCTCGACGCCATCGCGCGGCTGCCGACGACCGCGCCGGTGCGCGCGTACGTGATCGGCGGCCCCGTGTATCAGACCGATGCCAGCCAGTGGTCGCTCGAGGAACTGCGATCGATGGCGCGTGCGCGCGGTATCGAGCAGCGCGTCGCCTTTACCGGCGTCGTCGATCGCGCGGACGCCGCACTGCGGTCGCTCGACATCGCGGTGCATGCGAGCACGCAGCCGGAGCCGTTCGGTCTCGTGATCGCCGAAGCGATGGCGTGCGGTCGCGCCGTGATCGTCAGCGCCGCCGGCGGCGCTGCCGAGCTCGTGACGCCAAACGACACGGCGTTGACGCACACGCCCGGCGACTCGGCGGGGCTGGCAGCGGCGATCGAATCGCTGATCGTCGACGGTGATCGTCGCGCCGTTCTGGGCCGTGCGGCACGCGCGAGCGCCGCTGTACGGTTCGATCGATCACGTCTCGGCGGCGAATTGTCAGCTGTGTATCACCAGGCCGTCACCGCTCATGCGCCTGCTGCACGTTTATAGCGGCAACTTATTCGGCGGCATCGAGTCGATTCTCGTCTCGATGGCGCGCAATCGGGATCTGTACCCGCAGCTGCGCCACGAGTTTGCGCTTTGCTTCGACGGTCGGCTGTCCGCCGAGCTCTCCGCCTGTGCCGCGGTGCACATGCTCGGCGACGTTCGTGCGAGCCGTCCACATTCAATCGCGGCGGCGCGCCGACGGCTCGCGTCGGTGCTCGCCGCCGCGCCGTACGATGCGGCGATCTTTCACGCGCCATGGTCTTTCGCACTGTTTGCGACCGTCGCACGCCGGGCGGGCGTGCCCTCGGCAATCTGGGTACACGATGTGTGGACCGGGCGGCATTGGACCGAGCGGCTCGCGCGGCGCCAGTCGCCCGCGCTCGTGATCGTCAACAGTGAGTTCACCGCATCCACCCTCGGTTCCGCGTTCGGAGCGGTCCATCGCGCGGTGATCCGTCCGCTGGTGGACGTCACTACGCCGGCGACGTCGACCGACATTGCCGCAATCCGTCGCGACGCACGGACATCGCCATCGTCGGTCGTCATCGTGCAGGCCAGCCGACTGGAAGCCTGGAAAGGGCACGCCTCGCTGTTGCGCGCCTTAGCGACGCTGGACACCGCCACCGAGTGGGTGTGCTGGATCGCCGGCGGCGCGCAGCGGCCGGCCGAGCAGCGGTACCAGCACGATCTGCGTGCGCTCGCCAGCGAATTGCGAATCGCCGATCGTGTCAGGTTTCTCGGCGAGCGGTCAGACATGGGTCACGTGCTCGCCGCGGCCGACATCTACTGCCAGCCGAATCTTCGCCCCGAACCGTTCGGTGTCGTGCTCGTCGAGGCGCTCGCCGCCGGTCGACCGGTCGTCACCGTGCGCGCTGGCGGCGCGGTCGAGATCGTCGACGACAGCTGCGGTCGCCTCGTGGCCCCAGACGACGTCGATGCGTTGCGGCAGGCGCTGCGGACGCTGATCGATGACGAGGCGCTCCGGGCGCAGCTCGGCGCCGCGGGACCGGCGCGCGCCGCACGCATCAGCGATCCGTCGCGTCAGCTGCAGATGTTGCACGCCGCCCTGGCACCGATCGCATTCCGCGCGGTGGCAAGTTGAGCCTTTCGACGACCAACTCGGCGTTCGATACCGTTCGCGCGCGTGCGAGCGCCAGCCTCGGCGCCAGCAGCGAGCCGATCCATCGCACCGTCGTGTCGGCGCTTGCCGCCAGGCAGATCCGCGGCGGCACGTTCGTCGACGTCGGCTGTGGTCGCGGCGATCTGCGGCGCACGCTCGACGATCGATTCGATCGATACGTCGGTTTCGACGCCGTGCGGTACGACGGGTTGCCCGCGGATGTCGATTTCCACGCCGTGGATCTCGACGGCGATGATTGGCACGTCCCGACCCTCAGCGCCGACGTCGTCGCGGCCGTCGAAACGATCGAACACCTGGAGAACCCGTGGCGTTTTGTTCGGACGCTGGTCCACCTGACGAAGCCGGGCGGCTGGGTGGTGGTGACGACGCCGAACCAGCTGAGCGCGTTGAGCCTGGCAACGCTGCTCGTCAAACACCGGTTCTCCGCGTTTCAAGACCCGATGTTTCCCGTGCATCGCACCGCGCTGCTCGAATCGGATCTGCGCCGCGTCCTTTCGTCGGCCGGGCTGACGAACATCGGCGTCCACTTCACGGAGCGGGGCCGGCTGCCGTTGACGCCGCTCCATTTTCCACGCGCGATCGCACGCGTGTTTCCGCGCGCGTTGTCAGACAACATCGTCGTCATCGGTCAACGTCCGCGTGACTGACCTCGTGGTGGGACCGGCGCCGTGGTGGCTGCGCGGAGCGGCGTCGCTTGTTCGCACGCTGCCGCGCGGCCGCTACCGCGCCGCGCAGATCATCTCGACCCGCATGCGACGTCCGTTCTGGACGACGCTGCCGAGCGACCTTGGCGGGACGCAGTTTCAGTGCGATCTGGATGACGCGTTGATGCGCGACGCGTTCTTCATCGGGCGCTATGAGCCGCAGGAGACGCGGGTGCTGCAGCACCTGCTGCATCCGGGGATGACGATGCTCGATGTCGGCGCGAACTGGGGGTATTTCACCCTCGTCGGCGCGTTTCTCGTCGGGCAGGCGGGACGGGTGATCGCCATCGAAGCCGACCCGCCGGCGGTCGCCACGCTCCGCCGCAACGTCGAACGGAATCGGCTCGCGCAGGTCACCGTCCTTGGCATTGCGGCGAGCGATGAACCGGGCGAACTGGCGTTCGAGCCGTACGAACGACACGATCGGCGCCGATTCGGCAACTTTGGCGTCGAGCGCGTGGCCGACGGCGAGGAGACGGCGACGGCCATCCGCGTCGCGGCGCGGCCGCTCGACGATGTGCTCGATGAGGCCGGGATCGATCGCGTCGACGTCATCAAAATGGACATCGAGGGCGGCGAAGCGGCCGGACTGCGCGGCCTGGCGCGTCGCCTCGCATCGGGCCGCGTCGATCGGATCGTGTTGGAATTGCATCCGGCAGCCTTACACAAACTCGGCACGTCGATGGACGCGGTCATCGCGATGCTGCGCGGGTTCGGCTACGAAGGCTGGGCGATCGATCACTCGTTCTCGGCGAATCGGCACGCCGCGAACGGCAACTCCAGCGTCACGTCGCTGCTGCGGCCGCTCGACGCGGTGCACGACCTCGGCGACTGGCCGCACGTCGTGTGGCTGCGGGCGGGACTGGCATGGTGAACGCGCTCTTCGTGAACTCCGGGATCCTGGGGCAGCGGACGTTCTCGCGCTGGGTGGATCGCACGTTCGTCCAGGCCACGGACATTCGCGCGACGCAGCTGGTGCTGACCGAGCAACTGACGCTCTTCGATCGCGTCGTCCGCCGCGTCGCGTGTCAACGGCTGTGGCCGGCGTCGGCGCGCGTGAAAAATCTCGATCTGTTTCGTTTTCGCGCGGAGCTGAACGCCGGCTGGCTGGCGCGTCGCCGCATCGATGCGCTCTTGCGCGCCGGGCGATCGATCGACGTCATGCATTTCCACCATCAGGCGACGGCGTTCGGCAGCGTCGCGTTGATGCGCCGGATTCCGACGATCATCTCGATCGACTGCACGCAGACCTGCGTCATGGCGAATGCGACGAGCCCGCTCGAACTCGCGTCGTACGGGCCGAATGTGCGCCGCGACGGTGAGATTTTCCGGGCGGCGAAGGTGATTGTGTCGCCGTCGCAGTGGGCGGCGAACTGCGTCCGGACGGAGTACCCGGAGTGCGAGGCGCCGATCGTGATCCTGCCGGTGCCGGTCGACATCGACGCGCTCTCCGAGTCGTGGATTGACGAGCGTCGCGCGCGCGCCGCCACGCCCGGGTATCGTCCGCGCGTGCTCTTCGTCGGCGGTGATTTCCAGCGCAAAGGCGGCTACGACCTGCTGCGCGTCTGGCGAGAGCGGCAGTTGGGCGAGCGCGCCGATCTGCACGTCATGACCGGCGCGTCAATCGATCCAGCGTCGCTATCGGGCGGCGTGCACATCCACTTCGGCATCGATGCACACACGCCGACGTGGGTTGACCTGTGGCGCACGGCCGATCTGTTCGTCCTGCCGACCCGCAACGAAGCATTCGGCATGGTGTTCCAGGAGGCCGCCGCGGCCGGACTGCCGGCAATCGGTCCGCGACTGAACGCGGTTCCGGAATTGATCGCGGACGGCCGGACCGGCCTGCTCATACCGCCGCAGGACGACCGCGCCCTTGCGGAGGCGATCGAGCGATTGTTGTCGTCGGCGGACCTCCGCCACGAGTTCGGTCGACAGGCCCGTCAGATGGTCGCCGAGCAGGCGCACCCGGCGCGGTATCGCGCCTCGCTCATGGCATTGTTCGAACGTCTTTCGTCAGCAGGGGATCGCGTGCATGCAGCCTGACAACAGCTACGCCTGGCCGCTCGAGCCGGGCCTGACAACCAACGACGATTGGTCAGCGGGCGACGCCGCGGACGCCCCGCAAAAGCGCGAGTGGCTGCCGCGAAGCTTCGCGGAATGGTTTGCGCTCGGGCTGACGTTCATCCCGGCGATTTTGTACCTGCCGGGTTCGCAGTCGTACCGGTTGATCGCGCGCGTGGCCGCGTACGGGATCAGTGTCGCCGCGTTCACGCTGTGGTGGTTCGATCGCGCGGGCCGAAAAGAGACGCGGCATCCGGCAGAGCGCTGGCTGACGTTCGTGATGGCCTGGCTCGGGTTGATGATGCTGAATCCCGGCACGATCAACAGCCTCGCCGGCATCGCGCACGTGACGCTGTACTTCTCGATCCTGTGTCCGTTGTTCTGGACGCCGGCCTACATCACACGCCGACGGCATCTCGTCCGACTCCTCGCGATTCTGCTGTTCTGCAACGGGTTGAACTCGCTCATCGGTGTCGCGCAGGTGTACGACCCCGATCGCTGGATGCCGAAAGAGTTGTCGCCGCTGTTCATGGAAGAGAACTCGGCGATGCTGGCGGCGTCGACCTACATCGGACCGAACGGCCGCGCGATTATCCGTCCGCCGGGATTGTTCGACACGCCCGGCGCGGTCTGCAACGCCGGCACGATTGCGGCGGTCCTCGGCCTCATCTTTCTGCTGGAGCCGATGGCGTGGCCCAAGCGCGCCGCCTCCGGAGCGCTCGCGGTGTTCGGCATGGCGGCGATCTACCTCAGTCACGTCCGCGCGGCCTTTGTCGTCACGCTCGGGATGATGGTGGTGTACGTCATCTTGGTTTCCATGCAACAGCACGGCAAGAGAGCCGTAGGATTCATCGCCCTCGCCGCCGGCATCATCGTCGGCGCGATGTCGTTGGCGACGATGCTGGGCGGCGAATCGGTCCAGGAACGCTTCATGACGCTCCTCGCCGACGATCCGCGACAGACGTACTACCAGGCGCGCGGTAACCAGGTCGAAGCCGCGTTCACCGATCTCGCCGCGCGGTTTCCGTTCGGCGCCGGCCTTGCCCGGTGGGGCATGGCGCAGTACTACTTCAACTCGTCGACCGGCGGCATCGTGACCGACCCCGATTCTGTGCCGTTCGCGGAAGTGCAGCCGAACGCGTGGATCCTGGACGGCGGATTCCCGCTGCTGGTGCTGTACGGACTGGCATTGATCGCGACGGTCTCGTTCGATCTGCGGCTGATTCGATCGCTGCACGATCCGGTCGACAAACTGCTGGCGGCTATTGTCGTCGCGACGAATTTCGGGACGCTCGCATACGTGTTCACGTTCGTGCCGTTCGGGACCACGCCGGGGATGCAGTTCTGGTTCCTCGAGGGCGCGCTGCACGGCGCGATGGTCGGCCGGCCTCGATCCGATTCGTGACCGCGTGGCTGATCGTCGCGGGCGACTTCACGCCGCTCGGCGGCATGGACGCCGCCAATCACGCCCTCGCGCGCTATCTCTCCACGCGTGACGACGTGTATTTGGTCACGCATCGCGCGTGGCCGGACCTGGTGCGGCCGCGTGTCTCGATCGATCTCGTCGCACGGCCGCTCGGTCATGCGCTCGGCGCGCCGATGCTCGACCATCGCGGCCGCCGCGCGTGGGCGCGCCTGCGCGGCACCGACGCGCGCGCGATCGTGAATGGCGGGAATTGCGCCATCCCCGGCGCGATCAACTGGGTGCATTACCTGCACGCCGCCTACGAACCCGAGGGCGTCACGTCGCCGCTGCGCCGAGCGAAACACGCGGTGACGCGCGTACACGATCTCGCGAACGAACGCGCCGCATTGCTGTCGGCGTCGCTCGTCATCTGCAACAGCCGTCGCACGCGGCGCGACGTGCTCGACGCCTACGAGGTCGACCCCGACCGCGTGCACGTCATCTACTACGGCTGCGATCCGAGCCGCCTGACCCACGTCAGCGAGGACGAGCGGCGCTCGGCGCGCGCGGCGCTCGGGTGGCCTGGTGACCGTCACGTCGCGGCGTTCGTCGGCGCGCTCGGCGATCGGCGAAAGAGCTTCGACACGGTCTTCGCCGCCTGGACGTCGTTGTGCGCCGATCCGTCGTGGGATGTCGACCTCGTCGTGATCGGTACCGGTGCAGAGCAGCCGGCGTGGGAGGAACGGGCGCGCGCCGCCGGCCTGGGCGACCGCATTCGGTTTCTCGGCTTCCGCGCTGAAGTCCCTGAACTGCTGGCGGCGGTCGATCTCACGGTGCACCCGGCGCGATACGAGGCATACGGTCTCGCGGTCCGCGAAGCGTTGTGCCGTGGGATTCCGGCGGTCGTCACCGCGTCCGCCGGTGTGGCCGAGGAGTACGACGGCGCGCTTCGCGAACTGCTGATCGAGAATCCGGACGCGCCCGACGAATTGGCGATGCGTTTGCGCGCGTGGTCGCGCGATCGGGTGCCGTTCGCAACGGCCGCGGCGGCACTGGGCGATCGGCTCCGTGCGCGGACCTGGGATCGGATGGCCGAAGACATCGTCCACGTCGCGACCGCGCACGAGTCGGTGCGGTGAATCGGTTCGCCCCGGTCGGATCGTGCTGGGTCTGCGGCTCCACGCAGCTGACGCCGTACCACGAGCTGCGATTCGAGCTCGAGGCGTACCGCAACAACGATCAGGATCACGAGCTGGCCGACTACACCGGCGAGACGCTGTCGCTCGTGCGCTGCGGCCGATGCGGATTCGGCCAGCCCGCAGCGCTCCCGACGCTGCCCGGATACTTCGATCGGATGTACGACCAGCGCTGGGACGATGCGTGGATCGACGGTGAGTTTCGTGCGACCTACAAGGACTTCATCTTCACGTCGATCCTGAACGAGCTGCGACGACGGACGGATGCGCATCGGCGGCGGCTGCTCGACGTCGGCGCGCACGTCGGCCGGTTTCTGAGCCTCGCGCGGCGCGCGGGATGGGAGGCGGAAGGCATCGAGTTGAATCCGCGTACCGCGGCCTACGCCGCCGCCTGTTCCGGTGCGACGGTGCACCAGGTCAATGCGCAGGCGCTCGCCGATCGCGGCAGACGGTACGACGTGATCGTGCTCACCGACGTCCTCGAACACATCCCGGCGCCTTTGGACGTCCTGCGCTCGTTGACCGCACTGCTCGATCCGGGCGGCATCCTCGCGATCAAGGTACCGTGCGGGCCGAGTCAACTGCTCAAGGAACGCGTGCTGGCGGCGGTCACGTCGCACCGCGCGACGATCGCCGACAACCTGGTCCACGTGAATCATTTTTCGCCGCGGTCGCTGTCGCTCGCGATCGAGCGCGCAGGCCTCTCGCCGACCGTGGGCGTCGCCGCGCCGGAGTTGCTGCCGCTGCAGCCGTTCTCTGTCCGGAACGCGATCGTGAACGCCGTCCGTCTCGGCGTCTACCACGTCGCCCGGCTGCCCGGCGCCGTGTATACGCCGCTCGCGCTCCATCTGCAGGCCTACGGTGTGAAGTCAGCGGCGTGAGCCTTCGTCGCAAAGCCGCGATCACCGCCGCGTTCGGGTATCTGCAGTTTGGGATCTCGATCGTCACCGGTCTGTTCCTCGTGCCGCTGACGCTGCACAGCATCGGCGCGCGCACGTGGGGGGTCTGGCTCGCCAGCGGCGAAGTGCTCGCGTACGCGGGCATGGCGGATCTCGGCATGCTCGCCGTGATGCAGTGGCTGATCGCGGAAGCGGAGGGACGCAAAGACCGCCGCGAAATGGCGAACCTCGTGTCGCAAGGCATCTGGCTCGGCACTGCGGTCGGGATCGTGTTCGTCTCGCTCGCCTTCGTGCTGTGGCGATCGTTGCCGTCGGTGTTGTTCCTCACGGCGGCCGATCGCGCGGTCATCGAACGGCCGCTGTTGCTCGCGGTCGTGTTGACCGCGTCCAGCTATCCGCTGTTGTCGTACCGCGCGCTTCTGATTGGCATCCAGGACGCGTCCTTTCTCGGCACGATGTCGGTGATCAACGCCACGATCTCCGCGGCGGTCCTCGCGGGCATGCTGCTCGGCGGCTGGGGCCTGTACGCGCTCGTGTGGTCGTCGATCGGCACGTCCCTGATCGTCGGCGCGGTGCTCGGGATTCGCGCCGCGATGATCGCGCCGGACGTCGTCTATCGGATCGCGCCGCCGCAGACGCGTTATCTTCGAACGCTGCTGACGAACGGCGTCGGCGCGTGGCTCGGCAACATCGGCTGGCAGACGCTCGCGGCGACCAACAGCGTCCTCATCACGTACATCGGTCACCCGGAATGGGTGCCGGTCTATGCGTGTACCGCGAAGGTGGCGAACATGGCGATGCCGCTGACGTGGATTCTGCCCGATGCCGGCCACGTCAGCCTCGCGCAACTGCACGGCGAAGGATCGTCGCAACCGCGAGTTCGCGACGTGATCAACTTGATGCAGCGGCTCCATCTGGTACTCGCCGGCCTCGTGGCCGTCGGTCTGCTCGGGTTCAACGGCGTGTTCGTGACCCACTGGGTCGGCGCCCCGTTCTTCGGCGGGATCCCGCTCAACGCGGTCGTGGCTCTCGGCGTGATCGTGCACTCGTTCACGCACGGGTTCGTGACGTCATCGTCGATCGCGGGCAGCCGTCCGCGCGTGGGCGCGCTCGTGCTGATCAACGGCGCGGTGCAACTGCCGCTCGGCATCGTGCTCGGCCATCGCATGGGCCTGATCGGCATCCCCGTCGCCGGTCTCGTCGCGGCCGCGTTGACGTCGCTGCCGGGAAGCATCGCGCTGTTGCGGCACGCCGTCGGCTATCGGCCAAGCACGCTGCTGCCATCGATGATCGGCCCGTGGATCAGCCGCGCGTTGGCGCCGCTTGCCGCAGCGTTGTTCATCGGCGCGGCGTATCCGCTCCTCGGCATCTGGATCTGCGCCGCCGCGACGGTGGCGGCCTGCCTGGCGTACGTGTGGCTGATGCGACCGCTGTACGGTGAAGGTCTGCCGCTCGAAGCGAACTGGATGCGGTGGCTGCGACTGATTCGACTGCTGCCGGAATCGCCGATCGTGCCGCCGGCGATCGACGCCGTCGACAACTTGCGAGCGCCGCTGTGATCTGGCACATCATCACCGGCGAGTATCCGCCCCAGTCGGGGGGTGTGAGCGCGTACACGCGAGCGGTCGCGCAGGCGCTGGCCGCCGCGGGCGATTCGGTCGAGGTGTGGGCGCCGCCGCTGCAACAGGGATCGGACGCGGCCGACGCCGGCGTCCGCATCCATCGGCTGCCCGATCGGTTTGGGTCCGCGTCGCTCCGAGAGTTGTCTGCGACGATCGATCGCGCATCGGCTCGCGACCGCGTCCTCGTCCAGTACGTGCCGCACGCGTTCGGCTGGAGAGGCGCGAACCTGCCGTTCTCGCGCTGGCTGTCGCGGCCGCGCACGGCGGAACTCTGGGTGATGTTTCATGAAGTGTCGTATCCATTCGACCTTCGGCAGAACCTCACGCACAACGGCCTTGCGATCGTGAATCGTCTGATGGCGCGCAGCATCAGCCGCGCCGCGACGCGTCAATTCGCTTCGATCGCCGCGTGGCAGCCGTTGCTCCGGCGCATCACCGGTCGTGACGTGAACGTCGACTGGCTACCGGTCCCGAGCGGCATTCCGGTAACGGCGAATATCTCGGCGTCGACGGCGCTTCGCGCGCGTGTCGGCGGCGGACGGCCGGTCGTCGGCCATTTCGGCACGTACGGACGAACGATTCAACGGATGTTGGCAGAGACGCTCGCCGTGCTGCTGACGACCAGCGACTGTGCAGTGCTGCTCATCGGTCGCGACAGCGAGGAGGCGCGCCGCAGCATCCTCGCGCGGACGGCGGTGGATCCCGCGCGCGTCGCAGCGACCGGCGAAGTGCCGCCGGACGAGATTTCGGTCGCGCTCAGCGCCGCGGACGTCCTCGTGCAGCCGTATCCCGACGGCGTGAGCACGCGGCGGACCACCGTCATGGCAGGTCTCGCCCACGGTGTCGCCGTCGCGACGACCGCCGGCTGGTTGACCGAGGCGCTGTGGCACGACCTGCAGGCGACGACGTTGGCGCCGTGTGATGACGCGGCGGCGTTGGCGCGTGATGTCGTGCAGCTGTTGCAGTCCTCGGACGCGCGGCGCGATTTCGGCGAGCGGGGACGTCAGTTGTACGAATCGCGCTTCGCGCTGCGTCATACGATCCGCGCGCTTCGCAGCGGTATTCCAGGCGCCCGCCCGGCCGTCGCATGAGCACATTTGTCGGCGCGCGGTGGATGCGGCGGTACCTGGCGCCGTGGTTACCCGAGCGCATGAAGACCGGGATGCGTGCACGCTTGTTCGGCTACCGGCCGTCCGAGTCGGCGACGCTCATCTCGTGCGGCAGCGACGACCGCGGACGGTTCGCCGACATCGACGGGCTTCGCGTGCGGTATCGCGACGACGATCGCTCCGACTTCGAATATCACCTCGTCCACAACGGTGAATCGATCGAAGAGCTGACGGCGTTTGTCCGTGCAGCGCGCGCCGCGCGCCTGGTCGTCGACGTCGGTGCGTGGAAGGGACTGTTTTCGATTGTGTTCTGTCACCTCGGCGGGACGCGTACGGCGGTCGCGTACGAGCCGTCGCCGGTCGGCATCGCGGCGATCGGCGCGTTGGCGGATCTCAATGACTGCGCGACCGCGATCACGATTCGACCGGTCGCCGTCGGCGAGCACGCGGGCACGGCGCTGACGCAAGTGGCATCCGACGGCATCATGTCGGTGGACGCTGCCGCGGCGCCCGAGACGGCACAATCCGTTGCCGTCGTCGCGTTGGATGACGACCTCGAGCGGTTGAGTGTCGCACCGGATCTGATCAAGATCGACGTCGAGGGGTACGAATACGAGGTCCTGCGCGGTGCCCGGCGGACGATCGCTCGCCACCACCCGACGGTGTTCCTGGAACTACATCTCGATCTGCTCGAACGGCGCGGACGCGCGGCCGCTGACGTCGTCGATGAGCTGTACGGCGCCGGCTATCGTTTTTCGACGGTCAACGGCGAACCGCTGACGCGTCGGCAGTTGATTCAATCACCGCACGCCGTTCGGCGCGTCGTCGCGGCGGTGACGCCTTAGTGCGCATCCTGCTCGTCGGCGATTACCCACCCGATCCGCGACTCGGGTCGACGAAGGTGCTCATCAAGCTGCAGGAAGAATTCCGCGCGCTCGGTCACGCGTGCGACGTCCTGCTCGGCGACGACTTGCATGGATTGCCGCGGCACCGGACCGGACGGTGGGCGTTTGCGCCGCTGGCCGCGCTCGGCGCTATCCGGCGCGCGGTTCGTGAACGCGGCCGGTACGACGTCATCGACGTCGCGAGCGCCGAAGGATTGTGGGTCGGGTCGTTGCATCGGCTCGGGCTGTTTCCGGGCACCGCGATCGTCGCGCGCTCGAACGGCCTCGAACACATCAACTACCGTCGGATGTTGGACGATGCGACGGCCGGTCTGACGCGAAAACCGGCGTGGCGGCGGTGGTTCTACCCGGCTGTGCGTCTGTCGCAGGTGGCGGCGGCGGCGCGCGTCGCGGATCAACTGATCGTGCTCAACGACACCGATCGCGCGTTTGCCATCGCACGCCACTGGAAGAACGACACGGATGTCAGCGTGGTCCCGCACGGCGTCTCGGCTCGATTTCTGAATCGCCCGCCGGTCGCTGACGCACCGCGCGGCCGCGGCATTTTGTTTTGCGGCTCGTGGGATGCGGTGAAAGGGGTGACGTACCTCGCGGCCGCATTCACCGAACTCGTCGATCGCGGGGCGGTGCTGGAGCCATCGGGCACGCCGGTGACGCTCACGATCCTGGGCGGCGGTGTGCCCGCCGATCGCATTCGCGCGGCGTTTGCGCCGCACGTCCAACCGTTCGTCGCGGTCGTCGATCGCACGGGCGAAGAAGATGTGATCGTCGCGTATCAGACACACGATGTGCTCGCGTTCCCGTCGACGTACGAGGGATTCGGCATGGTCGCCATCGAAGCGATGTCGCAACGGCTGCCGGTCGTCGCGACGCCGGTCGGGTGCGTCCCCGCGTTGATTCGCGACGGCGAGAATGGCGTCGTCGTGCCGCCGCGCGATCCCCACGCGCTGGCCGCCGCGCTCGAGCGCCTGCTCGCCGATCCATCCTTGCGCGTCTCGCTGGCGGACATGGCCTTTCAAGACGTGCGCGGGATGACCTGGGCGCGGACCGCCCGCGCCACGATTGACGTCTACGAACGCGCGATCCACATGCGGCCGGCACTCGCACATGCCTGACCAGCCGTCACGTGTGACCGTTGGCGTCGTGACGAGAAATCGTCCGGACTCGCTGCGCGTCTGCCTCGAGTCGCTGGCATTGCTCGGTCCGCTGCTTGCGGAAGTGATCGTCGTCGACGACACGAGCGACATCGATATCTCATCCGCGTTCGACGTTTCGATTGCGCAGAAGGTCAGGCTCGTGCAGCAGACGGGGCGCGAAGGGTACATCGTCGCGCGCAATCGGATCATGCGCGAAGCGACGACCGAAGCGGTCCTATTGATGGACGACGACGCAGCGCTGATCGATCGTGAGAGCATTTCGGCTGCACTCGCGCTGCTCGACAGCCGGCCGCGCATCGGCGCCGTGGCCTTCGCGATGGCCGAACGCGACGGCTCGGCCTGGGGAGTGCAGATGCAGCCGGCGCCGGTGGATTACGCCTGCTATGTCCCGACGTTCATCGGGTTCGCGCACCTGCTGCGGCGATCGCTGTTCGTCCGGCTTGCCGGCTACCGTGAGTCGTTTCATTTCTACGGCGAAGAAAAAGACTACTGCCTGCGCGCCGCGGACGCCGGCTACGACGTCGTGTACCTGCCGCACGCGCGCGTCATCCACACACCGGATCCGTCCGGGCGGAACGCGTCGAAGTACGTCCGCTACACCATCCGCAACGACTGTCTCTTCGCGCTCTATAACGAGCCGCTGCCGTTGCCGTTCGTCAGTGTGCCGGTGCGGCTGATGCGATATTTCGCGATGAGCCGCCACATCGACGATCGCGGCGGGTTCGCGTGGATCGTGTCCGAGTTATGGCGGCAGTTGCCGCGCGTCATTGCCGAGCGTCGACCGGTCAAATGGGCGACGATGCGGCGCTGGCGTGTCCTCGGCAGAACGCGGCCGGCCCTTGCATGACGCGCAAGCGCCTGCTGACCATCGGCCACTCGTACTGCGTCGAACTGAATCGCCGGTTGCCGCAGGAGATGGCGCGCACCGGTGACTGGGATGTCACCGCGGTCGCGCCCGCGCGTTTCCGCGGCGATTTCGGCTGGCACACGACGACGGCCACGCCTGACGAGCCGTGCCACGTTGTTGCGATCCCGACGCACTTTGCCGGCCGCGTGCACACGATGCTCTACGGCGGCGCGTTGACGTCGCTCCTCAAAGAGCGGTGGGACGCCGTCCATTGCTGGGAAGAACCATACGTCGCATCGGCGGCACAAATCGCGCTGCGCGTCCGGTCCGACACGCCGCTCGTGTTCGCGACGTTTCAAAACATCGTCAAGCGGTATCCGCCGCCGTTCAACTGGATCGAGCAGGCATCGAAGCGGCGCGCGGACGGAGTGATCGCCTTCGGTCGCACGACGCGTGAAGTGCTCGACGCACGAGGCTGGTCGCAGCCAATGCGAACTATTCCGCCTGGCGTGGACGTGCGACGGTTCGCGCCCAATGCCGCCGAACGCGATGCGACACGCCGCGCGTTCGGGTGGACCGATGACACGCCCGTCGTCGGATTCGTCGGGCGGTTCGTCGCCGAAAAAGGGCTGCCGCTGTTGATGTCCGCCTTGAACCAACTGTCGACGCGATGGCGCGCGCTGTTTCTCGGTTCAGGTCCGCTGGAGAACGACGTGCGTGGATGGGCGCATCAGCACGGCGACCGCGTCCGGATCGAAACCACCGTCAGCCACGATCGCGTGCCGGCGTACGTCAACGCAATGGATCTCCTCTGTGCGCCGAGCCAGACGACGACGCGCTGGCGCGAGCAGTTCGGACGGATGTTGATCGAAGCCTTTGCGTGCGGCGTGCCGGTGATCGCCTCGAGCAGCGGTGAAATTCCGTTCGTCGTCGGCGATGCCGGCGTCATCGTGCCGGAAGCGGACCACGACGCGTGGGTCGACGCCATCGCGATGCTGATCGACGATCCGGCACGGCGCGCCGACCTCGGACGTCGCGGCCGGTGCAGGGCGGAGTCGACGTTTGCGTGGCCGGTGATCGCACGTCAGACCCTCGCGTTTCTCGGGGAACTCGCGCGATGACGCCGAAGCTGTCGCTGGTCATCCCGACGTTCAACAACGTCAAGGTGCTGCAGCAGTGCCTCGAGAGCTGGGAACAATTCGGCGGCGACGCGCCGATCGAACTCGTCGTCATCGAAGACGGCTGTCGCGATGAGACGCCGGCGTTTCTCGAGTCGGCCGCGGCGACGCCGTGGGGCCGCGAGCATCTGCGGTGGATTCACGAGACCAACGTTCACGAACTGCGCGCCACCAATCGCGGTCTGCGCGAGGCGCGCGCGCCATTGATCATGACGTGGCACGACGACATGTTCGTGCGCGTGCCGTGGCTGGCCTCGGAGTTGATTCGCATCTTCGAGCGCTATCCCGATATCGGACTCCTCTGCATGAGCCGCGGCCTGACGTGCACGCCGTGCGAGACACCGCTCGCGACGTGGACCGACGCGATCGACTGGAAACGGCTGCAAAGCACGATCGGACAAGGACTCGCGAACTGGTGGTCGCTGTACGAAGTGGACGCCGTCGTCCGACCGTGGGTCGTCCGCCGCGAATGCATCGACCGCGTCGGCGTGTTCGACGAGGCGTTCGTGCCGACCGGATGGGACGAATCCGATCTCGCGTTTCGTATCCGCGAAGCGGGATGGCGCGTCGCCGTCCACGGGTACGAGCGCGCGCGCGCATTCAAACATCTCGGCAGCACGACGTTCACGAAGTACTCGCTCAATCTCGAGCGCGATCTGCAGAACGCGCGGTTGTTCTATGGACGATGGGAGCGTCAGATAGCCGCGGGCGCCGATCGCCGGCGTCACCGGTGGCGACGGCCGATGTCGGCGGACGCGTGGGCGTCGATGGTGCGCACGATGATCGAGTACGCCGTGCCGGCGCGCCGGCGGCTCATGCTGAGCGGGCAATGGTAGATGTCGGGTCGCCGCGCGTGACGGCACGAGCCGGCGACGCATTCCGCCGGCCCAGTGCCGCCGAACGCGCCGCGCGGCGTCTGACAGCGTGGGTGACGACGCCGGCGATCCGCGGCGCGCTGCAGCGGATGTATGCGGGCGTGTTGACGATCGCGACGCGCGGCCGCGGCCTGACGTCGACGTTGCCGGGCGGAGAAGTAGTGAGAGTGCTGCCCGCATTCCGCTTTCTGACGTGGAATGCGACGGAGTACGACGCATTTCGCGCCGTCGTCAAGCCGGGAATGACCGCGTTCGACATCGGCGCAAACGTCGGCAGCTACACACTGCTGCTGGCGCAGTGGGTTGGCCGAGAGGGCCATGTGTATGCGTTCGAACCGTCGGCCACTCCGTTCGAAGGATTGCGACGTCACGTCGACATCAACGGCGTGAGTGCCGTTGCAACGCCGATCGCGTCTGCGGTCGGCGCGACGACCGGCACGCTGCCGTTTGTCGTGGCGTCCACGCCCGGCGAGAGCCGCCTTGCGCCCGCACACGGTTCGGCCGCCGCGACAGCGGTTCCAGTGACGACGATCGACGCCTTCTGCGCGCGCCACGGCGTCACGCCCGATTTCATCAAAGTCGATGTCGAAGGCAGCGAGCTCGACGTGCTCCGCGGCGCGCGGCAGACGATCGCTCGCACGGCGGGCCGTCTCGCGCTGTTCGTCGAGTTGCACCCGTCGCTCTGGCGGGAGCGCGGCATCTCGCGCGCCGACGTCGAGGAGGAGCTCGATCGCCTGAACCTATCCGTCGTCGGCTTCGAGCCGCACGCCGATCCCTGGACGCTCGAGGGCGTCTGCGTCCGCCTCGTCCCGCGACACTGATGCGCATCCTGATTGCGAACGACGGATTCGAGGACGCCGGCGGCGTTCAACAGTACCTCGACGCCGTCGCGGGCGCGTTGATCGCGCGCGGTCATCACGTGGCGGTCATGCATCGTGACGTCGTGCGCGGGCCCGGCACGTCCCTGTTTTCGTCACTGCCGCAGTTCAGCGTTGTGACTGCCGGCATGGACGCGGCGATCGCGGCCGCGCGCGCGTGGCGGCCGGACGTCTGCTACTCGCACAACATGAACGTGCTCGAGGTCGATGCGGCGCTCGCGTCGACGATGCCGGTCGTCAAGTTCATGCACGGCTACTTCGGCACGTGCGTCAGCGGCCTGAAGCAGCACGCGTGGCCGACGCCGACGCCGTGCGACCGCGCGTTCGGTCCGATGTGCGCCGCGCTTTTTTTTCCGCGGCGGTGCGGTCAGGCGTCGGTGACCGTCTTGCGCCGCCAGTACGCCTGGACGCGCCGGCAGCACGATCTCTTTCCGCGATACCGCGCGATCGTCGTCGCCAGCGAGCACATGCGTCGCGAGTATCTGCGTAACGGTGCCGACGCCTCGTCGGTTCAGACGATTCCGTTGTTCGCGACCTGCGCGCCGTTGGCGTCGCCGGAATTACCGACGGCGGAACCGCACGTCGCGTTTCTCGGACGGATGACGCCGCTGAAGGGCAGCGAGCTTCTCATCCAGGCGGTTGCGATCGCGAACGCCGCGCTCGGCGAGTCGATCCGGTTGACGATGATCGGCGCCGGTCCCGATCGGGCGCGCTACCAGGACATCGCGCGTCGTGCCGGCGTGAACGGCGACATCATTCCGTGGCAGACCGGTCCAGAACGCTTCGCCCTTCTCCGACGCGCGCATCTTGTCGCAATCCCGAGCACGTGGCCGGAGCCATTCGGGCTCGTCGGCCTCGAAGCGTCAGCGAACGGCGTGCCGGCGATCGCGTTCAACATCGGCGGTATCACGGAATGGCTGCGCCCCGGCATCAACGGGATCCTCGTGGACGCGCAACCGCCGACCGCCGACGCGTTCGGCCGCGCACTGGCCGACGCCTTTGTCAATCGGGACCGCCTGGTCGCCATGCGCGAGCAGGCGCTCGGTGTCGCGCGCGACATGTCGCTGGCGCGCCATGTCGACCGACTCGAACAGCTTCTCGCGCGCTGCTGCGATGCGAGCGACACACAGCACGTCGTCAAGGAGGCGCGATGGGCACGCGGGTGACGGTCACCGGCGGAGCCGGATTCCTCGGTCAATACGTCGTGGAGAAATTTTCGGCGCATGGCTACGACGTGTTCGTGCCGCGCCACAGCGACTACGACTTGACGCAGGAAGCCGACGTTGCGCGAATGTACGACGACGGCCGGCCGGAAATCGTGATCCATCTGGCGGCGGTCGTTGGCGGACTCGGCGCCAACGTCGCGAACCCGGGAAAGTTTCTGTACGACAACGTCCTCATGGGACTGCACCTGATGGAGCACGCGCGGCGCCGCGGCGTGCGCAAGTTCGTCACCATCGGGACGATCTGCGAGTACCCGAAGATTACGCCGCTGCCGTTTCGCGAGACCGACTTGTGGAACGGATACCCCGACGAGGCGACTGCCCCGTACGGCATCGCGAAGAAAACGATCCTCGTGCAGGGCCAGGTGTACCGGCAGCAGTACGGCTTCGACGCGATTCATTTGCTGCCGGTCAACCTGTATGGACCGCGCGATAACTTCGATCCCCGCACGTCGCACGTTGTGCCCGCGATGATTCGGAAATGCGTGGAAGCGGCCGATCGCAAGCGCCAGCAGGTGGTGTGCTGGGGTGATGGCACAGCGACGCGCGAGTTCTTGTACGTCGACGATTGCGCCGAGGCGATCCTGCTGGCCACCGAGCGATTCAGCAGTCCGGAACCGGTCAACCTCGGATCCGGCCACGAGATCTCGATGCGCCGGCTGATCGACCAGATTGCCGAGATCTGCCGCTTCGAAGGTGAAATCGTGTGGGACGCGTCGATGCCGAACGGTCAGCCGCGACGATGTCTGGACGTGACGCGCGCCGAGGCGTGCTTCGGTTTCCGCGCGACGACCGATTTTCGCGAGGGTCTGGCGCGCACCATCGAGTGGTACCGCGGAACGCTGTGACCCGTCGTCTCTCCATTGCGCTCTGCGACGACTTCCGCGAGGAAGGGTGGCCGAGCATGGACCGCGTCGCGGAGACGCTGCACGCCGCGCTCGTCGCGCACCACGCGTCGGAGTTCTCCGTCGAGCGCATCGCGCCGGAGTTCGCGCGTGCCGCGACGGCGATGCCGCTCGTCGGCGAGGCACACGTCGCGACGAAGATCGATCGCTTCGTTAATCGATTTCTCCGCTATCCGCAGCACGCGCGCACGTTGACCGATCGGTTCGACGTGTTCCACATCGTCGATCACAGCTACGCGCACGTCGCACACGCGCTGCCGGCCGAGCGGACCGTGATCACCTGTCACGACCTGGACGCGTTCCGATCGATTCTCGAGCCGGAGCGCGAACCGCGGTCCGAGGCGTTCCGTCTCGCCACGCGTCGTGTGCTGACCGGGTTACAGCGCGCGGCGCGGGTCATGTGCGATACCGCTGCGGTTCGAGACCAGCTTGTCGGCGCGAACCTCATCTCCGCGTCGAAGATCGTCGTCGCGCCGCTTGGCGTCGACGACGCGTTTTTTGCCGAAACGCGTGACGCTGACGCCGCATCCGGCGCCATCGAGTTGCTGCACGTCGGGTCGACGGCGCCGCGCAAACGCATTGACGTCCTGCTGCGCATCGTCGCGTCGCTTGCGCCGGCGTTCCCGCGCCTCCGGCTCGTGCGAGTCGGCGATCCGTTGACGGACGAGCACCGCGCGTTGGCGCGCAATCTCGGCGTCGCCGACCGCATCGACGAGCGCGGGCTCGTCGACGAAGCGACGTTGCCGTCGCTCTATCGTGACGCGACGCTGGTCCTGCAGCCGTCGGACCGCGAAGGATTCGGCTTTCCGGTCATCGAGGCGCTGGCATCCGGCACGCCGGTCGTCGCGAGCGATCTCGCGGTGCTGCGCGAAGTGGGCGGCGCGGCGGTGACGTTCGTTCCGGTCGGCGATGACACCGGCTGGGCGAGCGCGGTGGCGTCGCTGCTGCGCGAGCGTGCCGATTGTCCGGCGCAGTGGGACGCGCGTCGAGCGGCCGGCCGCACGCACGCGCGCCGTTTCACCTGGTCTGCCTACGCGGACATCGTCGCCGCCGTCTATCGCGGCGTGGCTGCGGCCGTGCCTGCATGATGAAGGTCGTTCACGCCGCGAAGTTTTATCCGCCCGTGCCCGGCGGCATGGAAACGGTCGTCGGCGATCTGTGCAGCGGTACTGCCCGCGACTGGGAGAACGTCGTCGTCGCGGCGAACAACACGCCGCATTCGGTCCGTGAGTCGCGCGATGGCGTGACGGTCATCCGCGTGGCGTCGTTCGCGCGGCCGGCGTCAGTACCGCTCTGCCCGTCGCTGCCGTGGCATTTGTGGCGGCAGCACGCGGATTGCGTCGTGCTGCACGAGCCGAATCCGATTGCCGGCACATCGCTGTGGCTGCGCACGCCGGCGCCCCGGCTCGTCATCTGGCATCACAGCGATCTGTTGCGCCCGTGGTGGGCGCTCCCGACGTACGCGCGCGTCGTGCAGCGCGCGCTGTATCGGCGCGCCGATTGCGTCATCGTGTCGAACCCGGTGCTCGCGACGCGATCGCCGTTGGTGAGGTTCGCGCGGCGCGTCGCGGTCATTCCGTTCGGCATCGATCTCGCGCGCTTCGAGCGGACACACGACGCGCAACAGACGACGAGCATCGCGGAAATCCATCGTGAAACCCGCGGACCTCGACTGCTGTTCGTCGGACGACTCGTGTACTACAAGGGCGTCAACGTGCTGCTCGATGCGCTGCGCGACTGGCCAGGTTCGCTCATCGTCGTCGGGGAAGGGCCGCTCGCACACACATTGCGGCAGCGCGCCGAGGCGCTCGGCGTCGCCGATCGGATCATGTGGGCGGGTCACGTGGCGGATGCGGATCTCCCGGCGTACTACCGAGCTGCCGACGCGTTCGTATTGCCGTCGCTGGCGATCACCGAGACGTTCGGCGTCGCGCAGGTCGAGGCGATGGCATCGGGGCTGCCGGTCGTCAGCACGAACCTGCCGACCGGCGTGCCATGGGTCAATCAGCACGACGTCAGCGGTCTGGTGGTCGAGCCGAACGATGCCGCGGCGCTCGGACGGGCGCTGCGACGGCTCGCCGCCGACGATGCGCTGCGGCGAAGGCTGGCGGACGGCGCGCGGCAGCGGGCGCGATCGCTCTTCAGTCGTGAGCGCATGATTGCGTCGTTTCGCGACGTCATCGACACGGTGGTGCGCACACCCGAGCGGCTCGACGAACGGCTGGCCGCTGCTGGAGTGCGATGAACCGCGTGGCGAAGCGCACGTTGGACGTGACGCTCGCCGGCCTCGGCATCGTCCTGTCGTCGCCGCTGTGGGCGGTGATCGCGGCCGCGATCAAACTCGACTCGGATGGTCCGGTGTTCTTCCAACAGGCGCGCGTCGGCGCGGCGGGACGTCCGTTCCTGGTGTTGAAGTTTCGCTCGATGATTGCGGACGCCGAGCGCGCGAGCGGTCCGTTGCAGGCGGAAGATGCCGACCCGCGCGTCACGCGCGTCGGTCGTCTGTTGCGCGCGACGGCGATGGACGAACTGCCGCAGCTGTGGAACATCTTTCGCGGCGACATGAGCTTCGTCGGCCCGCGCGCGCTGAGGCCGGAGGAAATGGAAGTCGCCGGCGGGGAAGTGATCCCGCTCGAGCGCATTCCCGGCTTCGAGGAACGCTGCGCGGTGCCGCCGGGCCTGACCGGCATCGCGCAGATTTACGCGCCGCGCGACATCACGCGCCGGCAGAAATTCCGCTTCGATCGGCTCTATATCCAGCGTCAATCGTTCCTGCTCGATGTTCGGTTGATCGCGTTGTCGTTCTGGATTTCGTTGAGAGGCACGTGGGAGACGCGAGCAAAGAAGTTCTGACCGCGATCAAAGACGGTCATTACGCGGCGAAGCAGATTTACTGCAAAGACCGGATGATCGCGTGGAGCCACCGCCGTCGCTTCGAGACGGGGCTGCAACTCGCCGCGCGCTTTCGCGGCCAGCGGATCCTCGATTACGGATGCGGCGACGGTACCTTTCTCGCGTTGCTGCTGGCGTCGCCTGACGCGCCGGGTTCGGCCGTCGGCGCCGAACTCGACGATGTGCAGGTGCACGATTGCCGCGCGCGGCTCGGCGCGTTGCCGGGCGTCGCCTTCGAGCTGATTGCGAACCTCGATCGGCCGGAGCACGCCGGCGCTTACGACGGCATCGTGTGCATGGAGGTTCTCGAACACGTCGTCAACGTGGACGCGATCGTCGACCGGCTGTGGCGGCTGCTCGCGGACCGGGGGACGCTGCTCGTGAGCGTCCCCGTCGAAACGGGTGTCCCGCTGGTGATCAAGCAGTCGGCGCGGCGGATTGCCGGTTGGCGACGACTCGGTGATTACGACACGACGAGCCGCTATACCTGGCGCGAACTCGCCGCCGGCGTTGTCGCGGGCCGCGGCCAACACATACGCCGGCCGGTCTACGAAGGCACGGCGGGACCGCCGTATCACGATCACAAGGGGTTCAACTGGCGTGCGCTGGCCGACCGCATTTCGCGCCGGTTTGCGATCGAGTCGATCGTCGCCTCTCCGATCCGGTGGCTAGGGCCGTCGCTGGCGACGCAGGTCTGGTTCGTGGCGCATAAAAGGCCCGTATAATCTCTCCCGTGTTCGACGCGATCATCGTCGGCGGCGGCCCCGCCGGCCTGTATGCGGCCGGCGAGCTTGCCCGTGCCGGCGCACACGTCGTCGTTGTCGAAGAACACCCGACGATCGGCGAACCGGTGCATTGCACCGGCGTGCTGGCGGCGAGCGCCTTCGACGAATTCCGCATCCCCACCCATTCGGTATTGAACGAACTACGGACGGTGCAGTTCTACGCGCCAGCCGGGTTCGCCATCGGGTATTCCACGCCGACGACCGAAGCGGTTGTCATCGATCGGGCGCGGTTCGACGCCGATTTGGCCGCTCGCGCGACGTCGGCCGGCGCGACGCTCCATCGCGGTGCGCGCGCAACGGCGCTCACGGTCGACGAGGACGGCGTGTCGCTGGCCGTCGGTGACGAGATCCTGCGAGGCCGCACGTGCGTCCTCGCGTGCGGCGCCCACTACGCGTTTCAGCGCCGCGTCGGCCTCGGCATGCCGCGGCTGATGTTGAATTCGGCGCAGGCCGAACTGCCCGCGTCGCGCCTGCGCGACGTCGAAGTGCACTTCGGGAGTGCGATCGCACCGGCTGGATTTGCGTGGGCGGTGCCGGTGCAGCGCGACCGTCCGTACGTCCGCGTTGGCGTGATGTGCGAGGGCGACGCGGCTCGGATGTTCCAGCGCATGCTCGAGGCGATCGCGCCGCGATGGGGCGTCGACGCCACCGCGCCGCAGCCGCGGCAGAAAGTCCTGCCGCTCGCGCCCCTCAAGCAGACCTACACCGATCGCGTCGTCGTGCTCGGCGACGCGGCCGGACTCGTGAAGCCGACGACCGGCGGCGGCATCTATTACAGCCTCGTGAGCGCAGCGATCGCGTCGACGACATTGATTCGCGCGCTCGCGCGCGACGACGTCTCTGCGGCGACGTTGTCCGAGTACCAGGTCCAGTGGAGGAGACGGTTGGGCGGCGAACTGCGCTGGCAGCTCGTCCTCCGCCGGATCGCGCAGCGCCTGAGCGATTCGCAAATCGACAGTCTCTTCGATCTCGCGCGCACCGACGGCCTCATGCCGCTGATGCGCCAGACCGCCGCCTTCAACCGCCACAGCGACTTCATCGTCGCGCTGTTGAAGCATCCCCCCGCACGCCGCGTGCTGTTCCGAGCCGCGCTCGCCTAGGGTTCCGTGACCGCATCACAGTTGGCTGCGTGCCTGCGCACGGGATCAGCGCAGGACACCGCGGGTGTCGACGTCGAGGCGCTCGTGACGTCGGCGACGCGGCACAACGTCGCCGCGCTGGTGTACGTCGCGCTGCGCGGCGGCAGGTCGGCGGCGGTGGACCGGCTTGGACGCATCGCTCGCGAGCACGCGCTGATGGAGTCGGTGCAGCGCGCGGACGCGATCCGTGTCATCGAGGCGCTTGGCGCGGCGGGCATTTCGGCGCTTCTCTTCAAAGGCACCGCGCTCGCGTACTCCCTCTACGAGGAGCCCTGGCTCCGGCCGCGCGCGGATACCGACCTTCTGATCCAGGAGGCAGATGCGGCGCGGACAGCGGAGATCCTCGACGGCATCGGGTACGCGCGCGTGCCACGTCCTGAAGGCCAGTACGTGACGCATCAGTTCACGTACGTCGGTACGGCCGATGGGATCGCGACCGCGTACGACATCCATTGGCGAATTGCTGATCCGCAGGTCTTCGCGCGCGCGTTGACGTTCGAAGGACTGCAGGCGCGGTCGGTCGCCGTTCCGGCGCTCGGCACGGGTGCGCGGCGCGTGAGCGACGTCGATGCGCTGGTGATCGCGTGCGTCCACCGCGTCGCCCATCACTACGACGATGACCAACTGATCAGGACGGTCGACATCGACCGATTGAGCCGACGCCTGACGAGTGGGGACTGGGACCTGTTTGTTGAAATCGCAACGACCGCTTGCATCCGCGCTGTGTGCGGCCGCGGGATCGCGCTTTCACAAGATATGTTCGAAACACCGGTCCCCGACTCGGTCGTGCGCGCTCTCGAGTCTGCGGACGGAGAGCCAAGTGCGACCTACTTGCGCCCTGGGTTACGAAAGATTGACATCTTGTACTCTGACCTGAGGGCACTGACGAACACGGCGGCTCGTGTCCGATTGGTCCGAGAACATCTCTTCCCACCACTTACAGTTGTGTCAGCGGATTCCACGAACTCTGCTCGCAAGTTCTTAAAAATAGGCTATTTGTGGCGTATAATCCACGGTGCGTCAGGCTGGTTCAAGCCGCTGCGTCCGCCAGAAAAAACCTAAGCTGAGCCGCAGTTTTCCGTTGCGCGACTCTATCCGTTGGGCTATCCTTCTAGGTACCTAATACTGCCACCAAGTCCGTTATTGTCATATGCGTATACCACTTCTCAAAAGGACCCTCATCGCTACGACCTTCGCGGTCGCGCTTGGCGTGACGATGGTCGTCACGACGCACGCACAACCAGCGTGCAATCGTGGCGCGAATGGGACGGGCTGGTGTTCAGGCGATTTGTTGATCGGCTCCGGCGCCGTCATCGATCAGCTCATTCATCAGAACGCTCAACCGGCGGGCTGCCAACTCGGCAACGGCGCCGATTCGAATCCGATCAAGGACGATAACGGCAACATCATCAAAGACGCGAACAATCGCTCAATCTGGGACTGCGCCGTGCGCCAGAACGCCGGCACCTATTTCCTCTACGATCAAAACGGCGCGCAGGTCACTAACGGAGCGGGTGCGGTCAAAGTGACCGACGCGCTTGCGTCCGGAACGAGCATCATCGACGCGCAATCGCATCAGGCCGCGAACACGACGTCGTGGGACATCGTGACCAACACGATGACCACTCACGAGAACTCGTGGTGGACGACCGGCTGCGCGCAGTCGCCGACGATCGCCGGACCGCTGCTCACCACCGGCTTCTGGTCGAACGTCGTCAGCGCCGTGCCGAACGGCGGCACGGCAGCGACGCAAGGTCTTTCGCTCGGCAACCTCACGCGCGTGTCGAACGGTGTCGGCGGTGTGTACGGCGGTTTCCAACCAGGTGGCGCCGAATCGGTTGTGTTCGATCGGGCGGGCAACTACTACATCGGCACGGTCGACGGCACGAACAACATCTTCAAGTTCGATCCGAACGGCACGCTTCTCGACACATGGACGGTGCCGACGATCAATAACGGCACGGTCGAACAATCGCGCGGCACCGATTGGCTCGAGCTCGCGGCAGACGGCCAGACGATGTACTACACGTCGGAGAGCGACACGATCACCGTGTTCCGTCTTGATCGGCAGCCGATCAGCAACTCGAAGGTGGCGCTCGATCCGTTGAACCCAAGCGGTCCTTCGACGACCCTGGACACGCTTGTTGCGCCGATTACCGACTTTGCCGGCGACCCGAGCAACTCGCTCTTCGGAAAAATCCAGCTCCAGGCGAACAACGGCGTGAACCCGCCGTCGACGACCTACGCGCTGCGGCTGCTACCCCCGGGTGACGGCAGCGGCGGTTTCATCGTTGCCGGCGGCTACGACGTGTTCCGCCTCGGCCTCGATGGCAAGCTGATTAGAAGTTACCTTCAGCCGTCGCAGCAGGGAAAAACCTGGTTCGCGATGGACATCACGCCGGACGGTCAGTTCTTCTGGACCGCATCGCTGCCGCTCGCGTCCGAGTTCGGCTGGACGATGTGGGATCCCACGGTCAACCCGAGCACGGTTCTGAATTTCCACATCGGCACAGGACAGCAGGTCGGCTCGTTTACGCCGCAGGGCGGCTCGGTCACCGGTCTGTGCATCGTCAAGGAATACACCAGCGGTACCGGCCCGGACTGCAGCGATCCTGCCAACTCAGCGAATTCGCTCTGCCACCCGATTCCGGCGAGTTGCGATGTCAACTCGACCGATCCAGCGTGCAAGATCAACTTCGCGCCGGTCGTTGGCCCCGTCCCGGATCAGCACTGGGCGGAAGGACAGGCGATCACGACGATCACGATTCCGGTCACGGATCCGACGAATACCACGCTCACGATGAGCAAGTCGTTCCTGCCGGCGGGCGTCACGATTACGCAGAGCGGCAACACGTTCACGATGAGCGGCACGCTCGGCTTCAATACCGACACGACCGGGACGCCGACGACGCTCACCGTTACGAACGGCCGCGGCGTGTCGGCGTCGACGACGTTCACCTGGTTCATCACCGGCACCGACGCACCGCCGACGCTCGTGGCGAATGGCGTCACGCCGTCGTCGGTGACGACCGGCGTCCGCGTCCAGCACGGCGTTCCGTTGACCACCGCGTCGCCGTTGTCGCTGGGATCGAACATCGTCGTCCAGTCGCAGGATCAGGACTCGTGCGACGGCCCAACCGGTTCGCTGCAAAACGGACCCAGTGGCCTCACGTTCTCGACCAGGGTGAACGCGACGGCATGCCTCTCGTCGAGCGACATCTGGCTCACGACGATCAGTGGCGCACCGTACGTCCCGGTCGCTTCGCTGCCGCCGGTCACTGGCTACGGAACGAACGGCGTGACGTTGTCGAGCACTTTCGTGCTGACCGACGGCGGCGGCAAGACGGTCACCATGCCGATCAGTTGGGTGCTCCTCAACACGGCACCGGTTCTGACTGTTCCTGCCACGCAAACGCTGCACGGCAGCGTGACGGCGCTGCACGCGACGGCAACTGATGCCAACAACGATCCGGTGAAGTTCACCGCGACGGGATTGCCGGCAGGCGTCACAATCGATGCGACCACCGGCAATTTCAACGGATCGCCGACCGCCGCGGGTGTGTTCACGATCAATGTGACGGCCGATGATGGCGTCGGCGGCGTGACGACCAAGTCGTTCACGCTGACGATCGCGAACACGCCGCCGCAAATCACGGTTCCGCCGAACCAGACGCGTCACGTCGGAACCGTCATTTCGCCGGCCGTCGTCGCCACCGCGAAGGACAATGACGGCGATCCGTTTACGTTCACTGTCGATCCGACGACGCTTCCGCCTGGCGTGACGGCGTCCGCGCCGACGACCGTCAGCGGCGTCACGACGATCCAGTTCAGCGGCACGCCGACCGCAGTCGGCAACTACACGACGAAGCTGACGGCGACCGATAGCTTCAACCAGACGACGACGGCGACGTTCACGTGGGCGATCACCAACGCGGTGCCGACGTTGACGAACCCCGGCTCGCAGTTCTCTGTGCCGAACGCGCCTTTCGCGCTGCAACTTCAGGCGTCGGATGCCGACCTGGATCCGCTGGCGTGGTCGATCACCGGGTTGCCGGCTGGGTTGACGTTCAACACGTCGACCGGTTTGATTTCGGGAACCGCGCCGAACGTGACGACGGCGACGACCTATACGATCGTGGTGACGGTCACGGATCGGTTCTCGGCGCCCGTCAGCGTGACGTTCACGCTGACTGTGAGCACGAACCGCAATCCGGTCTGCGGGACGGCGACGGCGAGCCCGAACTTGCTCTGGCCGCCGAATCACAAGTTCGCGACGATCAAGATCAACGGCGTGACCGATCCGGATCCGGGCGACACGGTAACGATCACCGTCACCAGCATCTACCAGGATGAACCGACGCTCGTCGCGGGCAGCGGCAACACCGCGATCGATGGCATCATCAGCGGCGCCACCGCGCAAGTCCGAGCCGAGCGCTCCGGCCTCTACAACGGCCGGCTGTATTTCATCGGCTTCTCGGCCAGCGACGGGAAGGGCGGCAGCTGCACCGGCACCGTGACGATGGGTGTGCCGCACGATCAGGGTCAGCACGACCTGCCGATCGACTCGGGCATGCGGTACAACTCGACCGTTCCGGGCGTTCCGCGCCTGCGCTAAACTGACGCGAACGCCGGGCGCCCGCAGCCCGGCGTCTCAACACCATGACCGAAGTGTCCCTCAACACGACGTTGCGCGTGAGCGACGACGTCGTGTTTCGCGAACTGGACGGGGAAGCAGTCATCCTCAACGTCGAGTCCGGCATTTATTTCGGGCTCGATCCCGTCGGCACGCGCATGTGGCAGTTGATTGGCTCGCATCCGCTCCTCGATTCGGTGCTCGCGGAACTCGAACACGAATATGACGCGCCGCGAGAGGTGCTGGAAGGCGATCTGCTCGGGCTCGTCCACGAGTTGATCGCCAAAGGGCTGCTCGCATTCGATGCGACGCCGACTGCGTAAGCTCTATGCGCTGGCGCGCGAATGGCCGGCGGCGTACGAAGCCGCCGCGCTGACCTTCCTGACCGGAACATCGCTGCGCGTCGCATCGTTCGAATCGGTCGCGCGGTGTCTGCTGCGCACCGCCCGCATCGGTCCCGCCGTAACCCCGGACGATATCCACCGTCTCGAAGAGATCGTCAATATCGTCGCTGGACGCGTCGGGCGTCAGCAGTGCCTGACGAAAGCGATCGTGCTCGCGACGATGCTCGAGCGGCGCGGCGTGTCGTCGACGATTTACATCGGCGCGCGCCGCGGCGAAGACGGGTTCGCGGCGCACGCCTGGCTGCGCTGCGGTGATCGGCTGTTGCCGGCGACTGGGCACGAGCAGTATGCGCCGTTGCACACGATCGCGATTCGGGAGCACGCATGAGCGCGATGGTCGGCTGCGTCTACCGGGCCGGCGCACCGGCGAGCGGGGAGGAGGTCGCCGGCATGCTGGCGGCGCTCGCCGCGCGCGCGCACGATGCCGAGCGCGTCGTGACGGCGGGCGCGGCAGCATTCGGGTTTCAGGCCTTCCACACGACCTGCGAATCAGAGTCGGAGATCCAGCCGCACGTGGACATCGGCACCGGACGCGTGATCGTGTTCGACGGACGGCTCGACAATCGGGACGAGCTCGGCGCCGGCACGCGCGGCGATGCGGCGGTGGTCCTTGATGCGTATCAACGGTGGGGCGCCTCCGTCTCGAACCATCTGGTCGGCGATTTCGCGTTCGCCGTCTGGGATCCGTCAGCGCAAACGCTGTTCTGCAGTCGTGATGCGATCGGCGTGCGTCCGCTCTATTACCACGTGACGGCCGACCGGTTCCTGTTCACGACCGATTACCGCGCGCTGATCGCGAGCCGGCTGATCGACGTTCGGCCGAACGAAGGCATGGTTGCCGAGTACCTGTCGAACGAGCTTCGTTCGGTCGATCAAACGTTGTACGACGGCGTCCGGCGGCTGCCGGCCGCGCACTCGTTGATCCTGACGCGACGCGATCTGTCGATCCGGCGTTACTGGGATCCGACGGCACTGCCCGACGTCGTCCATCAATCCGATGACGAGTACGCCGCCCACTTCTTCCATCTCTTTCGGCGTTCGGTCCGGTCCTGCATGCGATCGTCGCGGCAGCCGGTTGGCGTCTATTTGAGCGGCGGCGTCGATTCGTCCGCGGTCGTGGGCATGGCCCAGACGCTCGCATCAGACGGTGCGGTTGCACCTCCGGTCCACACGTTCTCGATGGTGTTTCCGGACGATCCCGAGGCCGACGAACGTCCGTACCTCGATGCGGTCGATTCGAAATGGCAACTGCCCTCGCATCGTTTCGTTGCGACAGTCGACGACATTGATGCGATCCGCGCGCACGTCGCGCGTCGACTCGACGTCGCCGACGCGCCCGCCGATCTCGGTGTCGTGCCGATTCGACAGGCTGTCGCGTCGCAGCGCGGCCGCGTCTTGCTGAGTGGCGTGGGGGGCGATCACGGGTTCGGCGGGAGCCTGTTCCATTACGCGGAGCACATCCGGAGCGGCGAGTGGCGCGCCTGGTGGCACCAGCTGCGCGCCGACAGGCAGGTGTCCGACATGGGCTTCTCGTTGCGCAACGTCGCGATGCACAGCCTGCTGCCGCTTGTCCCCCGGTCCATCAAAGACGCGACGCGTCCGATCGCACAGCGTCTCGGGTGGCCCGGCGGCGCACCGCCGTGGATCCGCAGCGATTTTGCGGCGCGCGTCGCGCTCGGCGATCGCCTTCGCTATCGGACGACGCCGTCGAATTCCGCGCGCGCCGACGTCTGCGAATCGTTCGTGCACGCGTGGATGCCGTGGGGCCTCGAGAAACTCGATCATGCCGGGGCGGAATTCGGCGTCGAGGATCGCCATCCGTTCCTCGACCGCCGGCTCGTCGAATTTGCCATCGGCATCCCGGAGTCGCAGCGCTGGTCGGGGACGAAGACGAAATTCGTGCTTCGTCGCGCGATGCGAGACCTGCTGCCCGAGACCGTGTACGATCGCACCGACAAAGGCGATTTCACGGGGGCGGTCGCGCGGGCCGTCGATGTGCTCGCCGCGGACGGCGTGTACCGTAACATGCGGTCCGAGGCGTACGGTTGGGTCGACGGCGAACGTGTCAGGCGGATGTACGACGACATGCGGCGAAAGTACGCCGTCCGCGACAGCGACTTCGGCGATCACGTGTTCCCGTTGTGGTTCGTCGGCGGCATCGAACTCTGGCTCAACGCGGCATTCTGCTAGGAGCGATAGATGAGCGAGCAAGACAAGAAACGGACGCCAGGCGACGGCGATCCTGCGGGCGCGCCGCGGCGGAAGCGGCGGTACCAAAAACCGGAGTTGATCGAATACGGATCGGTCGCCAAGCTGACACGCGGCAGCAAGTCGGTCACGTCGGACGCGGTTGGCGGCGGCAAGAAGTCGAAGGCCTGTCTGTAACGACGTCCGATGTCGCTGGTCGTCGATACGCATCGCCAATATCTGTCGGATCGCGTGCGCCTCGACGCGTTTCGGCGCGCGGTCGGCGACGTCGTGCGGCCAGGACACGTGGTGCTCGATCTCGGCAGCGGCACGGGCATTCTTGGCCTGTTCGCGTGTGCCGCCGGCGCCGCACACGTTCATTCAGTCGACAACAGCGGCATCATCGAAGTCGCGCGCGCGGTGGCGGCTGCAAATGGATTCGCCGACCGCATGACGTTCCACAACGTCCACTCCGCTGAATTGCAGTTGACGGGTCCGGTCGACGTGATCGTCTCCGATTTGATCGGCCGCTTCGCGATCGATGGCGGCCTCGTCGAAGATGTCGCGCAGGCCCGGGATCGCTGGCTCGCACCGGGCGGCACGATCGTTCCCTCGACGGTGACGCTCGAGGTGGCCGCGGTCGAACATCCTGAGGGCGCCGCGAACATCGATTTCTGGAACGCGAGACCCGGCGGCTTCGACATGGCGCCGGCCCGTCAGTGGGCGGCGAACACCGGCTACCCGACGCATTTCGCGCCAGGCGCGCTTCTCGGGCCACCGCGCGACGCGACGCGCCTCGACATGGCAACCGTGCTGCCGGCGCCCTTCGCGATCGACGTGACGCTGACGGTCGATCGCGCCGGCACACTCCACGGAATCGGCGGCTGGTTCCGCGCGCAGTTGTCGCCGTCGGTCACGTTATCCAATGCTCCGCTCGCCCGGCCACGGTTGAATCGGCGCGACGTGTTCTTTCCGATCGATCGTCCCGTCGCGGTCACGCCGGGCGATCGCGTGCGCGTCCACATGCGAATCATTCCGGCCGAAACGATCGTTCGCTGGACCGTGGAGGTGCACGGGTGCACCTTCCGCCACTCGACGTTCAACGGGATGCTCGTCGCGCGCGAGGATCTCATGCGGATGCGTCCGCAGTCCGTGCCGCAGCTGACCGCTCGCGGCGGCGCGCGCTTGTCGGTCCTCGAACTGTGCGACGGCGCGACGCCATTGGCCGACATCGAGCGTGAGGTCTTCCGGCGCCATCCCGATCTGTTCCCGTCGGTCGCCGACGCCGGCGCGTTCGTCGCCGAGGTTGTCACGCGCTACGCGCGCTGACCTGGTCGTGCTGTACCGCGCGTACGGCCTCATTCTCTCCAGTTCACATCGCATACCCGAACTTGCGCCGGTGGGGCGCGGAAGGGCGGCGCTGCGTCTGCAGTTCGAGCGGGGGACGCTCGCAGGTCAGCGCTGGTACGGCGCGTCGCCGCGGCCGCAAGAGGACGGCCGGCCGTGGCTCATCGTGTCGCGGCGCGGCGAGCTGCTCCGCATGCAGTTTCGGACGCTTGCCGATTTCGTGTGGGATCCGATGACGCGAACGCTGACTGCGTTTCGTCGAGGCGGCACGCCACCGCAGACGATCCGTCACCTCGCGCTCGACCAGGCGTTGCCGCTCGTGCTCGGGCACGAAGGGTTCACCGTGCTCCACGCGAGCGCGTGCGTCACCCCTGCCGGCACCGTGGCGTTCCTCGGACCGACTGGCGCCGGCAAGTCGACGATGGCGGCCGCGTTCGGCGCAACCGGCTGTCCGGTCATCGCGGACGATGCAGTGTTGCTGACGCAGCGAGGCAACGCCGATCTGATCGCCGTTCCTGCGTACGCCGGATCGCGGTTGTGGTCGGATGTGCTCCCGGTCGTCGACCCGCGACGCCGCGGCGCGTCACGCGGCCGCACCAAACGGCGCCTCGGACGCCACGATCGGACCCTTCGGTTTGCGAAAGATCCCGCGCCGCTCCGACGCGTGTACTTGTTGAAGCCGCGGAAGGGCACCGACGTCCTGATCGAGCCGCTGTCGCGTCGCGACAGCCTCATCGAACTGATCAAGCACACGTACGTGCTCGAAGTCCGCGATCGCGCCCACTTGCTCGCGCATTTCGACCGGCTGACGCGCGACTGCGTGCCGCTTGGCATCCGCATGCTGACATATCCGCACGACGTTGCGATGCTGCCGCGCGTCTGCGCCGCGATCCTGGCGGACGCTAGCTCGGCGTGACGCGTTGCAGCGCGTCGGCAATTTCGAGAAAGCGCGACATCAACGGATCGTGATCCGCGTACTCGTGGATGCACCACCCGAGCGTGCGAAGCCGTTCGTCGAACGAGGGTAGGCGGTCGAGCGGCAGCAGCGGCACTTCGTGTGCGGCAGGCGTCGCGCTCGCCGCAATCAACTCGAATGACACACTGCGGCGCTCGGCCGCGCGCGCGGTGGCATAGCCGCCCCAGTGCACGATGTCGAATCCCCAGCTCAAGAGATCGCCGGTGCGCGCCGGGAGCGGTCGAACGGCGTGCAGCGCATCGATGAGCTCCGATCGCGTGAAGCGATCGGCGCGGTCGAAACGCTCGACGACCTCACGCGGTGCCGCCCACCGCGGCAACAGGTAGATGCATCCGCTCTCGAGCGTCGCGTCCGTCAGGGCGAGCCACGTCGTCAGCCGACCGGTCGCGTCGAACGATTCGACGTGCGCGCCGAACCCGGCCGAGTCTCGCGCCGGTCGTACGACGTGCACCCACACATGCGGAATCAGGCTGTAGCGACCGCCGAGGGCGCCGGTCGCGAAGTCGACGACGGCGGGCGACCGCGCGAGCAGCCACAACGCGTCGAAGACGAACGCAAACAGCGGCGGCCACTTCGCGGCGACCACTGCGTCGATCGCCGCGTTCGCCGCCTGCACGAGCGCCGGATCGAGTGCGCCGCGGAGATGACAGTATCCGTCGCGCTGCAGATCGGCGACCGCCGTCGCGATCGCGCCCGACGGCGGCGCGGCGGCGATGGCGACCGGCCGGGTCGAGATCGTCGTGGCCGGCGCGATCGACTGCCAATACGCAACGTCGCACGCGCGGTCGGTGCGTTCCCGCGCGGCCGCGCCGGTGATGCGTGCGTCCGCGAGCAGTTGCTGGAAATCAGTGAGTCGCGGCGGCACGGTGCCGATGACCTCCATTCGTCCCCGACGACGGGCGCACATGCATCGCGATGGCCGCGAGCGTCGCGAAGAGCAAGCCGGTGGCCGGCACGCGCAGCGTCATTTCGAACATGTTCTGCACGGCGATCGCGACGAGACCGCTTGCGGCGCCGGCGCGAATCGCGAACATCGCGCTGCGATCGTCGCGCAGCCGTTTCCAGACCAGCGCAATGCCCGTCACGAGCACGAGCGCGACCGGAATGCCGACCAGCGCGCCACCTTCCGCGATCGTCTGCAGCAGCTCATTGTCGGCGTGCGAGATCGTAATCAATACCGTCGATGTCTGGTAGAAGGGCATAACGCGGCCGAAGGATCCGACACCGGCGCCGACCGGCCAGAAGTCGAGCGCCATCGGGATGATCTGCCGCCACTCCGCGAGGCGCGAGCCAAGGCCTTCGCTGCCGATCGCTTCGAGGCGTGCCGACAGGAGACCGAAGTTGGCGAACAGTCCGGCGATTCCGACGAGGACGAGCAGCGCGATGGCGAGCCGACGGAGGCGTCGTGCCGACACGTCGCGCTGGATGATCAACAAGAAGGTGATCATGCCGATCGCCAGCCCGAGCAGTCCCGATCGCGACAACGACACCATGATGCCGGCCGTCATCAGACACAGCGCGACCGCGAGACGCGTGCCGGTGTCGTCGAACGCACGCTCAGGGTCGAACGGCTCCCCATGCTGATGGCGCGCCTGAAGACGGGCGACGAGGTAGCCGAGCGTGACCATCACCGCTAAGAGCAGCCAGCCCGAGTAATCATTGCGGTTGACGAACGGTCCCCACGGTCGCAGGTCGCGGCGCGTCACCGGCCAGATCAGATCGAGAATCGGCACCATCGTCAAATGCTGCGCGATCCCGACGACGGCGACGACGAGGCCGATCATCGCGATCCAGCGCGACAGCCATCGCAGTCCGCCGCGGCCGAGCGCCGTACGCGTGGCCCAGAAGGCCAGCATCAGCGCGCCGACGAGCAGCAGCGCCGTCGTGGTCGCTTGCGGATCGACCGAGATCGATTGCGACCGGCTCTGGATCGGCGCCACCGTCATGATCCGCTTGAACGCGATCGTGCCTGGCGCGATCCGCGCGAGAAGATCGAGCGGCAGCGGGATGACCTGCAGTCCCATCGCGGCGAGCACGAGCAGGAGGCTCACGTCGAGCCAGCGCGTGGCTCGGCCCAACACTGCCGCCGGGGCAAGCGCGAAAACAGCAACGCAGCCGATCGCGATCGGCCACGCCGTCAGCAGGTAACGGTGTGCGAAGAACAGGAGAGGAACGACGACGAGCGCCGCCAGGAGGCGGAGCGCGGCGGGGACGTCAGACCGCCGCTTCAGCGTAGTAGTTCTTGTACTGGTGGCCGTAGTAGCGCGAATAGTAGTACCGGTTTCGCGCGAAATCGACCTTATTGAGCACCACGGCGGTGAATTTCGGCTGGGTTTGCGTGACCGTTTCGATCGCGCGTTCGGCGAGCCGACGGCGCGTCATCTCGGCGCCGATCACGAACACGACGCCCGCAACAAGCGGGGCCAGAATCACCGCGTCGGTGACCGCCAGCACTGGCGGCGTGTCGATGATGATCCAGTCGAACGGTCCGTGGGCGAGGTTCGTCAGCAGCGTCCGCATGCGTTCGGACGCGAGCAGTTCCGACGGGTTCGGCGGCGGATGTCCCGCGGTGATTGCGAGGAGATTCGGGTCGATCGTGCGCTGGATGACGTCGCGCACGCGCGCCTGACCGACCAGCACCTGCGATAACCCGCGTTCGTTCGTCAGACGCAGCGGCCGGTGCAGGCCGGGCCGCCGCATGTCGGCGTCGACCAGCAGGACTCGCGCGCCGCCGTACGCGAGCGCCATCGCGATGTTCGCCGCCGTCGTCGTCTTGCCTTCGAGCGGCTGCGCGCTCGTAACCACGATGATCTTCGTGCCCGCGCCAGCGAACTTCGTGAGCAGGGACGTCCGCAACGCGCGGAACGACTCGCCGAAATCGTGTGGCACGCGCGCCGACGCGAGCAGCGGGTGTTTGTCGCCGCGGACCGACGGCACGAGGCCGAGGAACGTCATCTTCAGGCGCCGCGTGACATCTTCCGGCGTCTTGATCGTGTCGTTCATGTAGTCGAGGCCGTACGCGACGCCGAGTGCGAGCACGAGGCCGATACCGACCGACACGAGCCAGGTGCGGCGGCCCGTCGGGGTGATCGGCGCCTTCGGCACTTCGGCGTGATCCACGACGCGCACGTTGTTCGCGCGGCTGTTGCTCGAGACACGCAACTCGTTTTCCCGCTGCAGCAGCGACTGATACACGACGCGATTGCTGTTCGCTTCGCGCTCCATGACGTTGTAGTCGACGCTCTTGCGGCTGAGATCTTGCGCGTCCGACTTCGCGGCATCGAGCGCGCGGCTCGTCATCTGTTCCTCGAGGATCGCCGTGTCGTACTCGTTCTTGATGTTCTGAACGGCGCGGCTGACTTCGAGGTCGTAGGCACGCTGCGCATCCTGCAGGTCGGCAATCGCCTTCTGCATCGTCGGATGCTTTTCCATGTACTTCTCGGCGAGCGAGTTCTTGATGCGCTGGGCGTCGACCACCCGCTGCTTCGCCGTCTGGACCGCGGCCGACTGCGCGACCGCGGGAATCGAGTCGGCGGGCTGTCCGTTGTTGATCGCCTTGATCTGGTTGAAGAGGATTTCCCTCTGCGCCTTCTTCGTCTTCGCTTGCAGGAAGTCGTCGTTCAGTTTGTTGACGCGCGCGAGGACGATGTTCTGCTTCTCGTCAAGCGACAGGGCGTTCTGCTTGTCGCGGTAGTTCGCGAGCGCGCGTTCGCTCTCTTGCACCTTCTGCGACTGTGCCGCGACTTCGCGGTCGAGCCACTCGAGCATGTTCTGCGTGCTCTGCAGCTTGATCTGCAAGTTCTGCTCGACGTACTCGTCTACCAGCGTGTTGACGGCGGTGGCGGCGAACTGCGGATCCATCCCCGTAAACGTCACGTCGACGAGGCGGCTGCCCTGAATCGGAATCACGTCGACTTTCGCGAGAAACGCGCTGACCATCGCCGACTCGTCAGACGATTCGTCGGCCTTTGGCGCTTCGACTGGCGTCGTGATGGCGGGTGCCGGACGGACGAGCGCGAGCAGCTTGTCCTGGAAGTTTCGCAGCGCGACGGCGGGGCCGGTCGGCTTGACGGCGGTCCCATTGAACTCGGGAACGGTTTCGAGATGCAGCCGTTTGATGACGCGACGCGCGAGGTCGCGGCCCTTCAGAATCCGGTACTGCGTGCGATAGTACGGTTCGGGATCTTCGAAATAGGTGTTCTCCGCGTTCGTGATGCCAGGCACCATCGTCGAGCGCTCGTCTTCGATCATGATTTGCGCGCGCGATTGGAACAGCTGGATCGACGAGTAGCCCTGAATCATCATCGCCGCGGTCGTCAGGATGAACACGGCGGTTGCGACCTGACGATAGCGATAGATGACGGCGAGCCGGTCGAGGATGTGGACGTCTTCCGACGCCGAGAAATTCGTCGGCGGCGCGGGACGCGAGCCGCTACCCGGCCCTCCCGGCGGCGGCATCATCCCGTTGGACTGCGCGGCCTGGCGCGACGACGAGGATTCGGAATGCTCAGGCATTAATGCTGCAACTCGCACGCGGGCGCCGAGACGGGCGGAGGGGCGACAACGAGGACGCTCGACGCCGCGGCTTCTGACACGACAGCGGCCGCCGTCGTCGGCGTCGCCGTTGCGGCGCCGCCGCCGCCGAGGATGCCGGCAAATGGCGGCAGCTTGAACGGGAGTTTGACGACGGCCGACACGACGTCACCGGCGTTGACGTTCAAAATCTGACTCGCGGCCATCACAGCCGACTTGTCCGCCGAAAGAATTTCGACGATGTAGCTGCCCGGGTCGACGGCCTTGAATGCGTACAACCCGGTCTTGTCGGTCATCACCGTATCGACGATGCGACCGAATCGCGCATCGCGCAGCCGAACGAGCGTGTTCGACAATTGGCCGTTCGTCGAGTTGAGCGCGTTGCCTTGAATCGTGCTGGAGAACGTCTGCCCGCGGACGGCGCGAGCGGCGGTGCGAGTTGCCGTCGCGATCGATGGTTGCGCAGGCGCGGTTGCCACCTGCGTCTGGGCAGCGACGAGCTGCGGAAGGACACCCAGAGCCGCTACGACCGCGGCGACGGCAGCATGTCTGGGCATAAGGAGCTCACTTTAAATATCGGTCGAAAACGCGTCGGACGCCAGCAGCAAGTCAGAATGACTTTATGTGACAATAACGTCAATTATAGACATATCGTAGCACGACCGTTGCTGTACAGCAATCGGAAGGGCACAGATAGCGTGCAACTGGCTAAGCTATTGATCAGCTGCTGTTTACAGTTCAATTCTACCGCACCTTCGGAGTGCCGCCCACTCCCGGACGAAACGTTGTGAAGCGGACGATTGGGATTGCCGCTCTGGCGCTTGCCGCCCTGATGCTGCCGGTGCCGACCGCACCGGCGACGGAGCGGCTATACAGCAGCGGGATATACCCGCATTTACAAGCGCTTTTGACCGGCATCTCCAACCATGTCGGTATCGCATTCTTGGACCTGCTCATGGTGGCGGCGCTGGTGTCGTGGTCTGTCTTTGCGCTTGACGATTTCCGACGGTGCCGCGTACGCGGACTGATCCCGATCGTGCGCCGGACGGTGGAGTGGCTGGCCCTTGGGTACCTCGTCTTTTTGGCGTGTTGGGGACTCAACTACCGTCGCGAACCGGTGACGACAAAAGTCGGCATCGACACGGCGAACGTCACGGCCGCTACGGCTCGCGCTCTCGCGCTGCAGATCGTCGAACGCCTCAACGCGCTGGCGGCGGATGCGCACCGCATGGGATGGCACGAGACGTCCGACATCGATCCCGACCTCGCCGCGGCGCTCGAGCGTACGATGACGTCGCTCGGATACGCGGCCCCAGTCGTGGCGCGCCCGAAACGCACGATTCTCGACATGTACTTCCGGCGCGTCGGCGTCGACGGCATGACCGATCCGTATTTCCTCGAGACGTTCGTCGTGAGCGATCTGCTGCCATTCGAGCGGCCGATGGTGATCGCGCACGAATGGAGCCATCTCGCCGGGATTGCGAACGAAGGCGAAGCGAACTTCGCGGGGTGGCTCACGGCGATTCATGGCTCCGCCGCGGATGAGTACAGCGGATGGTTGTTCCTTTACGGTGAACTCGGCATTCCGGTGGCGACACTGAATCCGCAGTCGCGACAGGATCTCACCGCCATCCGGATGCGGATCGCCCACAACGTCGCGCCGCGCGTCTCCGCCGTCGCGTGGCAGGCATACGATTCGTATTTGAAATCCAATCGCGTGACGGCCGGTGCGGCGAGCTATCGCGAAGTCGTTCAGCTGGTGCTCGGCGCGCGGTTCGACGCCCATTGGAACCCGGTGATCGCGTCGAGCGGCACGTCGCGCGCGTCGCCGCGGTAGAACACGCGATCCAGAAACAACCCCGATGGAGGCGCCGTGAATCGCGCCGGTTCGCCCGGCATCGCGTGCCCTTTGCCGACTTCGACGAGTGCGCCCACGATCCGCCGCACCATCTTCCAGAGGAAATGTGATCCGTCGATGACGACGAGCAGCAGCGCGCCCTGCTCGATGATGTCGAGCCGATCGATCAGGACCAGCGTCGATCGATCGCGGTCGTCGGGATCGTCGTCACGCTCGGCGAAGCGACCGAAGTCCTGCATGCCGACGAGCGATGCGGCCGCGGCGCGCATCGCATCGACGTCGAGCGCGTCCTTCACCCACCAGACGTACGCTTTCGCAAACGCCGTGCGGCGACACGCGATCTGGTAGACATAGCGGCGCGCGACCGCGTCGTGCCGCGCGTGGAATCGATGCGGCACGTTCTCGACGGCGAGGAGGTTGATGTCCGCCGGCAGTTCGTCGTTGATCCGCTGTCGCAGCAGATCGCCGCGCAGCGTCGTGCTGACGTCGAGGTGGGCGACCTGGCCGAGCGCATGCACGCCGGCGTCGGTGCGCCCCGATCCGTACAGTTCGAAATCCTTGCGGCCGGTGACGGTGCGCACCGCGCGATCGATCTCACCCTGGATCGTCTTGGCGTTTTTCTGGATTTGCCAGCCGCTGTACCGCGTCCCGGCGTATTCGATCGTCAGCTTGAAGCGCGGCACGATTGCATCTTAATCCGACTATACTCACCCATCCATGCCAGACGCCCCAGCCCCTCGCCTCGTGGTCACCGACGCGCTCGGCCGCCGCATCGTGACGATCGACAAACCGCTGTTCTCGATCGGCCGGCGGAGCGAAACGGATTTGCGTTTGCCCGGAGCGGACATCTCGCGCGTGCACGCCGAAATCTCGATCGAGGCTGGCGCGTGCGTCATCCGCGACAAGCAGTCCCGCTTCGGCACGTTCGTGAACGGCGAGCGGACGAACGAGAAGACACTCGCCCACGGCGATCAGATCCGGCTCGGACAAGCGGGCGATACCGAGATCGTGTTCTTCATCGACGGCGAGGCGCCGTCGGTCGAGAAAAGCGCGATTTCGGCGGCGACGGAGCTGCGACAGATGGCGGCGCTGCTCGAAGGGCTGCGCGCGCTGGGGTCGGGCCGGGTGCTCGACGAGGTGCTCGCGCTCGTGCTGGATTCGGCGATCGACGTCACCGGCGCGGAACGCGGATTCATCATGCTCGAGAACCGCGAGAAACTCGAGTTCAAGCTGGCGCGCGCCCGCGGCAAGGTGACGCTCTCGGGTCGCACGTTCGAAACGAGCCGCAAGATTCCCGAGCAGGTGTTTGCGACGGGTCAGCAAACGATCGTCGACGACCTGCTCGACGGCGATCTCGCGCAGCTCCACACCGGCACCGTCGCGCTCGGGATCCGCCACGTCTTGTGCACGCCGCTGCGCCTCGTGCGCTACGTCGAACGGGCGGAACAGCGGGGCGCCGACGAGATCATCGGCGTGCTGTATCTCGACAGCCGGGAGCGCGGCGCCCTGCGCTCCGCGTCGGCGCAATCCGCCCTCGAGACGCTGTCGGCCGAAGCCGCGCTGGCGATCGAAAACGCGCGGCTGTACCGCGAAGCGCTCGACAAGGCGAAGTTCGAACAGGAATTGAAGGTCGCCGCCGCGATTCAACAGTCGCTGCTGCCACAGGGACATCGCGACGGCAGTTTCTTCTCGACCGCCGCGACGTCGATCGCATGTCGCGCCGTCGGCGGCGACTTCTTCGATTACATCGACCTGCCGACATCGCAGTTCGGCTTCATCGTCGGCGACGTGGCCGGGAAGGGATCGCCGGCGGCGTTGCTCGCCGCGGCGGTGCTCGGCATGTTCAGCGCCGAAGCGACCTACCACACGAGCGCCGCGCAATTGATCACGCGGTTGAATCATGGGTTGTTCCGCCGCGCGATCGAGTCGCGGTTCCTCACGACGTTCTACGGCATGCTCGGGCCGGACGGCTCGCTGATGTACTGCAATGCCGGACACAACGCGCCGCTGGTCGTGTCCCCGTCCGGCATACGCCGCCTCGAAACGGGCGGTGTCGTCCTCGGCCTTTTCGATCAGGCGTCGTTCGACGAAGAAACGATCCAGTTGCAGCCGGGCGACTTCATCGTCGCGTTCAGCGACGGCGTGACCGAGGCGATGAACGAGGCGGGTGAAGAATTCGGCGACGATCGCCTGATCGCGTGCGTCACGCAGCATCGAGCCGAGTCGCCGAATGCCATTCTCGATGCGGTGATCGCGGATGTGCGCGCGTTTGCGGGCGATGCGACCCAGAGCGACGACGTGACCGCCGTGCTCGTGCGGTATACCGGTTAGCGCGGATTCCGAATTTTCTCGATTTTCGAATCTCGCTCGGACGCGAGGCGTTCGCGATCGCGCCGGAATTCCTGCTCGAGCGCTTCGCGTTCGGATAAATCAGCGACGCGCGGCAGCTTCGATCGATACAACACGTCCTGCTCGGCGAGCTTCGCCTCGTAAAAGTTCCGAACCTCGGCGATAGCCGTCTTCTGTTGTTCGGTCAGCGGAGCGGTCGAGATGCCCGCCGCCTCATCACTCTTCTTGAGGCGCTCCATGGCGAGTTCGAGCGCCGATTTCAGTGGCTTATCAGTGGACATTCGACTGAACAGTATGCCGTAACGGGCGCAGTGATTGCAGACATGACGTCACGGTTTGTCGCTTCGACAGGAGGACGTTGTGCCGCAAGGAACAATCAAGCGCGTGGTGAAAGACAAAGGATTCGGTTTCATCCGAGACGACCACGGCAACGACTACTTCTTCCATCGATCGTCGGTTGACGGTGATTTCACCCGGCTGAACGAAGGGCAGCAGGTGGCGTTCGAGGAAGAAGATTCGCCGAAAGGGCCGCGCGCCGGCAACGTGCGCGTCAACGAATAGAAGTGAGCCGGGTGGGAATCGAACCCACAACCCGCAGATTAAGAGTCTGCTGCTCTGCCAATTGAGCTACCGGCCCGTGAAACGCCTGATTTTATCAGAACGGCTGGTCTCGCCGAAGCTCGCGCAGCGATCTTAGGCGGATGGTGCGCCCGACAGGAGTCGAACCTGTAGCCTTCGGCTCCGGAGGCCGACGCTCTATCCAATTGAGCTACGGGCGCACAGATGGCGCGCCCGGAGGGAGTCGAACCCCCGACCTACAGGTTCGAAGCCTGTCGCTCTATCCAGCTGAGCTACGGGCGCGCGCGAACCCTGAGTGTATCACTGCAGACTGGTATTGAGCTTGCGTCCGACGCGCTCCCGAGGAGGCACCATGGCGAACGATCGTGACCGCGACATGAGTGACGAACCGATGGGCGTCAACGACGAAGACATCGCCGGACGCGCCGACGAAGGCGAAGACGAAGAGTTCGAAGAAGTCGACGAGATGGACGAAGAGGACGAGGACGTCGAGTAACCGTGGCGAACGAGCAACAGATCGATCAGGAAGACCTCGACCTGCATGACGTGACGGGCGAGGTCGCGAGCGAAGGCGGCTCTTTCGGCGACCTTGAAATCCACCGAGACAAGGCGCCGGCGACCGGAAGCGAAGCCGACGAGCTCTGGCGCGACGTCGAGATCCGCCACGAACCCGTCAATCGCGACGACACGGGACGCCGCAGCCCTTAACGATCCGCATACCGTGCGACGCGTGAGAGATCGACACCTTTCGCGCGTCGCAGTTCCTGCCACACATCCCCAAGCGCCTTCAGCCGTTCGGGCACGGTTTCGATCGTGAAGTCCTCTCGCTTCACGCCGGCGTCGACTTCTTTCCAAGTGAGCGGTGTCGACACGCCGGCGTACTCGCTGGCGCGCGCGCTGTAGGCCGTCGCGAGCGTCTTGCCGAGCACGTTCTGCATGAAATCGATGTACACGCGCCTCCCGCGAGCTTTCACCGCGCGCTCGACGGTGGCCACGCGTGGATGTTTGTGCGCGACGACCGTCGCGATGATCTGGCAGAAGAGCAGGCCGGCGTCATACGGCGTCTGCGGGGGCAGCGGGATGTAGATATGCAATCCCGACGCACCAGATGTCTTCGGCACGCCGACCGCGCCGAGCGTCTGCAACTCGTCGCGAATCCATCGCGCGACGTCGAGCACCTGCGAAAACGGCACGCCATCGGCGGGATCGAGATCGAGAGCGACGTGATCGGCGAATTGCGGATGCTGCACGCGCGAGAACCAGGGATCCTGCGAGATCGACGCGAGCTGCGTCATGTAGAGCAACGTGAGGAGCGTGCCTCCGATGATCTGCTCGCGAGATTCGGCGACCGTGACCCGCTCGCGCCTGACGCCGCCCGGGGCATCATCGACGCGGTGCTGATAGAACCACTTCCCTGCGATCCCGTTCGGGTAACGCTTCATCACGAGCGGACGGTCGGCGACCACCGGCAACAGGTACGGCGCAGCGCGGACGTAGTAGCGGAAGAGATCGCCTTTCGTGAACCGCTGCTTCGGCCAGAAGATCTTGTGCAGGTTCGTCACCGTCAGCTTCGAGCCGTCCGGCAGCGTGAGGATCCCGTCGCGCCGCGTGCTCTCAATCGCTTTCAGTTGATCGAGGAGATCGTCGCTGCCGCCGGCGGCCGTGCCGGCGGCGCGCACGCGACTCGCCGCGTGCACGCGCGACTGTTCCTCGCGGCGGACGTCCGCCGGTTTCTTGTCGTCGCGCAGCCCGAGATACACCGGATGCCGCAGCTTGCCGTCAGCGGTCCACTCGGTGAACTTGATTTGCGCGACCAGCTCCGGCTTCGCCCAGTGCGGACGCTCGTTGGTCTTGGGCTTGACGGCAAATGGTGACGTGTTCGTCTCGAGCGGTTTCAACAGCTTCATCACGCGCGCGAGCTCTTTTTCGTTGAACCCCGTGCCGGTGTGGCCGGCGTAAATCAACCTGCCGTCTTCGAACACCCCGAGCAGGAGCGCGCCGAAGTACGACCGCGTGTGTCGCGGCTCGGTCCATCCACCGATGACGAACTCCTGCTCGTGGACGATCTTGAGCTTCCGCCAGTCCGGCGTGCGCTTGCCCGACTTATACAGCGACGCCGCCTGCTTCGCGATCAGCCCTTCCCATCCCTGGGCAAGCGCCTCCTTGTAGAGCGCGCTGCCGTCCCCGCGGACCTGCATGCTGATGCGCAGCAGCGGCGATCCCGTTTTGCCGAAGACGCGCTCGAGGACCGCGCGCCGTTCGAGGAGGGGAGTGTCGCGAAGGTCGTCGCGGCCGACGCGCAGAATGTCGAAGGCGATCAACGCCACGCTGTCGGTCGCCGTGCCTTCGGTGACGTGGATCCGGCCCTGAAGATTCTGAAAGCCGGTCGGTTCACCTTTGCCGTCGAGGGCGACGATCTCGCCGTCGAGCACCACCGGTGCTTTCTGCTTGCGACCCCATTTCCGCAGCGCCGCGGTGATTTCTGGAAACTGATGTGTCTTCTCGTTGCCGAGACGCGACCACAGATGCACGGATCCCTTTGGGTCGACCTCGACGATGGCGCGGATGCCGTCGTACTTGGGTTCGTAGACGAAATTGGGGTCGTCGAGGGGCGCGTCCATGAGGGACGCGAGCATCGGGGCGAGCACGACGGTAGTTTACGCCGCGTGCCGCGATCGTTTCTTCTTCGCGGTTTTCGTCTTCGTGACCTTCGCGTGCTTCGCGGTCTTCGCGCTCGCCGTGGCCTTCGTGCTCTGCGCCAGGCTCCTGCGCAGGCGCTCCATCAGATCCACGACCTCGGCCTGGCGCGGTTCGGCCATCGGTTCGAGTGCGACCTCTTTGCCTTTGACCTTGCCCTGGATGACGCGCATCAGATTTTCGCGATACTGGTCGGAGTACTTGGATGGATCCCACGCGGCGGCGAGGCTGTTGACGAGGGCCTTCGCCACGTCGAGTTCCGCCTTCCGGACACCGTCGGCAGCGGGGAAGTCGAACTGCCCCACGTCGACGAGTTCGTCGGCGAACCGCATGATCGTGAGGACGATCGCGTCCTGGATCACCTCGACGGCGGCGAGATGCTGTGCGTCGCGCAAGATGAATTTGGCGATGCCGACGCGCTTGGATTCGCGGATCGCCTCGCGCAGCAGCGCGTACGCGCGCTCGCCGCCTTTGATCGGCACGAGATAGTACGGCGTCTCGAAGAAGCGATCGTCGATGTCTTCCGCGTCCACGAAATCGACGATGTCGACGGTGCGCGTCTTTTCGAGGGCGGCCGCCTGGAAATCCTCTTTCGTCATCACGACGAAGTGGCCTTTGCTGTACTCGTAGCCCTTGACGAGATCTTCCCATGCGACCGGATGGCCGTCCTTGATGCACACGCGCTCGAACTTCACCGGCGACTTGTCTTTGGCGTGGAGCATCCGAAACTTCGGCCGGTGATTGCGGACGGCGGTGTGGAGTTCGACCGGGATGTTGACGAGGCCGAACGAAATCGATCCCTTCCAGAGCGCTCTGCCCACGTGCTTATTTCTTCAATCGCAGTTCGCGTTCGGCCTCGAGCCAGTCTTCGAAATCCATTCCATGGCCGCCGCCGCGCTGCAGATAGCGATGGTACGCGCGCTCGCGAATGTCCTCTTCAGTCACCTGCGGTTCGGTCGATCCAATCGCCGCATCGGCGAGGGTCTCGGCGCGATCGTCGGTCGTGTCGGGCGGCGTCGGGGGAGTCGTTTGCTTCCGTGTGCGTGCCGGTGCTCGTTTTGCCATACCGCTATCTCCGTCGCAATTTCAGTCGCGAAAACGCGTAGATGAATCCGAAAATCCCGTGGGGTGCAAACCGCTAGCCAGCACTGCCGGCAGTGATGAGCTTCGACACGCCGATTAGCGGAATCCGCAGCCACTCGGGCCGATTGTTCAACTCGTATCCCAGTTCGTACAGCGCTTTGTCGATCATAAACGCGCGGAGCAACACGTCGTACGCGCGGCCGGACGGGATCAGTTCTGACGCGTCCATCGATTGACGATAGCCGTCAAGAAACGCGGCGGCGGCCCAGTGGCGCCACGTATCGGCCCATCCCTCGAGCGGCGCGAAGTCGCCCGGCGCGTGCAGCGTAAAGGCGAACAGCGCCGCATAGGCCGCGTAGCTGAACGATCGGAGCATGCCGGCGACGTCTTTGAGCGGCGACTGTTTGGCGCGACGTTCCGCAATCGATCGCGCCGGCTCGCCTTCGAAGTCGAGGATCACGAAATCTTCTTCCGTCCTGAGCACCTGCCCGAGGTGATAGTCGCCATGCACGCGGATCCGCATGCCGGCCGCGTCGAGTGACCGTATCGCATCGAGATGACGAAGCAGTGACATGCGCGCCGCGAGCACGGTGTCGGCCAGCGGCCTCGTCGCCTCGTTCAACGAGTCCACCTGTTTCTCGAGTGCGTCGAGCGAGGCTGCCGCATGCGCGGACATGTGCGTCGCGAGCGCGCCGAGCTCCGATTGCGTGAGACGTTCGGGGACGAACGCATCGCCGGTCGCGGACGCCAGCGTCATGTGCATTTCCGCCGTCCGTCGTCCGAGCGTCGTCGCCGACGTGAGGTACCAGTTCTCGAGCGCCGCAAAGAAGGGCGGCGGCGTTTTTCCGTCCTGCCCCTCGCGCCCATCCAGCCGTTCCCGCCCTCTCGCGGCGACGCGTTCGTAGTACCGCCGCAGATCGTCAATCGTGTACTGCCAGCCGGTCCCCTGGTGCTTCACCATCGACTGGACGATCGCCAGCGTGCCGGGCTCGAGCGACGGCCGCAGGTACTCGAGCGCTCCGACGAATGCCGGCGTGCGATCGAACCCGCGCTCGGTCAGCACTCGGCCGATCTCGTACTCCGGATTCGGCGTCGGCTCGATGCGCCGGAACAATTTGAGGACGTACTTGTCGTCCGCGAACGCCACGCTGTTCGACTGATCGATTCCGCCTCTTTGCCAGTGGTGGGGGCTAGAGGCGAGAGGCTGGAGGCTGGACCCTGACACGCTTCCTTTTTGTGTCGCCTGCTCCGCGTTGGAACCGATCGTCGCGAGCAGCCGGTTACACACGTCATCGTCCAACACGCCATCGATGATCGCGCCTTTGCGCGCCCCCGTGATGCGGGCGAGCACCGGCGTGCCGGCTTCGAGCGCCCGCGCCGCCTCGTCACCGCTGACCAGCGACAGCGGGACGAAGTAGCTGTCGCTCCAACCGTCGGCGTACTCCACCGACACGACGGTGAGAAAGGCCGGGTGCGCACCGATCCGCACCGGCGACCAGTCGGTGAAACGCGCCTGTCGAATCTCGCGCGCTTTCGATGCGAACCATCGCTGCCGCTGCAGGAACGGCACGAGCGCGTGCCGTTCGAGCACGTGCCGCGTCGCGCCGTCGATCACGTTGGACCAATCGGGTCCGACGAGCAGCGAGTATGTCGATTCGACGGCGGGCGATTCGGCCGCGACGCGCTCGGCGAGCTTGATCGGTTCTCGCTGCAGCGTGAACCAATAGGACGCATACGGACCGAGGGACATGAAGTACGGCGTTTCGCCGATGGGCGGAAATTCCGTCAGTCCGCCCATTTCGATCGGGTAGAGGCCGGCGAAACTCTTCAACTCCAGCGCGGCGGGCTGCACCGTCCGCGACAGGTTGACGACGATCAGGATCGTTTCGCGGTCGTCGCGGCGGAGGTACGCGAGCACGTTTCGGTTGGGGCACGCCACGAACTCGAGGGTGCCGCGTCCGAAGACGCGATGCTGCTTTCGCATCGCGATCAGCCGCTTCATCCAGTTGAGCAGCGAGAACGGATAGCGCTCCTGCGCTTCGACGTTGATCGCCTGATAGCCGTAGACCGGATCCTGAATCGGCGGGGCGTAGAGACGCGCCGGATCGCTGCGCGAGAAGCCGGCGTTGCGATCGGGGCTCCATTGCATCGGTGTTCGTACGCCGTTGCGGTCGCCGAGGTAGATGTTGTCGCCCATGCCGAGCTCGTCGCCGTAATAGATGATCGGCGTGCCGGGCATCGAGAACAGCATCGCGTTCATCAGCTCGATACGGCGGCGGCTGTTCTCCATCAGCGGCGCCAGCCGTCGGCGGATGCCGACGTTCAGCCGCATCTGCGGCTCCGACGCGTAGACCTGGTACATGTAGTCGCGTTCTTCGTCGGTCACCATTTCGAGCGTCAGCTCGTCGTGGTTCCGGAGGAACAGCGCCCACTGACAGTTGTCGGGAATGTCAGGCGTCTGATTGAGGATCTCGGTGATTGCGTGGCGATCTTCCTGCCGCAGCGCCATGAACATGCGCGGCATCAGCGGGAAATGAAAGGCCATGTGGCATTCGTCGCCCTCGCCGAAGTACGGCCGCACGTCCGACGGCCATTGGTTCGCTTCGGCGAGCAGCATGCGGTTCGTGAAGGCTGCGTCGAGCTCGCGCCGCATGCGCTTCAGGACGGCGTGCGTCTCGGGCAGGTTCTCGTTGTTCGTCCCCTCGCGCACGCACAGATAGGGCACCGCGTCGAGCCGCAGCGCGTCGACGCCGAAGTCGAGCCAGAACTTCATCACGTCGATTACGGCGTCGACGACGGCCGGGTTGTTGTGGTTCAGATCGGGTTGATGCGAGAAGAAGCGATGCCAGTAGTACTGCCCGGCGACGTCGTCCCACGCCCAGTTCGACTTCTCCGTGTCGGTGAAGATGATGCGTGTTTCCGGAAACTTCTTGTCGGTGTCGCTCCACACGTAGAACGCGCGCTCGGGCGAGTCTTTTGGTGCGCGGCGCGCGCGTTGAAACCACGGATGTTGATCCGACGTGTGGTTGACGACCAGCTCGATGAGGACCTTGATCTGGCGCGCGTGGGCGGCGTCGACGAGCGCGCGAAAGTCGTCCAGCGTGCCGTACGACGGGTGCACGTCCCGATAATCCGCGATGTCGTACCCGTCGTCCCTGAGCGGTGACGGGAAGAATGGCAGCAGCCAGAGACAGCTCACGCCAAGCGATTGCAGGTAGTCGAGTTTCTCCGTCAAGCCGCGGAAATCGCCGATGCCGTCGTTGTTCGCGTCGAAGAACGATTTCACGTGCGCCTGGTAAATGATCGCGTCCTTGTACCAGAGCGGGTCGTCGTGCGCGGCCGAGGCGGCGGGTGTGACCGCGTCGATCGGGATCGTCAGGTTCGGGGTTTCGGAAGCCACAGGATGTGTCCCTGTCGGATGTCGGGATCGAACCGCACGTAGTTGCGGCCGCGATGCCACGTGTAGTGCACCTCGTCGACGAGGTCCTGGATGGTCACCGCGTCGTGCGGCGCAGGAAAGTCGACGAACCCGTGCTGCATGTGATGCGGTTCGAGGTTGACGACGACGAAGATGAATTCGTCCGGGGTCTCCTTGCTGTACGCGATGATGCGGTCGTTGTCGGTCGCGTGGAAACGCAGCGACTCGTTGGACTGGAGCGCAGCGTGCTCACGTCTGATGCGATTGACACGGCAGACGAGCTCGCTGATGTTCCCCGGCTGCGCCCAGTCGCGTTTCTTGAACTGATACTTCTCGGAGTCGAAGTATTCCTCCGATCCTGGGGCGACCGCGCGCGATTCGCAGAGTTCGAAGCCGCTGTAGATGCCGTAACTGGCGCCAAGGGTGGCCGCCAGGATGAGCCGCGCTTCGAACGCAGGGCGTCCACCGTGCTGCAGGTAGGCGTGCAGGATGTCCGGGGTATTCGCAAACAGGTTCGGACGGAGAAATTCGCGCAGCTCACTCTGCGTGAGCTCGGTCAAGTACTCGGTCAGCTCCTGCTTCGTGTTGCGCCACGTGAAGTAGGTGTACGACTGCGAGAATCCGGCCTTCGCCAGATACCGCATCAACGCCGGCCGCGTGAACGCCTCTGACAAGAACACGACATCCGGATGCTGCGCGTGCGCCTGATCGATCATCCATTCCCAGAAGCCGAAGGTCTTCGTGTGGGGGTTGTCGACGCGGAAGATCTTCACGCCGTGATCGATCCAGAACAGCGTGACGTCGAGCAGCGCGTGCCACAGCGATGGCCAGTCCTCGTTCTCGAAGTCGAGCGGATAGATGTCCTGATATTTCTTCGGCGGGTTCTCGGCGTACTTGATCGTGCCGTCCGGCCGATGACGGAACCACTCGGGATGTTCTTTCACCCATGGGTGATCTGGCGAGCACTGCCACGCGAGATCGAGCGCGACCTCCATCCCCAGCCGCTCGGACTCCTGGCGAAACGCGACGAAGTCGTCGATCGTGCCGAGGCCAGGTTCGACTGCCGTGTGACCGCCCGCAGGGGAACCAATCGCCCACGGGCTCCCCGGGTCGTCCGGCGCCGGCGTCAGCGAGTTGTTGCGTCCCTTCCGGAAACTGACGCCGATCGGATGAATCGGCGGCAGATAGACGACGTCGAAGCCGAGGTCGGCGATGCGCGCGAGTTCGGCGGACGCCTCACGAAACGTGCCGCTGCGGTGCGGGTCCGCGCCCGCCGACCGTGGGAACATCTCGTACCAAGCGCCGTAGCGCGCGCGCTCGCGGTCGACCCAAATCCGCCGCGGTTCGGAGACCGTCGATCGCGACCGATCCCGCTCCCGCGCCATCGAATGGGGCGCATCATCGTCGAATCCGCCGAGCGATCCTTCCAGCAATTCGACCGACACATCCTGACCAGCCGCTTCTTTTAGGCGCAGGTCCCGGCGCCACGTCAGCGATCGATCGACCCAGGCTTCGACATGGAACTCGTCCCATCCCATCGCGTGAACGGTGAACGTCGCGGTCCACTCGTCCGTTCCGGGTGCGACGGGCGTCATCGCGATTTCGTCGTCACCGTGATGGACCACGGCGGCGATGACGTCGTGTCCGTCGGCAAAGATGTCCGCCGTCACGCGTACCGATTCGCCAACGGTCCGCTTGATCGGAAATCTGCCGCTATCCACGGACGGGCGCACGTTCTCGATGATCACCCGTCGGCTCAGTGCCTCGGGGATCTCGGCGCGCTGTCGACGGTCGACTCTGGGCTGTCGACTCGTGACTGCCATCAGCGCTCCGCTGCCACCGGTTCCGCGGCGGCCTGGCGCTCCTGTTCGTTCGTCCGTCGGCGATCGCGCGCAGGCGGCACGACGCGGAAGACGGCAACGGATCGCCCTTCGAGCGGGTAGCGCCCCTGCGGTCTGTAGATTCGATCCGGACCGTGCGCTTCACACGTGTCGAACACACGCCGCCACTGCTGGCTGCTCTCGAGCGGCGGCAGCGTGAACGGCACCTTGTCCGAGTGCGCGTTGAGCAGCACGAGGATGGTGTCGCCGATGATTGGCTGTCCGCGCTCGTCGACTTCGTCGATCGCACTGCCGTTGAGCAGCATCCCGAGCGATCGCACGAAATCGGCGTTCCACGCTTCGTCGGTCATCTCGTGTCCGTCGGGCGCGAGCCACGCGACATCGCTGACGTCGCCGCCGCGGATACTCCGTCCCTGGAAGTACTTCCGTCGCCGCAAGACCGGCTGCGTGTGTCGCAGGTGAATCAGCTTGCTGGTGAAGTTCAGGAGCGAGCGCTTCTCCTCGTCGAGATTCCAGTCGATCCAGGAGATCTCGTTGTCCTGGCAGTACGCGTTGTTGTTGCCCTGCTGCGTACGCCCCAGCTCGTCGCCGTGGCTCAGCATGGGCACACCTTGCGACAGCATCATCGTGGCGAGGAAGTTCCGCTTCTGCCGCTCGCGCAGCGCTTTGATCTCCGGATCGTCAGTCGGTCCTTCGACGCCGCAGTTCCAGCTCAGGTTGTTGTTTTCGCCGTCGCGGTTGTCTTCGCCGTTCGCCTCGTTGTGCTTCTCGTTGTAGCTGACGAGATCGTGCAGCGTGAAGCCGTCGTGCGCGGTGATGAAGTTGATGCTCGCGTACGGCTGACGGCCGCTGCGCGCGTAGAGGTCGTTGCTGCCGGCCAGCCGCGTCGCGAGCTCCGACACGGTGCCGCCGTCGCCGCGCCAGAACCGCCGCACCGTGTCGCGGTACTTGCCGTTCCACTCCGTCCACAGCACGGGGAAGTTGCCGACCTGATATCCGCCCGCACCGAGATCCCAGGGCTCGGCGATCAACTTCACCTGCGACAACACGGGATCCTGGTGAATGATGTCGAAGAACGCGCCAAGGCGATCGACTTCGTAGAGTTCGCGCGCGAGCGCGCTCGCGAGGTCGAAACGGAACCCGTCCACGTGCATCTCGAGCACCCAGTAGCGCAGGCTGTCCATGATCAGCTGCAGCACTTGCGGGCTCTGCATGTTGAGCGTGTTGCCGCAGCCGGTGAAATCCATGTAGTAGCGCGGGTTCTCGCTCGCGAGTCTGTAATACGACGCGTTGTCGATCCCTTTCAGCGACAACGTCGGTCCCATCTGATTGCCTTCGGCCGTGTGGTTGTAAACGACGTCGAGGATGACTTCGAGATCGGCCTGGTGCAGTGCGCGCACCATCCGCTTGAATTCGCGGACGGCCCCGGCTGGCGTTTTCGACGCGGCAAAGCGCCGCTCCGGCGCGAAGTAGCCGTAGCTGTTGTAGCCCCAGTAATTGGTGAGCCCTTTTTCTTCGAGGTAGCGATCGCGCGCGTGGTGGTGCACCGGCATCACCTCGACGGCCGTGACGCCGAGTTTCTTCAAATGTTCGAGTGCCGCTTCGGTCGTCAGCGCTTCGTACGTGCCGCGAAGCGCCTGCGGAATATCCGGATGCTGAATCGAGAATCCGCGCACGTGCATCTCGTAGATGACCGTGTCGTGCCACGGCGTGCGCGGCGGCCGATCGTCGCCCCAGGTGAACGCCGGGTCGACGACCGCCGCGATCGGCGCGAACGCGGCGTTGTCGCGATCGTCGAACGACAAGTCAGCGTCGCGGTGGCCGACGACGTAGCCGAACATCTCGTCGGCCCAACGAATCGTACGCGCCACCGACTTCGCGTATGGATCCATGACAACCTTGTTGGGGTTGAAACGGTGCCCCGCGGTCGGTTCGTACGGTCCGTGAACGCGATAACCGTAGAGCTGGTTTGGGCGCGCATCAGGCAGAAACGCGTGCCAGATCTGATCGGTTTGCTCGGGCAGCACGATGCGCGCGACTTCTTTCGTCGCATCGCTCGCGTCAAAGAGACACAACTCGACTTTCGTCGCGTGTGCCGAGAAGACTGCGAAGTTGACGCCGACACCTGTCCAGGTGGCGCCAAGAGGGTAGGGTTCGCCCGGCCACACGCGCATAGGCATGGCCGAGGTTCAATCAGTGTGCCAGTCTATTCGGTCGAGTAGCGATCGTTAAACCACGGTTCGGCGGAGTTCGAGTACCCGCGTATTTCCCAGAAACCTTTTTTGTCCCGCGCGAGAAATTCGATCTTGCGCAACCACTTCGCGCCCTTCCACGCGTACAACTTCGGCGTAATCATCCGGCACGGACCGCCATGCTCACGTGGCAACGGTTTACCCTCCCACGTGTGCACGAGCAACACGTCCTCGTCCAGCGCGCGATCGAGCGGAACGTTCACGGTGTATGGAATGTACGAGCCCGGCATGAAGTCGTAGCCGGTGCAGAGGATGTATTTCGCGTCTTCCTTCGGCACGGCGAGCTCAGCGATCGTCCTGAACCGCACGCCGCGCCAGTGATTGTCGAAGCGGCTCCACGTCGTCACGCAATGGAAGTCGCTGACGTCATCGACCTGCGGCAGCGCGAGGAACTGTTCCCATGTCAGCGTCAACGGATTCTCGACGAGGCCGGCGACTTCGAGGCGCCATTCGTTGGTCGAGATGTCAGGCTGTTCGCCGAGGTCGAGAACGGGCCAATTCTTGACCTCGTGCTGACCGACCGGCAGCAGCGGCATCCCATGCCGATTCGTCGGACCTGTGCCCTGCGGTCGTTTGCCGGCGAACTTGACGTCCACCGCGCTCTTGTCCATCTGGATCTGCCGCTCGATGAAGCGGCGGCGACGTTCGACGAGATCGTCTTTGCTCATGCGCGCGTGCCTACGATGACGGTGGCGGGCCGGAGCAGCTCGTCGCCGATCGCGTAGCCCTCTTTCAGGACGCGCACGACGCGCCCGTCCTGCGCTGGATCGGCGACCGGCTCCATCGACACGGCGTCGTGCCGATTCGCATCGAATGGTTCGCCGACCGCCGCGATCCGGCTGACGCCGAACGCGTCGAGCTTCGCGATGAATTGATCGCGCACGAGCTCGACGCCGCGGAAGAGCGGTGATGTCCGTTCTGGATCTGCCGCGATCGCGCGATCGAGATTGTCGACGACCTCGAGGAACTCGACGAGGACCGCGCGCTTTCCGCGCTCCGCCTCGCGGTTGACGTCGCGACGGATGCGGCCCTTGGCCTGCTCGAATTCCTCCAACGCGCGGCGATGCTCGACGGCCATCGCCTGCAGCTGCGCGGTGGTGTCGGCGAGCCGCCGTTCCAAATCTTCGACGTACGACGGTTTGCGGACGCTGCTCTGCTCGCGTTCGTCGACGGAGGTGTCGCCTTGTGCCCACCACCGCCGATCGACGACACGGACCTGGGGCTCTTCGGGTTCGCTCACGCGATCAATTGTAACGGGATCGTTCTACGCGATGTGATGCGGGCGTGACAGGGAGCGCGGCGCGTCATCGAAGATGTCGGTCGCGATGAAGTCGGCCGGACCAGGCGTCGGCGGCGTCGGCACATGTCCGCGCCGCGTCGCCTTGTCGCGATACATGCGGTGATCCGCATCCGCGAGCAGCATCTCGTACGTTGTCCCGTCGTGCGGGAAGACGGCCGCGCCGGCGCTCGCGGCGAGATGGAGGCGCCGGCCGGCCCGGACATCGAGCTGGATCTCCGAGATCCTGGCTTGCAGTTCGCGGCGTTTCGCTTCCGCCGCGTCGCGCGAACAGTCGGCAAGGACGACGATGAATTCATCCCCGGCGTAGCGAACGCAGAGGTCGTACGGCCGCAGGGCGCCGTGGAGCGCCTGGGCGACCTCGCGAAGCGCGTGGTCGCCGACGTTGTGCCCGTACGTATCGTTGATCTGCTTGAAGCCGTCGATGTCCATCACGATGAGCGCGACTTCGCTCTTCAGCCGCTCGGCGCGCGCGAGCTCGCGCGACAGGTGGACGAACATCGAACGGCGGTTCGGCAAACCGGTCAATGGATCGGTCAGCGAATCTTCCTGCGTCTGCTCGAACACGATCGAGTTGTGGATGACGGCGCCCGCCTGCTCGGCGATCCGCTCGAGCAGCCGCTGGTGATCCTCGGTGTAGTGATTCTGCTCGACGTGGTACAGCGCGAGGCTGCCGATCAGCGTGTCGTTGAACACGAGCGGGCAGACAATCGCCGCGCGCAACGCGACGTCGACGGCGAGGCCGGCGTTCTCGAACGTGACGCGCGGGTCGGCGTTGATCAACGTCCGCCGGTTGCGGGCGACCCAGCCGGAGAGGCCGTTGCCGTTCTTCAGCGAGACGTTCAGCAGTTTCGGCGCATCCACGCCGGCCGCGAAGCGGCAGCGCAGCGTGTCGCTCTCCTGTTGGTACAGGAACAAGGCGCAACCCGACCACGGCACGATCTTCGAGATCTTCGACGAGATCAGCGCCATCGTGTCGGCGACCCCGAGGCTCGTGCCCATCGACTGCGCGATTTCGTACAGCGCGTAGATTTCGCGGTGGGCGAGCGCGATGTTCTCGAACGCGCTGGCGCCGGTGGATGGAACGAGGCCGACGGCGGTGGATCCGCTCAGCGTCGCGGCCGGTTCGGCCTGTTCGATCGCCTGCGATTCTTCGCCCACTTCCGCGATCAGCGCCGGCAAGATCTCGACGAACATCGGTACCAGCGCCGGGTCGAGCGCGCGTCCCGCTTCGTGCTTCAGCAGGCCGATCGCGCTCTCGTGCGACAGCGCCTTGTGATACGGACGTTCGGTCGTCACGGCATCGTAGTAGTCGACGATGGTCAGCATGCGCGCGCCGATCGGAATCGCCGCGCCGGCCAGCCCTTGTGGATATCCTTTGCCGTCCCAGCGTTCGTGGTGGCTCAGGATGATCGGCGCGACCGGATAGGGGAACGGCACGGCCGCGATGATTTCGGCGCCGACCTGCGGATGGATGCGGATCTTCTGGAATTCTTCCTGCGTCAGCGGTCCCGGTTTCGACAAGATGTGTTCCGGCACGGCGAGCTTGCCGATGTCGTGCAGGAGCGCGGCGGTCTTCACGCCCTGGATCTCCGGTTCCGTCAGCCCCGCCGCTTTCGCGAGCCCGGCCGCGTAAATCTGCACGCGGCGGATGTGCATCTGCGTCGTTTGATCCTTCGCGTCGATCGCGCGCGCGAGCGCTTCGATGGTCGCCAGATGCAGGTCGGACGTCTGCTGCACGTGCCGCTGCTCGTCTTCGATGCGCCCCATATACACCTTGTAGGTGCGGTAGGTGAGATAGACGGGCGCGAAGGTGAGCGGGAGCCAGTAGCCGGCGTTCGTCACGAACCAGCCCGCCACCGCGGCGGTCCCGGCGCCGACGAAATAACTCGGCGCGCTCCAGAGGAAGTTGTTGTTCCACGTGGGGATGATCCGCTGCTTCGTGGTGAGCGCGATCGCCGCCGCAACCAGGCCGGTGTTCAAAAGAAAGTAGGCCGTTGCCGCGGCCACCAGCGGGCGCGCCATCGCCGTCAGCGCGATCGAATCGGTATGACCGCCGGCGAGCCGAAACGCCAGGCCCGCGCCTTCGACGGTGATGACGAGCGAGGCCATGCTGAAGAGCGTTCGGTAGGGCGGATTGCGTTCCTTGCTGTTGAGATGACACTGCGAGAACGCGCTGCCCGCCGCGACGATCATCGTCTCGTGCGGACCGAGCAGCAGCAGCGACGCGAAATCGACGGCGTACGACACCGACATGGTCGAACCGCTCGTCGTCAGCGGCAGCGCCACTTTCATCACCGCCGACACCGACGACAACACCAGCAGCAGCAGGAACAGGTATGGCTGCGAGAAATGGATCTGCGGCGCGTTGACGAGAAACAGCACGGCGCCCAGGGCGATGACGCCGACGACAAACGCGCGGCCGATGGCGGGAAGTTGTCGCATCAGTGGACCCGGGGCGCAGTCGACACCCAGTGTTCGCCCCAGTCCTCTTTCAGCATCGACCACAGCACCTGGTCGAGATACTCATTGGCGTGACGCACCGACCGGCGAAGGATGCCTTCCTGCACCGCGCCGAGTTTGCGCAGCGCGCCGTTCGCGCGGCCGTTCTGCAGCAGCACGCGCGCTTCGAGACGATGCACGCCGACCGATCCGAATGCGAACGAGCCAGCGAGACGCGCCGCTTCGAGAAACATCCCGTTGCCGCGGACCGACGGCACGATCGTGCATTCCCATTCGGCCGCTTCGAATGCCGGATCCAACTGGCGCACCTGCAGCAAGCCGACAACCGTGCGCGCGGCGGCGAGCGTGATGGCGTGCGTAAACGCGACGCCGTTGCTTCGATCGCGGACCGCGCGGTCGATCATCTGCTGGACGGAGAGTTCGGTCGTCGCGTGATCGATGCCGAAGCGCGTCGCGTCGGCGAGCGACAGCAAATCGACGAGCGGCCCGAGGTCCTGGGACGTCGGCTCGCGCAGCAGCACCGACCGGCCGGCCAGCACGGGCAATTCCGCGCGCCAGTTGGTCAGCGTCGTCAACGAAGGATCGGTAGCCATTTCGAAGAATAGGCAGACGTCGACACGAATGCTATTGGTGGTGCTCACAGCAACTCTGACGCCAAGCTGAGCTTCTTGACTGTAAGTTGTTGAAACAACAAGGGTATTGGCATTTTGTGCGAATTTTTCTGTGCGCCAATGTGTTCGTATATATGACAATAACGTCACGTGTTCATCTTCGAGAATCTGCCTAACTGATTGTCGTTTAGCGACTTAGGGCCCACATGTGCCGTATGGACACACGCTGTTCTGTTTCGGAGCACGTTCCCACGCTTGTACTGATGGAACTCGCCGCGATATAACTGTCACGTGGATTCGTCTCGGCCTAAGCGTTCCCTCGCCGACGACCCCAACTTCCTCGAGAGCCTGTCGGCGCTGGACGACGGATTGGACGGCGGCGCGCGTCCCGCGAGACCGAAATCCGCCAAACCGAAAAAAACGCGGTCGGCCGTTCCCGCGAACGTGACCCAATTTCCAGCGCCGCCGATGGCCGGCTCACCGTCGGCGGATGCGCCAGCCAGTGGAAGCGTGGCCGGACGCCGCCCGCTGATCGATCTGTTTCCGCCGCAACTGCCCCCGGGTCAACGGCCGCTCGTGCCGCCGCCACCCTTTACCGCGCGCGGTACCGCGGCCGCACCGCAACTCGCGCGGACGTCGCCGCATTGTGCACCGATCGCGGAAGCGCCGCCGCCGCGTGCATTGACCTACGAGACCTTCTACGGGCTGTCCGAGAAGCCGTTCACGCTCGGGCCCGATCCGCGTTTTCTTTATCACAGCGTCGCGCACGATCGCGCGGCACAGACGCTCGTCGATGCGCTTCACGAACGCGCGGGCATCATCGTCGTCACCGGACCGCTCGGTGTGGGCAAGACGACGCTTTGTCGCGTCGTCCTCGACCAGATGGATCGACGGACGTTGACCTCGCTCGTCGCGGAGCAGGTGGCCACGATCGACGAACTCGTGAGCGCGCTGCTGGTCGACTTTGGCGTGCTCTCGCGCGAGGAACTGTTCCGCCAGCCGCGGGGCGATGCGGGACAGATGCCGGCGGCGTTGCGGTCGTTCGTCGAGTCGCTGGCACCGCTGCAGGCCAATGCGATTGTCGTCATCGACGAGGCGCAGCAGCTGCCGCCGCACGTGCTGCAGGAATTCCAGCGATTGGCGGCGGAAGTGGTGCCGACCGTGCAGGTCGTCCTCTCCGGCCAACCGGAGTTGCGAACCGTGCTCGGCCGGAAGGAATTACGGACGCTTCGCAGCCATATCAAGACGTGGATCGATCTCGACGGGCTGGCCGCGGATGAAGTGCCCGGCTACGTCATGCACCGCCTCGGAATTGCGGGACAACAGCCGCGTGTCGATTTCGATGATGCGGCGCTGAGCCGACTCTTTGACCTGTCGGGCGGCAACCCGCGGGCGATCAATCAGCTTTGCGACCGGGCGCTCACGCGCGGATTCGATCGTTCGGCGAGCGTGATCGATGGGGAACTGGTGCGCATGGCCGCCGAGGAACTGGGCATCTCGGCGCCGGCGTCGCGCAGCGCGCCGGCTGGCGCCTTCCTCACATTGATTCTGATCGCCATGCTGATGGCGGGCGTGGGTGGTGGACTCGCCGCGTGGATCTTCAGCGACCGAATCCACGCCGCCGTGCGGACGTGGGTCGGGATGCCAGCCGCGCCGGCCCCGCCCACGTTTCCATCGCTGCCGCAACTCGTTCCGATAGTCCCGCCTACCTAGAGGCGCGCGGATCGTAGGGATCGGCTTGCGCTTCGAATTGGCCCGGCGCCGGATCGCCGCGCCGGCCCGGGTGCGTGTCGCCCGCGCCAACCGGATCGCGCGGACCGAGCGTCGCCTTGCCGCGGCGAATCTCTTTCACGAGATACGGAACCCACAACGCGACCATCAGCGCGATCGCCACAGCGATCGCCATGCCGAGTTCGGTGGACATCTGCGGACCTCCACCGCCTTACGTCGCAACGTTCGTACCTGGTCAGACCTGAACGCGGACGCCTCGGCGATACATCACGCCGGCGACCACCGTCCAGATGACGATCGTCAGCACAGCAAAAAGGAGCGACGTTTGAGATTCGCCGAGAGGGGGCATCACGATTGAGCGCAGCTCGGTCCAGTAGAGCCACGTTTTTGCCCCAGTCGAGTCGAGGAGATGGCCGACGAATTCCGCGAGGAAATAAATCGCGAGCGGGTTGACGCCGAGCCATACGAACGGCCTCGCCCACGCACGAATCGCGACGACATCGATGATGGCGTAGCTGAGCGCGAGGCCGACGATCGCGAGACCGCCGGTGAGCAGCGTATACGACGCCGTCCAGAGCGGCTTGTTCAGCGGCAACACGAACGACCAGGCGTACCCGCCGACGGCGAGCGCCGCGCCGCCAGCGAGCAGCCCGCCAATCCGCGGCAGCGGCGCCGACTCGCGACGCAGCCAATCGCCCGCCAGCGTACCGATCAACGCTGAGGCGATCGCCGTCAACGTTCCCAGCACGCCTTCGGGATCGGGACCGACCGGCGTCAAGGTGTGCGCGCCGAACACGGCGCGATCGAGGCGCGTCGCCACCGTTGCCGTGGGCGTCATCGGTGCGAGTGTCAGCAGCAGCGTGTGGACGGCGAGCAGCGCGACCGCGACGCCGGCCCGCTGATGCGGCTTCAGGTGGAGCGCGATGGCCGCGGCGACAAAGTACACGACCGCGATGCGCTGCAGCACGCCGGGCACGCGCACCGCAGACAGCGAAAACCGTGCGGCGACGAGGTTGAGCAGAAAGCCGAGACCGAACAGCAGCACCGCGCGTCGCGCAAAGCGGCCGTAGAACCGACGGATCTCGTGGCCCGAGGCGCGGCGACGGCTGAGCGCGAATGGCAGCGCAACGCCGAGGATGACGATGAAGAACGGGTAGACGAGATCGGCGATCGTGCAGCCGTTCCAGTCGGCATGCAGCAGCGGCGCGTAGACACGATCCCAGTTGCCGGGATTGTTGACGACGATCATGCCGGCAATGGTGATGCCGCGAAAGGCGTCAAGCGATTCGAGATGGTGTCGAGCGGACCTCACGGCCTCGAGATGTTGCTCCCCTCGCACCAGCAGGCCGGCGGCGTCGCCGGTTCGCCGTCGACGAAGAGCTCGTTGTCGTTGTCGAACGCGCGCATGAACGTCCCAATCATCAACATCTGCGTTTCGTAGGCGTGCAGAGCGCGCCGCTTGGCCTGCCGCTCGCGCTTCGTCAGCGGCAGCGTTCGCCACGCGGCGTCATGACGAAAACGCGACGGCGGAGAGAGCGTTGATGTCGGTGGTACGCCGTTGCTCAGCGGCCACTCCCCGGAATGAATCACGTAGTGCAGTTCGCGCGGGTGCAGCGCGTAATTCTGGCGTTCGGCCTCGGCCAGCGCCTGATGCACCAGCATGTGCGTCGCGCAGTGATCCGGGTGTTCGTCCGCGGGGTCGGGCAGCACGACGACGGTCGGCGCGAAACTTTCGATGATGCGGACCAGTTCGAGCGTCGCATCGCGACCGCGGTACTCGACGCCGCGCACGCGCTGTTCCTGCGGCGGCGGGCTCGACCTGCGCGTGTACGGCGACACGAACTCGGTCCACGTGTACCGCGACGTGAGTTGGCACAATCCTTCGTCGGGAAATCCAAGGAATGCAATTGACGTCGACTTGATGCCGAGCGCTCCGAGCGCAGACACGGTTTCGCGCTCGCGCCGTTCGCCATACGCGCGGTATTCCGACGCCGTCGGGCTCGTCGTCCGATCTGCGCGCTTGACCCCTTCCGAAAACGCATCGCCGCTGGTCATTTGCACGACGCGAACCGATGCGTGCGCCGCCGCCGCGCGTGCGATCAATCCGCCTGCGCCCAAAGTACCGTCGTCCGGATGTGGAGAAATGACGAGTAAACGCGTGCTTGCGGTCAGACTCAGCAGTAATTTCGGAAGAGATCCCACGCCGTTAGGGTACACCCGAGGGGTAAAGGAGTGGGGTGGGTAACGGGGGTCGAACCCGCGACTTCCGGAGCCACAGTCCGGCGCTCTACCACTGAGCTATACCCACCACGAACTCTCGAATATAACACTATTCGAGCGGTTCGGGCGTGGCCGCGGACTCCGTGTCGTGGTCGGTGACGTCGACGAGCGTACCGTTGTCGATGCGCGCGCGCACCAGGTAAATGTGGTTCGCGCGCTCACCCTTGGCTTCGTACATCAACTTGTCGGCGCGCTGGATCAGATCGGCCGCGAGGCGCCGCGCGATGAAGCGACGTTCGGACACCCGGCCCAGCGACAGACAGACGACGCCGACATCGCAGCGGACCGGCTGGACGGCGAGACGTCGGTCTTCGGTGGCCCAGTCGTATCGCTCCACCGCTTCGCGGAAGCGCTCGCCGATCGAGTATGCCTGGTGATATTCGTCCAGATCGGGAATCAGGAAGCAGAACTCGTCGCCGCCGAACCGCGCGTGTAGATCCTCGGATCGGGTCTGGGTGCCGGCGTCTTGCGCCAACAGGTCGTCCGATCGCACCTGCTCGCGCAGCAGGTGTGCGACGCGTTCGATGATGCGATCACCGACCGAGTGGCCCAGCGCGTCGTTGTACCACTTGAAGCCGGTAATATCGACGAGACCCACGGCGCACCAGCGACCGCGCTGTTCGAGCGCGAGAAACGACTCGAGCTGCTCGGTGAAGCGCGCGAAATTCATCAGCTTCGTTTTCGGATCGCGGTGCGACCGATCGGTGAGATCGGCGACCAGCGCTTCGAAATAGCGCGAGATGCTGCTGACGGTAGCGTCCTTGGCCGACAACTCCGTCTTCACGCGAGCCATCTTGTCGGCGAAGCCGGCCGACAGCGCCTGAATGGCCTCGTGTTTCGATTCCTGCCAGAGCCGCTCATGGCGCGTGAACACGGCGTCGATCGCGTTGACCAGCGCGTGCTCGACCGACGTCGGTAGACGCAGCGTGTCACGAATCCACGAATGGAGTTCGCTCCGCGTTTGCGGCGAATCGTGTGTCGACGACGGCGCCTGTTCCGGTCGCATGAAATTCACGTGCACCAATCGCTCAGCCATATCAGCGCGTGCAGTAACTCTACAAATGGCGTGCCCAGTGCCAAGTCGTTGACAATGGCCGTTTTGCGGCGGGGAGCGATGACACGGTGAACCGGCCGTCGCCAATCCACCGTGTAAGGTTCCACTTTTGTGAAGTGATCGATTACTGGCAGCTGGTCGAGATCATTTTGACCGAGCTGACGTCGAGGCGCGGTCCGGACATCGAGTCACGATTGTGCTCGGTGGTCGTCGAGGTGGTTGACGACGTCGTGCTGGCGGATGAGCTGCCGTTCCACTCGGTGTGGCCGGTCACTTCGACTTTGTGGCCGACGTGCTTGTCGAGATCGTGTCCGCCTTCGAGCTTCCACGACATGCTGTTGCCGGCCGTTGTCGCGGACGCTTCCGTCGTCGACGCCGTCGTCGACCCCGTGGTTCCGGCCGTCGTCGTATCCGGATTCGAACTCGTGCGCGAGCGGTTGCTCATCGCATCGTTCATCCGGGCGTTGTTCAACGTGTAGTTGCCGTCGGCGCCGCGCGCCAGACAGCCGATCACGGTCACGTCGTGCGCGCCTTTGTCACTGCGCATCCGATCCGCCGGCTGCGGCGTCGTCGTCGTTTGTGGACTCGTTGTCGTTTGCGCGCCGACGGACACTGCCAGGCTGAGAGCCGCCGCGACGCAGAATCCAGTTGCCGTACGTGTCATGCGATGCCTCCTCTGATGAACCTGTGATCGGAATCAATGTCCGAGTTTGTCGCCGATGTCCTTGATGGCGTTGCCGACCTTGCGCCGCCCTTTGCCAAACGCCTCTTCGACCTGACCAGCGGCGTTTTCCGCGTCGCCTTCGTTGCGCATCTGTTCGTCGTTGTTGAGATCGCCGACGTTCTTTTTGACCGAGCCCTTCAGCTGATCGGCCTTTCCGCGCAGTTCATCCTTGTTCCACATGAGGTGCCTCCACATGCGTACAAGTGCAAACGAAGTGCTAGATGTGAAGTGCGAATGGCGAAGTGCGAATTGCTAAGTGCGAATTGCTAAGTGATCGAGCGGAGGACGGAGAGGAGGCGATCGATTTCGAGCTTCAGCTGCTCGACCGCACGCGGCGCTTCGTCAAACGTCGACGCGCGGCCCGATTCTTCCAGTGTGCGCGCGAGCGCCACGACCTCGTCGGCATCGAAGTTGGCCGCGGCGCCTTTCAACGCGTGCGCGGCGCGGCGCAGCGCGTCGCTGTCCGACGCGGCGATCGCGCGATCAATCCGCTCGAGGTGACGTGGCGCATCTTCGACGAACAGGCGGCTGATTTCGGCGAGCAGTTCGCGATCGCCGCCGACGCGCGCGAGGATCGGCTCGATGATGCTGGTCGTGTCGGGTTCGGGCGGCGGCGGCCGGTGCGCGACGAGGTCCTCGACCACGCGGCAGAGGCGTCGGGAATCGAGCGGCTTGGTGAGGTACTCGTCCATACCAGCGGCGAGGCAGCGCTCGCGATCGCCTTTCATGGCGTGTGCGGTCATCGCGATGATCGGCACGCGGCCGCCGGCGCTCTGTTCTCGCGTGCGGATCGCAGCGGTTGCCTCGAACCCGCCCATCTCGGGCATCTGGACGTCCATGAGGACCGCGTCGAACGTCTGCTTGGCGTGCGCGTTCACCGCTTCCCGTCCATTCGCCGCGATCGTGACGCGGTGACCGCGCCGCTCGAGCAGGCTCGCGGCGAGCCGTTGGTTGACCACGTTGTCCTCGGCCAGCAGGACGTGCAGCCGCCGCTCGGGGAGGTCGGTTGGCAGCATGGACGCGGGAAGCGGCGCGCGCGGTGCGTGATCGCGCGCCAGCACGCGGCTGATCGCGCTCAGCAAGTCGCGTTGATCGACGGGTTTCGTCAGATGGTGCGCGATGCCGAGCTCTTCGCATCGAACCGCCTCGCCGTGCTGGCCCGACGAGCTGAGCATCATGATCGTGGCCCCGCCGAGCGTCGGCTCCGCGCGAATGCGCGCGGCCACGTCGAAGCCGTCCATGTGCGGCATGTTGGCGTCGAGCAAGACGAGCGCGTACGGCTTGCCGTCGGCACGCGCGGCGGTCATCATCTCGATGGCCGCCTGTCCGCTTGCGGCCACTGACGGGCGCATCTTCCACCGCAACAAGAGATCGTGCAGCACACGGCGGTTGACGGCATTGTCGTCGACGATCAGCACGCGAACGTCGGTCAGATCGAGCGCGAGCATCTCCGGCCGCACGTCGGTGATCCCGAGCAAGACCGTGAAGTGGAACGTACTGCCCTCGTTCGGCGCGCTGTTCACCCAGATGCGTCCACCCATCATGCTGACGAGCGTCGTCGAAATCGACAGGCCGAGGCCCGTGCCGCCGAACCGCCGTGTCGTCGAACCGTCCGCCTGCTTGAACGGCTCGAAGATCGTCTGCTGTTTCTCCGGTGGGACGCCGATGCCGCTGTCGCTCACGAAGTAGTGCAACCGATAGTGCTCGTCGGTCTTCGCCTCGATCTCGACCTGCACGAGGATCTGCCCGCGTTCGGTGAACTTGATCGCGTTGCCGATCAAGTTGACGAGCACTTGGCGCAATCGGCCGGGGTCGCCGATAGCGGCGTGCGGCACGTCGGGCAGCACGTGGCAGACGAGCTCCAGGCCCTTTTGTTCGGCGCGGAGCGCCAGCGGTTTGACGAGGTCGGCGAGGTGGTCGCGAATCGAGAACGGGATGCGCTCGAGTTCGAGCTTTCGCATCTCGATTTTCGAGAAGTCGAGGATGTCGTTGAGAATCGCGAGCAGCGCGTCGGCGGAGCTCTTGACCATCGAGAGGTACTCGCGCTGTTCGTGCGAGAGCGGCGTGTCGAGCGCGAGTTCCGTCATGCCGATGATGCCGTTGAGCGGCGTCCGAATTTCGTGGCTGACGTTGGCGAGGAACTCGCTTTTCGCCTGGCTCGCCTCTTCGGCGATGCGCGTCGCCGCCGCCAATTCGGCGGTGCGCTCGCGGACTTTGCGATCGAGGTCCTCCGTCAGCGCGCGGAGTTCGGTGTTCAGCCGTTCACGCGCCACGAGCGCCTGCTCGAGCTGTTGATACGAATCCGACAGCCGCCCCTGCATCCCCTGGACGTCCTCGATCAGCGTCGCGATCTCCGCCGGCGGTGACGAGGAGAAGTGGGCCTGCGTCGGAGCGCCGTGCGCCGAGACGTTCCGCACGATCGTGACGAGATCTTCGAGGGGGCGCGTGACGCCGGCGGCGAACCCGCGCGCGCCGAGGACCGCGCCGCCCATCGCAAGGAACAGCAACGTCAGCGTGATCGCGTAGTAGCCGGTCGACTGCAGCCGCAGATCGAGGAGCGGCTGTTCGACGAACACGCGCCACCCGGCGGCGCTGATGACGGCAGACGCCGCCAGTCGACCGATGCCGCTCGCGTCCGCGCTGCCGCGGCGGTCATAGCGAAACACGCCCTCGTGTGACGCCGAGGCGCTGCGCAGCAGGTCGTCGCTCGAGAGCGATTGCAGCGCCGTGTAGCCGGTCTTCTCGGTCGCGTAGATGACGCGATCGTGCTGGTCGACGATCGTGACGCGTGCGTCGGGCAGCGTGTTGAAGTCTTCGACGAACCGCTCGAATCGCGACAGATCGAGCGACCCGCCCGCGACGCCGATGACCGACGCGTCGGCGCCGATGATCGGCATCGCCATCGTCACGATCGCCACGTGCGACAACCGGCCGATGATCACGTCCGATATCGCGAGCCTCCGGCTGGCGACCGCGTCGATGAAGTACTGCCGGTCGTTGATCGGCGTCAGCGCCGACTCGGCGTTGGTCGAGATCTCCTGCACGATGCCGCGGCGATCCGCGTGGAACAGCGTCACGAAGCCCGGATAGAACTGGCGATGTTGCGCGAGGATCAGCTCGCGGTCCACGTGATCGAGCTTCGCGTTCGCGAACAACGCCGCCACCGCCTGCACGGCCTGCGCATGCGACGTGACGTACTCATCGATGTGCTCGCTGAGCGCGGTGACCGCTTCGTGCAGTCGCGCGCCGGCGGCCGTCTCCTGGCGCGTCGCAATCGCCTGGTTGTCCACCGACGCGAGCAGCAGGACCGGGAGGAGGGCGACGAGCACGAACGCGTGGAATGCGTACGCGCGCAGCCGCATCCGCTCCGGCCGCCAGCCGGTCGCGACGTCGATCCACGGCGCGAGCACCACCGCGATCAACTCGGCGACGACGATGGCGACGAGCGCGTTCAGCACGAGCTGCAGCGCGATCGGCCAGATGGTCTGGCGCAGGTAACCGACGCCGTAGACTTGCGGCGTCACCACCAGCGTCGCTGCGACGACGATCCAGACGAGACCAGCCGACACGATCGGCGATCGCCCGCGCCTGGCGAACCATCCGACGACGAGCGCTTCGATCGGAAACACGACCAGCGACATCGGCGTGGAGCGCACGATGCCGAGCGTGCTGATCACCGCTGCGGCAACGCCAGGGCCCGGTCCAAAGAGGATCGCGATCGGCAGCGTCACCATGCGTCCGAGCAGCAGCGGCGCGACGACCGCGCCGAACGGCAGCACGTTGATGACGAGGCCCAAGACGCCGCACAGCGCGGCGAGGCCGACGCGTCGGACCGTCCCCTGATTCATGGTCGTGGAGGCGCACATTGTATACTTCGCGCGTGCAAGTGCTCATCGCCGAAGACGACCGCGTCACAGGCGAAATCCTCGGCCGCACCCTCCAGCGCTGGAACTACACGACGACCGTCGTCGGCGACGGTGCGCAGGCGTGGGAATTCCTGGGCAAGGCGAACGCGCCGACGCTGGCGATCCTCGACTGGATGATGCCGGAGATGGACGGCACGGAAGTCTGCCGCCGCGTGCGCGCCGACTTGCCGCTCGCGAACATGTACTTGCTGCTGGTCACCGCGCGCGAGAGCCGCGGCGACGTCATCGCCGGTCTGGAGGCGGGCGCGGACGACTACATCATCAAGCCGTTCGATCCCGATGAACTGCGCGCGCGCGTCGCCGTCGGCGTGCGCGTCCTGTCGCTGCAGCAGAAGCTCGCCGAGCGGGTCGACGAGCTACAAACCGCGCTGTCGAACGTGAAGCAGTTGCGCGGCCTCCTGCCGATTTGCAGCTACTGCAAACGGATTCGCGGGGACGATCAATATTGGCAGCAGGTCGAAGGCTACATCGCGGAGCACTC
>DASREL010000061.1:0-45277 GCA_035652075.1 Vicinamibacterales bacterium
GCGATCAGCGTGCCGCCGTTTTCGACGAATTCTTTCAGCGCCGCCTTCCCTTCGTCGCCCAGTCCGCCGACGTACTCCGGCGGCATCGATCCCGCCGCAAATCCATTCGTGATCTGACGCGCGCCCTGTTGCGGCAACACGATCGCATCGAACTTCGCTCGCAGCTCGCCGGCCTTCACGTCCCGGTTCTCGAGCGACGTGTAATCGATGCCCCACTGCTCGAAAATCCACCGCGTCCACCCTTCGTCCATCGACGCTTGGTACGACTTGTACATCCCGACGCGCGGCGCGCGGACCGTAATCCCGCTCGGCACCGCGCCGTCGATCGCCTTCACGTGCAGCGGCAGCTCCTTCGCGGCGCTCGCGACCGCTTCGTGCACGTTGCGCTGGCCGTTGACGGGGACGACGATCGCGTCCGGCGTCCAGACGACTTTCAATCCGGCCTTCGTGAGCGTCGTCGTCGCGCGGATGCCCGCGTTATCGTGCGCGAACGTGTAGGCGGTCTTGGCGCGACCGCTGACCTCGCCGGCCGGCGCGGTGATCGGCGACTTGAGCAGTTCGAGATCGGCCTGGAACGGCTGCTGGACGTGCAGCGCCTCGACGCCCATCAGGAGCGGCATCGTGTACGCCGTGACGTCGTAGGGCCGCTGCGGCGGTCCGCCGGGATACTGACGCAGATCGGGATAGTGCTGAATCTCGGTCAGCGTCTTGGCGAACGAACTGGCGGGCTGCGCCATCAGGATCACGTGGGTGCCCGCCGGGTACTGTTTGCCGTCCGCCGTGAACGGCGCCTTCGCGCGGTGCACTTCGAGATCCGCGAATTGCAGCGTCTCGAGCAGCTTGTACGCACTCGCTGGATCTTTCTGATTCGCCGGGAACACGATCGCGTACGGCTTGTCTTTGCCCGTCAGCGGATCCATCCGCCCGATCGCCTGCTGGTTGATGCGGTAGAAATTCGTCAACCACATCTCGCGATAGCGCGTCGCGTAGTCGAGCAGCGCGTCAGCGGCAGCGTTCTCGTAGTCCATGATGTCGCGCAGCCGCCAGGTGCCGCCTTGCCACGGCCTCGGGAAATTCCAGGATTTTTCTTTCGCGTCGTAGCCGATGCCGACGCCCAGCTGGTCGAAACGCATCGTGATCGGGCTGGCCAGCTTCGCGCTCGCCATCTCGGTCAGGAAGCGCAGTCCGCCGTGGTAGTTCGTGTAGCCGCGCGCCGGCGTCCACCCGTCGTACATCGCGTGAATGACGACTCCCGCTTTGCCCTGACCGGTCAGTTCGGCGGCCATCGACGCGCCGAGCCCGCTCATCTCCGAGATCAGAATCGGGTTGACGTTCGGATCCCACGGGTCGACATACGGCGGGATGAAAATGCGCGCGGCGTTCGATCCCATCTGGTGCATGTCGTACGAGATCTCCGGATGCCAGCGGTTCCAGATCTTCTCGACGGTCATCCGGCTTTCTTTCTGCGTGAACATGTACCAGTCGCGGTTGTCGTCGTGGCCGGTGTACTTGTGATACAGGAACGGGATGTTGCCGCCCTCGTACGGCGTCCCGAGCGTCCGCGTGTTCCACTCGGCGACCATCTGCGTGCCGTCCGGATTGTGCGATGGCATCAGCAGGATGATCGTGTTATCGAGGATCGACTTCATGTGCGCTGAGTTGTCGGTCGCGAACCGGTAGAGCAGTTCCATCGCCACCTGCGTGGCGGCCACTTCCGTCGAGTGAATCGACATCTGGATCGCGACGATCGTCTTCCCTTCCGCGACGAGCCGCTTCATCTCGTCCTCGCTCGTTTTGCGCGGGTCGTAGAGGCGGTTGTTGATGTCGCGGTAGTGCTCGAGCTGTTTCATGTTCTCCGGCGACGTCACGATCGCGTTGATCATCGGATGGCCCATCGTCGTCGGGCCGAGGTCCTCGACGGTGATGCGATCCGACAGCGGATCGACGGCACGGAAGTACGAGACGATTTGTTCGTACGTCGCGAGCACACCGTCGCCGCCGACTTTGATCTTCAGGAAATCCGACGGCGTCGGAATCGCCGCTTGCTGGGCCCGCGGCGACGCCGCGAGCAGAACGAACGAGAGGACGAACAGAAGACGTTTCATGATCCTCACCTTTGCGCGAGCGTAACCACCAGCAGCAGCGCATGCTGCGTACCCTGCCAGGCGTCGGTCGTGTCGAATGATTCGGTCAACGCGTGCGAGTCGTGCCCGCGTCCACCCGCGCCGATCGTGATCGACGGGATGTGCAGGTTCATCGGGACGTTCGAGTCGGTCGAGCCTTCGCCGAGGCTGGCGCTGAAGCCGAGCGCCGTCGCGGTTTCGAGTCCTGCGCGGACGATGGCCGAGCGCTCCGGCGTGGATCCGGCGGGCCGATCGCCGACGAGCTCTTTGGTGACGAAGATCATCTTGTCCTTGCCCCACCGCTTGTTCTCGTCCGCGACGGCAGCGTCGACCGCCTGCTGAATCTGCGCGTCGATCGCGGTAAGCGAAGCGGCGTCAGACGAACGCATGTCGATCTCCATCCACCCTTCGAACGGAATCGCGTTCACCGACGTGCCGCCACCGACGCGGCCGACGTTGAAGGTCGTCTTGGGCTGCTTCGGTACCTGCAGCTCCTGGATTTTCGCGATCGCGCGTCCCATCGCGCCGATCGGGTTGGCCAGCCCGAACGCGCCGAAGCTGTGTCCGCCGGGCCCTTTGAAGGTCATGCGATAGCGGTGGCTGCCGACGCCGACGTTGGTCACGTGCACGCCGGTGCCGTCGATCGACACGAATGCGTCGATCTGGCCTTTCAACGTGTCGTTGAACAACTGCTTCGTCCCGCGCAAATCGCCGAGGCCCTCTTCCCCGACGTCGGCGACGAAGGTGATCGTCCCCGGCGTCTGGACTTTCTGCTGTTTCATCGCGCGCGCGACGGCGACGAGCACGCCGAGTCCACGGCAATCGTCGCCGATGCCGGGACCGCGCAGCACAGCGCCCTCACGTTTGACTTTGACGTCGGTGCCCTCCGGAAACACCGTGTCGAGATGCGCCGAGAGGACGACGTGCGGGTGCGCGGCGGCGCCCGGATAGTCGGCGAGCACGTTCCCCGCCTTGTCGACGCGCACGTTGTCGAGACCGAGCTGTTCGAAGGTGCGTTTCAGCTCGGCGCCACGTTGAGTTTCTTTGAACGGCGGCGCCGGAATTTCGCAGAAGCGGATTTGATCCGCGACCGTTTGTGACTCCGTGGTCTTGACGGCGGCGAGCGCGGCGCTGACGGCCGGCGTTTTGATGAGATCTTCGGCGCGAACGGCGTTCTGCTGCGGCGCGGCGCTAACCGCCGCCAGGCCGGCGAGACCGACCGCAACCCTGGACAACAACGGCACGAGGTCCTCCTGTGTTCGGAGGAAGTTTAATGCAGTCCATCAATCGGCGCGCTTCATCCAGATCGGCGCGGACGCTGACGTCGCTGCCGTGCTGCCGGAACTCCTCATCGAGCAGCGCGACGGCGCGCGCGGCGTCGCGCTCGGCCGCAGCGATGTCGCCGCCGGCAGCCTCGACCGCCGCCAGGTACCGCAGCGTGGTGCCGAGGTCCTGCCGCGCGCCGGGATGCCCGTCGGTGGCGGTCAACGCCTGAAACGTCGGCACGACCTTGCGCAAATGGGCGAGCGCTGCGTCGTGCTGCCCCAGCGCCTCGAGCGCCAGGCCGAGCCCGCGTTCGCGCGCCGCCTGCCACCGCTCCACGCTGGCGGTGCGGCGATACGACTCCGGCAGCGCCGCATAGAGCCCGAGCGCCGTTGTGTATTCGCGCACCGCCGCGGCCGGATGCTCTTCGCGCAAACAGTCGGCGAGGCTGCCGTGGAACTCGACGACGTCGCGAGCGGCGCGGACGTTGTGCGGATCGAGCGTGGCGAGCGCGGTGACCTCGGGAATCATCTCCGCGTACATCGCGGCGGCCGTCCGCGCGTCACCGAGGTTCGGGCTTTCGGGATCGCCGATCACTTGCGCGAGGCGATCCATGATGATGGCGACGTCGCGGCGCGCGACGGCGTTGTTGCGATCCCGAGCGGCGATCGGACGGGCGACCGCCAGCGCGTGTTCGTACGCGGCGCGCGCCCCCTCTAAATCGCCGAGCCATACTTGCGCCTGCCCAACGCGGACGTTGGCGTTCACCAGAACGCGCTGCTGTTTGGCGTCGCTCGTGGGCGGAATCGCGCGCTCGAAGTTGTCCCGCGCCTTCATGTAGAGGGTCAGCGCGTCCCTCGCGGCGCCGACGTCGAGCATCAGATCGCCGAGACTCGAATAGGTATCGATCAACTCGATTGGCAGCGGCTCGCCCGGCGTCACCGCGCGCTCGCCGTACTCGAGCGCGCGACGAAGGCTCTCGGTCGCTGACTTCGTGTCGCCGTTCAGCTGTTGCATCCGGCCGAGTTTCTTCCAGCAGCCGGCCTCGCGGAGCAGCACGTCGCGCGCATGCGGCGGCGCCAGTCGATCGTAGAGGGCGAGCGCCTTGTGGTAACTCTCCGCCGCGTCTGCGGTGCGGCCGATGTGCCCGGCGTTCGGTCCGCCCTGCAACTGCGCCAGCCGCTCGTACGCCGTCGCCATTTCCAGCAGGAATCGCGGATCCGATCCGGCATCGTCGGCGAGACGATCGAGATGTTCGGCCGACGTCTTGACGAGCACTTCGCGCGCCGCGGTCGATCCCGGCAGCGCCTCGACTGCGTCGTGCACCTGGAACAGCAACGCGCCAGCAAGCTGGCGCAGCTGCAGCACGCGTCGATTCGCGCGGTGCGCTTCGTAGGCGGTGCCGATCACGCCCGCGGTGATCGCCACGCAGAGCACGACGGCCGCCGCGACCTGCCATTGATTGCGATGCACGAACAGCGACGCCCGGTCCCACAGCGGCACGGACCGCGCGACGATCGGACGCGCGTCGAGGTACGCGTGGATGTCGTCGGCGAACGCCTCGACGGTGTGATAGCGCCCCGCCGCCGTCGTGTGCATCGCTTTCGCGACGATCGCGTCGACGTCGACGTTGACGCCGAGTGGCGCGACACGCCCGCCGTGCACCGCCGCTACGACATCGGTCGTCGCCGTCGCGTGGCTGGCGTACGGATGACGGCCGCCGAGCAGCTCGTACAAGACGACGCCGAGCGAGTAGATGTCGCTTTCGACCGACAGCGCGCTGCCGGCGATTTGCTCGGGGCTGGCGTACTCGACGGTCATGCCGAGCGGCGCGACCGGCTTCGGGATCCCGTCATCGTCGGATTGGAGTTGCGCGACGCCGAAGTCCAGGAGTTTTGCCGTCCCCGATTCGGTGACGAGGATGTTTTCCGGTTTGAGATCGCGATGCAGCACGAGGCGGCGATGGGCGTACGCGACGGCGTCGAGCACCTGGAGAAACGCCGTCAGCTTGTCGCGGACGCTCGCCGTCGCGTGGCGATAGTGCGACGTGATCGTCTTGCCCTCGACATGCTCCATCACGATGTACGGCACGTCTTCGGTGAGGCCGTCGCCTTTGATCTCGCCGCCATCGAACAGCCGCGCGATGTGCGGATGCTCGAGCTGCGCGAGCAGCCGCCGCTCCCGGCGGAAGCGCGCGATCGCTTCGCTGCTGCCGAGACCGACACGCATGACTTTGATCGCGACCGTCTGATCGAAGCGTCCATCGTCGCGGACGCCGAGCAAGACGATGCCGGCGCCTCCTTCGCCGATGATCCGCGTCACGCGCCAGACGCCGACGCGACGGCCGATCCATGCCGCCGCGCGCGTTTCGGCGAGTAAATCGACCGCGTGCACTTCGACCGCGCGCTTCACCGTCTCGTCGGCCATGCGGTCGGCATCGAGCAGCATGCGGACGTCGGCAGCGAGGGCTGGATCGTGGCCGCACATCTGGCGCACGAACGCGTCACGCTCCCCGATCGGACGTTCGACGGCCGCGTTGAAAATCTGTTCGATGCGTTCCCAGTACACGTGATCCATCCGGGTCACCGTGCGCTGAGCCGCGTGAAGAGCCAGGCGCGCGCGAGCCGCACGTCGCGCGCGACCGTGTTGACATGAACGCCGACGACCGTCGCGATCTCCTCGAATCGCATGCCGCCGAAGAAGTGCATTTCGATGATGGCGCTCTTGCGCGCGTCGAAGGTCGCCAGCTCGCGCATCGCGGCGTCGAGGTCGAGCAGATCGACCGGCGGCGCCGCGACGGGGACGTCCACGCTGTCGAACGACATCGTCAAGGCGCCGCCGCCGCGTTTGACGCGCCGGCGACGTCGCGCGTGGTCGACCAGAATCTGCCGCATGTGGCCGGCCGCGATCGCGATGAAGTGCGATCGATTGGCGTAGTCGGGCGTCGCCTGGCGGATCAGTCGGACGAACGCTTCGTCGACGAGTTCAGTCGGCTGCAGCGTGTGGCCACGCCGTTCGCGCCGGAGGTAGCCAGCGGCCAGCCGACGCAATTCCGCATAAACCAGCGGCGCGAGCTCGTTCAGCGCGCTCTGCTGCCCCTGTTTCCATTTCTCGAGTAGTCGGGTGACCGAGTCGCGTTTGTCCACTGCTGGTACCACATCGGCGAAAGCGCCGTATTTTTGAACAACCCACAATCCAATAAATCGGATGTCACAAGCCTGGTAAAGGAACACCGCATTTTCGATGACAAATCTGCGACAGGTACGTGTATCGTCTGCGCTTACAAACACAGACGTTTCGGGTCATTTTCAGGAGGATCTCCGTGAAAAGTACGTTCCTTCGAGCGCTCGCCGGACTGGCGATTGTGCTGACGTTCGGCCTTGCGCCGGCGGCCGCACAGACCGGCCAGATGTTCGGCGAACTTGTGGGCAAGGTCACCGACGATCAGGGCGGCGTGCTGCCCGGCGTCACCGTCACATTGTCGGGTCCGGCCGCCATGGGCACGCCGACCTCGACGACCAACGCACAAGGCTTGTATCGCTTCCCTGCCGTCTCGAACGGCACATACACGCTGAAATTCGAACTCGCCGGCTTTGCGCCGATGGTCCGCGAAGGGATCGTCGTCCCGGTGCGCCAGACGATCACCGTCGATGCGGCGATGAAACTGGCGTCATTGCAGGAAACGGTCGTCGTCAGCGGCCAGTCGCCGACGGTCGACATCGAGAACACGAAAGTCGGCGCGCGCCTCTCGAAGGACATCCTCGAAGCGGTCCCGACCTCACGCACGATTTTCGGATCGACCACCGTCCTGCCGGGCATGACGATGGGCCGTCAGGATCCGGGCGGATTGAACGCGGCGACGTCGACGGGCATGACGGCGCACGGCGCGAGCAACTACAACCTGAACTACTACGGCGTCACCGCGGATACACCGCAGAACTACGGCTCGATGTACTACATGGACTTCGGGTCGGCGGAAGAAATCTCGGTTGACACCGCCGCGATGGGCGCGGAAGTCGGCGGCGGCGGCGGCGCGAACATCAACGTCGTGCCGAAGAGCGGCGGCAACACGCTCAAGGGCGACGCGTTCTACAGCCAGACCGGCAGCGGCCTGCGCAACAGCAACATCACGGACGCGCTGCGCGCGCAGGGCGTCACCGATCCGACGCTGCAGGATCTGTACGACATCAACGCCGACGCGGGCGGCCCGATCGTCAAGGACAAGCTGTGGTGGTTCGGATCGTTCCGCAACTACCGCACGCACGAAAACGTCGCCGGGTTCGTCGCGCCGGCCGGCTGCACCCCGGGCGCCAGCGGCTGCCAGTCGATCGACTTCCTGTCGAACCTGCGCAACTACACCGGCAGCGGCAAGTATCAGATCAACAACAACAATCAGTTGTCGTTCTTCTGGACCTACAACAAGAAGTTCCAGCCGCACCGCGGCGCCGGCGTCGCCCAGCCGACCCCGGAGAGCACGCTGAACCAGCAGTCGCCGAAGAACCTGTTCAACGGCGATTACACGTCGGTGTTCGGCTCGAACACGTTCCTCGAAGTGTCGGCCAGCTATTTCCACATGCACTGGCCGAGCGACTGGTCGGACGAGTTCTACGCGCTGCCGGCAAGCCAGCAGCACGCGTCGGAGTACAACATCACGACCGGCATCTACATCGACGGTCCCGAGCCGACGGGCCAGCGGTTCCGCGACTCGTATCGTCAGCAGACGAACATCGGTGTGACGCGCTACATCGACGGCTTCCTCGGCGCGAGCCACCAGCTGAAGACGGGCTTCGAGAACTGGTGGACGCCGACCGGCACCGACGGCTTCAACATCTTCGACGACTACCGTCTCCGCGTGACGAGCGCGGCCGACGGCAGCGGCTGCAACCCGACGGACCGCAGCAAGTGCGTGCCGTCCGAGGTGTACCTGTTCCAGACGCCGCTGACGCTGAAGACCAAGATGCGCAACTTCGCCGCCTTCGTCCAGGACCGCGCGACCTACAACCGGGTCACGGTCAACCTCGGCGTGCGTTGGTCGTACTACGACGGGACGATTCCGGCGCAGAGCAACGGCGGATCTGAATTCGGCGCCGCCTGCGCGGCCTGCAACCAGTCGTTCCCCGAAGTCAAGACGCCGTACAACTGGAACACGCTCGCGCCGCGCACCGGCGTCGTGATCAAGTTGACGGAAGACGGCAAGAACGTCGCGAAGGCGAGCTACAGCCGCTACTTCGAAACGATGTACACGAGCGAGTTCGCGGCGATCAACGGCAACGCGGTGATCGGCACCGGCACGAGCGGCGGCGGCGTCGCGACGTACGCGTGGAACGGTCAGTACGGCGCGAACGGCCTGCCGGTTCTCGGCGCGCTGAAGAGCCAATACGTCGCGAAGTCGAACACGATCAACCCGAACCTGAAGGACCCGCACAACGACGAAATCATGTTCGCGTTCCAGCGCGAGCTGGCGGCGAACTGGTCGTTGAGCGTGGACTGGCTGCAGCGCTGGTTCAAGGACTACACGATCGACCAGGACTGCTACGGCTTGCCGTGCAACCAGACCGCGTCGACGGCGTACATCCAGAACCGCGTCGTGACCGACTTCGGTCCGGACAACCTGACGGGCACCTCGGACGACCGTACGCTGACGCTCTACAACGTCGCGCCGGCCTACGTCGGCAAGGACACCTTCTATCACACGAACTGCGGCGACAACGTGTCGGTGAGCTGCACGCAGCGCTACAAGGCGCTCGAGCTCGTCGTCAACAAGCGGATGTCGAACCGGTGGCAGATGCAAGGGTCGTACGTGTGGTCGCAGAACGACGGCGATCTCGTGCTCGATTACACCAACCCGAACAACCTCTTGCCGTTCGTCGGCCAGGGCAGCACGACCAGCGACCAGCCGCATGCGTTCAAGCTGCTGGGCAGCTACCAGGCGCCGTACGGCGTGACGGTCGGTGCGAACTTCCAGGCGCTGAGCGGTCTCCCCTACGATCGCGTGTTGAGCGTGCCGTTCTCGCAGGGCACGTCGAGCCTGCGCATGGAATCGCGCGGGACGTACCGCGCGGACACGCTCAACCTGCTGTCGCTGCGTGCGGATAAGACGTTCAAGATCGGCGGCACGAACCGGATCGGTCTTGTTGCCGAAATCCACAACGCGCTCAATTCGAGCGCGAGCCAGAACAGCCTCGGCACGACGACCCGCGGGTTCGCGAGCCAGACGGCGTTCGATGCGGCGAAACTGACGACGTCCTACTTCGGACGCGTGCAGGAGATCGTCGCGCCGCGCGTGTTCAAGCTCGGGTTCAAGTACACGTTCTAACGAACGTAGTCATCAGTCATCCAGTCGTCGGTCGGCGGTCACGGTCGTCAGTCTTCGGACTGACGACTGGGACTGGCGACTGATGACTGGCGACTGACGACTGCGCTATGCTCGCGCCGGCAGATGACCCCACGCCGGCGTCTCTTCGTTCTGCTGTACGCGGTGTCTGGCGCAGCTGCGCTCGTCTACGAAGTCACCTGGACCCGCCTCTTCTCTCTTCAACTCGGACACACCGTCGCGGCGGCGAGCACCGTGCTCGCGGCGTTCATGGGTGGACTCGCCCTCGGCGCATGGATCGCGCGCTCGAGCGGGACGGGTCTTCGTATCTATGCAGTCCTCGAGGCATTGATTGGACTGTTCGCTCTGCTGCTGCCCGTCGCACTCCGGGCAACTGTCCCTCTTCTCGCCTGGTCATACGCGGACGGGACGGCATCAGCCCAATTCGCAATGACGCGGATCGTCGTCAGCCTCGTGCTCCTCGGCATTCCGGCGGCGGCGATGGGCGCGACGTTCCCGATCGCGACGCGGTGGTTCGCAAGCGTGTCCGCGGACGCGGGTGTGCTCTACGCCGCCAACACCGCGGGAGCAGCCGTTGGCGCGCTTGCCGCCGGATTCTGGTTGATTCCAGCGATCGGTCTGCGCGGCACGACGTGGATCGGTGTCGCGTTGAACGCGATCGCGGCGTGCGGCGCGATGTGGATTGCACGACAACCTCACGCGGAGGCCGCAAAGCCCGCCGAGAAAGACTCACATAAGAAAAAGGCTCAGCGGCTTCAGCGTGCTCCGCGTGATGTTTCGTCGCCGCGGATCGCCTTCCTCGCCGTCGGCATCTCCGGCTTCGCCGCGCTCGTCTACGAAGTCGCGTGGACGCGCCTGCTTGCGATGATCATCGGCCCGACGACGTACGCGTTTGCGACGATGGCGGCGGCGTTCGTGACGGGACTCGCAGTCGGGTCCGCCGTCGGCACACGCATCTCGCGGACCGCGACGCACCTGGTCCGCTGGCTCGGGGCGATGCTGATCGTCAGTGCCGTGACCGCGTGCGCGGCCGCCTCATTTGCGGCGATCCGATTGCCGCTCATCACGGCGGCGCAGGTCGCCGATGCCAACGTGACATTCGGGTCCGTCGTCACGACGCAGGCGCTGCTCGTCACGTTGCTGCTGCTGCCGATGACGTTTGCGCTCGGCGCGACGTTTCCGCTCGCCCTCGCGGTCGCGTCCACGGGCGCCGACTCGATCGCGGGTGATACCGCACGCGTTTACACCGCAAACACAGTGGGCGCGATCGGCGGCGCGCTGGCCGGCGGCTTCGTGCTGATTCCACTCCTCGGCCTGCGATGGACATTCGCCGTTGCCGCCATCGTCGCCGCTGTCGCAGGCGCCAGCTGTGTCGCGAACCTCGTTTTCGCCGGCGTCGCTGTCGCAGCGATTGTCGCGATCGTGGCGCTGCCGTCGTGGGACAACGCGTTGCTCTCGAGCGGCGCTTACAAGTACGCGCCGTACCTCGCCGGCACGGACCTCGAAACGGTGCTGCGCGTGGGGCGCCTCGAGTACTACAAGGAAGGCGCGGCGGGAACGGTCAGCGTGAGGCGGCTGACGGGGACGCTGTCGCTCGCGATTGACGGCAAGGTCGACGCCTCGAACACCGGCGACATGCTCACGCAGCGGATGCTCGGACTGCTGCCGGTGCTGATCCACGGTCATGCGCACGACCTCTGCATCATCGGTCTCGGCAGCGGCGTGACCGCCGCATCGGCGCTCGCACCGGGCACGGTGACCCACGAAGACGTCATCGAGATCTCGCCGGAGGTCGTCGAGGCGTCGCACTACTTCGACACCGAGAGCGAACACGTGCTGCAACGACCGGAGGTCCGCTTGATCGCGGGTGACGGCCGATCGCACCTGCTGCTGACACCGCGACGCTACGACGTCATCGTGTCGGAGCCGTCGAATCCGTGGATGGCCGGCGTGGCGTCGCTCTTCACCCGCGAATTCTTCGAGGCCGCCAAGTCCAAGCTGAACGCTGACGGCCTGCTCTGTCAGTGGGCGCACACGTACGACATCAGCCGCGAGGATCTGCAATCGATCGTGCGGACGTTCAACAGCGTCTTCCCACAGGGAACGGCCTGGCTCGTCGGCGAAGGCGATGTGTTGCTCGTGGGCGCGCGGGACGGCGACATCGCCTCTCGCCTGGGCGCGATTGCATCAGGATCGCGAAACGGCCGCACGGCGGCGATGCTGTCGACGCTGGGCGCGCTGGACGGCACCACGCCCTTCGCGGTGTTCGCCTCCTACGTCGCGGGACCGCACGAGCTGGCCCGGTTCGCCAGCGACGCGCCGGTTCAGGACGATGACCGGACATTGCTGGAGTATTCGGCGCCGCGTGGGATCTACGGGCACGGCGGCACCGACAACGCCGCCGCATTGCGCGGCCTGTCGCCTGAATTGCCGCCGGCGGTCCGCACGGCCCTCGACGGCGCGCGCGACATCGACTGGGCGTCGCGCGGCAAGATGGAGTTGAAGGCGGAGGCCTACACCGTCGCCTACGACGCGTTCCACAAGGCGCTCGCCATCAACAGCCGTAACGCGGTCGCCCTCGAAGGCCTCTCGGACGCCGCCGCCGGAACCCAGCAACAGGCCCAGCAGCGTGAGTGGCTGAAAGCGCTCGTCGCACGCGAGCCGTCGAACGTGCCCGCCCGGCTGGAGCTGTCACGGCTGCTCGCCGCGACTGGCGACTTCCAGGACGCCATCGATACCGCGGCCGAGGCGCTGCGGCAGGCGCCGGACGATCCGAAGGCGGGCGAACAGCTGCTCTCGGTCCTCGCCGATGCCGGTGATGCCGAGCGGCTTATGTCGCTCGCCGAGGCGTTCGCGCAACATTTCCCGAACCGGCCGTCTGGCGCGTACTACCGCGCGTCGGCGCTCTTTCTGGCTGGAAAGACCGAAGACGCGATTCGAACGGTACGTCAGGTGGTGGACAGCCATCCGAAGGACGCGCGCGCGCAGAACTTGTTGGGCGCCGCCTGTGCGACGGCGGGACAAGCGGACTGTGCGCGTTCGGCGTTCGACGCGTCGATCCGCGCCAACCCGCGCGATCCGTCGACCTACGTCAACGCCGGCCTGTTCCGTCTGCGGTCGGCAGACGCGCGTGCGGCCGCGGAATATTTCGGAGAGGCGCTGACGATTGATCCTCATCTCGCAGCCGCGCGAAGCGGTCTTGCGCAGGCGCGCAGCGCGCTCGGATCAAATCCACAATAACGTTCCGATCTTCAAACTTCCGTTCGACTAGAGCCGCGCTCTCCCAGTGTCGATATGTGTACTGAGCGGGCATACATATTGCTCATGCGCGTGAGCGGGGAGAGCGAATCATGAGCCTGGTGAGACTTCTCGGCTTCACAACACTCGCGTGCGGGTGCGTCGTCGGCCGGTATCGCGAAGTGGCAACGAGCCGCGAACTCACGTATGTCGAGGAAAAGGGCAAGACGTGCGGCAGCCACGGCCATCGTCGGAACCACACGATCGCCGCCGAACGCCTCGCGACCGTCAGTCCGATCGCTCTCGCGACCAAGGCATCCTAGGCCACAGGGGTGTGGTTTTGACACCACACCGCTACAGATCGCGCCGTACCGTACCGAAAACACGGCGTGTCGATCCTTCTGAAGCCGTTTGACCGCGTACGCGTCGGTGGGTCCGAAGCCCGGTTCTTCCACGCGGACTGCCTCGAAGTCTTCAAAAGTCTTCAGCCGCACAGCGTCGACGTCATCGTCACGTCACCGCCGTACAACCTCGGCATCCAGTACAACCAGTACGACGACACGATGTCGCGGGCGGACTACCTGGAGTGGACCAATGCCTGGGTCGGCGCCGCTGCGCGAGTGCTCCGTCCTGATGGATCGCTGTTCCTGAACGTCGGCGCGAAGCCCACCGACCCGTGGACGGCATTGGATGTCGCGCAGGCGGTGCGGCCGCATCTGCGGCTGCAGAACATCATCCATTGGATCAAATCGATCTACATCGACAAGGCGCAGCTCGCGGTCGGGCACTACAAGCCGATTAACAGCGATCGATTCCTGAACGACTGTCACGAGTTCATCTTCCACTTCTCGCCCAACGGCGGGACGGCCGTGGATCGGCTGTCGCTCGGCGTGCCCTATCAGGATCAGTCGAACATCGGACGGTGGCGGGCGGCGTCGGAAGGCGTGCGCTGCCGCGGCAACACGTGGTTCATTCCGTACGAGACGATCCAGCGGCGCGATCGCGACCGTCCGCATCCGGCGACGTTTCCGTCACAGCTACCCGAGCAATGCCTGCGGCTGCACGGCTTGAAGAAGATCGCCGTGGCGATGGATCCGTTCACCGGACTCGGCAGCACGGCGGTCGCGTGCGCGCGGCTCGGCGTCGGCTTTATTGGGTCGGAGATTGACGAGGTTTACCTGAAGGAGGCGGTGATGCGGACGCGCGACGCCGCAGCCTCGCGCGTCAAGAAGGTGGAGTTCCGACCTACTGCTTCTTCGAAGAAGTCGGCGCCGGCGGGGGCTTGAGCACGTATTCTTTCCGCGCCCACACCTGCAATCCCGGCCGGTTGATCTTCACCGTGATCTGACGACGACGCTTCGTCGGATCCGGATTCTTCGAGTAGTAACCCAACACGTAGTAGTCGCTGGTCTCGGCGTCGATGCGCTTCAGCGCTTTGCTGAAGTCGTTCTGGTTGACCACCGCGATGCCGCCCGTCTCTTCAGCGATGACGCGCAGGCTGTCTTGCGACTTCCGCACGAACTCGTTCCACTGCTGCGGATCGACCTGCTCGTCGATGTCGCCCATCCCCACCAACCCGCGCGGGTCGATCGTGTACATCGTGACGTTCGCGCGGTTGGCTGACCGTGTCAGATCGCCCAGCTCGCGCGCGAGGTCCGCGTCCGCGAACTCTTCGTTCTGCTTCTGCTGCGACGCAAACGGATCCTGCTGCGGTGTCGACGTGCCGTCCGAGTTCTGCTGGTTGATCTGGTTCTGTGACTTCGCGAATTCGTTTTGCGCGAACGGCGAGTTCGGATCCATCAGGCCGAGGCGCGCGTCCTGGAACGGATTGAAGTCGTAGCCGTCGCTGACGTACACGAGCGCCTTGCGGCGGTTGTGGACTTTCTCGAGCTCGGTCAGGACGTCGGCCACCGTCGAGAACGCGACGTGCGCGCGATACCGGACTTCGCTCGGGCCTTCCGCGCCCGATGGTCCCTGGATGATGTCGCTCGGCTTCAGCTCGTTGCCGGTCATCTTCTTGATGGCTTCGTCGAGACGGTTGCGGTCGTACGTCATGTCGACGGCAATGGACGACGGTCCGCTCGAGACGATGCCGAACATGTCGCCTTCGTGGACGAGCTCCTTCGAGATCTTCTTGAACAGCTCGCGAATCCGTCCAGTGTTGTGGAACTGCAGGTGCAGGTCGTCGACGAAGAACAGGAAGATGCGTCCCGAGACGTCGTTCTTCGGCTTCGTCGGCGGCAGGATGATTCCTTCGGCCGGCGGCGGCGGCGGCGGTGCGAGCACGTTCGTCACGCGGCCACCGGTGACGACGGTCATCGAGGCAATGTCCTGCTTCACGCCGTCTTCGATGATCTCGAAGTCGTCCTTCTTGAGGTCGGGGACGAAATTGCCCTTTTCGTCGCGGACGATGATGTCGTTGGTGACAAGGTCGACCGTGACGCGGAAGTTCGGTTTCTCCTGCGTCGTCGTAGTCGCCGTCGCCGGAGGTGCGGGCTGTTGTGCTGACAGGCCCACGGCCAGGCCCACCAGAAGTGCCGTGGACCAGAAACCGTTATTTTTCAAACTCATAGGACCAAGATTATACATCGCGAGCGGTGCCCAACCCGCCCATTTAGACGCCCGAATCGTCCGGTGGGTCGGAGGTGTCAGAGGTGTCAGAGTACTCAGGCACCTCAGGCACCTCAGGCACCTCTGGCACCTCAGACACCTCAGGCACCCTAGCATCCGTCTCGCGCGCTTTCTTCGCGCGCTTCGCGGCTTTCTCTTCGCGGCGTCGCTCGCGCCACTTCTCCGCGTCTGCTGATGGGATTGGCGTCTCGACGATCCGTTTCCAATCGAACGCCACGGACGGGTAATGCTTCTCGAGCGCGCGGCGCGTCTCCTGGTCGAACGGCTCGCGCCCGACCTTGATCCCGGGCGGCGTACGGAACTCGTACAGGACGCGCGTTCGCGTCTTGCCTTTCCGTGTCATCGGCTCGACAAGCTGGAAATGTTCGTAGCCCCGCTTGTCGCGGGAAAAACGGAGAAAAGCCATGAGGCTAGACGCTAACGGCGTTTGGCTTTCTTCGCGGCCTTCGGCTTCTTCGTGGGCTTCGCGGCCGTCTTCTTCTTCGGCGCCGCCTTCGGCGCGGCTTTTGGCGCGGCCGGTTTCGGCGCCGGGGCCGCAGGTTTGGCCTTCGGCAGCGGGACCGGCTTTGGCGGCGTTTCCTTATTGCGGAACACCATCGTGAACCGGACTTGATCGCCGACCGTGTGATAGCTCCAGATTTCGGCGACGTAAATCTGATTGTCTTCGCAGAGGCGACGCGCGACGTCGACCATGCCGGCCGGCACGTACAAGTGGAACGACGCCCGTGCCTTGGAGAAATGTCCCCATTCGGCCAGCGCCTCGAGGTGATTGACCGACTCCCCCGTCTCGACCTCGATGACGGCCTGGAGCTTGTGGCCGCGGTCCGGCGACTGCAACACCACGTCCGGATACATCGACCCGGTCGGCACGGCGACGGCGGCGTTCTGCTCGACACCCGGATTGATGCCGACCTCGAACTTACGTTTGAACTTCGCCTGTAACTGGCGGATTATGCGGTCGTGTTCCAGCTGTTCACGGACCGGCCGCACGAGAATCGGGCTCACCGAGCGCCTCCAAACGGTTGGATTAGCACGTGATACGAACCCCGAAGTCTAGCATGACTTTGTCAAGCTCAACTGGCCTGCGGCCCGACGCGACACGATTCCGTTGAGCCAGCGTGGGTTAGAATACCTCCGTGCCTGGACTGATGGCCGATCCCACGTTATCGAAGATCCTGATCGTGGATGACGATGAAGGCGTGACGCAGACGTTTGCGCGCATGCTGCGACTTGAAGGCTACCAGGTGCGCACCGCCGTCGACGCCGAACGCGGCCTCCAGGAAGCGGAACAAAGCCGTCCCGATGCCATCATCCTCGACCTGCGCATGCCGCTGGTCGATGGGCTCGGATTCCTGCGGCGCCTCCGCGCGCAGGACGATCAGCGGTCGACGCCGGTCGCGATCGTCACCGGTGACTACTTTCTGGACGACTCCGTGTCGACCGAGCTTCGCGAACTGGGCGCCGAGCTGCGCTTCAAACCGCTGTGGCTCGAAGATCTCGTCGGTCTCGCTCGCAACCTGCTGCAATCCAAGGTGATTCACTGATCGACGCCGGTAGTCGTTTCCTTAATGCCTGCCGCCGCCAGCCCGTAGACGCGACTCCCGTTTGGTTCATGCGGCAGGCCGGCCGGTACATGAGCGAGTACCGAGCGCTGCGCGAGCGCTATTCCCTGCTCGAACTCTGTCGGACGCCCGACCTCGCAACGGAAGTGACGTTGCAGCCGGTTCGCCGAATCGATGTCGACGCGGCCATTCTGTTCTCGGATCTGTTGCTCCCACTCGAGCCCATGGGGATTCCGTTCGATTTCGTCCGCGGCGAGGGGCCGGCGATCGAATCGCCGCTGCGCAGCGCGAGCGATCTGGAGCGCGTTCGGACGTTTGACCCACGCGAGCGGCTGGGCTACGTGCTCGATGCGATTCGACAAATCAAACAAGAGCTCGCCGGACGCGTACCGCTGATCGGTTTTGCGGGAGCGCCGTTCACGCTCGCCTCGTACGCGATCGAGGGCGGCCACTCGACGTCGTTCGCACACACCAAAGCGCTGATGTACGGCTGGCCGCAGGCGTGGCACCGCTTCTGCGAGCAGATTGCGGAACTCATTGGCGACTACCTGGTCGCCCAGGTCGACGCGGGCGTCGACGCCGTGCAAGTGTTCGATTCGTGGGTCGGCGCGCTGAACGCCGCCGATTACCGCGAGTTCATCATGCCGCACACGAAACGGATCTTCGAGATCGTCGCGCCGACCGGCGTGCCGACGATTCACTTCGGCGTCGGCACCGGCAGCATCCTCAAAGAACTGCGCGAGGCCGGCGGCGACGTGATCGGCGCCGACTGGCGCACCCCGCTCGACGAGGCGTGGCAGCAGATCGGGTTCGATCGCGGCATCCAGGGCAATCTCGACCCGACGTTGCTGCTCGGCCCGCTCGACCGTGTCTTCGCCGCCACCGACGACATCCTCGCGCGCGCGGCGGGACGGCCCGGGCACATCTTCAACCTCGGTCACGGCATCTTGCCGACCATTCCCGTCGAACACGTGCAAGCGCTCGCGCGGTACGTGCATCAAAAAACACGGTCGTGATTTGTGAGTCGTGAGTCGTGAGTCGCACGGGCGTTCTCTTGATGGCGCACGGCACGCCTTCGTCGATGGACGAAATGCCCGCCTATCTGACGCTCGTACGCGGCGGCCGGCCGGCGTCATCCGAACTCGTCGCCGAGATGCGGCACAACTACGAGGCAATCGGCGGGCGCTCGCCGCTGACCGCGATCACGCTCGCGCAGGCAGACGCGCTGCGCGCGAAACTCGGTCCGGCGACTGCGGTTGCCGTCGGCATGCGCAACTGGACGCCGTTCATCAAGGACGCGGTCGCCGAGCTCGCGTCCGCGGGCGTCACGCGCATCATCGGCATCCCGCTCGCGCCGCAGTTCTCGATGCTGAGCGTGCAGAAGTACATCGACGCTGCGAAAGCCTCGCTGCCGGCCGGCGTCACGTTCGATCCGGTGCACACGTTTCACGCGCACCCGCTGCTCATCGCGGCGTTCGCGGAACGCGTGCGCGCCGCCGCGCCGCGTCCGGACGAACTCGTCGTCTTCACCGCACACAGCCTTCCGCAGCGCGCGATCGACTCCGGCGACACGTACGCCGACGAAGTCGCGGCAACCGCCGCCGCCGTCGCGGAGCGCGCCGGCGTGCAGAGATACGCCCGCGCGTGGCAGAGCGCCGGACGCACGCCCGAACCGTGGATCGGCCCATCGATCGAGACGATGATCGACGAACAGTCGGTCAAGGGCGTCCGCAAGTTTCTGGTGGTCCCGATCGGCTTCGTCTGCGATCACACCGAGATCCTGTTCGACATCGACGTGCAAGCGGCCCGCGCCGCGCGTGAATTCTCCACGTCGCTGCGGCGGACCGAATCGCTCAACACCTCCCCGACCTTTATCGCGATGCTCGAAGATCTAGTACGCTCTATGGCATGACCGACGTCGCGATCATCGGCGGAGGCATCGCCGGGCTGGCGACCGCATACGAACTGTCGCGCCGCGGCGTCTCGTTCGTCCTCCTCGAGCGCGGATCGCGTGCCGGCGGCGTCATCCTCAGCGAAGAGATCGACGGCTTCGTCATCGACGGCGGACCCGACGCGCTCCTGATTCAAAAACCTGACGGCATCAAACTCTGCGAAGAGCTCGGCATCGGCGGACGTCTCGTCACGACCAAGCTGCCGCGACTCGCGTACATCCAGCGCGGAGGACGCCTGCATCCGCTGCCGGCCGCATCGGTGCTCGGCATCCCGACGCAGTGGGGGCCCTTCGTCGCGACGAAGTTATTCTCGTGGCCTGGCAAGATGCGGATGGGCGCGGAGATGCTGATCCCGCCGCGCAAAGAGGATGGCGACGAATCGATCGGCTCGTTCATGTCGCGGCGCTTCGGCAGCGAAGCGGTCACGTATCTCGCGGAACCGCTGCTCGCCGGCATCCACGCCGGCGATGTCGATCGCCTATCGGTCCGCGCGCTGTTTCCACGCTTCGTCGAAGCCGAAAAGAAACACGGAAGCCTGCTGCGCGCGTTCCGCACCAATCAACAATCAATCCGCAATCCCCAATCCGCAACCCGCAATGACGGCGCGTTCAAATCCCTGCCTGGCGGTCTCAGCGAACTCGTCCGAGCCGTCGTCGGCGCACTACCGTCCGGCGCGCTCTGTTTGAACACGACCGTCGAACGCATCACCGGCAACGGACCGTATCGCCTCGAACGATCCAACGGCGCGCCGATCGAGGCGCGCGCGCTCGTGCTCGCGACGCCCGCATTCGTGACATCAACCCTGACGAAGACCTTTGACGCGGAACTCTCGCGCTTGTGCGGTGAGATTCCGTATGCCTCGGCGGCGACCGTCGCCCTCGCCTTCCGTCGCGATCAGGTATCGCACCCGCTCAATGGATCCGGCTTCGTCGTCCCGCGTGCCGAAAAGAGCGGCATCATGGCGGGCTCATGGTTGTCGTCGAAATGGCCGCACCGATCGCCCGACGACGACCACGTGTTGATGCGGACGTTCCTCGGCGGCGCGCGCGATCCGCAGGCGCTCGATCTCTCCGACGCCGAGATGGTGACGCGGTCGATGGACGCGCTCCGGCCGCTCCTTGGCATCAGCGGTCAGCCGCTGTTCACGCGCATCTACCGCTGGCACAAATCCAACGCGCAACACGAAGTCGGCCATCTCGACCGCGTCGCCGCGATCGAACGTGTCGTCGCGACGCATCCCGGTTTGTACATCACCGGCAGCGGCTATCGCGGGACCGGCATCCCGGACTGCGTCGCCGATGGTCGCGGCACGGCGAAACAGATCACCGAGTTTCTGGCGTCATGAAGACCATCCACATCATCGGCGTGCCGCTCGATCTCGGCGGCAATCGACGCGGCGTCGACATGGGACCGTCGGCGTTTCGCATCGCCGGCCTCGGCGAACGCATCGCCTCACTCGGCCACACGGTCGTGGACAAAGGTGATCTGACGACGCCGATTCCGGAGACGCAGGAACAGCGCGACGAGCGGAAGAAATACATCCGCGACATAGCGAAGGTGTGTCAGAGGCTGTACCAGACATCGCTCGCGACGCTCGACGAAGGAGCGATTCCCCTCGTGCTCGGCGGCGATCACAGCCTTGCTGCGGGGTCCGTTGCGGCGGCAGCCGAGTGGGCGAAGAAAGACAAGAACCTTCCGCTCGGCCTGATCTGGGTCGACGCGCACGGCGACATGAATACGCCGGCGACCTCCTCGTCTGGCAACGTGCACGGCATGCCGCTCGCCGCGCTCCTCGGCCCGGAACCGGCGGAGCTCTCGAAGATCGGCACGCTGATGCCGAAGGTGGCGCCAGCGCACACGGTCCTCATCGGGATCCGGAATCTCGACGACCGCGAGAAAATCCTCGTGCGCGATTCGCACGTGCACGTATTCACGATGAAGGACATCGACCGCCAGGGGATCGCCTCCGTCGTCGAACAAGCGGTGAACCTCGCCGGCAACGGGACCGCCGGCGTCCACGTGTCGTTCGACATGGACGTGTGCGATCCGCAGATCGCGCCCGGCGTCGGCACGCCGGTCAAGGGCGGTCTCGATTACCGCGAGGCGCACATGGTGATGGAAATCATCGCCGACTCGGGGTTGATGACGTCAGCGGATCTCGTCGAGGTGAATCCGACGCTGGACGTGCGGAACACAACCGCGCAGCTCGGCACCGAGCTCGCGCTGTCGGCGTTGGGGATGAAGATCCTCTGAAACGACGTTCAGCGCGGAACTCGCTGAACACGCAGGGAGTCGATGCTCTGCGGATTCCGCGTGTTCTGCGCTGTGTGTCTTACGCGACGGTGACGAGACTGTAGCCGCGCTCTTGCGCGCGCGTCACCGCAATGACACCGGCCGGCACGATGCGCGCCGTGGGCAGCACGAGATTAGCGGCGAGTTCCTTGAACACCTCGTCCGGCTTCTTGTCGAACTCGCGTGCGATGATCCCCGAATACGCCTGCGTCGTCCGCTGACACACGCCGAGCATCAAGCCTTCCTTCGCGAGCCCCTCGAACCGGTTCTTGTAGATATTGGTGGTCGGCACTTCCTTCGTCTTCGGATCCACCCATCCCATGCGCGCGGCGAGCTGCTTGCCGTACTTGTTCCACATCGCGTCGTTGTAGCCGAGCGGCGTCGTGTTATGGCGCACGATCAGGAGGACGGCCATGTCCTTGTTCGCGACGTCGTAGGCAGCGAGGTTCGTTTCGAAGAGATTGCCGGAGAACAGCAGTGCATCCGCAAAACGATCGGGCGCATACGTGTCGACGACGACACGATGCTTCGCGGTGTTCTCGTCGAGCCAGTTGTCCTGATCGTGTTTTGCGGCTGTCCAATTCGTCGCCGCGGACGCTTTCGCCTGCGGCACTCCGTACGCAGTGCTCGCCATCGCGAGCGCGGGGACACGGCTCAGAAACATGCGTCGCAGCATGCGGAGACTCCTCTAGTTGTGCGCGTTGGGCGATCCCGATTCGGCGAGCATCTCTTCGAGCGTCTCGACGAGCAGGACGAGCGAGTACGGTTTTTCGATCAGTCGCGTGCGCGGACGCACACGTTCGAGCTCGGCCGACTCGGAGGGCACGCCGGAAAAGATGATGACGGGGACGTCGGTCGGTGTCGCCATCACCACGTCGCGTCCCGATCCGCGGCGCAGCCGTAAGTCGACGACGGCGGCGACGAGCTTGTTCTTTCGCAGCTGCTCGAGTCCTTCGTCCGACGTCTCGGCGGTGACGACCGCGAAGCCGTGCATCTCGAGAAACTTGACGAGGGGGCGCCGGACCGAGACATCGTCTTCGACGACGAGTACTTGCCGCGCATCTTTAGTCATAATGTGAGTATGGGCCCCCTGGGGATCGAACCCAGGACACCGTGATTAAAAGTCACGTGCTCTACCACTGAGCTAGGGGCCCGTCCTAGACTTCTTCGTCGTCTCCCCAGGGATTGGGCTGCGGCCCTGGAACGATCCCGGCGATATCGGGATCCTCGTCGCCCGCCGTCGACGGCTGCGACTGTTTCCGGTTCTTCGATTCGAGACGACGAGCGGCCTTCGCTTGCTGCTTTTCCTGCCGGGCCCGTTCGCGCGCGCGCTTATTTTGCGTGGGACGTGATTTCTGCACAGAACCTCAACGACCGTCAGTATACCGGATTAGCTTTTCGCATTCAGGAACAACCGTCCGCCCGCGGCCAGCGAGAACGCGAGTCCAGCGCACAAAAAGAACACGGCGCGGACGCCAATCGTCTCCGCCAATCCGCCCGACGCAAACAGACCGAGCACCTGCGCGAGCACGATGATCGACACGTTGGTACTGCCGACGCGGCCCAGCATGTCGTGCGGCGTTTCGCGCTGCAACAGCGTCTGCGCCGGCACGATGACCGCGGCGAACGTGAACCCGATCGTGAACGTGGCGACGAACGCCGCGGCAACGTACGGCAGCGCGCCGAGCAGCAGCACGCCTCCGCCGATGCCGGCGAGCCCCGACAGCACGAGCGTGTCGCTCTTCACTTTCTGCGCGAGTGGCCGCAGCACTTGCGTGCCGACGAGCAGGCCGACACCGACCGTGCCGCTGACGTACCCGAAGATGCCGGCGCTCGCCTGCAGGGTGTCGCGCACGTAGATCGCGATCAACGGACCGAAGCAGCCGATCACGAACATGCCTGCCGCCATCGCGAGCACCACGAACAGAATTGCGGCGTGGTGCGCGATGAAGGACATCCCCGCGCGCATGTCGATCCAAATCGCGTGGATCCGATTGCTCGATGACTCGGCCGCCGTCCGGTCGCTCGGCGGACGGCGAATCATCACCGACCCGATGAACGACGCCGAAATGAAGAAACTCAACACGTCGAGGCCGTAGCACGCGCCGGGGCCGAATCGCGCGACGAGGACGCCGGCCGTCGCCGGCCCGACGATACGGCTGCCCATGAACGCAATCTGCATCAGCGCGTTCGCCGACATCAGTCCGTGCGTCGGCACGTGCGAGCGAATGGTCACCGTCTGAGCGGGTCCGAAGAACGCCGACACACAGCTCAACGCCGCGAGCACGACGTAGATCTGCCAGACCGAGCTCGAAAAGATCAGCAGCATCGCAAGGAGGCCGCGGATGACGTCGCTCGCGATCAGCGTCGGCTTGATCGGCCATCGGTCGACGAACACGCCGGCAATCGGCCCGATGAACACCATCGGCAGCAAATACGCGATCTGCACGCCGGTGATCTGGTTCGCCGTCCCGTGCAGCCGAAACGACACGACCGCGATGACGGCGAACAGCGCCAGGAAGTCGCCGAACAGACTGATGATCTGCGCGTAAAACACACGTCGCATGACGTCGATCTGGAGGGCGTCTTTGAACGACAGCGGTGCGACAGTTTCGGTCATGTGGTTGGATGGCGCCTGGCTACCCTTCAGGCAGCGCCGTTACGCGCGTTTTCAATCGTCAGCGACACCAGCAGGTCGCGATACGATTCCTGCAGCAGACGCCGGATCGTCTCCCAGTCCGGATGCGCCGCCTCGTCGTCTCGCAACCGTCCCGCTTCGGCGCGCAAGAGCGCGGCGCGCGCGACGCGTTCGCGCGGCGTTTCGTACAGCAGCGCGTACTCGTCGGCCATCAACGCGCCGACGTGCTCCGGGCTGTTGCGCCCGGGGATCCGCCGCGCCACCCACCACGCGAGTTCGGCCTGCGCGACCGCGTGCGGATCGAAGCCGGCGTTCAACCACGACTTCGCTTCGGCGTACGCCGTTTCGAGATCGGGCAGGACGCTGTCGTAGTTGCTCTTCAGATCGCCGAACGTCGCCGCCGCTCGCGCCAGGTGATACCCTTCGCGTGTCGCCGTGGCCCACGAATATCGATACTGCTCGTGGAGCATCGTCACGAGCAGCGCAAACAGCCGCACCTTCTCTTTCGCGTAGTACGCCTGCCACATGCGGACCTCGAGGTCCGCGAGACGATCCGGATCGAAACGGCGCATCGACCGGAGACCTCGTGGCGGCGTGAAGGCGAAGGCGAGAATGAACGCGACGGCGATCGCTCCTGCGATGAGCGCGCGTTTCACGTCCCGATATTATATGCGCGGCTGAGGTTGCCAACCGCGCCTGAGTGCGCGATCATCGAAGCCACATGAAAAATCTGCCTCGCGACGGGCGACAGCTCATCACGCTTGCCCAACAGCTCGCTCGCGACGCCGAGCGACATGCGATTCTGTCCGCCTCGCTCGCGAGCCAGGCCGACCGGCTGATGGTCGCCGGCCTCAAGATTCTGCAAACGAACCCCCAGCAGCCCGCAGCCGGCAGCCAGCAACCACGTCGCCCGCGCCTGTGAAATAATCGCTTTCATGCGATTACAACTCGGCGCCGCGATCCTTGCGGCAGCTGCACTCGCCACGATCTCGTGTGGCGGCATCACCGATCCCTCAACGAATCAAGTCGAGACCTTCTCCGACAAGGTGACGCCGGTCTCGCTCGGCGGAACAGGCGGCGGTCCGCAACACCATTTCAACATGTCGAACAACGGCGAGTACTCGATCAAAGTCACCGCGATGACGCCGACGTTCAACAACTTCTTCGGCGTGTTGTTGACGTTCGGCAGTGACTGCTCGTCGATCGTCGGACAGAACGTGTTGTCGATTGTGGGCTCACAAGCGCTGGCCGGCGCCGTGTTCCAGAAGGGCGCGTACTGCGTGCAGATCTACGACGCGCAGGGGACGATGACGGCCAGCGAGAACTACACGCTGACCGTCTCGCATCCGTAGGTCTAGACCGCGCGGAGCGCGCGAATGGCGCCAGCCATCGCGAACGCACCGAACGCCGCGAACACCATCAACGGAAACTGGCTGGCCGTGCGCGGCAGTTGCCCGCTGCGGCGCGAGCCGGACGTACCGGTCGCCGCTCCAGCCGTCTGCGACTGGTTGTTGGACTGACCGCTCGTTCCCGCCGTGTTCGCCATCGACGAGTTCCGATTGCGGCGCGCACGACCCGCGGTCGTCGCTTGACCCGCCGTCGCCGCGTGACCCGCCGTCGTCGCCTGGCTCGACGCGTTCGGATCCTGAGCCGTCGTTCCTACCGTGCTCTGACCGTTCGAGGTGCCTGAGGTGCTTGGGGTGCCTGACGTGCCGACGGTGCCTGACGTACCTGACGTACCGACGGTGCCTTGGGTGCTGGAGCTCGTCCCAGAAGTACCCGCTGTCGTCGGCTGCGGCTGCTGCGCGGTCGTCGGCGACTGCTGCGGCGACTGCGTGTTCGACTGATCGTTATTCACCGCCGCTGGTTGCGGCGTCTGCCCTTGACGATCGGTTGTGCCTGTCGCCGTCCCTGTCGGCGCCTGCGTGGTCGCGGCAGGATTGCTGGCCGCCGGATTCGTCGTCTGGGGCGGTTGCGCGTGCGCGGGGACCGCGGCTGTAAGCGCGAACGCTGCACTGGTCGTGATGATCAGGGTTTTCAGTGACACGTGGTTGCCTCCTCTATATGCATCGTGTTCAACCGTATGGCTGCAACCCAGTTGCCAGCAGCCAGCCCCCAGTAGCCATAATGTTCTGGTGTCCGCACTCGACAAACAGATCGACGAGCTCTATCAACTGCCGCTGACCGAATTCACCACCGCTCGCAACGCGCTCGTCAAGACGCAACGCGGCGCCGACGCCACGCACGTCAGAACGCTGCAGAAACCGACGGTCGTAGCCTGGGCCGTGAATCAGGTTTACTGGCGTGCCCGTCCAACGTTCGAGAAATTAATGAAGGCCGGCGAGCGGCTGCGCGCCGCGCAAATTGCCGCGCTCACGGGTAAGGCTGCGGATTTGCGCGAGGCGAACGAGGCGCATCGCAAGGCGCTCGCGGACGCGGTGAAGGAGGCAGAGAAGATCGCGAGCGGATCCGGATCGCATCCGTCGCCCGACGCGTTGGTGCGGACGTTCGAAGCGTTATCGCTCGCAAAAGATCCGCCGGCGCACCCGGGTCGCTTATCGGACGCGTTGCAGCCGGCCGGGTTCGAAGCGCTCGCCGGCGTGACGCCGACGGTCCGGCTGAAGCCGGACACTCCGTCCGAGAAGACGGACCGCAAGAAAGCTGCGGAGGAACGGAAGCGCGCCGAGGAGGAGAAGAAACGCGCGGCCGAGATCAAACGCGCCGAGGCCGCCCTCGAGCGCGCGAAAGCCAAGATGCGGCTCGCTGAAGAAGCGCTCAAACGAACGCGGGACCATTCTTGAAGTTGCCACCGAGGACTCCGATCGAATCGCCGCCCAGCCAGTTGTCGATGACCCGCGCGTAGACCGACCGGAAGTCGGTTTCGAAATGGACGTCGTTGCCGCTGTTCTCGAGCGTCGGGTTCGAGGCATCCGGGTTGAGCGACGCCGCCGTCCCGAAGAGACCGCCGCGCACGCCGCCACCCATCGCCAGCATCACGCTCGCCGCGCCGTGATCGGTCCCCTTGCTGCCGTTCTCGCCGATGCGCCGGCCAAACTCGGAAAACGACAGCAGCAGCGTGTCGTTGAGTAAACCGTTGTTCTTGACGTCGTTGTAGAACGCGCTCAGCCCGTCGTTGAGCGTCGTCATCAACTTGACGTAGGCGCCAGTGTCACCGTTGGTGTCCTGCGACGCGTGCGTGTCGAAGCCGCCGGTCTGCACCCAGAACACTTTCGTGCCGATGCCCTTCGCCATGGCGCCGGCAATCGCCTGCAGCGCCTGACCGAATCCGTTGTTCGGGTACGTGACCGTCGGCTTGTACTGGCCGACGCTGCCGACGCGATCGAGCGTCGCCATCGCCGCCTGCACCGTCGTGCTGACGAACGCGACGTGCGGCCGATCGATCGGGACGTGCGACGCGATCGTCGCAGCCGTCGATCGCTCGAGCAGCGCCTCGCCGCCGCTGTTGGGACTGCTGAACGCGTAGGTGCTCACGCTTGGAATCGATGCGACCGACACGCCAGGCATCTGCATCGCATGCGGCGTGTCGCCCGTCGTGTTCCACGCGGCGAGCGGATCGAGTGACGGTCCGAGCGTCGACAGATACCGACCAACCCAGCCGCTTTCCGAACTGTTCGACGGATTCGCGGTCGACCAGATATCGGTGCCCGAAAAGTGCGAGCGGCTCGAATTCTCGTAGCCGACGCGTTGAATGAGCGCCAGCCGTCCCTGGTTGAAGATATCCTTCAATCCCGCCAGCTTCGGGTGGAGTCCGAGCGCCTTGCCGCTCGAATCGCTGCCGATCTGCAGCACGTTTGCCGCGGCGATCGCCAGCGTCGGCCGCCGGCTGTAATAGAACGAATCGGTGTACGGCACCAGCAGGCTGAGGCCGTCGTTGCCGCCAGACAGGTCGAGCACGATCAGGTTGCGGCTCGATGCGCCCTGCGCACGCGCGAGATCCGAGACGAAACGCGGCGCCGCGAGGCTGATCGTGAACGCCGTGACCCCGTTCTTGACGAATTCTCTGCGCGTCATCATACGAACTGGTACTCCGCTGATCCGAGGATCAGATGCACGAGGCCGGATCCCTTGGTCTGCAGTTGCGTGTCCGACCCCGTCCACGTCCCACCAGAAGCGGCGTACGTGACGAGATCGTTGTACGTCGTCGAGTCGAAGTCGGCTGTCAGGCGCGACGTCAGGAAATCGACGAGCGCCCGCGACGTGCTTCGGGACGAGGCCGCCGCCGTGGCGATGCGGAACTTCTGATTCAGCGCCAGCGTCGACGCGAAGTTCATGCGCGCCAGCATCGCGCCGGTCGAGAACCAACTCTGCCCGAGCACCCATCCGGCCACGTTCGGCGGCTCGAACAGCTCCTGCCCCATGTTGAGCAGCGGCGTCAGCGTGCTGCCGACCGAAAAGCCGGTCCACCCCGTCTCTTTGATTGCGCGGACGACGAATTCGACCGGCCACGAGTAGCGTGTGAACGCCACGTTCGGGTCCTGAAACTGTGGCGACTCGAGGATCTTCTGCACCACGGGTTTGATCGCGCTGCCGTTTCGGAGATACGTCGTGGCGAGGTCGTTGATGAAGTTCGGATCCGGCGCGACCGTCTCGCTGACCAGGAATCCGAACAGCTTCGTGACGACGCGGGTCGCCGTCTCCTGGTGCATCGCGAGCGCGTTGATCAGATCGACGCCGTCCTGCATGCCGGCCGACGCCGCGCGCGACGGAATCGTGTGGCCGCCGTCGCTGTAAATCGGAAAACTGAACGTCTTCGCCGACGTTTCGTGCTGGGTGGCGTTGTAGGCGAAGGTCAGGGCGGTGCGATCGAGATTCCACCCCGTGAACACCCGGGCCGCGGCATACACATCGTCTTCGGTGTAGTAGCCGTAGCCGCGCGAAAACAGTTCCATCAACTCGCGGCCGAAGTTCTCCTGCGGTTTCGCCTTTGTGTTCGTGTCGCCGTCCAGCCAAATCAGCATCGCAGGATCCTTGGCGATGCCCAGCAACAGATCGCGCAGCGACCCGAGCGCGTTCGCGCGAAGGAACTCCATCTGGCCGTTCATCAATTTCGTGCCGTTGGTGTCTTTCGCGGTGGCCTGGACTTTCGAGTACGCCGTCGCGAAGTAGTTGTGCCAGAACAGGGTCATCTTCTCCTGCAGCGGACGGTCGGAATGGACCATCCGGAACAACCACCGCTGCCGCGCGTCGCCGATGACCGTGTCAGGAGAAAAGGGGCCGTTGGAGGTCGTGCCGACGTAGCCGGGCTTGCCGATGTTCGAATCGACCGTGTCCGGCATCGCGTCGTAGTTGACGAGCCGGTCCACCGCCTCGGCGTATGACAACCGATCGTAGGCGGCGAGTTCGTCAGCGCTGGCGCCAAACCCCGCACGGCGGAGCAGGTGATCGATCATGCCCACTTAGACCGGCATGGGCATTTAAAGTTAAAGTTACGAAACCGTTATGTACTCCATCATTTTGATGCTCCATTCGTGGCTGCGCTGGATCGCGCTGGCGGGCGGGATCGGAACGACGATCAGTCGCAAGGAGCGGTCGGCGCTCTTCACGATGATCGCGCTCGATCTGCAGATGCTGCTCGGCCTGCTGCTCTATCTGGTCGTGTCGCCGAACATGGCCGAAATCCGCGCACACTTCGGCGAGGCGATGCAGAACGCGCAGTTGCGGTTCTGGGCCGTCGAACACCTGACGGCGATGTTCGTCGCGATCATCCTCGCGCACGTCGGCAACGTGATGGCGCGGAAAGCGGCGAACGCCGAAGCCGCCGGCAAGCGCCGGATGATCTTCTTCGGCCTCGCGACGGTGCTGATGCTCGTCGGCATGCCGTGGCCCGGCCTGCCGTACGGCCGTCCGCTATTCAGGTTCTAACGATCCGTTAGATCCTTGAGGACATCGCGCAGGCACTCGTCGGCCTTGCGCAGATGCTCGATCACCCGTTCCGATTCGCGGACGATGTCGCGCGTGACCGACGTGTTGCGGGTCGCGATGTCGTCGCGTGCGCGATCCAGGGCGCCGCGCACGGCGAGGAGATCGACCGACGCCTTCCCGACCGCCTCGCTCAGCATCGTTAACGACTGCTCAACCGTGGGTGTTGCTTCTTTGGTGTCCATGGGGCGAGCGTCATCAATTCGCGTACCATAAGCGCCTCCGATGAAACCCCGAGCGACCACCACTGTGCTGGGCTTGCTGTGCGTGATGTATCTGATTACGTACGTCGACCGTGTCAACATCGCGACCGCGGCGGGATCGATTCAGCACGAACTCGGCCTTTCGAACACGCGGCTTGGTTTCGCGCTGTCGGCGTTCGGCTATCCGTACCTGCTCTTTCAGATCTTCGGCGGGTGGATCGGCGATCGCGTCGGACCGCGGCGGACGCTGTTCGTCTGCGGCATCGTGTGGGCGATCGCCACGATTGCAACCGGCGCGGTCGGGAGCCTGACGACACTGTTTCTGGTGCGGGTGATGGTCGGCATCGGCGAGGGGGCGACGTTCCCCGTCGCGACGCGCGCGATGCAGACCTGGACACCGAGCGGCAAGCGCGGGTTCGCGCAAGGCATCACGCACGCGTTCGCACGCTTCGGCAACGCGGTGACGCCGCCGATCGTCGCGTGGCTGATCGCGCTGATCTCGTGGCGCGGCTCGTTCGTCGCGCTTGGCTGCCTGAGCCTCGCGTGGGTCGTGACCTGGGTGCTCTATTACCGCGACAATCCCGCGGAGCATCCGGCCATCACGACGCAGGAGCTGGCGCAATTGCCGACGCTCGCGCGCGGTCAGCGTCCGCAGGTACCGTGGCGTCCGCTCCTCGCACGGATGCTGCCGGTCACCGTCGTGTACTTCTGCTACGGCTGGACGCTGTGGCTGTACCTGAACTGGCTGCCAACGTTTTTCCTGCACGAATACAAACTCGACATCGCACACTCGGCGATTTTTGCGTCCGCCGTGTTCTTCGCCGGCGTGGGTGGAGACCTGCTCGGCGGCACGTTCAGCGACGCGGTGCTGCGACGCACGCAGAGCGTCCGTCGCGCGCGCCTCACGGTGATCGTCAGCGGCTTCAGCGGGTCGTTCCTGTGCCTCCTCGGGATCTTCGCGACGCGCGATCTGACGACGATCGTGCTGTGCCTGGCCGGCGCATTCTTTTTCGCGGAGCTCGTGATTGGACCCATCTGGGCGATTCCGATGGACATCGCGCCAAAGTATTCCGGCACGGCGAGCGGGATCATGAATTCAGGCTCGGCGCTCGCGGCGATCCTCTCACCGCTCGCGTTCGGCTACATCGCGGACGTCACCGGCGACTGGCACTTACCGTTCATCGGGTCGGCGGCGCTGCTGCTCCTCGGCGCCGCGCTCGCCTTCACGATGCACCCCGAAAAACCATTGCAGATTTCAGAGTTGAGAGTTGAGCGTTGAGAGTTGAGCGTTACCGACCGCGCCATAGCGGCTTGCGCTTCTCGAGGAACGCCGCGACGCCTTCGCGGAAGTCGGCGCTGGTGTAGCAGAGCTCGATCAGATCGCGTTCTTCGTCCGAGGACAGCCGCTGCTTTTCGAGCAGCCGCCGGGTCATTTCTTTGATCGACCTGATCGTCAGCGGCGCGTTGGCGGCGATCTCCGTCGCCAGGGCCATGGTCTCGCTGTCGATGTCGCTCGCGGCCGCGAGCCGATTGACGAGGCCGGCCGTGTGGAGTTCGGCCGCCGTCATCAGACGGCCGGTGAACATCAATTCTTTGAAGCGTGACGGTCCCATCAGCGCGAGCATCCGGCCGCACGTGGCCGCGGACAGCGTGTTCCCGAGCGTGCGCGCGATGGGGACGCCGAAGGTCGACTCTGGCGTCGCAACGCGCAGATCGCACACCAGCGCGATCGCGCAGCCGCCGCCGACCGCGACGCCCTGCACCTGCGCGATCGTCGGCTTCGTGACCCGTTCGAGCCGATCGAGCACGGCGTCGAGCCGCGCCTCGTATTTCACGCCGTCTTCGCGGGCGCCGAACGATTGAAACTGCGCGATGTCGGTGCCGGCAACGAACGCTTTGCCGCCGGCCCCGCGCAGCATCAACAGCTTCAGGTCCGAATCGGCGTCGACGCGGTCGCACGTCTCGACGAGCGACTCGTACATCGCCCACGTCATGGCGTTGCGCGCCTCCGGACGATTGAACGTCAGGATCGCGATCGAGCCCTGAATCTCGAACAGCGTCTCTGTTGTGTTGGACAAACTCTCCCCCGTCACAGTAAAACGTAGCGCGAAGGCTTCAGCCGAGCGACATGGATCTTACACGCGGGGCACTCACCGGTCTGCGGGTCCTGGACATCACGCAGGTGATGGCGGGTCCGTTCTGCGGCATGGTGCTCGCCGACCTCGGCGCCGATGTCATCAAGATCGAGCCGCCGTCGGGCGATTCCACGCGCCAGATGCCGGGGCGCGTCGGCACCGAGAGCCCGAGTTTCAACGCCGTCAATCGCGGCAAGCGGAGCGTGATCGTCAACCTTAAAACGCGCGCCGGGCAGGACGCGGTCACGCGCATGGCCGCCGTCAGCGACATTCTGATCGAGAACTATCGTCCCGGCGTGCTGGACGGGCTCGGACTTGGATACGCAGCGGTGTCCGCGATCAACCCGCGCCTGATCTACGCATCGATCTCCGGCTACGGGCAGACGGGGCCGGACCGCGACAAAGGCGGATTCGATCTGGTCGCGCAGGGCGTCTCGGGAATCATGTCGATCACCGGCGAACGTGGCGGACCGCCGATGAAGGCAGGCGTGCCGTTAACCGATCTCGGCGCCGGTCTGTTCGCGCTCGTGGGGATCCTCGCGGCTGTGGAATATCGTCATCACACCGATCGCGGGCAGCACGTCGATACGTCACTGGTCGAAGCGGGCGTCGCCTTGTCGGTGTGGGAAGCGACCGAGTATTTTCATACCGGCGTGTCGCCGCAACCGATGGCCTCGGCGCACCGGATGTTCGCGCCCTACCAGGCGATCCGCTGCGCAGACGGATTTATGACTCTCGGCACCGCCAACGATCGATTGTTCACGCGATTTTGTGAACTTTTGGACCACGCCGAATGGGCGACCGATCCGCGTTTCGCAGATAATCCGACGCGCGTCGCGAACCAGGCGGCGCTCGCGGCCGAGATCGAATCGGTCACGGCCACGAGGCCGGCTCGGGAATGGATCGCGTTGTTCGACGCGAACGACATCCCGTGCGGGCCGATTAACGACTACGCGCAGGTTTTCAGCGATCCGCACCTGGCCGCACGCGAGATGTCCGTGGACATCGATCACCCGGTGCTCGGACCGATGCAGGCGCTGGGCTCGGCATTGAAGATGAGCGCGACGCCGACGAACCCGCGGCGCCGCGCTCCGCTGCTCGGCGAGCACACCAACACGGTGCTGGCCGAACTCGGGTTCAGCGAGGACGAGATCGACAAACTCCGGTCGGCAGGGGCGATTACCTAATGGACAAACGGCGGATTCTGATCGTGGACGATCAACCGGAAGTGCTGCGCATTTACGCGCGGGCGCTCGAAATTGCGAACTACGAGCCGGTCATCGCGAACAGCGCGACGGCGGCGATGGAACTGATCCAGACGGCGCCGCCCGACGCGATCCTGCTCGATTTGAAGATGCCGTTTGTCAACGGCCTCGGCTTCCTCTATCGGTTGCGCGCGATGAAGCCGACGCTGCCGGTCGCCCTCGTCACCGGCGTGACGAATCTCGACGACACGACGGTGCAGGAGATCGCGAGCCTGAACGCCGAGCTCGCCTACAAGCCGCTCGGCATCACCGATATCCAGACGCTCGCCGAAAAGCTGCTTCGACGATCCACCACGTAACGTCAGTGCACCCAGTCGGTCGGTTCGGATTCGTCTTCGACTTCGAAGTGGACGATGTCGAGTGACGCCACCTTCCGAATGATCTCCGCGAGCGCCTCGTCGACCGATTCGTTGCGCGTCGCCCGGCGGAACTGACGCCGGCTCGCGCGCAGCATACGAAGCACCTGGGCGCGGTCGAACCGTTGCCCCTGACAGTGGTCACAAAACGCCATGTGTTGAGTTTACCGGAGACCGTCGCGAGCTGATCCGCGTGCGGCTGCTCGCGCTACGTGTCAGGCGCCAGGCGGTCTGACAGCTCCGCGAACGCTCTGGTCGCCGCGTCGAGGTCGATCCCGGCCCACGCAGCCGCCGTCTCGAGATCCTGGAATGTCTGGATGTTGCTCTCGCCGCCCGCGTCGCGCTCGGCCGCATACATCCGCGCCAGGCCGAATGCGGACCCTGACCCGATGATGAAGGCGCGGCGGGCGCTCGGGTCGAAGACCGGCCGGGCGGCCAAGCTGCGAATGTCGGCCGTTGACAGTTGCGGCGCGGTGATGTCGACGAGGCGAAAGTCGGCGACGTGGCAAAAGTCCGGAGAGAACCGCGCGTCCCCCAGCAGCCGCGTCATGCTGTCGAGCAGATCGAGGATCGACAGCGCGCCGATCGCCAGCGTGAACACGGCCCGGTGTTCGGTGTCGATGACGTAGTCGGTCGGCACGGCTTCACCCTACTACAAATCGCTTCTCGCATGAGCGAGGTTGTGACTACAATGTAGTTGCTGTGGCGGACATCCTGGGGTCATTCGAGCAGGCGGTGCTGCTCGCCATCGTCCGGCTCGAGAGCGGCGCCTACGGGCGCGCCATTCTGAAGGAGGTCCAGGTGCGTCTCGAGCGCGACGTCGCCGCGGGCGCCGTCCAGGCGACATTGGAGCGCCTCGAGCGCAAGGGCCTCGTTCGTTCGAAAGTCGGGAGTGGCACACCGATCCGTGATGGCCGCGCGCGGCGGTTCTATACCGTGCTCTCCGAGGGGTTGCGCGCGCTGGACGAGGCGCGGGAGACGCACGACACCATCTGGCGCGGCTTTGCCCGGCCGCTGAAAGCGAGAAGCTGACGAATGCCGGATCCGCCTCGCATCGCTGAACTGATTCTGCGCGGACTGCTCCCTCTCGACATGGGCGAGACCGTGTCCGGCGATCTGCTGGAGGAGTACCGCGAATCCCGTGTCCCTGCGGGTGGCGAGTTTCGGGCGGACCTGTGGTACTGGCGACAAGTCAGTGGCATGTGGCTACGCGCGAACTGGTGGCTCGTCATGTCCGCGATCCTCCTTCAGGCCGGTCGCGCTGTGTTCAACACGTTCCGCGCGCCGTCGGGTGCGTTCTATCTCGACGGCCTGCCGACAATCGTGGTCGCCGTGCTCTCGCCGCTCTCGCCCTTTGCGCTCGTTGGCGTCGTTGGGCTCGCGACGGCGTACGGAAGTTGGCGCGCGGAGCGATGGCAGGGTGGATTGATGGCCGCGCTCACCGTCTCTGCGGTCGAGTGGGTATTGCTGCCGGTCTGGGGAATCGCGACGTTTCCGCGCGCGATGTCCTGGGACGACATCGCCGCGATGATCAGCGCCGGTTTCGTCCTGCTCGTGACGTCGATGTTTTTTGGCGGCATCGCCGCCGTGATCGGCGAGATCATCGTGGCGCCAGCCGGTGCTCGCGGACGACGAATCATCAGGCACGCGTTGCTCGGGCTTGGCGTGGTGTCGTTCGTGTTAATCGGTCTCCTTGTCGGACCTCGCGCTGTGCCACCGGCGGAAGTGGCACTCTGGGCTGCGACCGGAGGGCCGCCGCTCGATTTCGAGGCACCACACGATGGCCAGGTGATCGCGCACATGGATCTAATGGGCGGCGTGCCTCCTAATATCGCACGGATTCGTATCAGCGAGTTAGCATCCGGCGCGACCGTGTGGGACGTGAAGCCAACGAGAGCACTCCGTGTGTGCTGGAACGGCTGCTGGAATCTCACGCTCAAAGCTGGGTCGAATCCTGCGTCATTTGCCGCGGGCCGTCAGCAGTTCAACGCATCGGCGCCGAAAACTCCGACGTTCTCGCTCACGCGCGGAAAGTCCTATCTGTTCGAAGTCTGGGATAGCAAGGGACGGGTCCAACGCCGCGGATTCACGCTGTAAGGATCTGGCGTCCCCACCGGGATTCGATCATAACTTGCGACATGTTTACAGGACGATGATTGAAGCAGCGTGAAGGTGCCTTTCTTCGTCCGGAAACGGCGAAAGGAGAACATTTTGCGAAAGCTCAGCAGTCGTCCGAGCTCAGACGCATTTCGTGACGACGAAGACGGGCCAATGTCGGGTCTTCATCGCGTCAGAGACAACAGGCCCTACAATCGATTCTGAACAACCACGACGGGTTCAAGGTCGCGGCGATTCAGGTCTCATTCGTACGCGAGATCGGACTTGGTGTAGTACGCCAACCGCTCGACGACTGTCCGGCCGGACATGCTGTAGTGAATGGCGATAAACGCGCGCGCAGCCGCGACAAGAAGCTCGCGAAGAACTGCCGCTGGGTCGTGTGGCGGCTGCACCAACAGATGAAGAAGAACAACACGAGAGGGGCGGAACGAGGATACCTAGAACTTCGTGAGGCGACGATCCACGGATGCGCGTTTCGAGGCGATGGTGACAGCGAATAACCTCAAGTCGTCGTCGATGACAATGACGACCAAAGTGCCGCACCGCGGTCGTCATTCGCCACACCGGCTCGGTTTTCACATTCCGCACCATCTCAGACGCTTCGTCAGCCAGACGCCTGAGGATCTTTGCGAACACGCTCGTTGGCTTTACCTCGAAACAATCACGTCGGTGGCTCCAGCAGCGATCAATGAATTACGGTCGAATCCGGCGCTCGTGTACGACGCGGCACAGGTCCAAGAATGGTGCGAGCGATACGGTTTGGTGAGCACGGAACGATTCGATAATTGGCCGCGCGCGTACGCGCGAGGAAGTGTTCGTGCCTGGTTGGTTTACAGCGCGGCGTCACACGTCTGGTCGGACAGAGACGACGTCGTCGGCGAGATCGTGCCTCCACGGGGCCATCGGCGGCACCATTCGCCACGCAGAACACTGTCGCCGGCTCACCTGGTTTGGTTAGCGCGGTATCAATCTGGTGAGACCTTTTCAGGAATCGCGCGAACGCCGACACGGTTCGTTCCAACGCCGGCGCAAACGTCCAAATATCAGCCGTGGACGTGGACGCAGTCAGGCGCCGACGTTCAGACGATCAGGCGCGCTTGTATCGCCATTGCCGGCTTGATCCGATTGAAGCTAAGAAAATGTCAGCGAGGAAGACCAACGCAGACAAAGACTTAAACCTGTCACGTATTACCAATTTTCAATAGGCCGCTACCATCGCAAATTAATTTGCGATGGCCATATCTGACGAACTCCGCGACGCGATAAAGCGCTCTGGTCTTAAGCAGTACGTTCTTGCCCGCGCCATCGGTGTTCATCCAGCTACGTTGTCTGGATGGCTGACAGGTGCCTACCCGGTCCAGTCTGGCGATAAGCGCGTCTTGGCTTTGGCTGACATCGTCCGGGTACACGCCGAGAAAGCGTTTGCAGACGAACCTACACCTGAGTCGCTGCGCGCGCAAATGGAATCGCGGAGTCAGCGGCGGTGACTTCACCAGCTGACGATCGCGACGAACAGATAGCTGTGCGACTCTCGCAGCTGCTGATCGCGGCATTCAAAAGAACGAAAAACAGCGCGCGGCCATCGTAAATGGGCGGTGACGCAATGTTCCGCGCGCTGAAAGCATCGAAGGCGCGGCATGCCCAGTTGATCGTGCTGCTCGCGCTCGCATCGTTCGCCGACGAGCAGGGTCTTTGTTATCCGAGTCTACGTGCTATCTCGAAACGTGCGCGGCTGACGAGGCAGACGGTCATCGATTCAATTCGCGCGCTGGTGCAAGCAGGCGAGCTTGCAATGTTGAGTCGCGGTCACGTCGATCGGGACCGCGTGAAGGATCGCCGGCGACGAGGCGGATTCCAGCCAACTCATTATTACCAGTTGAGGGTGGTCTGCTGGGTAGACCACCTAGGTGGTCAAAACCTTCGCTCGAAGGTGGTCAAATCCTCAGACTCGCGCTCATCTTCTTACAAGTCACTTAATCAGTCAGCACGCCAGAGACGTGCTGCGGTCTCATCTGAAGGGCTGCTGACGTTATACGTGGCCCACGTTGAAAGTTGTCTTGAAAAAGACCCGGAGCTGGGCGGTGAACCGCTGCTTGATGCGGCGAGCGACGACATCCGTCGCAGATCTTGGTCTCGCGGAGTGTGTGATCTCGAGCTGCTCGGCGAGGCGATCGAGATCGCATTGAAGAGCCGTTCGTCGTCAACGCAAACGAGAGCGACAGCATGAACGGTAAATCGAACGGCGCGGCCAGAAATGGAAGATGGAAACGCGATGCGACCGCCGAACGCGAGTTGCTGGCTCTACCACAGGGGCAAGTGTCGTGATGGCTGATGTACCGCGCGTTCCGCTTCCGAATGTCGTTGAAATCATCGCCGTCGTCCTGATTGGAATCGGGCTGCAGCAAATATACGCGCCGCTCGTTTGGATCTGGCTCGGCCTCGCCTCGTTCGGCGCGAGCTTCGAGCTGGAAATGCGGGAGCGACGACTGAAGCGAGCAGAGTCCCAGCGGACGTTAACGCGGGACTTAGAACAACGACAGCCGCGCGACGAGCGCGATCTGTTCGAATTTGAACAGGAGCAGTGAGGTATGGAAGCGGTTGGTTTTATCAGCGACAGCATGAAGATCACGGTCGACGACGCGCAGGCGGCCGCCGGAACTGAATTCGATTCCACGGTGCTGGACATGGCGGGGTTCAATGCGGTGCTGTGGGTCGTGAAGCTCGGGACCTCAGATTCTGGCAATTTCGCGAAAGGCCAGGAAGCGGCAACCGCGGACATGAGCGGCGCGCAGGACCTGCTCGGGACGAAAGCGGCTGGCCAGAAGATTCTCGTCGTCGATGTGCAGCGGCCCGCGCAGCGATACGTGCGCTGCGCGGTCATTCGCGCCGGTGTGAACACGACGGTCGATGCGGTTGTCGCCCTTCAGTACGACGCCAGCAAGTTGCCGATCACGCAAGCGGCAGCGATTGCCCTGGCGCAGGTGTTCGGGCCGGCTGAAGGCGCGGTGAACTAGATGGCTGCTGCCCTCCAGCGGCCGTGTGCACGGTGCGAGCGTAACCTGGTGCGATCAGGGCTATGTAACGCATGTCGTAATAGTCAGCCATCTGACCGCCCGAGAGCGAAAGGGTACACGCGCCGTTGGGATCTCTACAGTGTCGCGTTTCGCAAGGAATTTCCTCTGTGCGGCGACAAGCCTGAAGAAGCACCAGATACAGGTGACAGCGCGTGCAAGCGAGATCGGCGAACCGTTGCATCGCGTGTGACCGACCACATCCTGCCAGTGACCGGGCCGGACGATCCTCGCTTCTTTGACCGGTCGAATCATCAAGCGCTCTGCCTCACCTGTCACCAAGTGAAACGGCAGCGCGAACGCGCACGAGGTCAACATGACAGCTACTAGGGGGTGCAATTCCTTATCTTCGAATGGTCGCGGGACTGCGCGACAAATTCGCACGCCGCGGCCTCATTCCGTAAGTTCGGTGTGGATGTTTTTGATTTCATGCTTTTGATTTCTCTTTTTGCACGGGTGAGCGATGGGCGGCATCGGTAGCGGAGGCAGCAGACCGGGTTCTGGCAGGAAGCCAAAGAGCATCGTGTTGCGCGCGCTCGACGGCGGGGCGAGCCATCGCCGGCGGAAGATCTATCCCAGTGATGTAGCAGCACCGGCGCCAGAAACGTTTGATCCGCCCAAGGAGCTGACGCCAGACGAGCGCGCCGTGTGGTTGCAGCTCGCGCCGCACGCGTTCAAGGCTCAGACGCTGACTCCGGTCACCGCATTCGCGTTCGTGGTGCTGTGCCGAAACGTAGTGCTCGAGCGCCGCTACGCGGGTTCAGTCACGGATGCCGGCGGCTCGAACCATCGCGGTCTGATACAGCGAATCGATGCCGAGCTCGCGAGGTTCAGCCTGGCTCCGATGGGAAAACCGATTCTGGTCGCCGACGAGGTGAAGAAGTCGACGAATCCGGCGAAGGAGCGGTTCTTTGGCGGCGCGTAAACCGCTGCGTCACATCGAGCGGTGGTCGCCGGTGTCGCGCTGTCGCGCGTGCGGCTGGTCCGGTGCGCAGCTGCGATTCTGCACGCGCGCCTGCGGTGAGGCGGCGATCGCGCACCTGCATCGGCGCTGCGATCGATGCCGGTACGAATGGTTGACCAACGTCGCGAAGGCCGGCCGGCGCTGGCTCTCTATCGAACGAGATCTGCAGCACATCGACATAATGCTGGACGAAGCGCGGCGTTACCGCCGTCGAGACAACGTCATCGCACTTCGTGCACGCGTCGGCAGGAGGAAAAAAGGATGAAGACCGTGAAAGTCAAGATGCTCGTGAATGTGGCAGGGACGCCGGCGTACGCGATCGGCCAGATCGTCGATCTCGACGCGGCGCTCGCTGACGTGTGGATCCGCGAAGGGATGGCCGCTCGCCTGGTGCGCGGTGAAGCGGAAGAGCGAGGGCGATCATGAAGTCAGCTGTCATCACGCCGGCACAGCGACAACTCGAAGACGACATCAAGGCCGTCGTTAAGAATTTCGATGACCAAATCGCCGCCATCGATCGGGAATTGCCGACCATCGATCGAGAACTCGAACAGCTGCGCGCTGAGTACGTTCGCATCTGGGGAGATTCCGATGGCGACGCGCGCCGTTTTTCCAACCGCGGACAAGCAGACATTGCTGAGTTCGAATACGATCGCGCACGAATCAAACTCGCGGCGCGAAAGTCGGAACTCGAAGGCGAGCGAACGTCGCTGCTTAAACAGCGGGAGGCTCGCGTACGAACGCTGATCGATTCACGCCCGTACGGACCGAGTATTCCGGTAGCAGCGTTTCAGCTTCCGGATTTCGCGAGCGATCCGCAGCTACAGGAACTTCGACACCGGCGAGAAGCCGTCGCGGTGAGCGTTGGCGAGCACACGCGTCGGATCGCCGACATTGAAGCGGTGTTCGAGCGCGATCGGCTCGACGCGTTGGACCTCGATCACCGTCACGGTTTGGGCCTGGCGACGGACGCCGAGCGGAAGATCGCGGCCGACAAGTTCGAACGCACACGCGGAGCGCTCCACCGCGAACGCGAGGCGCTCGGATCCGCGGAAGCACAGCTTCGCGACATCGATGGTCGGATCGCCGTCCGCGAAGCCGAGATCAACGATCGTCGTGACCAGCAGATCGAGCGTGAGCTGCCGCGCGCGCTGAACGAGGCCGCGACGGCACTCTTTCACGCGATGGCAGCAATGACTAGATACCGGCGGCTGCTGGCTTGGTCGAACGATTCGTCGCTGTTCGCGATGACCGCGCTCAATGCCGACGACGAGCGGTCGGATGGCCGGTGGTTCCTCGAGTGCGCGATGGAACGTGGTTGGAAACCGAAGGAGTGAGGAGATCGAACATGCGGACCATTGAATTCGCCGCGCAGCATGTCGACACGGCGGCCGTTGTGCCGCTGAACACATTTACGGCAATACAAGAGTACCGGTCGCGAACCGGCTTTCGCGGTCGACTCACTGTGACATACGACAACCGCGGGCGCGCGACGACCGTGCACGCGCCAGAGTCGCAATCGTCACCGGTGGTGACGCGGCGGTCGATGCCGCAGCCGACGATGTTGACCGATGCTGAGCGCGCGCGACGGCTCGAACAGGCCGCGCTCGAGTTCGGTGTGGTGGTGACGCGGCGGTCGATGCCGCAGTTGACGACGTTGACCGATGCTGATCGCGCGCGACGGCTCGAAGAGGCCGCGCTCGAGTTCGGCGTGGCGCTGCCGTCGTGGCAACCGGCATCGTCTCGCTGTGGGTTCCGCAAGACGCAATACAACTACGCGCCGACGCCGGATCAGAATCCGCGGGCGCTTATTGGTCGATCGTCGGGATCGACCTCGTAAGAGTGGCGGCCACGCCCGTCAGGGCACGCCTAGGCCGGTCGGCCGCCAACGCGGACTTCCACCGCGTCCTCCTGAAGCCGGCCTAGGCATATTTTTGGATTTACAAGGAAAGTCGATGGACGGACTGAGACAGCGAGCGAAAAAGTACCGGGACACCGCCGCGGCAGCGATGTTGGTGGCGGAAGAGGCGACGCAGAACGCGCTGAAACTAGTTGCGGATCACGCCGCGGCGCTCGCGGAATTGGAGAAACGATCGGCGCGGCTGCTGTCGGGTGAACCGTTGACCGATGACGAGCGTGCCGCGATCACGGCGTCGATCGATGATCTGGCTCGCGCGCACGCGCAATTACCAGACATTGAGGCGTTGCTGTCGACGCGTTTACGCGCGATCGAGCACAGTCGACTGACGCTCGCAACCGACGGGAGATGAGGCGGTCCACATGGATGTGTTGACACGAGAACAACTGCTCGCGGCCGCGCAGGCGGTCGCACTCCCGATCCAACAGATCGACGTACCGGAGCTCGGTGGATCCGTGATCGTCCGAGGGATGTCGGCTCACGATCGAGATGCGTTCGAAGGCGAATTGATGAATGCGCGGCGCCGGCGTATGACGCTCGAGAACGTTCGCGCGCGTCTCGCAGTGAGGTGCCTCGTCGACGGCGCGGGTCAACGTCTCTTCACCGATGAAGACGTCGTCGTCCTGGGAGGCCTCCGCGCGGACGTCATGGACCGCGTCTGTACGGTCGCCCAACGGTTATCGGGTTTCGTGACTGCAGACCTGCAGGAACTCGCGAAGAGCGAAGCGGAGTCGTAAACCCAGTGCCGATTTCCGGATCCGTCAAGGGGAAAGCCGCCATCAAGGCGACGCTCGCGGCGATGCCTGACACGGTACGCGCTGAACTCGGAGAAGCGATACGGGTGACAGCGTCGGAAGTTGTCCGGAACGCCAAGATGTCGGTCCCGGTGAGGACCGGCACGCTTCGCAATCACATCAAATTCAGTTTTTCACCGACGTACGCACGCGCTCGCGTCGGCATCGAAGCCGGCACGGTCGTCATCGACGGTCGGCCGCTGCGAGCGTCGTACTACGCGCACATGGTCGAGTACGGAACCGTCAAGATGTCGGCGCATCCGTTCATGCGGCCGGCGTTTGAAGGCCAGAAGACGCCGCTCGACTCACGGATGCGCGCGGCGCAACGGGCGACGATCGACACCGTCACGAACATCGGATCGCGCTACCTGTAGGAGACGAGATGGCCACGATCGCGTCGATGATCTACAACATCGAAGCCAACACCACATCGATTGAGCGTTCGATGGCGAACGTGTCGAAAGTCGTCGACGATGCGGAAAAGTCGATGACGAAAAGCATCACGACGGGCGTGTCGCTCGGCGAGATGTTCGAGCACCTGGCTGAAAAAATCGGCGAGGGATTCCTCAAGGTCGCGGAAGCGCTGCCGCAGATCGTGGAGCACACGATCGAACTTGGGAATCAGCTCTACGACATGAGCCTAAAGACCGGAGCGTCGGTCGAGAATCTGTCTGCGCTGCGGTACGTGGCCTCACAGACCGGCATCGACTTCGCTGGGTTCGGCAACACGCTGTTCAAAATGGAGCAAGCGCTCGGTTCGAGCGGGGCGAAGGCCGACGAACTCCAGAAGCACCTCGATCTACTGCATCTCGATCTGAACACGCTGAAAAACGAGCGACCTGATCAGGCGTTCATCGACATCTTGTCGGCGCTCGAAAAGTTGCCGAACCGGATGGACCAAGCCGCAGTCGGCGCCGCGATTTTCGGTAAGGGCTGGAAGGAGATGGCCCAGCTCGCGACCGAGGACATTCGCAAGTTGATCGACGAAGCAAACGAACTCGGTCTCGTCATGACGACTGACCAGGCGTCTGCCGCGCACGCCGCTGAAGTTGGCTGGCAATCGTTTTCCATGCAGCTCGAGGCGGCGGCGATGCAGATCGCCGATTCTGTCCTGCCTTCATTGGTCGCGGTCGAGTCTCTGCTGTCGAGGGAATTTCAGGCGGCCGTGCGCGGCGGCACGCTGTCGCTCGGCGACATGGATGCCGTCGTGAAGAGCGGCATCGAGACGTTGCTGCGCTGGGCCGACATCGGCGTCTCCATCGCGCAGTTCATCGACAACGCCTTCCAAGGCGTCAAGGCGATGTTCTTCGACGTGACGGCGAAGGTGGTGGATCTGACAACCGCGTTCGTGCACTTGCTCGAGATGGGAGCGGATCTCGCGAGCAAAACGCCGCTGGTCGGCGCGCAATTTCTCGGCGTTCGAGACGCGCTGAAGGACACACGCACCTGGCTCGATGGATTCGCCAAAGGCCTCCATGACGAGAGCGACGGCGCGATCGACGCGGCCGGCAAACACGCGACGCTCTTCAACGCGCTGCACACTGGTGTCGCCGACCTGAAACAGAACTTTGGGTCGGCCTTCGATGATGCGAAAAAGCGCATCAGCGACTTTGCCGCAGTCAGTCACGCGGCGATCGGCGGCGTTGGGGAAGATCTCGTGACCGGTGAAAATGCGGCCAAGGCACTCGACGAGCGTCTGAAAAATATCGCTGCGTCCGAAGCGCTCATGGTCAAGGCGATGGCGAGCGTGCTGGTCGGACCGCAGCAGATCCTGCGCGACATGGCCACGGCCGAGGGAAACCTGCGATTGCCGGGCATCACCGTCAACGCGCCGGCGCAGGACATGGGAAAAACGCTGACCGACGCATTGAATCAAACGGTGCTAGCTATCCCAGATTTGTCGGAACCGGCGAAAGCACACATGAAGGACGTCCTCGGTAACGGCGTAGTCAACTCGCTGGCGTCGGCCTTCGCGAAGTTTCCGACGTTGTTGACCGACGCCTTCACTGGCGGCGGGAACCTCGCCGGCGCACTCAAAGGCGTTTCGAACGAGATCTCGAATTCGCTGTTTGGGAAGGATGGTGCGTTGCATGGCGTGACGAACGCGGTCAGCGGGTTCGTGTCGGACGCGTTCAGCGGGCTCGGCAAGACCGCGAGCGGCATCATTGGCGGCCTCGCCGGATCGATCCTGCCTGGGCTCGGCGGATTGATTTCCTCCGCCCTCGGCATGCTGATGCACATCGGCGGACCGAGTCAGACGGAACTGCAGGGACGCGACGCTGAGGCGCAGTTCGAAAAAGCGATGGGCGGCTGGCAGGGTATCCAAAAATCGCTTGTCGACACCGGAATGACGGCGGATCAGGCAAATGCCAAGATCCAGTCGCTCTGGGCGGCCGAGAAACAAGGGGGCGCGGCCGTGCAAGCACAGATCGACTCGATCAACACGACGTTGAAGACGCACGAGCAGGACGTGGCCAACAT
>DASREL010000062.1:0-37848 GCA_035652075.1 Vicinamibacterales bacterium
TTGCCGGAACACGCGCCCGCCGCGAGCCCGATCTCCGGGTACACGGTGATGTCGTGGCACTGGTTCGTTTCGCTCGTCTTCTGCGTGCCTTCGCCGTGTGTGCCGCCCGCCCACAGGCTCGAGATCTTGCCGCTCGTGAGATCGGCGAAGATGCGCGGCTTGTTCACGATCTTCGCGTCCTGCGGATGCGTGAGCGGCACTTGAATCACGTCGATGCTGAAGAGCGACGTGTTCGGATCGGTCTTGTCGGCGTTGCAGCCGGCGAGTTCTTCCGCCGAACGGACCGAGCTCGTCCCCGATCCGTACACGTACAAGTTCTCTTTGTCGCGCGCGTCGGGCACGAGCGTGTGCGTGTGCGACCCGCGGCACGTCTGAATGGCGGCGAGCTGCTTCGGATTGTTCAGATCGCTGATGTCGAAGATGCGGATGCCACGGAACCGTTCCGCGCTGACCGCCGTCGGCACGCCCTGCAAGCCGCAATCGAGGCGGCCGCGCGTCTGCTCCACCGACATGAAGAGCAGGTTGCCGTAAACCGAGACGTCGCCTTGTCCGCCCGGGCAGACCGCGGATCCAATCAGCTTCGGACGGTTCGGCCGCTCGACGTCATACGTGTTGAACCCGTGATAGTTGCCGACGATGACGCGATGACCGCTGAACGCGAGATCCGAGTTCGTGAAGCCGAGTCGATTCGACGCGACCGGATCGAACGGCGGCGACGCGTCCGGTGCCAGAGTACTCTGACCACTCGGAGTACTCCGAGGTGCCTGACCCTCGGGACGTTCCGGCGGCGCGGCGGTGCCGGACGGATGCTCGGCGTCGAAGAAGCCTTCGGGCTTCGGCAGGCTCGCGAGCTTCTCGAGGTTCTTGATCGCCTCGCCCGCATCGTGCAGACCGGGCTTGAGGCCGACACGTGGATCGTTGGTCGCCGGCGCTGACGGCATTTGCTGCGCGGCGACGCTGATGGTGACGGTGACGAGAACGGACGCGACGGTCAACGGTGTCATGCGCATAGCGGCAAGAGCATACACAACTGGGCACATCATTTGCGTCTAAAGCTCGCCTATGCGTGCACGCCTGCTCGTCGCCACCCTGTTCGCCCTGGGTGTGTCGTTCAACTGCGGACCAAATCTGCCGCCGACGACCGCACCGCCGCAGCCGGATCCGACGTTCGACCCGTTGCGGACGACGCTGCAAGCGTACATAGACCAAACCCAGCCGTTCCGAAAGCAGGCGGCGCAAGCGCAGGAAGCTGCGCCCGGCAAGGCGGCCCCAAATGCCGCGTCAGCGGAGGCCGTCCGCACGCGGCAAAACGTCCTCGCCGACGCGCTGCGCACGAAGCTCCGTCCGAACGCAAAACCCGGCGACATCGTCACCCCGCCGATCGCCAACGCGATTCGTCATCAGATCGCCGACGCATTCGCGGGACCGAAGCGCGCGTTGATCCTCGACGACATGGCGGAGCAGCTGACGACGCCGGCGAAGACGCAGACCGTGAGGCTGAACGAACGGCTCGACGCGCCGCGCGTGCCGCCGCGGCTTGCCGAAATCCTGCCGCCGCTGCCGAAGCAACTCGAATTCGACTTCCTCGATCACACCCTCGTCCTCCGCGACGTCGACGCTGACGTCGTCGTCGACTACATCACCGACGCATTTCCCGCGACCGCGCAGGCCGAGCCGCCGGCGCCGCAGGCCGCGACGCCCGCGCCCGGCACCACGTCGCCGCTCCCGATGCCGCAACTGCGTGGAGGGACGGTGTTCGCGCTGATCGGCGACAGCGGATCCGGCGATCAGCCGCAGCGTGCGGTCGCCGACGCGATGCTGACGTACTTCAACACCGCGCGGCATTACTCATTCGTCCTGATGCTGGGCGACAACCTGTACGACGACGACTACCAGGGTGAATTTCTTGTTCCGTACAAGGAGCTGCTCGATCGCGGCGTGATGTTCTACGCCGCGCTCGGCAATCACGATCGCGATCTCGAGATCCACTTCAAGCCGTTCCACATGAACGATCAGGATCACTACTCGTTCGACCAGGGGAACGCGCGGTTCGTGGCGCTGAACAGCAATCACCCGGCGGATCCCGCACAGACCAAGTGGCTCGACGGCGTCTTCACCGACGCCGGCGATAAATGGAAGATCTGTTTCTTTCACCACCCGCTCTATTCGTCCGGCCAGCATTCGGCCGAGGCGCGCGATGTCATTCGCCCGGCGCTCGAGCAGGCGCTCGTGCGGAATCACGTCGACGTCGTGTTCTCCGGCCACGAGCATCTCTACGAACGGATCAAGCCGCAGCAGGGCGGCATCCGGTATTTCGTGTCAGGCGGCGGCGGGCGCAATCTGTACAGCGTGCACAAGAGCGACTTCGACGAAGTGGCGGTCTCCGAGCATCACTTCATGATCGCGGAGATCGCGGGAGATAAGCTGTACTTCGAAGCGATCACACAAGCGCAGAAGGTGCTCGACTGCGGCGTGCTGATGCGGCGTGCCGATGTGAAACCGGACAAGGACTCGACCGCATGGATGGCGCAATGCGAGGCAGCGCGGCCTAGGGCGGTGACGACAAATCAATGATCGTGTTCGGCGAGAGCACGACGTCGTGCCCCTTGCTGAACACGTTGATCCACAACCCGCGCGCGAGGCCCCAGGCGCCGAAGCCGAGCGCGACAGGACCAGATGTCTCGCTGATGGCGGCGCCGATCATCTCGAACCCGGACCAACCGGCGCCGCTCCGTCCGAAGAAATTGCCGACGTGACCGCGGTCCGCGTCGCGCGCCGCCGGCAGCGCGCCAGCCGCGAGCATTGGGAGCGCGAACCGCCACTTCGAATCGGGGATCGTGACGATGCCGCGCATGCCGTCCACGAGCAACTCGATCCGTCCTTGCCGATGCATCGCGCCGGCACGCGTCACGCGCGCGATCGTCCCGTCGAGTTCCTGTCCTTCGACATGTCCAGCGAACGGCTGATCGACGATGACGCGAATGTGCTCGTCGGCTCGCGCGGATGACGAATCGATCGCGCGTGCGAGCCTCACCCGGTACGTCGTGTCCGGCTTTAGCCGCACCTCCGCGTCCGCCCCGATCGTCAACGGCTCGATCAACGTGACGACGTACTCGGCGCCCTTGTGCACGTATCGCCGATGGTACGGCAACTGACCGAGGATGTATTCCTTCAGCCACTGCCCCGCGCTCGCGGCCGGCGCATCCGTGACGCTGACCGACCGCGCGGCGACCGTCTTTTTCGATTGGTCAGGAAGCGTCAACGTGTCGAACCTGATCGTCGCGACATCTTTCGGCGTGAAATCGCCGCCCGATGCGTCGCGTACACGCGTGTCCGCCGGCGGTCGCGTCAGCGATGTGACGTGGCCGGCGATCTTCGAGCCGGCCGGGATCGCGAGGCTGTCGCCCACGTACACGTCGTCGGTCACTGTTGCCGTCACCGGTTCGTCGAGACGCATCGTGGCACGCTCGTCGAGCGCCACACGAAACGGACGGCCGGCCGCAAGGACGACGAAGGCTGCGACAAGAAGCACGCGCGCATTGTGCCACGGCGGCAGGGCGCACCGCCGTCGGCGTGGACTGAGTGCTGGCAGTCACCGATGTGCGATTCGATGACTGCCAACGTTTTGTCGTTACCCTTCGCACTCGTCGGGGAAACTGTCGCAGCTGAATCCACCGCCATCCGAGCCACCGCCACATCCGGTTCGGCAGTAATTCGGCTGGTCCGGACCGGACTCCGGATCCGGCGCCTTGTAACACGGCTCAGCGTCTGCTGGCTTCGTACAACAGTACCGGCCGTCCGCGCAGTCTGAGCCCGTGACGCAACACTGCCATGCTTCGACGACGACCGCCTTTCGTGGTGCCAACATGTGCCATGCGGCTAGCAGCACCGTGAGAGTGATGATGTTTACGACGAACTTCTGCATCTACACCTCCTGTCGTTTTTTATCGCACTGCGAGGACGTCCTCGAGTTGTGCGTACGCACGCATGGTCGAATCGCCAGAGCGGCGTAAAGCGCCGAGGACCCAGGCGCGTTCTGTTGAACGATGACGATCGATCAGGAGCCGAACCCGAAACAGCCATGCGCTGCCGTGGAACTGCGATTCGCTGGCCGCCAGGTACGTGACAAAGTCCGTGAGGACGCGGTCGCGCGCGTCGCCTGGAGGGACGACATCCACGAGTGCCTCCGACAACAGACTGCGCTCGAAGAAATAGTCGGCTGGGGAGGCTTCGTCCCTCGGCGTCCACGTATTCAACATCGCCAGGAACCGATCCAGATCTTGGAACCACGCCGGCGTCTGCTTGTCTGCGGCCGTCCGAATCTTCCGACCGTTGAATTTCAGTCGTTTGAGCTCTCGGAATAACTCCGAGGACTTGGACGACCGCCAGAACTCCACCACGGGCGCGGCAGGAACCACGCGGATCGGTGTCGTCTCTGCCTTCGAGAGCCGGGCGAGCCCGTGCGCTTCCATGACGGCATCGATGTCTTGGAGTGTCTTTGCTCGATGCGCCGCCACCTGCTCAGCGTTCAGCCCGAGGCCGCCACACCGTTCCGCTCCGACATGATTCACAACGAACTGTCGGAAAGCGCGCAGGATGACCGACTGCACAGGATCATCGCCGACTTCCACGATTTTCTTGATGTTGGTCCAGTTCGAGTCGAGCGACGCCGTGAACGCCACATCCCCATCGCTTAACGATGCGAGAATCCCGGCAAGATCCACAAGAATCGTGCGTGATTGATCGGGCGTCAGCGTCGCGCGTTGCACAAAGCGCAACGCCGGACCGATCGCGAGCGATGAATCAATCGACTGTACCAAGCCCTCGAGTACTTCGAACGTCTCGTCATCCGGTCCACGGCGACGACGACGCGCGGCAGATTCGGTGGCGAGCGATTGCGCCAATTCAAACAGCGGCGAGACATCGGGCACAAGCGTGTCCCGGCACGTGAGCGCCGACACACTTGAACGCATTTGTCGTGCGACGTCGAGCGCTGCCGACGGCGCGAGACTCAGCAATCCCTGAGTGGCGCGTACGCGAACTGACAATGCATCGACTCCCAGGGAAGCGCCTGAGGACGCGACCCCGTCTCGCGTGTCCGTGTGGGTGCCGGGTAACGGCACGGTTGGAAACGGCTCGTCGATCGCCGACGACAGTTCGATCGCTTTTTCGTACAGGGCTTGTTGCCAAGCTCGCCCCTCGGCCGCCGCAGCGGGGGCGCGCGCTACGCGAATCAGCAAATCCGCCGCGAGGCCCGGCGACGTCCCGACAGGAATCGCATCAACGAATTCACGAACAGGACTGGGGCCACCAACCATGGCGACGACGAGTACAAAGCCGACGTGATGCTTAGTGCGCATTCCAGTCTATGAGATCGTCTTCTGCACTTCGTCAATGACCCGCTTGAACGCATCAAAGGAAACAGCGCCGTTGATGCGCCTCACCAATCTGATCGTTCCCGTCGAGTCGAACGTTCCAATGAAGAATGTGGGCGTCGCACCGACGCCAAGTCGTTTACCTTCAGATATGTCTCGCTCGATCTTGATCTGCGGAGCGCTCGTACACGAGAGGAACGCGGGCACGTCCAACTCTAAGGCACGGGCCTCGTCCGCGAGGCTCGACATCAGGATGTTCGGCTGGCGCGCAAAGATACGATCGTGCATCTCCCAATATTTCCGCTGAGCGCCGGCACACTCAGCACGTTGACTCGCCTGTAATGCATTGTGATGGATCTTTTCCAGCGGGAAGTTTCTGAACACGTAATCGACGCGCCCGCTTTCCACAAGTTGATCACGTACCAGTGGGAACACATCCCTCGCGTACTTCCCGCAAAATGGACACTCGAAATCAGAAAATTCGACGATCGCTAGACGCGCTCCAGCGTGATGCACGGTCGTTTCATTGACCGTTGTCGTTTTGTCATCGATTACCGCGGCAACCGATGGAGGCTTTGACGCATTGAGGGATACGGTGAGGCGTCCGGACACAAGGCCGCGAATGATCAGTCCCGCGACGACGAGAACGGCTAAGCCAGACGCGATCGTCGCCAGGTTTACCATGGTTTCGAATCGATGCCGAAGCGCAGACGTGCTATTCATCACTCCTCCAGCCGATGCCGTGCGGCGGCGGTACTCGCAATCGCGGCGCTGAACGTGTCGAGCGGCTGTATGCCGGCAAGCTTGCGGTACAAGGCGACCGTGCCGTCTCGCACCGCCAGTGCCAGGACGTAGGCAATCACCGGCGCGCCTATTCTACGAGCGCGCACCCCGTCGATATCAACGGTGTTACTTCTCGCAGCCGCGTCGGTCTAATTCACCGTGGCTCCCTGGAGGATCGACATGAAGCTGAGCACCACGTTAGCCGCGATTACGTTCTCGTTGTTCGCCGTCTCGGCCTGGGCACAAACGCCGACCATCAATCAGCGGCTGGAGAACCAGCGCGACCGCGAGCAGGCGGGCGTCAAGGACGACCAGCTCACGAAAGGCGAGGCGACGCATCTGCGCGCAGATGATGCGGCGATTCGAGCGCAGGAGAAGGTGTATCGACGTGCGAACGACGGCAAGCTGACCAAGGGCGAGAAGAAGCAGTTGAACAAAGAACTGAATCGCAACAGCCGCAAGATCTACCGCGACCGCCACAACAACCGGACGCCGAAGTCGTAACGCCCGCCTGGCACGTCACGACCGTGACCGGGTGGATTTGCGTCCACCCGTCACGAGTCCGTGCCAGAACGGCTGCCCGAAGCCGTAGGCCGCGAGCAACGCCGCCACGAGTGCACCAGCCTTGACGCTTTCAATCCCCTGCGGGCTCCAGTACACATCCGCGAGGCGGAGCCACATCGCGAACTCGTCGAGCGTCAACCCGAGCGCGATCCCGAAGACGATCGCGATCCGCAGGTGCCACTTCTCCGCGCGCGTCGCCAGCGCGGCAAACGCGGTCACCATCAACAGCAGGATGCCCCAGAACAGGTGATGGACGTGCAGTCCGCTTTTTGTGACGAGGTTCCGAAACGGTCCGTGCGGAAACAGCTGGAAATGGATGATCGCGGTGATGATGCGCAGCACGCCAAATGTGGCCAGGAACGCGGCAAGGGCGCGAAGCGCGACTCGCCTGCCGAGGTCGAGCCGGCGATATCGTTCGTGAAGTCGCACACCTCCGCAGTTTGCAAAGAACCGTCCACACGCGCGGCAGGCATCATGTTCGCATCGGCCGGAGCGTGCCGACGCCTCATCGAATCGTGTCGACGGTCATGGTGGCAAGCGCGGTCGCAATCGCGGCGCTGTTCGCGGCGCCCTCCGCCTCGGCGGAGAGCCTGTGCGATTCGTCGTTTCAGAACTGCCGCACCCATCTCGTCTCGCTCATCGATACCGAGCAGGTCGAAATCGACGTCGGTTTCTGGTTCATGACGGACAGCACGTACGTCAGCCATATCATCGCGCGCAAGAATGCAGGTGTCGCCGTGCGACTGATCGTCGACCCACGCGCGAATCCGACTTACACCGGGAACGCCGACTCGCTGAACAGCTTTCAGTCCGCCGGCATACCGATGGTGAAGAAAGTCGGCGGCGGCATCATGCACTTCAAGATGATGCTCTTCGCCGGCCAGGAGACGGTCGAGTTCGGATCCGCGAACTACGGCCTCGACGAATTCATCCCGGGCATCGCATACCGGCAATACGATTCGGAAACGATCTTCTTCGAAGACGATCCCGCGATCGTCGACTCGTTCAAGCGCAAGTTCGACGACCTGTGGGTCGATTCCACGAATTACACCGCCTACGCGAACGTCACGTCGCGCGCGCGTTCGTATCCCACATACACCATCAGCGCCGACCTCAACTTGCCGCCCGTGCAGAGCTTCTCGACGCGCGTGATCAACCTCGAGAACAGCGAGACGGTCAGGCTCGACGTCGACATGTACCGCATCACGCAGCAATCGCACAGCGACGCGATCATCGCGGCGCACAAACGCGGCGTGCCGGTGCGCTACATGGGCGAGATGCACGAATATCGCAACGCCGATCGTCTCTGGGTCGCCTACAGCATGGATCGCATGTATTACGCCGGCGTGCCGATGCGCGTCCGCGCGAGCGCTGGGCTGAATCACGAGAAGCTGGTGCTCTACTACGGTCACGGCATCGCGATGTTCGGCTCGTCGAACTTCACGAAGCCGTCGGACAACTACCAGCAGGAACACAACTATTTCACGACGAAGAGCTGGATCTTTCAGTGGTTCGAGGATCAGTTCAATCGGAAGTGGAACAACACCACCGGAAATGTGGAGACGACGGCGTTCGTTCCGCAGCCGCCGACCGCGCCGGTGAACGTGTCGGTCGCGAACGGCGCGACAGGCGTCGCGACGACCGGAACCAAACTGACGTGGTACGGCGGCCCATGGGGCATTTACTACGACGTGCACCTGAGCACGGAGTCGACCGCGTCAACGGTGATCGCGGCGAACCTGAATCTGGGGCCGAGTCAGACCAAATCGCAGCATCAGAGCTACACGTTGCCGACGCTCGCGCCGCACACGACCTATTACTGGCGAATCGTGTCGAAGACCGCGGCGTTCCAGTCGAAGAGCGGCTCCGTATGGTCGTTTACGACCGGCAGCTGACCATCGACACGACGGTCACGATTTCGGCGTGATGACGATGACGTGAGACGCGGTCGCCGGCGATCCGAAGATGTCGATGCCGTTCGCCGACAGATCGGAACCTTTCGACGTGCCGAGCACCCCCTGATCGACCGACCGGACTTCATACGTCGTCGTCGCGGTCAAGCCGCTTGGTTTGACGTTGACCTTCGAGACCGACGTGTCCGATTGAAACGCCCAGATCACGAACTGCGGCGACGACCCACTCGGACTTTCCTGAATGACGTCCCACGCCGGCGGTTTTTGATCGCTCGCCTGCGACCCCATCAAGACGCCCGACGCGCGCCCGATCGCGCTGCGCAGCGTTTTGTACGACGCGATCTGCGCGCGGAGCGCGGCGGAGTCGGTGGCATCGAACGAGTCGCTGACGAAACACAGTCCGAGGACGCCGGCCGCGCGGCTGCGCACGTACAACGGCATGTCCGACGCGGAATGCAGCGGCTCGCCCGCATGATCGGTCACGAACGACAGCAGGTAGCCGGGTGGAAACAGTTGGCTGAGCCCCTCGATGTTGTGGCGCACGTGCGCGGACGGCGCCGTTCGATCGTCCATCCAGGCGACGTCGGTGTAGCGCATCATGCCGAGATCGAGGCGGTTGCCGCCGCCTGACACGTTTTCAATCAACAGCGACGGATACTTCGCTTTCAGATCCGCGAGCATTTGATACAGCCCGGTGACATGCGCGAAGTTCCCGTCGGTCGCGCCGTGGCCGTGGCCGGCGCGATCGCAGTTGATCCACATGTTGTTGTCCCATTTCAGATAGTCCGGCTGCGTCGAGTCGATGAGCGCGGTCAGGCGCTGCATCACCCACGCGCGTCCCTCCGCGCCGGCCAGGCAAATCTGTCCGGCGTGATCCGATCCGTAGTTGCCGCCCGTCATCGCCAGCCATGACTCGCTCGGACCGGGATCGCCGATGACCGAGAGATTGACGCGCTCGGGCTCGACCCAGATCCCGAATTTCATCCCGACGCTGTGCGCGTAATCGGTCAACGCGTGCAGACCGTTCGGAAAGCGGATCGGATCCGGATCCCACGATCCGAGACCGGCGTCGAAGTCGAACGGCCCGGCTGCCCCAGCGCCGCGATACCATCCGGCGTCGACGACAAAGAGTTCGGCGCCAAGCGCCGCCGCGTGCGCCATCTCGTTCTTCATCGTCGTTTCATCGATGTTCGTGCCGTACGCAAACCACGTGTTGTACGTCACGAGCGGCGACAGCGCGGTACCGTTGCGCAATCCTTGAATGACGAACGAGCGGACGGTGGCGGACGCTTGCGCCACGCCGCCGCGTGCGACGCCGTACACCACGTGCGCGTCGTCGATCGACGACACAAGGGTCGTCGTCATGGCGCCGACGCCGAGCGACATCCCAATGCTGTCGGTCGATCGGTCCATCGACAACGACCAGGCGCCCGACCACAGCAACGCGGCGAAGAATTCCTCGGAGGAACCATCGACGAAGATCGACGGAACGGTCTGCTCCGACGATCGACCGGTCGTGCGGAGCGCGAAATGTTCGCCGGCCGCGAGCGCTTTCGATTTCCGCGTGAACGCCGACTCGTGATCGACGTCGGCGTTGTCGCCCATCAAGCCGGTCACGTACCGAACCGTCCCGTTCGGAATCGTCATTTGCAGCGCGTTGAGATTCGACAAAGACACGGGACCGCCGAGCGACTCGAACGTCGTCCACACTTCGAACGCCGGCACGGTCGACGTCACGCGGTAATGACGGATGACGCGCAGGCCGTCGGCGTCGTCGACGAACGCCGCGTCCAGCTGCAGATGCGTTCCCGAAATCATCGTCCGCACGCCGTCGGACGTGAAGCCGTCCCTGATGTTGCCGACGGCTCGCGATTGTCCGTTCACCACGACGATCGAATCGGCGGCGACGGCGCTAATCCACGGCTTGTTGTTCGCGGTCACGAGCTGGTGGACACGGAAGTCCGATGCCGGGTCGAGTTCGAGGGTCAGTACCGTGCCGGACGCCGTGAGGCTCCAGAGGCCGGCGTCCGAATCATGCGCGATGGAGGCATCACCCGTCTTGGCGACGACAACAGCCGCACCGAATGCATAAGGAACGTGGCAGACAAGCGTGAAGAAAACGAGAACACCAAACCTCGGACGCATGCAGGGGGTTACCTCGCGATATATCCATTGCGTTAGACCTGCCAATACCGCCGAGGTTTAAGATCAACAAGTTCCGGATGGTCGCATGCCGATCCGATTACAAGTTTGGTAGGGCGCCGACGCTTTCGTCGCCGCTAGCAACCGACGATCGCGTGCGCATAAGAAATCTGTGATCGCGCAGCGCAAACGGTCGGTGACGCCGTCACGGGACGCTCACCCTTGATGAGAGCGGACCGTCGGGATCGGCTTTCGTCGTGCGGCTGCCGATCCGCGGCACCACGGCGGCGATGAACGAACCGGTGCGACGAAGCTGCGCGGCGTACACCCGTCGCGTCTCGGCGTCGAAGCCGATCGTCATCAACGAGATGACGTAGCCAAGGCCAACCACCGCCATTTCGCCGACCACCGTCGTCGCCGACGCCGGCGGCACTGCCCATCGAACCGCCAGACACACAGCGGCACCGAGCGACGCCGCGACAGCGGCCGGCCAGGTCGTTTCGTAAAGGCATCGACGGACCGGCAGGTCGACGGCGCGGCACGCGGCAGCGAGCATCACCATCCAGTGACCAACGAGGAGCGGAAGCAACGTGCCGACGGCGACACCGGTCAATCCCAGGCGATGGACGAGCACGACGCTGAGGATCAAGTTCGCGATCGCTTCCGCGATCCAGATGCCGGTGACCAGTCGATGCCGGCCCACGGCGATCAGGACGTTCGACGAAGCCGCCTGGCTGACGACGATGACGCCGGCGAACGCCAGCACGTCGAAGGGCACGACGCTCCCGCCAAACACCGGACCCATCCACCGCAGGATCAGCGGTCCGCTGAAGCCGACGAGGCAGACCGACGCGCCGGCCACGAGCGTCGTCGCGATCCTGTTGCCGTCCACGAGCGCGCGCCGCAGCGCGTTGACGTCGCGGTCGGCGCCGAACGCGACGACGACCGGGAACAGCATGCCGCTGAATTGATCCGACAGCCGGCGCTGATATTCGGAGAGTCGTAGCGCGATCGTATAGACCGCGACTAATGCGGGCCCGAGCACGGCGCCAATCACGACGTTGTCGATGTTGAAGCTGATCTGGCCAGCCAGGTTGATGACGAACAAGTAGAGACTGAAGCTCGTGACCTGCCGCCACTGCTCCGCGCTGAAGTACGCCACGCGAATGCGCAGTTCCGGCATCATGCGATACGCCGTCCACGCGTAGCCCGCATACCCGGCCACATTGATGGCGGTCGTCGTCGCGACGAGCGTCACGAGGCCGCCGCCGTTGACGAGGACGACGTACGTGCACACGGCGCTGCCTGCGACGGTCGCGCTCGCCACCAGGTTGTTCCACACGAATCCCTGGCGTGCGTTGGTGATCGCTCCGAATACCGTCAGCGGAAATCCGACGGCGACACGCGCGCCGAGGATGACGAGCAAGAGCTGCGCGGTCCGCGTCTGCGCCGGTGAGAGATGCGGAAAGCGCGGGACGACCGTGACGACCATGACGGAGATCGCGACGCAGGCGATCGCGGCAATCACGGCGTACACGCAGACGAACGTGCTGGCGATGCGATTGACGCCGGCGACGTCGCCGCGGCGATCCGCTTCGACGAGATGCCGCACGACGCCGTTGCCGTATCCGAGATCGAGCAGCTGAAAGTACGTCGTCATCGACGCGACCAGCATCCACAGCCCGTATTCCGTCTGTCCCAGATGTCGGACGGTGAACGGCATCAGCACGACGCCGACGCCGATGTTCAGCCCAAACACCAGGTATTTCGTGATCGTCCCGGCGATCAGGTTCGTCGCCGCCCCGCGCGAAGCGTCGTCTTGCACGCCTTGCCCGAAGCAAGAGCTGTGCTCGCGTTACTTAGAAATCACTACGGTATTTGGCTTGCGGAACGTCGTGCAGATGCACTGTGGCACATGAATGCTCGATGAACCGCGCCAACTGTTGGCATCGCGACCGGCGCAGTAGGTGACGCATGACACACGACAGAGATGTAACCGTTCTGATCTGCACCTGGAATCGAGCCGAACTGCTCGACGAAACGTTGCAGTGGCTCGCGCAGATGGAAGTACCGTCGACGATTCGTTGGGAAGTCGTAGTGGTCGACAACAATTCGACCGACGACACCCCAGCCGTCGTGCGCGCCCACGCCGCGCGATCGCCGGTGCCGATCCGGTACGTGTTCGAACGCCGGCAGGGGAAGTCGGCGGCGATGAATGCCGGCCTGCGCGAGTCGACGAGTCCGATCGTCGCCTTCGCCGACGACGATGTGCGAGTCGATCGGCAGTGGCTGAACGCGATCGTCACGGCGTTCCGTGACCACTCCGACATCAGCTACGCGGGTGGACCGGTGGATCCGATCTGGGAGCGACCGTGTCCCAGTTGGTTCGACCGCACCGGCAAGATCCTGTGGGGTACGCTGGCGATCCTCGATTACGGCGACGCGCCGTTCGTCTTCGAAGAGCGGCGCAAGATTCCGCTCGGCGCCAACTTCGCCATCCGGCGCGCGCTCGTCAAAATGATCGGCAACTTCGATCCGACGCTCGGGAGGAACGGCGACACCGTGCTGATGGGTCAGGAACTGCCCGAATTCTTCGCCCGCGCTCGACGCGTGTCGGCGCGCGGCATGTATCTGCCGGCAATGCGCGTGCTGCACCACGTGCCGGCGCGCCGTCTCCAGCCGCAGTACTTTCGCCGCTGGTGGTACGGCAAGGGCGTGTCGCGCGCACGCATGGAGGCGCTGCACCCGATCACCGAATTGGGACTCGATCTGCGGCGCGTCGCGACGATCGCCGGCGTCCCGCGCTTTCTCTTCGGCAGCGCGGTGAGAGATGCAGGTCGATGGCTGAAGGCGGTTGCGCGTCGAGACTCCGGCGAACGATTCGCTGCCGAAACGCAGCTGTGGTACTTCGTCGGGCAAGTACGCGAGCGGCTGCGACAGCGGGCGAGGTTCGTATGACCGTGTCGGTGATCGTCCCGACTTTCAACCGCGCCGCATCACTGGACGCGTTGGTCCGCGCGCTGCGCCAGCAAACCGGCGGCACACCGTTCGAGATCATCGTCGTCGACAACCGATCGTCCGATCGGACGCGTGATGTCGTCGCCTTTCATGCCGGCGAGGACCGGCGCATCCGGTATGTCTTCGAGCCGCGCGCCGGCGCCTCGTGCGCGCGCAACGCCGGAATTGCCGTCGCGCGCGGGGCGATCCTCGCGTTCATCGATGACGACATCCGCCCGCGCGAAGATTGGGTGGCGTCCATCGCGCGCGCGTTCGCCGAACACCCGGAGGTCGACTGCATCGGCGGGCGCGTCGAACCGCGCTGGCCCTCGATGCCGCCGGCATGGCTGACACCGCAGCACTGGCCGCCGCTCGCGCTGCAAACCCGCCGCGGCGACTCGCCGTATCTCGATCGCGATCACGCGTCGGCATGCCTCATCACCGCCAACTTCGCGTGCCGGGCAGAGGTCATCCGAGACGTCGGCGGTTTCGCGCCGGAGTACTTACGTGACGAAGATCGCGAATTCAACCTGCGGATGTGGCGCGCCGGCAAGCGCGGGATGTACGCGGACACCGTCGTCGCCTTCGCCGAAATCCAGCCGGAGCGTCTCGACAAGCGCTATCACCGGCAGTGGTATCACGTCACCGGCGCGTCGCACGCGCGCCTGCGCTATCGCGACACGATCGATCGCGACGGACGGTTGGTTCCGGATCTGACGGCGCGCGGACTGTCGTGGCTCGGTGTGCCGGGATTTCTCTATCGCGAATTCCTCGCGCACCTTTGGTCGTGGACGCGCAGATCAATCTCGGGGCAGTGGGACGCTGCCTTCGGTGATGAGTGTCGAATCCGGTACCTCGCGAGCTATTTCTTCACGCGTTGGCGACAGTCCCTATCTGCCACGGGAAACGATGCGGTCGTCAGATATTCAATAGCCCAACGCCGGCGAGCGTCGTCAGAAACCAAAGCGTGATGCTGGCGATCGCGGTGCCGCGCAGTGTGGGAAACGCCGCTTCGTCACCGTCGAGCGCGCGCCGTTCAGCCCTCGTCAGCACCACGCCATTCCCGAGCAGCAGGGCGAAAAACGCCATCTTCAACCAGAACACACGCGAATACAGGAACGTGTCGACATCGGCGGCGAGCATCAGCACGCCGCTGATGACAATCAGCACGATCGCGCCGACGACGATTCTGTGGCTGGCGCCGACGGCGTCGAGCAGCGTCTTCCTCGACCATTCGTCCTTGAGCACGGTGTTCAGCACACAGCGATCGGTCGCGACAGCGACGCCGCCGCCCGCCACCAGGCCACCCACGTGCGCGAACACGACGAGCGTGCGCAGCACGGCGTGGTTCGAGTAGACCGACGCCCACGCCACCGTCCAGGCCGTCAGCTGCGCGATCATCGATTCCCGATCAGCATCATCAGGTACGACGCCGTCGCCACACCCATCGTTGTGAACACAACCGTGCGGTGGGTGTTCTTCTGCGTGTCGAAGTTGACGAGATTGCGGCCGCCGGGACCGGTGCCATACGCGGCGAGAAAACCTGCGTCGGCGCCGAGCATCGTGATGCCGTGAAGCAGGCGCAGCGTCCGGTGGTGCGGGTCGTGCCACCCTTCGACGAGGTTCCACACACCGGTAACGGTATTGACGGCAAACAGTCCCGTGATCGCCGTGCCGACGGCGATGTGGACGCCCTTGTAGTTGCTCTGCACTCCGGATGGATCGTTGTACAGTTTTTGTCCGAGGATCGCCTCAGTCCCGATCAACGGCAGCGTTGCGACGCTGGCGTACTTGTGGATCTTCGCGCGAAGTTCATAGCTTTCGCTGTATTCGATCGCTGTCGGTCGCGCCGTGTCCTGAGTCGCTGAAGCCGTGTCCTGGGCGCGCGCGCAGGGCGCGAGGCCGAGCACGAGGATGATCGCAAACGCACGCTGCTGAATCGTCATAACGCTCCTTGGTTCATCTTCGGTATTCGTACCCGGAACGTGCTGCCGCCGGCATCGTTGCCCTCGACCGCGATCGTTCCCTGATGCTGCTCGACGATCCAGCGCGCGATCGCGAGCCCCAGGCCGGCGCCCGACGTCGCCGAGCGTGCCGCATCCAGCCGCACGAATCGTTCGAACACGCGCTCACGTTCGGAGATCGGTATGCCGGGTCCCGTATCGGACACCGCGATCGTCACCTCTGCGCCGTCGGTCGCGACCTGCACCTCCACCGCGCCGCCGCACGGCGTGTACTGCAGGCTGTTGTCGAGCAGGTTCGTCATCAACTGCCGGAGAAGATCATCGTTCGCGACAACGGCCACGTCGGGCTCGACGTGCGACGTCAGCACGATGCCTTTCGCGTTCGCGACCACGGCCGCGGCACGCACACACTCGTCGACCACGTCGTCTATGTACAGGCGCTGACGTGTGATTTCCGTGGCGCCAACGTCCGCACGCGCGAGGACGAACATGTCCTGCACCATGCGGCTCAATCGGTTGCCCTGCTCGTTCACGATCGTCAGCGCGTCGCGGTAATCGTCCGGCGATCGCCCGGGCTGGCTGAGCGTGACTTCGGCAGCGGTCTGGATCACCGACACCGGCGTCCGCAGTTCGTGTGAGGCGTCGGCCATGAATTGGCGTTGGGTCTGCGACGCTGCACCGAGACGGCTCAGGAGGCGGTTGAACGCGCGCGCGAGCTGCCCGATTTCATCGGCATCACTCTCGCCGTCCAACCGCCATTGACGTGACGCCGCGGTGATCGCCTCGGCTTGCCCGGCCATTGTCGTCACGGGACGCAATGCTGACGATGCGACCCACCAGGCGACGATGCCTGTCATCAGGGCGATCAATGGCGTCGCCACGAGCAGTACGCGTGACAACAGGGTCTGCTGGCGCGCGACCTGGTCGAGCGGTCCGGCGACGAGAATTCGATACGAGATCGGACCTGCGTGCTCGGACGTGACGAGCACTCGCCACGCGACGTGTGCCTGCGTGACCGTCACGAACGCCGGTACGGTTCGATCGCCGACGAGCGCCGGGACGACGGTGTTGTCGAATCCGTGCCAGTGTGCCGCGATCGGTGCGTTCCGGTCGTCGAGAATCGCCGTCGCGACACCGGGCACGTTCAGCGATTGGCGCGTTTCGGCCGCGGCCCGCTTGAAATTGTGCGTCTCCAGGAATTCCTCATCGACGACGCGCGCGGCCGTCGCGGCGAGGTTGGCCAACTCCGAATCGAACTGGGCTCGGCCCCACCGCGCCTGGAGCCACAGGACTCCGAGACTGAACACGGCCAGCGCCAAGGTAATCAGGGCCGTGTACCACAACGTCAACCGCATGCGGATCGAGAGCTTCATTGCGTGTCACCGCGCAGCCCGACGACCTGGTAACCGGCGCCGCGCCGCGTCCGGATGAACGACTCCGCACCGCGATCGATCTTGCGACGCAACCGTTGCACGTACACGTCGATGACGTTGGTCGTCGGATCGTATCGGTTGTCCCAGACGTGTTCGGCGATGTCCTCGCGCGACACCACCGCGCCCTCGTTGCGGACCAGGTACTCGAGGAGCGCGTATTCGCGCGCCGTCAGAACGATCGGTTCACCGTCAACGGACGCTTCCTGGGTTCTCGTGTCGAGCGACAGCCGTCCGCTGGTGATTCGTGCTGGCAACACGTCCGTCGCGCGACGTCGAGCCAGCGCGCGGATGCGCGCCAGGAGCTCGTCGAAATGGAACGGCTTGGTCAAGTAATCGTCGGCGCCCGCATCGAGACCCGCGACCCGATCGCCGATCGCGTCGCGCGCGGTGAGCATCAGGATCGGCGTGGACACGTGCATCGATCGAATGTCCCTGCACACCTCGAGCCCGTTCTTGGTCGGCAGGAGCAGATCAAGCACGATCATGTCGTAACCGATAGCCGTTGCGCGGGCGCTCGCCTCGGCTCCGTCCCCCACCACGTCAACGGCATACCCGCGCTCGCGAAGACCTTTTGCGATGAACCGAGCCGCCGAACGTTCGTCCTCGACGAGCAGAATGCGCACAGGTCGTCCTTCTAGCATGCACCGAGCCGGGACAAGAACCCGTAAGCGCAGACGAACATGAACAGACGATGAATTCCTTGCGCGTGGGGAATCTCCGACGGATCGATCGATTGTCCGTTCTGGAGTTCGTAACGCGTCCGCGCGTGGTGACAATTCGGCGAGCGATCGCGCGACCGTTGCAGGCACGTCCGTTGCTACCCTGGCGGCATGCCCAATCGACGCGAGTTTTGTCAGGCGCTGACGATCATCTCGGCTGCTTCATTGATGCAGGCGTGTTCCGGCAGTCCAACCAGCGGCAGCGACGCGCCGCAACTTCCCTCGGTATCCGGTGCCGTTAACGGATCGACCATCACCGTCAACGTCGACGCCGCCTCGCCGCTGAACACCGTTGGCAATGCGGCCGTGGTGAATACGTCGCGCGGAGCGCTGCTGGTCGCGCGTACCGGACAAACGACGTTCACGGCATTGAACGCCGTCTGCACACATGAGGTCTGCACGATCACCGGCTACCAAGGCGGGACCTACGTGTGCCCGTGCCACCTCTCCGAATTCTCAACCACGGGCGCGGTGGTGCGCGGCCCGGCGAACCGCCCGCTGGCGTCGTATCCGACGAGCTTCGTCGCGCCGACGTTGACGATCTCGATTTGACCGCGAGTTCTGACGAACTGCTTACGTCGCCGACTCGCCGGCGCAGGTAGGATCTCGCCATGCTGTCACCATCGCGACCGATCGCCGCGTGTGTGTTGCTCGCGTCGCTCGCCGCGGGCCGAGCCGCGACCGCGCAAACCGCGCCCAGCGTCGCGCTCGTGCTTCCCACCGGCCGCGCCTTGCGCGTGACGCTGACCGACAGCACGACGCTGCATCGCGTCGGCCAACGCGTGACGGGCCGTGTTGTCGAACCGGTATACGCCTATGACCGCGTCGTGCTTCCTGAGGGCGCGCTGGTCGAAGGAACGATCACGAAGCTGCAGCCGCCGTCGAAGCTCGCGCGGATCCGATCGATGTCGTCTGGCGATTTCTCACCGCACCGCACGGTCGAACTCCGGTTCGACACCGTGATCCGCGACGGCGAACGCATTCCGATTCAGACACTGGCGAAAAACGCAGCGCCGCATGCCAAACGGACCGTGGCGCCAAGCACGGAAAAAGAGGAGCAGGACAAAACCGGTCTGGCGGCGCGCGCCACGGCCGAGGCGAAGAGTCGGGCGACGTCGGTCGTCGCGACCGCGAAGCAGAAGGTGACCGATTCGATCGCGGCGGTGAAAGAACCCGGCAAGCTCGCACGCGCGCGCGACGCCGTCAAGGAGTGGGCGATCAATCGGCTGCCGTATCGACCGCAAGTCCTCCGCAAAGGCACGACGTACGACGCGGAATTGCAAACGCCGCTCGAGTTCGGATCCGCCGAACCACGCGCGGTCGCGCCGGAAGGCACGCTGCCGGCACCCGATTCCATCTTGACGGCCCGCTTGATGACAACGCTCGACTCGCGCGCCACGCCGCGCGGCTCGCCGCTCGAAGCCGTGGTCGCCGCGCCGGTCTTTGCCGACGACGGCCGGCTCATCCTGCCGGAAGGCACGCGGATCACCGGTGAAGTCACCTACGCGCAGCCGGCCCGCCACTTCCATCGCAACGGACAACTGCGGTTCCTGTTCGAACGGGTTGACTTGCCGGATCAACAGACAGCGCCGATGCTGGCCTCGCTGCACGCCATCGACGTCGACGCCGATCAACGCATCGCGCTGGACGATGAAGGCGGCGCGGCCGTCCAGAACTCGAAAGCGCGATTCGTGGAGCCGGCACTGGCGCTGCTCGCCCTCCGCGGATCGTTCGACCACGGCGAGGGCGGCGGATTCGAGGGTGGCGGCGTCACGGGCGTGCCGCGAACGACAACCGCGTCCGCGAGCGGCGGCAATTTCGGACGCGGCGTTGGCGGCCTGATCGGATTCGGCGCAATCGGATTCGTCCTCGGCCAGGTGTCGCGACCGCTCGGCATCGCGTTTTCGGTCGCCGGCGCCGCGCGCAGCGTGTACACGACGTTCCTTGGCAAAGGCCAGGAAGTGACGTTCCCGGCGGACACGCCGATTCAAATCCAACTCGCGCCCGGTCCGCTGCGATGATCGGGCGCCTCGCCGCGATCGCCGCGATCGTGGCCGGCACGTGTGTCGCGCGCGCGCAACAGCCCTCCTTCAAGACCGAAACGCGGCTCGTCGTGCTGCACGCGACGGTCCGGAACCGCCGCGGCGTCGAGATCACGAACCTCGATCGCGGCGCATTCACCGTCTACGAGAACGGCAAGCGCCAGCCGATCATGCTGTTTCGTCGCGATGACATCCCCGTGTCGATCGGACTGTTGGTGGACAACAGCGGCAGCATGCGGCCGCTGCGCGAGCGCGCCGAAGCGGCGGCGCTTGCCTTCGTCCGCGCGTCGAATCCGCTCGACGAAGCCTTCGTCGTCAATTTCGCGGACACGGCCCGCATTGACGTCGCGATGACGCAGGACGTCGCCACGCTCGAAGCGGGCATCCGGCGCGTCGATTCGATCGGTGGTACGGCATTACGCGATGCGGTGCGAGTCGCCGAAACCTACCTGCACGATCACGCGACGCGCGATCGTCGCGTCCTGTTGGTAATCACCGACGGACGCGACAACGCCAGCCTCGTCACCATGCGCGAGATCGAGCAGCACTCGCGCGCGAGCGACACGGCCGTCTATGCAATAGGCGTGTTCGCGGCCGATTCGTCGGAGGCGAAAGACGGGAAGCGCGAGTTGGACGCGCTCGCCGAGCGCAGCGGCGGCGTCGCGTACTATCCGAGTGGCCCTGACGAGGTCGTGGGCGCCGCGCAGGACATCGCGCAGCAGATCAGGCGCCAATACACCATCGCCTACGCGCCGTCGAACCAGAGACTGGACGGCAGCTACCGCACCATCCGCGTCGAGGCGCGCGGCGAGGAACCGTTGACGGTCCGCACGCGCAGCGGATACCTCGCGGTCCCCTCCGTGACATCAAGGCATGACCGCGATCGCGCGTCGTTTTTCAGTTTCTTAACGCTCGCCTGTTATAGTCGACCGATCCGATGCGTCAGCTGATCGCTCGCACTGTGTTCGCCGCCGCGTGCTGTCTGGCGTACGTGTGCGCGCCCACGTCCGCGTATGCGGCGCAGTTGCCGCGGCAACTGGCATCGCTGCCGGGTGCCGACGACGGCCGTTTCGTCTCGGTGATCACGGTCGACATCGACGCCGACGGCGATCTCGACGTCATCGCCAGCGATCACGCGCTGCAGCTGCACGTGTGGGTCAACGACGGCGACGGCCACTTCACCCGCCGCGAGCCGACGACGCGGTCGACGACGTGGCAGCCGCTGCCGCTGGCGCCGGGGCTCGACGACCATCCGGTGTCGTCGCAGGTCTTCACGCCCGTCAATCCGCAATCACTCGACGTCGATCGTCGCCACACGATGTTCGTCGTGCCTGCGACCGCGACGCTGCACAGCACGACCGTCGGCCTCGTCGCAATCCAGACGCAGTCGACCCGCTCCCCGCGCGCACCACCTCTCGCCTAACCCCGGCTTTCGGTTTCAGCGGTTCTTTTTCCTCACGAGAGGTGTCATGCGTGTTGTGCCACGCGCAGCGACCTGTGTGTCGTCTGCGTGCCTGTGTGTGTTGTTCATATCGGTGTCCGCCCGCGCGCAAACGGCGCTGACGGTCCGCGACGCCGTCCGGCAAGCGCTCGACCGCAACCTGACGTTGCTCGCCGAACGGTACTCGGTGAACGTCGCCGACGCGCGCATCCTGGCCGCGGGGCTGCGGCCGAACCCAGTGTTCACCTACAACGCGATGCTGCCGGACTCGGCGATTTACGACAACAACGTCAACCCGATCGAGAACGTCGTCCGAGCCGACGTCATCATCGAAGGCGGCGGCAAACGCGAGCGGAGGCTGGATGTCGCGAAGCAGGCGAAGTCGGTCGCCGAGTGGCAGCTGCTGAACACGATGCGCACGATCATCGCCGACGTGCAGAGCGCGTTCGTCGACGTCGTGCTCGCCAAAGAAAACGCGACGCTCGCGCAGCAGTCGCTGCAGGCGTTCAACGATCTGGTCCGCGTCAACACCGAACGGGTCCGCACCGGCGATCTGTCGCAGGTCGAGCTCGCGCGCTCGCGTCTCGCCGCGCTGCAGTTTCAGAATGATGTCCGCCAGCAGGAAGCGAAGCTCGCCATCGCGCGCAACAAATTGCGGACGCTGATCGGCGGATCGCCGACCGATCCGATCGACGTCACCGGCGATCTGCGGCGCGACGCCGACGACCGTCCGCTCGAGACGCTGCGGGCGACCGCACTGCAACAGCGGCCAGACCTGCAGGCGATGCGCCGCGACCAGGCGAGATCGACCGCGGACATCCGGCTGCAACTCGCGCAAGGGACGATCGACTACACCGTCAGCGGCGAATACCACCGTCAGCGCGCGCCGATTGCCTCGGGGAACCAGTACGGCCTGTACCTCAGCGTCCCGATCCCGATCTTCAACCGCAATCAGGGCGAAGTCGAACGCGCGCGGCAGGAAGAGCATCAGATCGAAGCGCGGATTCGGGCGCTCGAAGCCGACATCACGACCGAAGTGGACGCGGCGTACGAGGCCTACGCCGCATCACGCGACGTCGTGGCGACGATCGAACGCGACATGCTCGCGCAGGCGCGCGACGTGCGGACGACCACCGAGTACTCCTACCGCCGCGGCGAAGCGAGCTTCGTCGAGCTGCTCGACGCGGTCCGCGCCTTCAACGACACGATGCAGAGCTACAACGAGGCGCGCGCGGAGTACGCGCGCAGCCTCTACTCGCTCGACTCCACGACCGGCGCGTCGGTGACGGCCGCGGGTCCACAGGTGAACCCATGAAGCAGATGCTGCTCGCCGTCGCGATTGCGACGACCGTCGCCGCGTGCGGCGGTCGTGCCGCCACGCCGGCAGAAACGCCGACAGCGGTGTCGCCGGCGCCGAACGTGGTGCAGTTGCCGGCGAACTCACCGATGCTCGCGCAGATCAAACGCGACACCGTGAAGCTGCGCGAGCTGCCGACCGACGAGGTCGTCGCGCCGGGAAAAATCGAAGCGAACCCGAACCGCGTGTCGAAGGTCCTGCTGCCCGTTACGGGCCGCATCGCATCCGTCCTCGTCAAGACGGGCGACGCGGTGAAGAAGGATCAGCCGCTGCTGACGATTGCGAGCCCCGATGCCGACACGGCGCTGTCGGCGTACGTCGCCGCGCAGGCGACGGTGATGCAGTCCGAGGCGGCGCTGACGAAGGCGCAGGCGGACTACGACCGCTCGACCGATCTCTTCGAACACAACGCGGTCGCGAAGAAAGACGTCCAGGCGAACGAGAGCGCGCTGGCGCAGGCGAAGGCGGCGCTCGCGCAGGCGCAGGCGTCGCGGGAACAGGCGTTGCGACGGTTGAACGTCCTCGGACTCGAACCCGGCACATTTCAGCAGCAGGTCGTCGTCCGCTCGCCGCTCGCCGGCAAAGTCCTCGAGCTGAGCGTCGTGCCCGGTGAATACCGCACCGACACGAGCGCGAGCGTGATGACGATCGCGGATCTCGCGACGGTCTGGGTGACGTCGCAAGTTCCGGAGAGCTACATCCGATTCGTGCAGATGGGCGAAGAGGTCACGCTGAATCTCGTCGCCTATCCCGGAGAAACCTTCGTCGGACATGTCTCGCGGATCGCAGACGTCGTCGATCCGCAAACGCGGACGGTAAAGGTGCAGGCCGAGCTCGATAACCGCGCCGGCCGCTTCCGCCCGGAGATGTACGGCAGCATCCATCACATCGAGTCGACCGCGAAGACGCCGGTCGTGCCATCGGGCGCGGTGATCGAGAACAACGACGGACGCAGCGTCGTGTTCGTCGAAACGGCGCCGGGCCGGTTCGAACAGCGGCCGGTGACCGTCGGCAAACCCGCCGGCGACGTCGTCCGCGTCACGAACGGCCTCTCCCCGAACGACACCGTCGTCGTCGACGGCGTCATGCTGCTGAAGGGATTGCTCCGCAAATGATCGCCAAGCTCCTGCGGCTTGCGCTGAAGCAGCGTTTCCTGTCGGTGCTGCTTGCGCTCGGCCTCGTCGGGATGGGCGTGTGGGCGTTCACGCAGCTGAGCATCGAGGCGTATCCCGACATCTCGGATACGCAGGTCGTGGTCATCACGCTCTATCCGGGCCACGCCGCCGAGGAAATGGAACAGCAGATCTCGGTGCCGATCGAGCGCGCGCTGAACAGCGTGCCGAACGTGATCGCGCGCCGCTCGCGCACGATCTTCGGACTCTCCGTCGTCGAGCTGACGTTCGAGTACGGCACCAACGATTACTTCGCGCGGCAGGTCGTCCTCGAAAAACTGCGCGACGCGAACCTGCCGGACGGCGTGACGCCGACGCTCGGTCCGCTGTCGACGCCGATCGGCGAGCTGTATCGCTACACGCTCGAAGGCAAAGGCTACGACTCGCAGCAACTGCGCGAATTGCAGGACTGGGTCGTCGAGCCGCGGCTGCTGCAGATCCCCGGCGTCACCGACATCACGCCGTTCGGCGGGACCATCAAGCAATACCAGATCGAAGTCGATCCGGTCGCCCTGAGCAAGTACGGGCTGTCGATCAAGGACATCGCGCAGGCCGTCGACTCGAACAATCAAAACGCCGGCGGCGCGCTCCTCGACAACAAGCAGCAAGGCCTCGTCGTCCGCGGCGTCGGGCTCATCCAGTCCATTGCCGATGTCGAAAGCATCGTCGTGACGGCGAGCGGCGGCGTGCCGGTGTTCGTTCGGGACATCGGCCGGGTGCACATCGGTCCGGCGCCACGAACGGGCATCTTCGCCGTCGACGATCGCGACGATCACGTCGAGGGCATCGTGCTGATGCGGCGCGGCGAGAACCCGAGCGAGGTCCTGAACGGCATCCACGAAGCAGTGGACGAACTGAACGCGACGCTGCCGAGCGGCGTGACGATCACACCCATCTACGACCGCACGGAACTCGTCAACAACACGCTCCACACGGTCACGCACACGCTGATCGAAGGGCTCGTGATCGTCGTCGCGGTGCTGTTCCTGTTTCTCGGCAGCGTTCGCGCGGCGCTCTTGACCGCGATCACGATCCCCTTGTCGTTGCTGTTCGCCTTTGCATGCATGCACTTCAGCGGCATTCCGGCGAACCTCCTCAGTCTCGGCGCGATCGACTTCGGCATCATCGTGGACGGCACGCTCGTGATGGTCGAACACATCGTCCACGCGCTCGCGAAGCGGAAGACGGCGCCGGGCGAAACGGCGCTCGACGTCATCCGCGACGCCGCGCTGGACGTCGAACGGCCGATCTTCTTCTCGCTGCTGATCATCGTCTCCGCGTACATCCCGCTCTTCACGCTGGAACGCGTCGAGCGGCGACTCTTCACGCCGATGGCGTTCACCGTCTGCTACGCGCTCGTCGGATCGATGCTGATTGCGCTCACGCTGATCCCGGTGCTGGCGACGTACTTGTTCCGCGGCACGCCGAAGACGTGGGAGAACCCGGTCCTGACGTGGTTGTACGCGCGGTACGAACGCGCGCTCGACTGGTCGATCACGAATCCGAAGCGCGTCATCGCGATGGCGGCCACGGTCGTGTTCGCCGCTGGGTTGCTGTCGCTCCGCCTCGGATCGGAATTCCTGCCGCAGCTCGACGAAGGCGTGCTGTGGATTCGCGCGAACTTCCCTGCCGGCATCTCGCTGGAGAAATCGGCGCAGCTCGCGTCGACGATCCGGGCGCTCGTGAAGCAGTCGCCGGAAGTGAAGACGGTCACGTCGCAGACCGGCCGGAACGACGACGGGACCGATCCGTACGGACCGAATCGAAACGAGTTCTTCGTGGCGCTGACGCCGTACGACACGTGGGCGCACGGCAAGCGCAAGTCGGATTTGATCGAAGAGCTGAACGAACGACTGAAGAGCGCCGTCCCCGGCGCGTTCTTCAGCTTCACGCAACCGATCATCGACAACGTGACGGAAGCGGTGACCGGCTCCCCTGCCGATCTGGCCGTCATCATCACCGGACCCGATCTGAAGCAGTTGCGGCAACTCGGCGACCAGACGCTCGATGTCCTCCGTCAGGTGCCGGGCGCTGCCGACACCGGCATCGAACAGGAAGAAGATCAGGCGCAGCTGCGGATCCGCATCGACCGCCAGGCGGTCGCGCGCTACGGCATCAACGTGCGCGACGTCGAAGACGTGATCGAGATGGCGATCGGCGGACGTACGGTCAGCACGTTCTTCGAAGGCGAAAAGCGTTTCGACATCACCGTCCGGTACGTGCCAGAGGCGCGCACCGATCCGTCGGCCATCGGGACGATCCTGGTGGCGACGCGCGACGGCGGCCGCGTGCCGCTCTCGCAACTGTCCGACATCCAGGTCGTCAACGGCGCCAGCATCATCGCGCGACGCGAGAACCGGCGGCAGATCTCGGTGCGCACGAACATCCGCGGCCGCGATCAGGGTGGGTTCGTCGAGGATGCGCAGCAGCGGTTCGCGCAGGCGATCAAGCTCCCTGATGGCTATCGCGTCGACTGGGGCGGGCAGTTCGAAAATCTCTCGCGCGCGCGCAAGCGGTTGGCGGTGATCCTGCCGATCACGATCCTCGTCATCTTCGCGCTGCTCTTCTTCACGTTCGGGTCCGTCAGCCTCGCGGGGCTCGTCCTGTTGAACGTGCCGTTCTCGCTCGTCGGCGGCATCCTCGCGCTCTATTTGCGCGGGATCAACCTGAGCGTCTCCGCGGCGGTCGGCTTCATCTCGCTCTTCGGCGTCGCGGTCATGAGCGGCGTGCTGATCGTGTCGGAGATCAACACGATGCGGGCCGACGGACGCGTTCGCGCGCGCGAGTCGGTCATCTTCGGATCGCTCGCGCAGATGCGACCGGTGCTGATGATGATCGTCGTCGCGATGCTCGGCATGGTGCCGGCGGCGCGTGCGACCGGCGTCGGATCCGACGTCCAGCGTCCGCTCGCCACTGTCGTCGTCGGCGGGCTCTTCTCCACGCTCGTGTTGTCGTTGTTCGTCTTGCCAACGTTGTACTGGGTCATCGCGGGCCGCTCGGAGTCGACACGATGAATGCGCCGATCAAAATGCTGTTGATGTTCGTCAACGAAACCGACATGTGGAACAACCATCCGCTGTACCAGGCGATCGTCGAGCGACTGCGCCAACTCGACATCGCCGGCGCGACGGCGACGCCGGGCCTGATGGGATTCGGCCATCACCATCGCATGCATCACAAAGGGCTGTTCGGCATCGCCGACGATCGTCCGATGACGATCGTGGCGGTCGACGAAGAATCCAGGCTGCGCGCCGTCGTCCCCGAAATACGCGCGATGGTTCGCGAAGGACTGCTGCTGCTCGTCGACGTCGAGCTCCTGGCCGATGTGGCGACGTCGTAGTCCCACAACGGTGTTCGCGGCGCTCGTGCTCGCCGTACAGGCGGCGCGCGGGTGGACGATGCTCTTCGACGTGACGGCGCATTGTTACTACGCGGTGCCGCCGGACTGGAAGGTCGACGAGCCATCGGAAACGTCGAACGGCCTTGCGATCTCGCCGGACGGCGCGGTGACGGCGAGCATTCGCTGGTCGCCGCAGACGTGGACGCGCGCGACGGCCGAACTGCGCGGACTGTCGCAGCCGAAACAGGTCCACGACGACACCGAGCGGCGGTATTGGATCGAGGTCACCGAGCCGCAGCAACGAACGTTACACGTCGCCGTCATCCCCGCAACGCCCGGCGGCGCGTGCACGATCGAGGTCGAGGCTGCTCGCAGTGGCCGCGCCGACCACCGGGCGATCATTCCGACGCTTCTCGGTACTCTTGGAAGCCGACGTTAGCTGTGCCATATGATGGAGGGCGGAGGTTCGACCGATGGCTCTAGCGATTAACAGCGTCGCCCCGGATTTCGAAGCAGACACCACGCAAGGACACATCAAGTTTCACGAGTGGATTGGCGACTCGTGGGCCGTGCTCTTTTCGCATCCCAAAGACTTCACGCCGGTCTGCACGACCGAGCTCGGATACATGGCGAAGTTGAAGCCGGAATTCGACAAGCGCAACGTCAAACTGATTGGCCTGAGCGTCGATCCGGTCGACAAGCACTCGAAGTGGTCCGACGATATCAAGGAGACGCAGGGCTACGCGCCGAACTACCCGATGATCGGCGATCCGTCGCTGAAGGTCTCGAAGTTGTATGGGATGCTGCCGGCAGAGGCGGGCGACTCGTGCGACGGACGCACCGCCGCGGACAACCAGACCGTGCGCAACGTCTTCGTGATCGGTCCCGACAAGAAGATCAAGCTGATCATCGTCTACCCGATGACCACCGGCCGCAACTTCGACGAAGTGCTGCGTGTAATCGACTCGCTGCAGTTGACCGCGAAGCACAAGGTCGCGACGCCTGTGAACTGGAAGCCGGGCGAGGACGTGATTATCTCCGGTTCGGTGTCGGACGAGGACGCGAAGAAGACGTACCCGAACGGATGGAAGGCGCCGCGGCCGTACATTCGAATCGTTCCGCAGCCGCGTTAGTCGCGGCTCGGCGCTGCCCAATCGCCGACGTCGACGACGTCGGTTGCGTGTTCGATGCGGATCGTCGCCGAATCTTGACGAACGGCGACGATCACCGCATCGCCGGTCACCACAGGTTTGCGTCCGTGCAACGGCTGGCGAAAGAGCGTCAGCCGCTGTCCCGCGTGCAGCCCGTGATCGCGCCCGCGATCGATGACCATGAATCGGCGCGGCACCCCGACCATCTGTCCCGCATCCGCAAACAGAATCTTCGCCGCATCGTCGACCGCCGGCGCGCCTGCTGATTCGGCGCGCCGCAGCGGTTCCGGCTCGAACGGCGCGAGCCAGTCGTCGCGCATGATTTCGTCGCACGCATAGACGACGATCGCTGTAGCGGTGCGTTCGCCGACGCTGACGATCTGCAGCACGCCGGCCGTGTGCTCGCCCATCGCGGACGGATTGCCGTCGATGCGAAACGTGCGCCGTGCGACGACGTTCTGACCGACGCTCAAGCCAGTCTGCATGCCGCCTTCGATCGTGAGGAGATCGCGTTTCGCGAACAGCATCGTGCCGGATTCGCCGCGGCCGGCGCGAACAAATCCCAGGGCTTCGGCGTTCGGATCCGGCTTCGCCGGACCACAGACCGAGTCACGATCGTGTTCCGGGAGAGGAATGAGCGCCGGTCGCACGGCGGCGGCGGACGCCGGCGCGGACGACACGTGTGCCTCCACGTCCACCGTCTCCGATCGCGCGGCCACCGCGAGACGTTCCACGGCGACTTCAAGATCAACACTCGGCCTCACGTTGACGTCGATTGTCGCCGGCGAGAAGCCTTCGAGCGAGAACGTCAACGTGACTCGGCCGTCCGGCAACGTCAGCGTGTAGCGTCCGACATCCGTCGTGGCGGCGACGGCAACCACGACGCCGTCCGCGGTACGCGCGGCGACGGTGACGCCAGGCAGCACGCCACCCGATGAATCGACCACGGTCCCGTGAACCATGCCAAGGGCGAGGATCAGCAGCAGCATGTCAGACGCAATATCGGCCGAAGCAGCGCACATTGTTAGCGTGCATGTGACAACACATGACTCGTCGGTCCAAACACTTCACTGGTCGAGACGGTCACAAGACTAGCGCCGGGAACTTTTCTGCGCTTCGGTGTCAAACATCCTATGAAGAAGCCACAGATTCGCGAGTACGAGATGCTGCTACGACTCCGGACGTTCGGCGCGGCGCATGGTGTGACCTTTGCGGCCACGAGCGACGCCGGCTTTCTTTTCTCCGAGCTCGATGCCACGCTCGACCGGCTGCAGGCGCATATCGTCGGCCAGGCCGTCGGTCGAAATGCGACCCGCGATGGCGGGTTGGCGAAACGGGCCGCCCGTACCCACTTGCGCGCCAGCCTGCTGACGCTCGGTCGCATGGCGCGAATCGCGGCCGCGGACACGCCGAAGAGCGAGACGTCGTTCACCGTCCCGCAAACGCATTGCGATCAGCGGCTGCTCGCAGGTGCGAGAGCCTTTGTACAGGAAGCGGCGACGCTCCGCGATCGATTCGTCGCACATCACTTGCCCTTGGCGATCCTCGAGGACGGTATCGCCGCCGTTGAAGCGTTCAAAACGGCGATCGGATCCCATGTGGCGGCGAAAGACTCGCGCATCGCGGCGACCGCCGGCATTCGTGAGACGCTCGCGAGAGCGTCGCTCATCGCCGAAAAGCTCGACCTCGTGATTGGGAAACAATTCCAGGGTGACCCAGGTCGGCTGGCCGAGTGGCGAAGTGCGCTCCACGTGGTGAAGGTCGCGCAGTCGGACGCGTCCGCACCTGAACCAGTGCACCTGGTTCCACCGGCAGAGAAGGCGGCGTAGCGATACAATTGGCTCAGTGGACCGTCGGTTCGTGCGGAGCACGCTGATCGTCGGCTTGGCGCTTTCGATCGCGACCGCTGCGCGCGCGCAACAGTTCCCCTATCCACCGCTGCCGACGCAACCGGCGGCAGGATTGCCGCCGCTGCCGGGATCGCACGACATCTATCGCGTCGCTCCGAACGATCCGGTGTTCACCCGCACGCACGTCCCGCGGCAGCCGATCGTCAACGGCTGGCTGCCCGGCATTCCGCAGATCGAACCGCCTCCCGCGCAGCCGCCGGTCGTCATCGTCGTGCAGCAAGCTGCGGCTGCGGCGCCTGCGCCGACAGAGCGTCCGCGCGAAACTCCGCTGCCCGAGCCCGTCAAACCGACCGGCCCGACGACGATGTACGTCATCCCGAATTGCTACGCCGGCAACATTCCGCCGCGGGCGGATCGACTGCCGGCGGGATGCGACATCAAGAACCTTAGAGTGTCGTGACTCGCGGAAGACCCAGGAGTTCTGTTGCGGTTGCACCGAGAATGGCTGCCCGATCGGCATCGCCGAGCGTCGTGGTCTCGAGGATGTGATCAACCGGAGTGTGCACCCAGGGAAACGGATAATCAGTGCCCATGACGATCCGATCGGCGCCGACTTCGGCGGCAAGGTGACGCAACCCTTCGGGCGTAAAGACGAGTGAGTCGTAATACATCCGCTTCAGGTACGCGGTCGGCGGGAGCTTCGGCACATTTTGCGAGCATTGCGCGGGAAATGTGACGCAGCCGTGGTCCGAACGGCTCATGTACGACGGCAAGTAGCCGCCGCCATGCGCGGCAAGAATCTTCAGGCCAGGAAATCGGTCGAGCGTCCCTTCGAAGATGAGATGCGACAGCGCGATCGTGGTCTCGAGCGGATTGCCGATCACGTTGCCGAGCATGCCGTTGCCCTTCAGTCGGTCTGCGAACGCGGCTGTTCCGGACGCCTGCGGGTGAATGAACACGACGGCGCCGAGTTCTTCGGCTTTGGCCCAGAACGGATGGAATACGGCGTCGGACAGTTCGTTGCCGGCGACGCTGCCACCAATCGCGACGCCGCGAAATCCCATGCGCTTCACCGCCTGTTCGAGCTGCGCCGCGGCGAGATCGGGAAACTGCAGCGCCACCGACGCGAATGCGGCGAACCGATCGGCGTGTGAGGCGCAGAAGGTCGTCATGCTCTCGTTCTGCACCCGAATCACGTCCGTCGCGAGATCGCGGTCGACGTCGTACCAGTTCGGATTGATGCTGAGGACGGCGACGTCGATGCCCTGCGCATCCATCGTCGCGATCCGCTCGTCGAGGCCAGTGCTCTCAAGAAACAGCGCGGTGTCAGCGGTACCGACGGCCGCGGCCGGACGCCGGAGCATCGCTGCGGCCTTCGGCACGGCACAGTGCGCGTGGACGTCGACCGTTCTGATGCGGCGTCCGTTGATGGCGACGCGACGTCGGCCTGTCGTCGTGCCCTGCGGCCGGGACGCAGCCGCATCGAGACCGCAGCCCACGAACAGGAGTCCTGCCGAACCGACGCGTGTCAGAAACTGACGTCGATGCATGGGCGCAAGGTTACGCCAACATCGCGCCCCGGGTCTCGTGAATCGTGAATCGTGAGTCGTGAGTCGTGAGTCGAATCACGACCCACGAATCACGACCCACGAATCACGAATCACGACCCACGAGCTACGGCGTAGACACGTTATCGAACGTCGCCGTCGCGGTCGCCGTCGTCGTGTGACTGCTGACGGCGAAGCCGACGTAGACGTTCGTCCCCATCGCGATCGTGTCGGTGCCGACGAGCGTCCAGGTCGATCCGTCCGCTGACGAATACGCGTTGAACGTGTTGCCGATGCGTTCGAGCTTCACCCAGTACGGCGCCGCGACCAGCGCGCCCGTCGTGCTCGTGCTGGTTCCGCCAGTCGTCGTCCGCCGCTGGAATGCGAGACCCTTGCTGTACGACACGAGCATCAACGCTTGCGTCGAACTCGGATCGAGCGTCTCGCGGATCATGACGCCCGCTTTCACCCACGCGTTCGTGCTCGACACCGACGCGACACGCGCGATGACGACGCCGTCGCCGGTCATCGGTTTGTACGCGTACTGGAACGCGTCGGCGGTGCCCCAGATATCTGCGCCGGCGCCCTTCACGGTCCACACGTTCGTCGTCCAGTTGAACGAGCTCGATCCGGCTTTGCCGACTGCACCGATGTCCTGGTTCGACCAGCCCGACGGCATGACGGCCGCCGCCTGATTCGCGGTAAACGTCAGCCCCGCGACAGTGATCGTGCCGCTGCGCGCGGCGCCGGTGTTTGCGGTCGCGCTCGCGGAGACGGTGCCGTTACCCGTGCCCGTCGAAGCGCTCGTGACCGTCAGCCAGTCGCTGTTGTTCGACGCCGCGTTCCAGCCGCACCAGCTCGGCGTCGTCACGGCGATCGACATCGTGCCGCCGCCGGTCGCGACGGACTGCGTCGCCGGGCTGATCGCGTAGCTGCACGCCGCGGCGGCTTCGCTCACCGTCGCCGTCTGACCGCCGACGGTGACGGTCGCACTGCGCGGCCCGGCCGGATTCGCCGTCGCCGACACGGTCACCGTACCGCTGCCCGTCCCGGACGCGCCGCCTGTCACCGATAACCACGACGGCGCGCTGCTCGTTGCCGTCCACGTGCACCAGCTCCCGGTCGTCACCGCGATACTGCCGGTGCCGCCGCTGTTGCCCATCGACTGGCTCGCAGGCGACAGCGAGAAGCTGCACGGCGCCGCATCCTGCGACATCGTGAACGTCTGGCCCGCAATCGTCGCGGTCGTTGAACGCGCGCCGGCCGCATTCGCCGACGCCGCGAGCGTCACCGTTCCACTGCCCGTGCCCGATGCACCGCTCGTCACCGTCAACCACGTCGGATCGTTCGACGCCGCTGTCCACGAACACCAGCTTCCGGTCGTGACGTTCACCGTCGCCGAGCCGCCGCTCGCGCCAACCGACTGCGACGCAGGTGTGATCGAGAAGCTGCACGCGGCCGCAGCCTGGTTCGCGGTGAACGTTTGATCGCCAATCGTCACCGTCGCCGTTCGCGGGCCCGCTGGATTGGCTGCCGCGGCCACGGTCACCGTTCCGCTGCCGGTGCCGGCCGACGCGCCAGTGACCGTGAGCCAGCTCGTATCGCTGCTGGTCGCCGTCCACGTGCACCAGCTGCTCGTCGTCACCGCGATGCTGCCGGTGTCTCCTCCGTTCGCCATCGCTTGCGACGTCGGCGACAACGAGAACGAACACGGACCGCCGGCTTGATTCGCGGTAAAGCTCTGGCCGGCGATCGTGGACGTCGTCGATCGCGGTGCGCCGGTGTTGGCGGCTGCCGAGAACGTCACCGTGCCGCTGCCGGTCCCACTCGCCCCGCTCGTGATCGTCAACCAGCTCGGATCGCCGCTCGTCGCCGTCCACGAACACCAGCTGCCCGTCGTCACCGTCACGCTCGCAGTGTCGCCCGTACCGGAGAGGAACTGACTCGTCGGCGAGATCGAATAGCTGCATGCGGCCGCACTCTGCGACGCCGTGAAGGTCGCGTTGCCGACCGTGATCGACGCATTCCGCGCACCCGCGTTGTTGGCTGCCGCATTCACCGTCACGAGGGCGTTGCCGGCGCCGGATGCGCTGCTCGTCACCGTCAGCCAGCTCGGATCGCTGGACGAGGCCGTCCACGTGCACGACGGATCGGAGGCGGTCAGCGTCAGCGTGGTATTGCCGCCGGTGACGTCGTACGACTGGCTCGACGGCGACAGCGAGAACGAACATGGAATCGACGGCGCCGACACGTTGTCGAACGTCGCGGTTGCCGTCGACGTCGTCGTGTGACTGCTGACGCCGAGTCCGACGAGGACGTTCGCCGCCATCGAGAACGTGTCGGTGCCGACGAGCGTCCACGTCGTGCCGTTCGGCGACACGTAGCCGTTGATCGTGTTGCCGATGCGTTCGATCTTCACCCAGTACGGCGCCGCCACGAGCGGCCCTGCGGTGCTTGCGCTCGTGCCGCCGGCCACGGTCCGACGCTGGAATGCCGTGCCCTTGCTGTACGACACGAGCATGAAGGCCTGCGCCGATCCCGGATCGACCGACTCGCGGATCATCACGCCCGCTTTCACCCACGAGTTGGTGTTCGACACCGACGCCACGCGCGCGATCATCACGCCGTCGCCGCTGAGCGGACGATACGCGTACTGCAGTGCGTCGGCGGTGCCCCACACGTCCGCGCCCGCACCCTTGACAGTGAAGGTAGACGATGGCCAGTCGTAGCTCGACGATCCAGCCTTGCCGACCGCGCCGATGTCCTGATTCGCCCAATTCGCCGGCAGCACGGCTCCGGCCTGCGATGTGACGAACGACTGACCGCCGATTGTCAACGTCACCGACCGCGCCGGACCCGCATTGGCCGTGGCCGCGAAGGTGACGGTGCCGCTGCCGGTCCCCGATGCGCCGCTCGTGATCGCGAGCCATGACGGGTCGCCGCTCGTTGCCGTCCACGAGCAGAAGCTTGGCGTCGTCACGCCGACGGTGAACGATTGCGCCGCTGTCGTCAACGACTGACTCGCCGGTGACAGCGACATCGTGCACGCCGCCGCCGCTTCGCTGACCGCGAACGTTTGTCCCGCAATCGTGGCCGTCGTCGATCGAGCGGGGCCGGTGTTGGCGGCCGCGTTCAGCGTGACCGTGCCGTTGCCCGTACCCGACGCGCCGCTGGTGATCGTGAGCCAGCTCGGATCGCTGCTCACCGCTGACCACGAGCACCAGCTGCCGGTCGTGACGTTCACGGTCATCGGACCGCCGCTCGAGGTCAGCGACTGGCTCGTCGGCGTGATGCTGAAGCTGCAGTTCGCCGCGTTCTGGGTCGCCGAGAAGGTCAGGCCGGCGACGTACACGCTCGCCGATCGTGCCGCGCCCGTGTTGGCCGCGGCGCTCAACGTCACGGTCCCGTTGCCCGTGCCGGACGATCCGCTCGTCACCGTCAACCAGCTCGCGGTGCTCGTCGCCGTCCACGAACAGGTGTTGGCCGCGCTCACCGCAATCGTTCCCGTGTCGCCGTTCGCGTTGAACAACTGCGACGCCGGCGTGATGGCGGCGTTGCACGCCTGGACGGGCACGCCGTTGACCGACACGTTGTCGACAGCCGCTTGCGTCACCGCGTCCGTGTTGTGGCTCGTGACGCCGATGCCGATCAGCGCATTCGCCGCCATCGTCATCGTCGTCGTGCCGAGCTGCGTCCACGTGATGCCGTCCTTCGAGTAGTAACCGGTGAAGGTGCTGCCGGCGCGATCGACGCGGACCCAATACGGTGCGGTCTTGATCGGACCCAACACAGCGGTGGTCGCGGCGCCTGTCGACGGCCGCGTCTGGAACTGCACGCCTTTCGTCGTCGAGATGAACATGAAGGCGTTCGCCGCGCCCGGCGCCAGCGACTCGCGAATCATCACGCCCGCTTTCGCGCGCGAGTTCACGTTCGTCAGGCTGTTGACCCGCGCGACGATCGTGCCGTCGCCGCTCAGCGGCTGATACACGTAGTGGAACGAATCGGCGTTGCCCCACACGTCGGCGCCGGCCGCGACGATGTTGAACGTCGAGGTGTTGTCGAACGTCGCGTAGCCGGGCATACCGACCGCACCGATGTCCTGGTGCTGGAACGGCGCCGGCACGTCAGGTGGCGCTGGCGGACCTGCGGGCGGCGCTGGCGGCGGCGCGGCACCGTCGATCGTGCTGCCGTAGATCGTGTTGTCGTTCAGCGTGCCGCCCGGCGGCGTCGAGATGAACGCGTCCGGACTCAGGATGATCTGATCGACGATCGCACCGTCGCTGCGTTGCTGTACCTCGATCGTCTGCGTGCCGCTGGCCGGGAAGTACACGAGCGTCGCCGGCGCGCCGTTGAAGCCGTTGTCCTCCCAGCCCCACCCGTTCAGCGTGCCCGACGGATCCGTCAGCGCGACTTCGGCGCCTTGCGTCGATCCGATCGGCCACAGCGGCGATCCGTACTGATCGATCGCGTTGCTGAACTGCACCGACACCGAGTTGTTGGACGTCGAGTTGTTCTGCGCTTTCAGCCGCACCCACAGGTGATACGGCACGCCGCCGACCGCGTTGAACGTCGTCGTGAAGTAGTTCGCCGGCGCCGAGAGCGGCGGCGAAATCTTCGATTGGCCGTGATCCGGATTCCAGAGCGCGCTGCCGCCGGCGGCCGTCGAGTCGGTCTGCCACTGCCAGTTGCCGACGACGTTGCTGGCGGCGACGTCGGTCGACGTCCACATGACGATCGTGCTCGCGTTTGTCGCCGGTTGCGGCGGCGGAGGTGGATTGCCGGCCGTCGTGAAGCTCGCGATCGGCCCCTTCGCCGTCATACCGGCCATCGTCTTCGATACGATGCGGTAGTAGTACGTGGTCCCCGGCTGCAGCAGCGGCAGGATCCACGACTGGAAGGACGGCGACGAGGGATCGTTCGGTCCGAGCTGCTGATTGGCGGCGAGCAGCGGCGGGTTCGGATCGGTGCCGAAGTAGATGTCGTAGACCTGGCCCCACGGTCCGCCGTCCCACACGAGCTCCTGCGATCGCAGCGCGCCGACGGTGCCGTCCAGCGGCGACTGATACACCGGCTTGTCCGGCGGCAGCGGCACGAACGGTTGCGATTCGATCGCGCCGTTCGGCGCAAGGTTGTTCCACTTGCGCTCGAACATGCTCTGGAACCACTGGAAGATCCACGCCTTCGACGTGAAGTAGTTGTGCTCTTGCTGCTGGTTCGCCGACGGCGTCGTCCAGTTCGACGATCCGAAGACGGTCAGCGCCTGGCCGTAGAAGAGCACCAGCTTCTGGTGATTCAACCCGGCGTGCGCGCGGACGCGAACGGGAATTCCAGCCGCGTACAACTTGTCGAGGTTGTAGGCGTGCCACAACCGAGATGTGTTCCGATATTCGAACGTGTCGCTGTAGACACGCACCGGGACGCCACGCTGCTGTGCCGCGATCATCGCGTTCGTGTGCCGCTCGTCGGTGATGCGGTACATGATCACGTCGATCTTCTGCGTCTCCTTGCTGTCGTTCTTCAGGATGCGCAGCGCGTAGTCCTGCTGTTGCGGGAAGTTCAGATCGGGATCCTGCGGCCACGTCGGGTAGTTGCGCGTCAGCGCGCCGGTGATGTTCGCGTAGTTCGCGTAGTTCGTCGTGTCCTGCCACAGGTCGTCGTACTTGCTCTTGAAGCTGTTGACGACGTCGGGATCGTCGGCGAAGTAGATCGCTTCGTCTTCGTAGTCGCTGTACTGCGATTGGTAGATGAACGCCGTGGGACTGTAGTTCGCGCCGTCGAACTCGACGGTGTTCTGCCCCGCAAACAGCATCATCTTCCAGTGGAGGATGCCGCTCGCCGTCCGGTAGCGAATCGGGATGCCCGCCTGCTGGAACGCCGCGATCATGTCGGAGTTGCCGGGATAGGTCGGATTGGCGCGCGGATCGACCAGGATGCGCACCGGCACGCCTGCGTTCCAGCGGTTGAGGATCGCCTGTTCGTAACGTGCGTCCTGCATGAACCAGAACGCGACGTCGAGTCCGACGGTCTCGCTATTGATCAGGTTGAGGAGCGGAGTGCG
>DASREL010000063.1:0-72935 GCA_035652075.1 Vicinamibacterales bacterium
CGCTGCCGCACGAAACGCCATCGCGACCCCTTGTGAGAACCCGGCAAACACGACGTCGCCCGTCGAGGGCCAGTCGTGCGCCACCGTCTCGATCACCGCAGCGGCATATGCGACGTTATCGGCGATCGCCAGCTCGCGATCCTGCCGCGTCATCCAGCTCGCGACCACCTCATTGCTCCGGCGATTGTAGAAGCGGCTCAGGCCCTGGATGGACACGATGTGCCACCGCGACACGCCGTCGATTGGCGTGAGACGCGCAAGCATCTCAGCGGCGCCTTCGCCGTACCCGTGGAAGCCGACGAGGATTGGCGACGGTCCGGAGACCGAGGCCGGTTCAACGAGATATCGTCCGTGCGTTTGCGTCGCGATGGTGCGCTCGAGCACGAACCATATTATTGCGAACGCAGGCCGCTGATCGGATCGAGCGCTGCCGCGCGCCGTGCCGGCAGGATGCAGGCGGCAAGCGCCGTCACCGCCGCGAGCGTCACCGCCACGGCAAATGACGTCGCGTCCGCTGCGGAGACGCCGTACAACAATCCCGACAGCGTTCGCCCGACCGCGAGCGCGCCAGCCGCGCCAACGACACCACCGACAATCGTCAGCCACATCCCTTGGCGGACGACGAGCCAGAGCACGTCGCGCCGCTGAGCGCCGAGCGCCATCCGCACGCTGAGTTCCTGCTGCCGCTGGTTCACCCCGTACGACAGCACGCTGTAAATTCCCAGTGCCGCCAGCACGAGGGCGATCGCCGCGAACACGCCCATCAACAGCATGAGCGCGCGCGGACGATCGGTCGCTTCGCCGATCACCCGCTGCAGCGTTCGCGCCTCGGCGAGCGGCACGTTCGGATCAAGTTGCTGCACCGACGTCCGTACCGCGGCAACCAGTTGCGCTTCGTCGGCCTGTCCTCTCACGACGAGATGCAGCTCTCGAAACGAGAACTGCCGGTAGGTGAAGTAAATCGACGGCTCGGTCTCGCGCGTCAGCGCCTGGTTCTTGACGTCGCCGACGACGCCGACGACCTGGAACGCGGTGGTGCTTGGCAGCATCAGATAGCCCATCGGTCCGACGTAGAGCGGTCGATTGCCGACGGCGAGCGTTACTGTTTGCCCGATCGGATCGGTATCGGGCCACTCGCGTCGCGCGAACGCTTCGTTGATGAGCACGACGCCGGGTGCGTCGACGTTGTCGCGTGGCGAGAAGAACCGTCCGCGGACGAGGGGAGCTCCGAGCGTCGTGAAGTAATCCTCATCGACCACGTCGGTTTGGGATTGCGGCAAGTCGTTCGCCGCCGCCTGTGGACGACCACCGATGACATACGGAAAGCGCCACCCTGCGGCAAGCGGCAGAAACGTCGTCGCTCCCGCCTGCGCGACGCCCGGTTTCGAGCGAATGGAGGTCAGCAACTGCGAATAGAAATCGGCGATCTTGCGATAGTCGCGATACGAGTACGGCAGCTCGAGGCTTGCCGTCACGGTCCGCGCTGGATGGAAGCCCGGGTCCTGCTGCAGCAGGTGTTGAAATGCGCGACCAAGCAGCGAGGCGCCTACGAGCAACATCACCGCCAGCCCGACTTCGGCGACGACGAGCACTTGTCTGACGCTCCGCCGCGCGCCCGCGCCGTCACCGCCGCGGCCGGCCTCCTTCAACGGACGCTGCACGTCGCCGCGGGCCATGAAGATCGCCGGCACGACGCCGAACGCAATCGCCGTGAACGCCGCAATCGCGGCGGCGAACGCCAACACACGGCCATCGATCCCGAAGCCCTCGAGCGCGACGCGCGGCACGTCGACGGGCGACGCCGCGATCAGCACACGCACTGCGACGACCGCGACGATGACGCCCAGAGTGGTGCCGATCAACGCCAGGATCACGCTTTCGGTCAGAAACTGACGCACGAGGCGCTGGCGGCTGGCGCCGATCGCCGCACGCACCGCGATCTCGCGCTCCCGCACGGTGGCGCGCGCGAGCAGCAGGCTCGCGACGTTCGTGCACGTGATGACGAGCAGGAATGCCGCGGCGCCAAACAGCGCGAACAGCGCCGGACGGAAATAGCCTTCGACTTCGTGCGCGAGCGGCACCGCACGTGCGCGCCAATTGTTGTTCGTCGACTGATATTCGTTCGACAACCGCGTCGTCAACGCGCGCAGCTCGGCGTTCGCCTGATCGATCGTGACGCCCGGCTTCAGCCGAAACAGCGATTCCATGAAATGCGCCGCACGACTGTGTTGCTCGAGCGGCCACGTGAGCCGCTGCCACACGTCGGTGTCGTTGGGGTAATGAAATCCCTGCGGCATCACGCCGGCGACGGCGAACGCCTGGCTATTCAGCGTGATGGTCCGACCGACGAGCGACGGGTCGCTGCCAAAACGCTCGCGCCACAACCTGTGACTGACGACGACCACGTTTTCGCGCGAGAACAGCGGCGCCGGGACGAATCCGGCGCCAATCAGCGGCTGGACACCGATCACCGTGAAGAAGTTCGCGCTCGCTTCGACCGCGTTGACGCGCATCGGATCGCGGCCTGGCTCGGTCAGGTTCAGCTGCGGGTACCACCACGCCGCGGCATCGTCGAAAACCTGCGACAGCGCGCGGTAGTCCATGAAGTTGACCGGCGACAGACGCTCGTGCGACAGCCCCTTCGTATCGTTGGTTTCCCAGGTCATCACGAGCCGCTCCGGACTCGGATACGGCAGCGGACGCAACACGACGCGATCGAGCAGCGTGAACACCGCCGTCGTCGCGCCGACGCCGAGCGCCAACGCCAGCGTCGCTGCGATCGTGAACCCAGGGCTGCGCCGCAACAGGCGCCACCCGAACCGGATGTCCTGAAGAAACGTGTCCATGGCCCACGGTTAGACGGGTCGAACGGGCCAAGCGTTGATCTCGCGAAGCTTCAGCCGAGCGGATGTTCGATGATGGCGTGATCGCGGACGATCTGTCCGTTTACGAGATGGTCTTGGATGATCCGCTCGAGGACCGGCGGATCGCACGCCGAGTACCACGTCCCTTCCGGGTAGACGACGGCAATCGGTCCGCCTTCGCAGATGCGGAGACAGTTGGCCTTCGTGCGCAGGATGCCGCCCTGCTCCGACAGACCGAGCTCCTTCAGCCGCCGCTTTAGGAACTCCCACGCCGCGAGCCCGCGCGCTTTCTCGCAGCACTTCGGCGTCGTCTGATCGCAGCACAGGAAGATGTGGCGCCGAGCGACGGGGATCCCGATGTCAGACGGCGAACTCATCCGGATTCCATTCGAGGCCGAGCGCGCTCGGCGGCGCCATGTAACCGGCGAGCGCGGACGCTGCGACAACGGCCGGACTCGCGAGATAGCCTTCGCCGCCAATGCCCATCCGGTTCTGCCAGTTGCGGTTGAACGACGTGATCGCCCGCTGCCCTTTGAGCAACGCGTCCGGTCCTTGTCCGAAACACGGGCCGCACCACGATTGCCGAATTTCGCCGCCGACCGAACGAAACACGTCGGCGATGGACTTCCCGTCGAGCCGCGCGTCGGGCCGCTCGATCAATTTCGCGACGCCGCCGGATCCCGGAAACACGACGAGGGGCTTTGCCGTCTTCTCCGCACCGTGCTTGCGCGCGGATCGAATGACGAGCGCCGCCGTCAGGAGATCGTCGTAGCTGCCGTTGGTGCACGATCCGATCATCGCTTTGTCGAACGTGATGTGCTCGCGTGCGACCTCGTCGGCCGGAAACGCGTTGCCGGGGCTGAACGGCTTCGCAATCATCGGCATCACGTCGCTGAGGTCGAGTGTCTCGTCGATGTCGTACACGGCGTCGGCGCCAGGTTGCAGCCGCGGATACGGCAGCTCGGTGATCCCCTTCGATCGATACCACTCGTAGGTGATGTCGTCGGCGGCGAAAACGCCGTTCAGCGCTTCGGCCTCCGCCATCATGTTCGCGATCGTGTTGCGGTACACGATCGGCAGCTGCTTGTTCGCATCGACGAGCTCGACGGACATGCCCTGCGACTGCTTTGCGCCCCACCGGCGCAACAACTCGAGGACGATGTCCTTGCCGCTGACCCACTGCTGCAGCTTGCCTGCAAACACGACGCGACGCGCCTTCGCCAGCGTGAAGTAGATGTAGCCGGTCGACCATCCGAAGCCGAGCGTGGTCGAGCCGACACCCATGCCGACGGCGCCGTACGCGCCGTACGCGCGGCTGTGCGAGTCGGCGCCGGGAATGAACTGACCGGGATACACGAGCCCCTGCTCGGGAAAATAGAAATGGAAGATGCCGTCGCCAGGGGTGGCGTAGTACGGCTTGCCGATCTCCTGCTGCCGCGCGAACTCGCGTCCGATCGCCGTCTGCTTGTCGTCGTCTTCTTTGCCGGTGAAGACGAAATGATCGTTCGCGACCGCTGCCTGACGCGGATAGATCGTGTTGCCGCCGGTGATCTGATGGAACGTATGGATCGCAAAGGGTGCGGTGCCGTCCGACGCGGGAAGCAGATCGGCGTAGACGCGCAGCGTGGATCCCGGTTTGACGTCGGCGCGCTTGTCGACCCGGTGCGCCCACACGATCTGCTCGGTCGTCGTCATCCGACGCGCGAGCGACTCGTCGGGCCACGTGATGTTCGGCGGTGTCGCGACCGACGTCTTGAGCTCGCGCCGCCCCGCCGCGTAGATGCCGCCGGTGCGACGGATCTCGTCTTCCTTCGCCGAGAGCGGAACGGGTTCGTAGCTCTTGCCTTGCGTGACGTTCGTCAGCCGCCGCGACTCCGGATCGAACGTCAACTCGTCACCGTCCTTCGCATCCGCCACCGCGTCCGGACTCTGCACGACCTGCAGTCCGAGGTTGAGCGCGTTGCGGCGGAAGATATCGCCCATGTTGTTGCCGCAGACGATGACCATCTGCAGGCCGACCTCTTCGGCGATCGCCTTCAGACCGGCCGGGCTCATCTCGCGCGACGACCCGATCGCGAACCGATCGCCCGCGATCACAAATGTCTCGCCGCGGTGAACACGCGCGCGAAAGTCGGGCATGAGGTAGCGAAACGCGCCGACCTTCCATCGCTCGTCGAGGGTCTCGAGGCTCTCGGACACGCAGTCCGCGGACGGCGTGATCTGGTCCGTGTCGATCGCGTCGAGCTTCTTCTTCTTCCCGAGAACCTTCAGATCCCAGAAGATCAGCGCCTTGCCGCGGATGACCGTCGTCGGTCGCGACGCGTCGTCCGCCGAACTCGGCGCTGCAATAGAATCAAGTGAGACACCCGGCTTCAGCCGAGCGGCTTCAATCCTGTGCATATATAAAGAATAGCGTGATGATGCAGTCGACGACATCGGAGGCGGTTACCAAAGGCGTGCGCGTGGAGGTCGAATCGCGCTATCACGCCGATCGGTCGGCGCCGCAACAGAAACACTGGTTTTTCTCCTACACGATCCGGATTACGAACATGGGCGAGAAGACGGTCCAGCTCATCAGCCGTCATTGGATCATCACCGACAACACCGGCCACGTCGACGAAGTCATCGGCGACGGCGTCGTGGGCGAGCAGCCGATCCTGTCGCCCGGCCAGGCCTTCCAATACACCTCCTTCTGTCCGCTCAAGACATCGAAGGGGACGATGCGCGGGACGTATCAGATGAAGGCGACCGACGGCGAAGAGTTCGACGTCGAGATCGCGCCGTTCGCGCTGGAGCAATACACCGTTCATTAATCCGGTCGGCGAAACGTCCGGATCGCGTCGAGGAAGGCGTCGCCGAACGTTGCGGCCTTGCGTGCGCCAACGCCGTAGACCTCGTGCAGCTCGTCGACGGTTTTCGGCCGGCGTTCCACCATGTCGCGCAGCGTCGAGTCGTGGAAGATGACATACGGCGGGACGCCGCGTTCCCGCGCGAGCCGCAAGCGCACCCCGCGCAACACGTCGAACAGATCTGAGTCGATCGTCGTGGAAAACGTATCGCGGATCGCGGACCGCGATCGTTTGCGCGACGCCGGCGGCTTCACCTCGCGATACAGCGTGCAGTCACCGTCGCCTTTCAAGAGCGCGGTGCCTTGCGGCGTCAGGCGCAACACCGGGTACGGATCGCCTTCGCGTGCCAGCAAACCATCGCCGACCAGCTGTTCGATGTATCCGCGGATCGACGCGGCAGATTCCTCTTTCAACAGTGCGAACGTCGACAGCTGATCGTGTCCTGCCGCCGCGACCTTCTCGGTCGCGCGGCCGACGAGGATGTCGGTCACGTGCCCGGTGCCCCACGTTTGCCTGACGCGCGCGACGCACGACAGGATTTTCTGCGCAACGACGACCGAGTCAGGCACCGCGTCGAGTTCTTTCAAACACCAGTCGCACGCGCCGCAGTCTGTGCGGTCGTACGGCTGGCCGAAATACTCGACGAGCGCGCGATGACGGCATCGAGTCCCTGCCGCATAGCGCTCCATGTCACGCAGCAGCGTCCGTGCGCTGTCGCTCCACTCGCCATTCGACTCCAGCATCTGCCGCCAGCGGACGAAATCGGCGCCGCCGTAGATCAGCAGACATTCGGCCGGCAGACCGTCACGTCCGCCGCGTCCCGATTCCTGCTGGTAATGCTCGAGCGATCGCGGCGCGCCTGCGTGCACGACGAATCGCACGTTCGACCGATCGATGCCCATCCCGAACGCCACTGTGGCGACAACGATGTCGACGTGCTCGTCGAGGAACTGCTCTTGATTTCGACTGCGAACCGCATCGTCGAGTCCGGCGTGATATGGCAGCGCGCGGTGGCCTTCGCTCTGCAGCCACTCGGCGACCGACTCCACTTCTTTGCGCGACGTGCAGTACACGATCCCCGATTCGTTTTCGTGTCGCGCGAGGACGTCGGTCAGCTGATTGTGCAGATTCCCGCGGCGCAGGACGCGATACGTCAGGTTCGGACGGTCGAACGATCCGACGAGCGTCAGCGGTTCACTGAGCCTGAGCTCGGTGACGATGTCGCGGCGGACGCGCTCCGTCGCGGTCGCCGTAAACGCGTGCAGCGACGCCTCGGGAAAGTCGTCCCGAAGGCGGCCGAGCTGACGATACTCCGGTCGAAAGTCGTGTCCCCACTGGCTGATGCAATGCGCTTCGTCGATGGCCACGAACCGCACACCGGTGGCGCGAAGCATGCGCCGCAGCGGCTCGCTGTGCTCGCCGACGATCCGTTCCGGAGACACGTAGAGGATCCGGCAGCGATCCTCCTTGACGCTCGCGATCACTTCGTCGCGCTCGCGCGGCTGCAGCGTGCTGTTCAAGTACGCGGCGGCGACGCCGTCGACGCGCAGTCCGTCGACCTGATCCTTCATCAACGAGATCAGCGGCGAGATGACGAGCGCGAGACCCGTAGGCCGGGTCCTTTCGGACGCGGCGATGGCCGGCGCCTGAAAACACAACGACTTCCCTCCGCCGGTCGGAAGGACGACGACGCTGTCGCGGCGATCGAGGATCGCGTGCATGGCGTCGCGCTGCAGCGGACGGAAATCGGAGAAGCCCCACACGCGGTGCAGCGTGTCGAGCAGGAGGCGATCAGCGTCGGGCGTACTTGCGCTCGACGTAGTCATCAACCAGATTCTTGAACGCAGCGGCGAGCTCGTCGTACGTGCCGCGCAGCGTGGTCACGTGTTCGCCGTCGATGTAGATCGGGCAGTTCGGCGCTTCGCCGGTGCCAGGAAGACTGATGCCGATGTTGGCGGCCTTCGATTCGCCGGGACCGTTCACGACGCATCCCATCACGGCGAGCGTCATCGTCTCCACGCCGGCGTACTTCGTCTTCCATTCCGGCATCTTCTCGCGAATGTACCCTTGCGTCCGTTCCGCGAGTTCCTGGAACGTCGTGCTCGTCGTCCGGCCGCAGCCGGGGCACGCGGTGACGCTCGGCGAGAACGATCGCAGTCCCAACGACTGCAACAGCTCGCACGCCGCATACACCTCTTCGCGACGATCGCCGCCGGGTCGCGGCGTCAACGACACGCGGATCGTGTCGCCAATGCCCTCGCTCAGGAGGACGCCCATCGCCGCCGACGACCACACCAGGCCTTTGGTGCCCATGCCCGCTTCCGTAAGACCGAGATGCAGCGGCTGATCGGTCTTGCGCGCGAGGTCGCGGTAAATCGCAATCAGATCGCGCGGCCGCGACGTCTTGCACGAGATGATGATTTGGTCCTTGCGCAGTCCGCTCTCGATCGCGAGCTCGGTCGACTCGATTGCCGACACTACCATGCACTCGTTGATGATCTCTTCGGATGTCTTGCCCAGATTGCGGTCGGTGTTCTCCTGCATCTTCGCGACGACGAGCTCCTGGTTGAGGGAGCCGCCGTTGACGCCGATGCGAACCGGCTTCTGGTTGTCGACGGCGACCTTGCAAATCGTGGAGAACTGTTCGTCGCGCCGCTAGCCGGTGCCGACGTTGCCCGGATTGATGCGGTACTTATCGAGCGCGCGCGCGCACTCGGGATACTTCCTGAGGAGAAGATGACCGTTGTAGTGAAAGTCTCCAATCAGCGGCGCCGCGCAACCCGCATCGAGCATCCTCTGCTTGATCTCCGGCACCGCCGCCGCCGCTTCCGGAAGGTTGACGGTGACGCGCACGAGTTCGGAGCCGGCTTCCGCCAGCTCGATGCATTGCTGCGCCGTTGATTTCGGGTCCGCCGTATCCGTCATCGTCATCGACTGCACGACGATCGGCGCACCGCCGCCGACCTGGACGTGACCGACTTTCACGCCCACGGTCTTGTGGAGCCTGACTTGTTGCATGAATCTCTCATGTTAGCATTCGCGACTATGAAAGCGATTCGAGTTCATCAATTCGGCGGACCGGAAAATCTGACGATCGAAGAGGTTCCGGATCCGAAGCCGGGCGCCGACGAAATCGTCGTGCGCGTCCGCGCCGCCGGCGTGAATCCGGTCGACGCGTACATTCCGACGGGCAACTACGCGTTCAAACCGCCGCTGCCGTTCACGCCCGGCATGGACGGCGCCGGTGACGTCGAGAGCGTCGGCGCGAACGTCAAAGGCTTTTCCGTCGGCGATCGCGTGTACATCGCCGGACCTGGAAAGCTGCAGTCCGGCGCTGGCACGTACGCGGAGAAAGCGGTGTGTCTGGCGCACCAGCTGCATCATTTGCCGGCGCGGACGACGTACCAGCAGGGCGCCGCGCTCGGCGTGCCGTACTGCACCGCCTATCGCGCGTTGTTCCATCGCGCGAAGGTGCGTCCCGGTGAAACGGTGTTGATACACGGCGCGACCGGCGGCGTCGGCATCGCATGCGTCCAGCTCGCCCACGCGCGCGGACTCACGGTCATCGGCAGCGGCGGCACCGACAAGGGACTCGCCGCCGTCAAGGATCAAGGCGCCGACGTCGTCGTCAACCACAAGGACGCGAACTACCTCGACGCGATCAAATCCGCCACCGGGGGGCGCGGCGTAGATGCGATCATCGAGATGGCTGCGCACATCAACCTCGATCGCGATCTGGGCCTGCTGGCAAAGCACGGTCGCGTCGTCGTCGTCGGCAATCGCGGGCGCGTCGAGATCGACGCACGCCAGGCGATGGGACGCGACGCGGCGATCCTCGGGATGACGCTGTTCAACGTGGAAGAACCCGACATGTCGGAAATCCATGCGGGCTTGATCGCCGGCTTGTCGAACGGTACGCTAAACCCAATCATCGGGCGAGAGTTGCCCCTCGCCGAAGCGTCGCAGGCCCATCGCATCGTGATGGAGCCTGGCGCGCTCGGCAAACTAGTCCTGAATGCATCGAGCTAAATATCTGTTTGTAAGCGTAGCCGTCGGCCTGATGGCGACGGCTGCGCGATTCCACGCGCAACCTTCACACGGCAAGCAGGTCTACGACGCGCACTGCGCCGAATGTCACGGCGAATCGGGCGCGGGCGACGGACCGTCGGCGGCGTTTCTCAATCCGCGGCCGCGCGACTTCACGTCCGGCAAATACAAGATCCGCACGACCGAAAGCGGCAGCGTCCCGACGGATGCCGATCTCATCCAGTCGGTGAAGCAAGGCCTCTACGGCACGGCGATGCCCGGCTGGGATCACGTGCTGACCGACGGCGATATTGCCGACGTGGTCGGCTTCATCAAATCGCTGTCGCCGCAATTTCAATCGGCGCAGCCGATGCCGATCGCGGCGGCCACGCCGGTGCCAAGCTCGCCCGACAGCGTCGGACGCGGGCAGAAAGCGTACGAGAAGTTGCAGTGCGCGAAATGCCACGGCACCGACGGCCGCGGTGCCGGCGCCGTCACGACAACGTTCATGGACGACTGGCGGCAGCCGCTGCGATCCGCCGATCTGACGGAACCGTGGACATTTCGCGGCGGCTCGACGTCGCGTGACGTGTACTTGCGTTTCCGGACCGGCATGGCGGGAACACCGATGCCGTCGTTCAAGGACGCGGCGAACGACAACGAGATGTGGGATCTCGCCAACTACGTCGTCTCGCTCGCGCGCAAGCCGGTGTGGTCGATGACCGCCGACGAAGTGAAGGCGTTTTACGCACAGCAGGACGCGGACGCGAAGAAGAATCCGGTCACGCGTGGCGAATATCTCGTCAACACGCTCGGCTGCACCGTGTGCCACTCGGCCTATGACGATCACAAGCGCGTCATGCCGGGCAAGCTGCTCGCCGGCGGATTGGACATTCGGATCGATCCGTACGGCGACTTCCCCGCCGGCAATCTGACGCCAGACAAAGAAACGGGTCTCGGCAACTGGACCGACGATGAGGTGAAGCGCGCGATCACGAAAGGGATCCTCAAAGACGGAACACGTCTGCTGCCGTTCCCGATGGACTACGGGTCGTTCTCGACGATGAAACCCGAAGACATCGACGCGATCGTCGCCTACCTGCGATCGATTCCGCCGGTCGTCAACCGCGTGCCGCACCTCAAATGGGCCTCGTTCCCCGTCTACATGTGGGGCAAGTTCAAGATGCTGATCCTGGGCGGCGATCCGCCAATCGTCTTCTTTCCGAGTGCGGGAGGGCGATGATGAAGAGATTCCTCAAGTGGACGGCGATCGTCGTGCTCGTGCTGGCGGTGATCGCGTTCGGCTGCTTTCTGTACCTGATCCCGCCGTTCTTCGTCGTCGCGCCGGAAACGTTCGGCAAACAGATGATGGATGCGCCGCCGCCGGTTGCCGACATCGCCGACCCGAAAGAGCGCGCCATCGCCGAACGCGGCCTCTACATCGTGCGCACGACCGGCTGCATCGGCTGTCATGCGACAAACGGATCGCAGGGTCCGGACCTGACGAAGTACCTCGCAGGCGGCGCGTTGAAATTTCAGACCGCGCACGCAACCTACGTCAGCCGCAATCTGACGCCGGACAAGACGACGGGGCTCGCGCGACGGACCGACGACGAGGTGAAGCGCGTGCTTCGCAGCGGCGTATTCTCCGATGGCCACGTCGTCGAGGGCAGCGTGATGCCGTGGCCGGTGTTCTCGAATTGGACCGAAGAAGATCGACAGGCGGTGGTCGTGTACTTACGCCACCTGAAACCGGTCAATCATCAAACGCCTGAGCCGGTTCCGGGCAACGCGATCACGATTCCGGGCGCGTTCGAACAGGACTACGGCAACAAGGATTACGGACTCGCGCCCGCAAAATAGCGTGCAGCTGACCTTGCTGCGCCGTTTACACAAACGATAAAGTCGGCCTCCGGACAAAGGAGGCACGCATGCGAAGGGCATACCTGTGCATGGTGCTTGTCGCGGCATTCGCCATCGCCGCGTCGGCGCAGGAAACCACAGGAACGATCACCGGAACTGCCAGCGATCAAACGGGCGCCGTTCTCCCGGGCGTCACGGTCACCGTCAAGAACACGGATACCGGCACACAACGCAGCGTCGTCACGAACACGGAAGGCGTGTACGTCGCGACGCTGCTGCCGGTCGGCGCGTACGAAGTCACCTTCGAGCTCTCGGGATTCCAATCGCAGACGGTGCGTGGCATCACGCTGCACGTCAACGATCGGCAACAAATCGACGGGCGCCTGTCGGTCGGCGGTGTTGCCGAGAACGTGACGGTCGCGGCGGCGCGCGAGCTCGTGCAACCGATCGCGGCACTGCAGACGACGATGGGGTCGAAGCAGGTGCAGGAACTGCCGCTGAACAACCGGAATTTCGTGCAGCTCGCCGTGCTCGCGCCCGGCGTATCGAGCGATTTGAGCGACGAAGTGGGCGTCGGACTGGCGAGCACGGTCAGCATTTCGATCAACGGCGCGCGACGCAACGCGGTCAACTGGCTCGTCGACGGCGTGTCGGACGTCGACGTCGGTTCGAACATCACGCTGCTCTCGACGCCGAGCCTCGACTCGATCGAAGAGTTCAAGATCATCACCAACGGCTACCAGGCCGAGTGGCCGCGCAGCGGCGGCGGCGTCATCAACGTCGTCACCAAAGGCGGGTCGAACACCTTCACCGGCACGGCGTACGAGTTCCTGCGCAGCGAGAAGCTGAATGCGAACTCGTTCTTCCGGAACCTGAACGCGGATCCGACGATCAACAGCGGACCTGCGCCGCTCAAGTACAACAACTTCGGCGCGACCGTCGGCGGTCCGGTGGAAAAGAACAAGCTGTTCTTCTTTTTCTCGGAGGAGCTGCGCCGGATTACGCGCGTGCCCGGGTCGACCACGGCCAACACGTACGATCCGAACTGGCTGACCGACCCGACGAGCCCCAACTACGTCGCGCCGGCGCTGCGCGATCCGAACGCGGTCAAGTTTCTGCAGGCGTGGCCAGCGCCCAACAGCGGTGCGAGCCGCTATTTGACGACGGCGCCGAACATCAACAACACGCGGCAGGAAGTCGTCCGCGTTGATTACGACGTCAACCCGAACACGCGCATCACGGGCCGCTACACGCACGACAACAGCTTCACGCACGAACCGGGCGGACTGTTTTTCAACACGGCCGTTCCCGGCGTGGCGACGACCGACACGAACGTGCCCGGCCAGATCGCGTCGGGCATTCTTCGCAGCGTGCTCGGCCCGAACAAACTGAACGAAGCGCAGTTTCAGTTCTCGAGCAACACGATCTCAGATACGAACCCGGACGGCACGAAAGCGTTCCTCAGCAGCTACGGCGTGTCGTTTCCCGATATCTTTCCCGGCAACGCCGGCGGCTACATGCCGATCCTGGCGGTGACGGGGATGTCGACCGTCGGCGCGAATCAGCTCTACAACATCGAGTACCGCAACTACACGGTGACCGACAACTTCAGCTGGCAGCACGGCGCCCACGCGATGAAGTTCGGCGGGCTGATGACGTTCGAGCAGAAGAACGAAAACGCCGCGAACGCCACGCAAGGCAGCTTCGCGTTCAGCGCAGGCGGCGGCCGGACGGCGTTCCAGAACTTCCTCACCGGCAACGCGGACGGACTCTGCGGCAATTCGTGCACGTACAGCGAAGCGCAAACCGATGTGACCGAGCATCTCCGCTGGAACCGCTACGAGATGTATGCCCAGGACACATGGAAGCCGCGCGGCAACGTGACGGTCGACGTCGGCCTGCGGTACTCGCTGTATCCGCCGATCACCGATCGCGACAACGTGCTGACCAACTTCATGCCGTCGTTGTACAACCCGGCGAACGCGCCGAAGTGCGCGAACGCGGCGTGCACGCTGATTCAGCTCGGCACCGGCGATCCGCTCAACGGCATCATCGTGGCCGGCAAGAATTCGCCGTTCGGCAACGCGGTGTACGCGTTCGACAAGAGCGATCTGCAGCCGCGCATTGGTGTGACGTACGATCCGGCGTCAAACGGCCGGACGATTTACCGCTCGTCGTACGGCATCTACTACGACCAGCCGCTGGTCGGCATCTTCGAACAGAACTCGTTCACCAATCCGCCGTTCGTCAGCACCGTCAGCATTCTGAACGCGCGGCTGTCGAATCCGGGCCTGGGGACGACGTCGACGACCGGCGGCGTGCCGGCACTCATCGGCAACGGCGACGACTTCAAGACGCCGCGGACGCAGCAGTGGAACGTCGGCGTGCAGCGTCAGTTGTACGCGCGTGGCGCGATCGATGTCAGCTACGTCGGCTCGCACGGCGACCACCTGATTCGTCCGATCGACATCAATCAGCCGCAACCGCAGGACGTCCTGCGCCTCGGCAGCGTCAACCTCGCGCGACCATACCTTGGCTACGGCGCGATCACGCTGCGAACGACGACGGCCCGCAGCAACTACTGGGGCATCCTCACCAGCTTCCGGCACGACGCCGGCGCCGCCGGTCTCGTCACCCTGAACTACACGTTGAGCAGAAACCGCACCGATTCGACCAACGATCGCGATTCGATCGACCTTCCGCAAAATCCGCTCGACCTCGCAGCGGAGTACGCGGACGCCCGCACCGACCGCCGGCATATCTTTACGGCCAACTACGTCTACATGCTGCCGTTCTTCAAAGACTCGTCGAACGCCGCTTTGAAAGCGGTCCTCGGCGGCTGGCAGATCGCGGGCCTGACAACGCTGGAATCAGGACAGCCGGTGCCGCGCATCAGCGTGAGCACGAACGGATTCCTGCGCGGCAATCGGGCGAACTTGGTCGGCGATCCTGGTGCCGGCGATCAAAGCGGTCTCTTCTGGTTCAATCCGAATGCGTATGCGCCGCCCGCTGACGGCACCTACGGCAATTCGGGACGTCAGGAGTTCCGCCAGCCCGGGTTGAGCCGGACCGATCTGTCGCTCTCGAAGAACTTCATGTTCAACGGGACGCAGCGGATCCAGCTGCGCGCCGATTTCATCAACGCGTTCAACCAGACGGAGTGGTTTGCCGATCCGTCGGCGAACGGCCTCGACAACACGTGCACGACGAGCCTGACGACGTGCAACACGCCGCTCGACACGTTCGGGCAAATCCTGTCCACGCACAATCCGCGTGAAATTCAGCTAGGATTGAAGCTCTATTGGTAAATGGCTGACACCATCGACTGGCCGCCGCGTCGCCCCCCGCGGCGACGCGGCCGGATCGTCCTCCTGCTCGCGATCGTTGCCGTCATCTTCGGCGGCAGCACCGCGCTCTCCTATTACGTCGATGCCCTCTGGTTCGATTCCCTCGGATACGGCGACGTCTTCTGGAAAACACTCGATCTGCAAGGCGTAGTTTTCTCGGTCTTCCTGCTGGCCACATTCGTCGTCATCTACGGCACCTTCAACCTCTTGAAGCCGGAACGCCTCGGCGAGTTGACGAATTTCCCGTTGCTCATCAACGGGCAGCCGATCAAGCTTCCGGTCGAACCGGTCCTGAAAATCATCGCAGTCGTCGCATCATTGTTGATTGCGTTCGCAACCGGCGCCGGCTTCATGGCCGAGTGGCCGACCCTCGCGTTGTGGTGGTACGCCCCCGCGCCAACGGGCGCGTCGGATCCCATCTTCGCGAAGCCGTTGACGTTCTATCTGTTCACGCTGCCGGCGTGGCAACTGATCTCCGGCTGGCTGGTGACGCTCGCGGTGATCGTCGGCGCGATCGCTGTGTTCTTCATGGTCGTGAGCGGCGGATCGCGCATGCTCGGCGGCCCGCGAAACGAGAGGAAGGGCGACCCGCTGCGCGGACTGTCGGTCGCGTTCGGTTTGCTGCTGCTCGCCTTCGCGTGGCGTGCGTACCTCAGTCGATTCGATCGCCTGTTCGAAGACCACACGGTCTACGCCGGCGTCGGATACACCGACGCGCACGTCGCGCTGACAGGGCTTCTCGTCGTGTCGATCGCCCTCGCCGTCGGCGCGCTGATCGCATTCGCCAACGCCGTCTCGCGTCCGCGCGCGACGCTGTTGGCCGCCTCGGTAGCTCCCGCCGCGGTGTGTTACTTCGCCTTCGGGATCTTCACGTGGTACGTCTCGAGCTTCATCGTCAAACCGAACGAGCTCGTCCGCGAGAAGCCGTACATCGCGAACAACATCGAGATGACTCGGCAGGCGTTCGGGTTGAACCGGATCGAACAGCATGCCTTCCCGGCCGAGACCGGCGTCGAGGCGGCGGATGCGGCGAACAATCAGGCGACGATTCAGAACATCCGCCTGTGGGACTGGCGCGCGCTGCAGGACACGCTGCGGCAGATTCAGGAAATCCGCACCTATTACGACTTCCCCGACATCGATATCGATCGGTACGAGATCGACGGCTCGGTGCGCCAGATGATGCTCGCGACGCGCGAGCTCAACGTCGACAAGCTGCCGGAAAGCAGCCGCAACTGGATCAACGAGAAGTTGATCTACACGCACGGCTACGGCGTCACGATGAACTCGGTCAACGGCTTCACGCCGGAAGGACTGCCGACGCTGACGCTCGGCAACATGCCGGTGCAGAGCACGGTGCCGTCGCTCGCCGTGACGCGGCCCGAGGTCTACTTCGGCGAGCTGACGAACACCGACGTCTACGTCAACACGCGGCAGAAGGAATTCAACTACCCGCAGGGCGAAACGAACGCGTTCGCGTCGTACGAAGGCAAAGGCGGCATCCTCCTCGGCGGTTTCTTCCGTCGGCTGTTGATCGCACTCGACCGCGGCGACCTCACGAAGCTGCCGTTCAGCGACGACGTCACCGCCGACAGCCGCCTGTTGATGCGGCGCACGGTTCGCGAACGGGTCGAAACGCTCGCGCCATTCCTCACGTTCGACGAGGACCCGTACATCGTCATCAGCAAAGACGGACGATTGTTCTGGATCGCGGACGCCTACACGACGTCGGATTCCTTTCCGTACTCGCGGCACTACGTCCTGAACCGCGACCGCGTGAACTACGTCCGCAACAGCGTGAAAGTCGTCGTCGACGCGTACGACGGGACGACGACCTTCTACGTGTTCGACCCGCAGGATCCGATCGTCGCCGCGTATCGCGCGATTTTTCCGGTGCTGTTCAAAGACGCGAGCGCGATGCCGCAGGATCTGCGCAAGCACGTGCGCTATCCGGAACTGCTGTTGAAGCTGCAGGCGGCGGTCTACGGGCTGTACCACATGACCGATCCCGAGGTGTTCTACAACCGCGAGGATCTGTGGAGCGTTGCGACCGAAGTGGGCATGGACGAGCGGCGGCAGCAGGCGTCGCAGCCGATGGAACCGAACTTCGTGCTGATGACGCTGCCGGGCGAGAAGAACACCGAGTTCGTCGAAATCCTGCCGTTCACGCCCGCCAATCGCAACAACTTGATCGGGTGGATCGCCGGGCGCAGCGACGACCCGCACTACGGCAGCGCCGTCGTCTACGACTTCCCGAAGACGAAACTGATCGATGGTCCGCTGCAAGTCGAAGCGCGCATCGATCAAAACCCGCAGATGTCGGCGCAGCTGTCGCTGTGGAACCAGCAGGGATCGCGCGTGCGGCGCGGCGGATTGATCGTCATCCCGATCGGCAAGGCGCTGCTGTACGCCGAACCGATCTATCTACAAGCCGAGCGCAGTCCGATGCCGGAACTTCGGCTCGTCGTCCTCGCGATGCAAGATCGGCTGGCGTTCGGACCGACGTTCGAAGCCGCGGTCACGGGATTGTTCGGGAACACCGTCAGTGCCGTAGCGCCGTCGGCGGCTGCACCTCAGGCACCAAACGCACCTCAGGCACCTCAGGCACCGCGGGCACCCCAGGCACCCCAGGTACCCGTAGATCCACTCATTGACGAAGCGGCGCGCGCCTTCGCCGACTACCAGCGCCTGACCGCCGAAGGCAAGCTCGGCGAAGCGGGTCAAAAGCTGGATCAGCTCAAGCGCGCGCTCGAACAGCTGTCTAAGCGTCAGCGTTAACGCGCTGCGCGAACGTGATCACGTAGCCGTCCGGATCCGTGATCGCGAACTCGCGCATGCCGTACCACTGCGTGTGGATCGGCATGACGATCGTCGCGCGCGACGCGACGGCGTCATGCAAGGCGTCGACGTTCTCCACTTCGATGAACATCGTGTTGCCGCCGCCGAAGGCGAGTCCCGCCATCTGCGGACTTTCCTTCGCCGTGGTCGATTTGTCGTTGAGGAAGATTTCCACCGGCCCGCTGGTCACCGATGCGAACACGAACGGCGACGCGTCAGGTACGGTCATGCCGCGCGCGAAGCCGAGCACCTCGGTGTAAAACGCAAGGCTCCGCTCCACATTCGAAACGATCAAATTCGGCGTGATCTTTGTAGCCGTCAGGGTCATCTGCACACCTCATGTGTGCTCGCTGATCCGACGTCCACGATCCGGCGAGTGCGGAATCGCAGGTAGGAGCTTGGCAGCCCCGCTCGGTACGGGGCGAAACATATCACATAATGCGGTATGCGCATTTTCGCTACGCTCGCCCTTGTCCTGGCCGCCGCAACCGCGTCGGCCCAGAATCAGATTCCCGCACCGCCCGACGTCGCGTCGCCGCCGGCGGACGCCACGAAAACGGCGTCGGGCCTCGCGACGAAAGTCCTGAAGGCCGGCACCGGCAAGGATCATCCGACGCACGATGATCTCGTCCAGGTCCACTACTCCGGTTGGACGACCGACGGAAAAATGTTCGACAGTTCGGTCGCGCGCGGAACGCCGTCGACATTCCCGGTCGCGCGCGTCATCCCCGGATTCGGCGAAGGGATGCAGTTGATGGTCGTCGGCGAGAAACGGCGCCTGTGGATCCCCGAAGCGCTGGCCTACAAAGGTCAGGAGGGGCGGCCGAAAGGGATGCTGGTGTTCGACGTCGAGCTGATTGACATCCCCGGACGCCCGCCCGCCGATGTCAAAGCGCCGCCGGCGGACGCCAAGAAAACCGCGACCGGACTCGCGTACAAAGTGATCAAAGAAGGCACCGGCGGCCGCCATCCGAAGTCGAGCGATCAAGTCACGGTGCACTACACCGGTTGGACGACAGATGGAAAAATGTTCGACAGCTCGGTGACGCGCGGCCAGCCTACGACATTCCCGCTCGACGGCGTCATCCCGGGATGGACCGAAGGCGTGCAGCTGATGGTCGAAGGCGAGAAGGCGCGTTTCTGGATCCCCGAGAAGCTCGCGTACAAAGGCGCGCAGGCGCCTTACGGCATGCTCGTCTTCGACATCGAGCTGATCAAGATCGACCGCTAGCCCGCTGCTTGTCGGAGATGCGGCGAATCGCGCGCTGGAACCGGTCCGCCAGCGCGCGACGCGTCTCGTCCGGTACGGGACCGATACGCGACCAGTTCGCCTGCGCCTGACGCACATCTTCGGCGGCCGCGCGCAGACGGCTCGAGTCGTCGACTTTGCCGCCGATCGTGTTGGCCGCCAGCGCTTCCTTCAACATTTCCGCAAGCCGTGTGGTCGGCGACATGTTCGCGTCCGCCGCGGCGGACGCCGCCGAACCGGCGACCGAGTTCGCCAGATCCTCGATGCGCTTGACCAGCGTCTCCATCCGCTTGCGGTTCGCGTCGGGATCGAGATCCGTCCCCGCAAACGCCGTCGGATGCTTCGCGATCACCTGATTGAACGCCGTCGCAAACCGTTCGTCGAGCTGCTGCGCGCGCACGCGGTCGACGCCGCGCTGTGCCAGCTCGCGCTGCCACCGCGAGCGGATGTCGCGAACGGTCGCGACGACATCGGCGGCTGGCTGCTCGCTGCCGGCTGCGGGATCACCGGCCGCCAACGTCTCGAGCTCTGCGACGATCGCCTCTCGGGCGGCGACGCGTTCGGCGCGCGCGGTGTCGTGACGCTGCGCATAGCGCGAGAAGAACGTATCGCACGCGGCGCGGAAGCGCTGCCAGATCGCCTCTGACCGGTTCTTGCGGACCGGGCCGATTGCCTTCCAGTCGTTCTGCAGCTTCTTGATTTCGGCGGCGGCGGCATCCCAGTCAGTCGACTGCGCGAGTGCTTCGGCGCGCGCGATGAGCGCCTCTTTCTTCGCGAGGTTCTCGGACCAGACCTTCTTCCGCTCGGCGAGATCGGCGTGGCGCCGCGTGAAGAACGTGTCGCATGCCGCGCGGAAGCGCTCCCAGATGGCTTTCTCCTGCCCGCGCGTCACCGGACCGATCGTCTTCCATTCGGCCTGCAGCTTTTTGATTTCGTCGGCGGTCTGGATCCAGTTCGTCGAATCGGCGAGCGCTTCGGCGCGTTCCGCAAGCGCCACTTTCTTCGCGAAGTTCTCGCCGCGCGCTTCGGACTGCGCCGCGAAGTGCGCTTCGCATTTCGTCCACACCTCGTCGTGCGCCGCCTTGAATCGCTTCCAGAGGATTTCGCCTTGCGCGCGCGGGACGTCCGCCGCGAGCTTCCATTGCTGCTGGAGATCGCGGACCTGCTTGACGATCTCGTCGGGATCCTCGACCGCTTTCAGCGCCTCCATTTTCTCGATCAGCTGTTCCTGGATGCCGACGTTCGCCCAGCGCTGCCAGTCGGCGACGTTGCGCAGCTCCTGCACCTTCGGCGTGATGGCGGCTTGCGCCGCCTTCAGGCGCTTGCTGATCTCTTCGTAGTCCTTGCGCGACGGCAGCGGCGGAATGGCGCCGAGCGTCTGGCGCAGATCGCGCAGCGCGCGGTCGCCCGCTTTCAGCGTCAAGTCCTCGCGCGCGGCGAGCGCCTCGACCCGCGACGCCAGCTGCTGCAGCTTGGTCAGCGTCTCGCGCCGTGTGCGCTGGTCTTCTTCCTGTGCCGTCGACTGCCGGTTGGTGAGGGTGGTATCCGCCGCGGCGTATTTCGCCGCGACATCCGGATCGACGTCCATTCCGTTGCTCATGTCAGTCCATTCACGTCGCAGCACGCCGAACTGGCGGCGTGCCGACCCGATGTCTTCGACGCCGGCAATGCGCGCAGCTTCGTCGGCCAACTCGGCCAGCCGCGTCCGGCGTCGTTCGTGTTCTTTGCGCGCCGCTTCTTCGGCGACCTCGCGTCGCGCGCGGTCGGCGGCTTCGTCCTCGGCGCGTTTCAACGCCTCGGCCTCGGCAGCCGCGCGGTCGCGCTCGAGCTGTTCGGCATTTTGACGCGACAAGACCGCCTGGCGTTCCGCTTCGCTCGCGGCGCGCGCTTCCTCGGCGCGGGCTGCCGCGGCATCCGCTTCGGCGGCGGCACGGGCGGCCTCGGCAGCCGCGCGTTCCTGCGCGACACGCTCGTCCATCTCGCGAACGATCGCGCGCGCCCGCTTCGACGCCGACTTGTTTTTCGCGCGGTTGGCAATCTGGTCGAGCGCGGCGCGATCGGTCACGCGTTCGACCGCGACCGTCGCCGGCTCGCGGAATTCGCTGTTCACCGCGACGCCCAGAATCTCGTCGGCGTCGTGCAACGCCTCGAACGCCGCGCGCCGCACCGACTCGTGTTCGGCGTGACGCGCGATCGATCCGAGCGCGTGCTGATCGTGCTGATCGATCAATCGCGCGAGCGCGCGGACCGCCGTCGCTTCGCGCGGAGCGCTCTTCGCGACCGCCGCCAGCGTCCGCACGTCCTTCAGCGCGTCGACGGCGCTGAGGCTTTCCGCTTCGCCGATCCCCTCGAACGCTTCGAGGGCGACGTCGCGCAGCATCGACGCCGCTTCGGCGCGGACGCTCTCGTCCGCATCCGCGGCCGCAATGGACGCGAGCACCGACGGATCCAGAATCTTCGCGACCGCCGCGCGCCGCACGCGCGGCTCGCCATCCTCGCGCGCAATCTCGCCAAGCAACTCGTGCTCGGCGATCGGCAGCTCCTGCACGAACGCCAGGCGGACGGCCGGATCTGGATGCTTCTGGCGTGGTTGCGTTCTAAAGCGGTCGAGGATCGCCATGCGCCATTCCTAGTCGGTTGAGCGTAGCGACGACATCGTCGCCATGCGTTCGAGCACTGACGGTTCGGTCGATCTCCAGAATCTTTCCGTCAGCCCCGATGTAGAACGTCGTTCTCGATGCAAATCCCGTCGCGCCGAGCACGCCGTACGCGCGCGCGGTGTCTTTCGTCGGATCGCTCAAGATCGGAAAGTCGAGCTCGAGCGACGCCGCGAACTTCGTGTTCTTCTCGACGCTGTCGGTGCTCGCCGCAAAATACGCGACGTCGAACGTCCGCAGCGCATCGCCGCTCGCCCGGAGCGACTGGCATTCCGCCGTTCAGCCGCCTGTGAAAGCCTTCGGAAACCATGCCACGACGACGGGCCGGACGCCAGTAAACTCGCGGAGACGGTATGTACGGCCGTCGGACGCCGCGAGCTCGAAGTCGGGTGCGGCGTCGCCGGGCGACAATTCAGGTTTGCGTCGAAACAGCGACAAGTGGTCTCTCGATTTCATGCCATTCTAGGGATGCGGTTCAAGCTCGAGTGGCTTCTGCACTGCACCTTTTTTTTCGTTGACGCGAGATTCTCCAATTCTGCGGATCTCGGCTGACTCGTTGTGATTTTCAGCGACGCCATCGACGTCCTCCAGCGACGGTTACGCGAGACGCTGCCGGGTCCCGACGCACACGCGCATCTCGCGCCGATTCCGCGACGCCAGTGGCCCGCGTCGTTCAACCCCGCCCGCATTCGCAACGCTGCGGGATTGCTCCTCCTGTTTCCTGTGGACGATCGGCCACGCGTCGTGCTCACCGAGCGCGCGCACACGCTCGAACGTCATCGCGGTCAGATTTCATTGCCCGGCGGCGTCGTCGATCCCGGCGAGACATTCGAGCGCGCGGCCTTACGCGAAGCGAACGAAGAAATTGGTCTCGCGACCGACGCCGTGCGCGTGCTCGGCGCGTTGACGCCAATCGATATTCCGGTCAGCGGATTTCGATTGCATCCAATCGTCGCGATGACCCACGATCGCCCCGCGCTGACGCCGCACGACGGCGAGGTCGCGCGAATCGTCGAGGTGGCGTTGGATGAGCTCTTGCATCCCTCCACGCTCGCCTGGACACGCCGCGAACGCGATGGCGTCGCGATCGCCGTGCCGACCTTCCGGGTGAACGGGGTCGACATCTGGGGCGCAACAGCGATGGTATTGGCGGAATTCCTCGCTCTGTTCGGGTGGGCGCCTATTTCTGCCAAATCTGCACGAAATGAATGACAGTTCGTACGCAAAGCCGCTCATGTCACGAATCTGTCTTCCTGATATTGCACAAACTGCACAGTTCAATACATAATTGGGGTTTCAAAGGGGGCGCGTCATGGGTTCTGCAGTACTCGGCGAAGCGATCACCGCGATTCGCGACTGGTCGGTGAACGACACCAGCGACAAACGGGCGGCCAAAACGAAGGACGGATTCGGCAGCCTCGTATTCAACGATGAAGTGCAGCAGGCGCGCTTGCCCAAGGCGGTGTATCACGCGCTGCGCCGGACGATGACGCACGGCGAAGCGCTCGATCTGTCGGCGGCGGACGCGATCGCCAAGGCAATGAAGGAGTGGGCCGTCGAGCACGGTGCGACGCACTACACGCACTGGTTCCAGCCGCTCACCGGCATCACCGCGGAAAAACACGATTCGTTTCTGCAGCTGACGCCGGATGGTAAAGCCGTCGCGGAGTTCTCCGGCAAAGAACTGATCAAAGGCGAGCCGGACGCGTCCAGTTTCCCGTCCGGCGGCATGCGATCAACGTTCGAAGCACGCGGATACACGGCGTGGGACCCGACGAGCCCGCCCTGGCTGCTCTACAGCGGCGGCGCGGTCACCCTCGTGATCCCGACGGCGTTCGTGAGTTGGACGGGCGAGGCGCTCGACAAGAAAACACCGCTCCTGCGGTCGATGGAAGCGTTGTCGAAACAGGCAGTGCGTGTCTTGAAACTGTTCGGATCCACCGCCGAGCGCGTCGTGACGACCTGCGGCCCGGAGCAGGAGTACTTCCTGATCGATCGATATTTTTATCTCTCGCGGCCCGACCTGATTAACGCCGGCCGGACGCTCTTCGGCGCCAAGCCGCCGAAGGGGCAGGAACTCGAAGATCAGTACTTCGGCGCGATTCCCGATCGCGTGATGGCGTTCATGTCGGAAGTCGAGGGCGAACTGTACCGCGTCGGCGTGCCGGTGAAGACGCGGCACAACGAGGTCGCGCCGAGCCAGTACGAGATCGCGCCGATCTTCGAGAACGCAAACGTCGCCACCGATCACCAGATGATCATGATGGAGACGTTGAAGCGCACCGCGCCGAAATTCGGGCTCGCGTGCCTGCTCCACGAGAAGCCGTTCGCCGGCGTCAACGGATCGGGCAAGCACTTGAATTGGTCGATGAGCGACGACGAGGGGCACAACCTCTTGTCGCCGGGCGCGAACACGCACGAGAACATGCAGTTCCTGGTGTTCTGCGCGGCGGTGATTCGCGCGGTCAACAAGTGGCAGGGATTGCTGCGCGCCAGCATCGCCAGCGCCGGCAACGATCATCGTCTAGGCGCGAACGAAGCGCCGCCAGCGATCATCTCGATCTTCCTCGGCGACATGCTGACCGACATCTTCGAGCAGATCGAAAAGGGCGCGGCGAAGTCGACCAAGCACGGCGGCGAGCTCGACACCGGCGTCATGGTGCTGCCGAAACTGCCGCGCGACGCGGGCGATCGCAATCGCACGAGCCCGTTTGCGTTCACCGGCAACAAGTTCGAGTTCCGCGCCGTGTCGTCGAACCAGAGCATCGCGCTGCCGAACATCTCGCTGAACCTCGCGGTCACCGAGTCGCTCGATTACATCGCCACCGAACTCGAACAGGCGACCAAGGGCGGGAAGTCGATCGAGAAAGCGGTCGCGGAGCTCCTGCCGAAGATGATCAAGGAGAACAAGCGCATCATCTTCAACGGCAACGGCTACTCGAAGGAGTGGGAGCAGGAAGCCAAGAAGCGGGGCCTGCTGAACCTGAAGAACACCGTCGACGCGTTGCCGCAGCTGGTCGCGAAGGACGTCATCGGCGCGTTCGAGAAATACAAGGTGCTGAACGAACGCGAGGTCCGCGCGCGCTACGACATCATGGTCGAGCAGTACATCAAGACCGTGAACGTCGAGGGGCAGTTGATGGTGCTCATGGCCAACCGGTACATCTTGCCGGCGGCGCTGAACTATCAGAAGCAGATCGCCGAAAGCGTCGCCGCCGTGAAGGCGGCCGGCGGCAAGTCGACGCAGGGGAAGAAGCTGCTCGATTGGTTCGTCAAGAAAACCGACGGCTTCAAGGCCGCAGCCGACAAGCTCGAACACGCGCTCGCGCACGAAGGGAACGGCAACGCGGAAAAGCATGCGAAGCACTTCCGCGACGTCGTCATCCCGTCGATGCTCGCGCTGCGCGAGCTCGGCGACGAACTCGAGCTCGCCATCCCGCACGAGACGTGGCCGCTCGCGACCTACCGGGAGATGTTATTTATCAAGTAATGGGCAGGAGAGGCAGGAAGGGCGGGACGGGCAGGAAAAACCATCCTGCCGTCCCTCCAGCCTTTCCAGCCTTTCCCGCCTATCCAGCCCTGAAGAGATTCCCCGCCAAATACTTCAAACCCGAGTCGACGACGACGGTCGCGACCGTTTTGCCTGGCCCGATCTCCTTCGCGATCTTCACGGCGGCCGCGATGTTGAGGCCGCTCGACGTGCCGACGAGGATGCCTTCTTCGCGCGCGAGCCGGCGCGCCATCGTACGGCCTTCGGCTTCGTCGATCGCGCGCGCCTCGTCGTAGGGACGATCGGTCATGTGCGGCGGAATGCGTCCGGTCGCGATCCCCTCGACGCTGTGCGCGCCGCCGCGGCCTTCCGTCATCGCCGGCGATTGGGTCGGCTCGAGCGCAACGATCCGCGCGCGGCTTCCGCCTTCGCGCAGCGCGCGGATCACACCGCTCAACATCCCGCCGGTTCCCACCGCGCCGCAGAAGACGTCGATCCGTCCGCCGGTCTGTTCGAGCAGTTCGCGGCCGATGGCTTTGTAGCCGTCGATCGCATCCTCGTTGTGAAATTGATCGGTCCAGAACGTGTTCGGCTCCGCCGCAAGCGTCGCGATCTCCTCGCGGAAACGATCGAACAACGCCGGCGTCACTTTCCCGCCGTCGCTCGGCACGAGCCGCAGTTCCGCGCCAAACGCCTCCATCGTCAATAACTTCTCCTGCGAAAACGCATCCGACGACAGGACCACGAATTTGTAGCCCTTCGCAGCGCAGACCATCGCCAGCGACGACCCGGTGCTGCCGCCTGTGAACTCAATCACGCGCATGCCGGGCTTGAGGGCGCCGCGTTTTTCGGCGCCTTCGATCATTGCGAGCGCCATGCGGTCTTTGTAGGACGCGGTCGGGTTGAGCGACTCGAGCTTGATGACGACATCAGCGGACTGTGGCGCGACGACGCGGTGGAGTCGGACGATGGGGGTGTGGCCGATCGCCTGAAGAATCGAAGTGGTGATCACGAAACGGATTGTACTGGACCCTCGTCTAAGCCCTCATGCTTGCAACCCTGCTCCTGTTTGCCGCGACCGCCGTCGACCCGATCGTGTCAGCCGACTGGCTGCAACAGCACCTGAAAGATGCGAACGTCCGCGTCATTTACGTCGGTGCGGATGGAGACTACAGGGAAGGCCACGTTCCGGGCGCCCGGTTCATGGATCACATGGACAGCGTTCAGATGGGCGCAAACGGACACCGTCTCGCATCGAACGATGTGCTCCTGCGCGTCTTCACGAAACTCGGCGTCAGCGACGATAGTCACGTCGTTTTGTACGGCGATTCGCCGATGGCGAACGGCTGGATTTATTCGGCGCTCGTCGCGATCGGCCATGGCGATCAGGTCTCGATGCTCGACGGCGGCATCGCGACCTGGAAAGCCGAAAAGCGCCCGATCGAAACGACGACGCCCCCGGTTGCGACGGGAACGCTGACGCTCAAGCCGGCACCGGATCTGTTCGTCGACGCCGCCTACGTCCGCTCGCATCTCGAATCGCCGAAGACGAAGATTCTGGACGTGCGGACGCAAGGCGAATGGAACAGCGGTCACGTGCCGAACGCGACATTGATCCTCTGGCAGGATCTTTTCGCCGACGTCAAGGCGCAGAAATTCAAGTCACAGGACGAGATCAAAGCGCTGCTCGCGAAGACGGGTCTCAAACCGGATCAGGAAGCCGTCACGTACTGCGCCGTTGGAATGCGCGCGAGCCTGATGGGTTGGGCCGCGCGATCGGTGGCGGGCGTGCCGACGAAGATCTACATCGGATCGTGGCAGGATTGGTCGAAGGATTCACAGAATCCGATCGTGAAACCATAGCGGTACAATGACGCCGCGATGGCAAAGCGGAAGAAGCCTGGCGACGTCTCCCTCTTCGACAACATCGATTCAGCGGCCGGCGACCACGCCGGCCGCGATGCGACGATTCGATCCTCCCTGCTCTCGGGTGGCGGCGGGAATTCTCCGGAAGCGGTGTCGCTGCACGAAGCGGCGCAATCGCGCTACCTCAATTACGCGCTGTCGGTCATCACGTCGCGCGCGCTGCCCGATGTCCGCGACGGACTGAAACCGGTCCAGCGCCGCATCCTCTACACGATGTGGCAGCAGAACCTGACGGCTGACGTCAAGCACCGCAAGTGCGCGAAGGTCGTCGGCGACGTCATGGGCAGCTACCACCCGCACGGCGACGCCGCGTTGTACGAAACGCTCGTCCGTATGGCGCAGCCGTTCTCGTTGCGCTACCCGCTCGTCGACGGTTCGGGGAATTTTGGATCCCTCGACGGCGACAGCGCCGCGGCCATGCGCTACACCGAATGCCGTCTCGCGCGGCTCAGCGACGAGATGCTGACCGAGATCGAGCAGTCGACGGTGCACTTCCGTCCGAACTACGACGGCACGAAGACCGAGCCGGTCGTGTTGCCCGCACGGATTCCGAATCTGCTCGTCAACGGGACGACGGGGATCGCGGTCGGCATGGCGACGAACATCCCGCCGCACAATCTCGGCGAGGTGTGCGCGGCGCTGATCAAACTGCTCGACAACGAGGACATCGGCAACGCGCAGCTCAATCGCTACATCAAGGGGCCCGACTTCCCCACCGGCGGTCAGATCCTCAATTCGCAAGAGGAGATCAAAGCCATTTACAAAACCGGCTCGGGAACGATCCGGTTGCGCGGCACGTGGGACATCGGTCCGGAAACGCGCTCGACGAAAACCATTTACGTCGACAGCATTCCGTACACGGTCAACAAAGCGCAGCTCGTCGAGCGCATCGGCGAGATCGTGCTGCAGCGCAAACTGCCGCAGCTGCTCGACGTGAAGGATCTCTCGACCGAGGACGTGCGGATCGCGATCGAGATGAAGAAGGACGCCGACGAAAAGATGATCATGGCGTATCTCTTCAAGCACACGCCGCTGCAGATCAACTTCGCCGTCAACCTGACGTGCCTGATCCCGACCGAGAATCCCGAAGTCGGCCGGCCCGAACGCCTGGATCTGAAACAGATCCTCTGGCACTTCCTGCACTTCCGGCTCGAAGTCGTGACGAAGCGGCTCGAGCACGAGCTCGCAGCGCTGAGAAAGCGCATTCACATCCTCGAAGGATTCGAAACCGTCTTCGACGCGCTCGACGAGATCATCAAGATGATCCGGAAGTCGGACGGAAAAGCGGACGCCGCCGAAAAAATCATGGCGCGCTTCAAGCTCGACGCCGAACAGACCGATGCGATCCTCGAGCTCAAGATCTACCGCCTGGCCCGGCTCGAAATCCTGATCATCCAGCAGGAGCTCGAGGAGAAGCGCAAGCGCGCGCGCCAGATCAACGCGCTGTTGAAGGACGAAGACAGCCGCTGGAAACTGGTGCGCACCGAGCTCGACGAGATCAGCGACAAGTACGGCGACAAACGTCGCACGACGATCGACAGCGACGAAGGCGAAGTCGAATACAAAGCCGACGACTTCATCGTCGAAGAAGACAACGTGGTGATCGTGTCGCGCGACGGCTGGGTGAAGCGGCAGAAGGAAGTGAAGGACTTGTCGACGACCCGCTTGCGCGAGGGCGACTCGGTGCTGGCGGCATTTGCCGGCAGCACACGCGCGACGTGCGTGTTCTTCTCGAATTTCGGCGTGGCGTACACGTCGCGGTTCATCGACGTGCCGGCGTCCACCGGCTACGGCGAGCCGATTCAGAAGCAGTTCAAGCTGAAGGACGGCGAGAAGATCGTCGCGGCGATGAGCCTCGACCCGCGGGTCAGCGGCAACATCCGGCCGAAGAAGGAGGGCGACGAGGCGCCGGTGCATGCGGTCGCCGTATCGAGCGACGGGTATGCGCTGCGATTCAACCTCGATCCGTTCATCGAGCCGAGCACGCGCGCCGGACGACGGTTCGCGCGGCCGTCGAAGGGAGCGGAGATTCTGGGCGTCGGCCGCTACACCGGCGACGAGATCCTCATTGCCGCGACGGCCGAGGCGCGCGGCATCCTCGCCAGAGCCGAAGAGGTCAATTTCCTGTCCGGTCCCGGCAAGGGTGTGCTCCTCATCAAACTCGGGAAGGAGGATCGCGTCCTCGGCTTCATCGCCTCGACCGGCGAACGCGACCTGCTGACGGTCGAAACGAGCCGCGGCGCCGAACAGACGATCAGCACCGCGAAGTACGAGGTGACCGGGCGTGGCGGCAAGGGCCGGGAGCTGCTCCAGCGCGGGCAGTTCACCCGCGTCCTCTGGCCGACTCCCGAGGTGCCTGCGCCGCTAAACGCGGATAGCTAAATGACTCGAGGCTGATGGATAATGGACGTGCGCCCGCCCCGGCGAGACCGGGCCGAGCGAACGCGGTGGCTTACATTCATGAGCCATCAGCCTTTTAGCCATCAGCCAGTGAAGGACCAGTTTTGCCACACCCAGATCGTTTGAACATCGCTGTCTTTGTCGATTTCGACAACATCGAAATCGGCGTCAAATCCACCCTCAACGAACACTTCGACGTCGGACCGATCCTCGAAGCCATCAAGGAACGCGGCGAGATCGTCAGCAAGATCGCCTACGCCGACTGGACGCGCGCCGGCGACTACAGCCGTCACCTGACGCAGCACGCGATCCGGCTCGTTCAGCGCAACCTGACGCCGGGCGGCGACAAAAACGGCGCCGACATCAACATGGCCCTCGATGCGCTCGAGATGGCGTTCACCCATCCGCACATCAACGCGTATGTGATCGTCGGCGGCGACAGCGACTTCTTGTCGCTGGTCGAGAAACTCAAGCAGTACGACAAGAAAGTCTTCATCGTCGGCGGCCGCGCGTTTACGAGCGTGATTTTGCAGCGGAACTGCCACGAGTTCATCGCGTACGAGAACCTGACGCGATCGCGGCGCTCCGAATCGAAGGGCGGACGCCCGACGCCGGCGCCCTCGGGCGGCAACGCACCGGTCGCGCAGGCGTTCAGCCTGGTGCGGCGCGCGCTCAAGATTCTCGCGGACCGCGAGGTGTCACCGCAGACCGGTCTCCTCAAGAGCACGCTGCTGCAGCTCGATTCGACGTTCTCCGAGCGCAACTACGGCGCCTCCTCGTTCCTCGACTTCGTCGAAAAGCTGTCCCAAGCGGGTCTCGTCACGTTGAAGCACGCGGGCCGCAGCGTGATGGTCGAACTGAACGAAGGGTTCACCGAAAGCGACGAATCCGCTCCGGCGCAGGAAGGCGTCGCGACAACGGCCGCGCCTGTCGCGCAGGCGTCGACCCCTGCCGCGTCGGCCGCCCCGTCCGAAGTCGTGGGGAACCAGGCCGATGGCGTCGCGCGCGCGAAGTCGATCATCTCCGCCGCGACCGGCGCGCGCTGGCCGATGTATTTGCGCAACGTCAAGCAGATCCTCCGCCAGGCCGAAGGCGGATTCGACGAGCGGAAGTACGGATTCGGTGGGTTGATGGATTTATTGCGCGCACTGCAAAAGGAGAACTTCGTGCGCGTCGAACGCGATCGGCGCGGCGGACTCCGGGTGTTCCAGGGATCCGCGATGCCGTCGCATGCGCCGCAGCAGACGCGACCCGTCGCCAGCAACCTGCCGCAACCTGACGTCGAAGACGAATTGATGCAAGGCGAGTCGTACGAGGCGCAGCCCATGCAGCCTGCGCCGGCGCCAGAGCCCGGCGATTCTGACATCGAGCCAACCGACGTGCAGCCGGTCGTGATCGACACGACGGCCGAAATGCTCGGCCGAGCGACGGCGAGACCGAAACGGGCTCGCGCCGCGACCCCGCGCGCCGCAAAATCGGCGGCGCCGAAGGGCACGAAGAAGACGCCGGCGAAACGTTCGTCGCGTTCGAAGAAAACCTCGGCCGCCGACTCAGGAGAGAACGCATGATGACTCGAAGATTCGTCGTCGCCATCAGCGCAATCGCGATCACCATCGCCACGGCCCGGGCGCAATCGAAACGGCCGCTGACCTCCGACGACATCTTCGAGATCAAAACCGTCAGCGATCCACGCATCAGCCCTGATGGCGCGTGGGTCGCCTACACCGTGTCGCAGATGGACCGCAAGGACGACAGCTCCGACACCGACATCTACATGATCGCGACGACCGGCGGTACGCCGATCCGATTGACGACGAGCAGGAAGCCGGAAACGTCGCCGCGCTGGAGTCCGGACGGCCGCTATCTTGCGTTCCTCTCGTCGCGCGACGGCAAGAAAACGCAGGTGTATCTCCTCGATCGCCGCGGCGGCGAGGCGGCCGCGATCACCGACATCAAAACGGGCGTCTCGTCGCTGGCGTGGTCGCCCGACGGCAGGAAGCTCGCGTTCCTCGTCAACGATCCCGATCCGAACGATCCCGATCCGGACGCCAAAGAGAAAAAACCGCGGCCGCATGTCATCACGCGCCTGCAGTTCATGCGCGACGGCGATGGCTACCTGACCGACATCAAACAGCACCTGCACGTCTTCGACATCGCCACGAAAACCGACACGCAGTTGACGAACGACAAGTTCGACGACGGCGCACCGGTGTGGTCGCCGGATGGAAAGTTGATCGCCTTCAGCGCGAACCGGACGGACAATCCCGACGCGAACGACAACAGCGACATCTACGTCGTCGAGCCGGTGGCGGGCGCGCGCCCGCGTGCCGTCGTGTCGACGCCGAACTCGGACTCCTCGCCGGTGTTCAGTCCGGACGGAACCGCGATCGCGTTTCTGCAGGGCGGCGACGCGAAGGATATCTGGTACTCGACGAACAACCTCGCCATCGTGCCTCTCGGCGGCAGCACGCCGAAGGTCCTGACGGCGAACCTCGATCGCAACGTCCGCTCGCCGCGCTTTTCGCCGGATGGATCGCACATTACCTTCCTGCTCGAGGAGGGAGGCAACGTGCACCTCGCGCGCGTGCTGGCGTCTGGCGGGCCGATCGAGCGTGTCATCGACGGCGAACACGAGATCACGGCGTATGACATCGCGAAAAATGGCGCGATCGCGTATCTCGACAGCCATCCGCAGATGCCGACCGAAGTGTTCCTCGGCACTACCCAACTGACGCACGTCAACGATGACTTCGTAGCGAAGGTCGCGCTCGGACCTGTGGAACGCTACAAAGCCAAGAGCGCCGACGGCACGACGATCGACTGTTTCCTGACCCGTCCGCCGGTCGACTCCGCTCAAAGCAACCGCGCCGCGGGAAAACTGCCGACGATCCTGCGCATCCACGGCGGCCCGGTGTCGCAGTACTCGAGCGGCTTCAACCTCGAGTGGCAGATGCTCGCGGCGCGCGGATTCGCCGTCGTGTCGGCCAATCCGCGTGGGTCGTCCGGCTACGGCCGCGATTTCAGCCGCGCGATCTGGGCCGACTGGGGCAACAAGGATTTCGATGACGTGATGGCGGCCGTGGACACGGCGATCTCGATGGGCGTCGCGGACCCCGATCGACTCGGTGTCGGCGGGTGGAGCTACGGCGGCATCCTGACCGACCACGTCATCTCGAAAACGAACCGCTTCAAGGCGGCGATCGCGGGGGCGAGCGAATTCAACTACCTCGCGAACTACGGCACCGATCACTACCAGCGTCAGTGGGAGGCGGAACTCGGGCTGCCGTGGCGCAATCCCGAGGCCTGGATGCGGATCTCGCCGTTCTATCGCCTCGACAAGATCACGACGCCAACGCTCGTGATGGGCGGCGACGCCGACATGAACGTCCCGATCATCGGCGGCGAGCAGTTGTATCAGGGGCTGAAACGCCTTGGACGCGAAACCGAGCTGATCGTCTACCCGGGCGAGACGCACGCGATCCGGCGACCGAGCTTCCAGAAAGATCGCTTCGATCGCTACATCGCCTGGTACGAGAAGTATCTGAAGCCGTCGTCGACGCGAACCTCATCGCAGGACTGACGGGAACAAACGGCGCCTGCGCAACGTCATGACCTCTCAGACCCTTGGGAGGTACCCTGACGTTGCGCACACCAGTCATCACGTTACTCGTCGCTCTCGCTGCTCCACTCGCCGCCGTTCACGCTGAACCCCACACCGTCGTATCCAAGCTCGCCGCCGAACTCCGGGCGCGATACGTGTTTCCAGAGCGCGCCGAACAGGCTGCGCAGCATCTCACCGTGGCGAACGACCGCGGTCAGTTCGCGTCGGCGACCGCCCCAGCCGATCTCGCCGCCGCGATTGACACATTTCTTCGCAACGAACTGCATGATCAGCACCTGCGGATCGAGTACCGCGCGCCGAGCGAAGAACCCAAGCCGGGCGGCCCGCGCAAACCGACGGCCGAGCGGTATCGCGACTACGAGCGTGCGGCCGCCGAGCGCGAAAATGCGGGCGTTCGAATGGCTGCGCAACTCGACGGCAACGTTGGCTACTTGCGCATCTCGGGATTCCCGGATGCGGCGGTGCTCGCCGAACGGCTCGCGAGCGCTCTCGGCCTCCTTCACAACACGACGGCGCTGATCATCGACCTCCGCGACAATCACGGCGGCAATCCGCACGGCGTCGCGTTGCTCGAAAGTTATTTCTTCGAACCGTGGCAGCCGCGCGAACTGAACGACATCGTGACGCGGACGCCTCAGGGCTTCGAAACGCGCCAGTTCTGGACGATGGGTGTTCCGGCGGCGTTGTACTACGACCGTGACGTGTACGTCCTCACGTCGTCCAGAACGATTTCAGCCGGCGAAGGGTTCGCCTACGAAATGCAGGCGGCGAAGCGCGCGACAGTCGTGGGCGAAGTGACGGCGGGGGCGGCGAACCCGGCGAACGAAGTGTCCCTCGGCGACGGGTTCTTCGCGGCAATCCCGTTCGGCCGAGCGCTGAATCCGGAGACGAAAACGAATTGGGAAGGGACCGGCGTCCATCCCGACGTCACCGTTGACGCCGCGGGCGCGTTGCCGCACGCCTATGTGATGGCGCTCAGGCGCGCGGCCGAACAACAACCCGACCGCGCCGCGCGGCTTCGACAGATTGCCGACGCCGCCGCCGCGGATCCCGCTCGCATTCTCAACCGATAGGAACGAAGGTCAGGACCCGTCGCGGGTTATCGACGAGGATCGTCCGGAGCGTCCGGTCGTCGACGCCCGCGCGCTTCAGACGCGGGACGAAGTTGGTGATCGTCATGTCGATGCCCGGACCGCCGTTCTTGCGCAGATATTTCGAGCTCGCGAAATCCGACGACAGGCAAATCCGATTCGCCAGGCCCGCGTCGAGCAGCGTCATCAGCGTCTTCACGTACTCGTCTGCGCGCGGATCGTCCGGCTTGCCGCTGTGATCGAACCCGACGTAAGCGCCGCGCTTCGCGATAGCCATCGGCGCAACGGTCGGCTGATCCTTGATGTCGTTGAGGTGGCCGATGACGACGCGATCGAGCGGCACACCCGCTGATTCGAACAGATCGACTTGATCGAGCGCGCAGCGTGCGCAGCCGTCGGAGACGTGCGTGATGATCGGCAGTCCAGTCCGCCGCTGGAGTTTCGCCGCGGCGAGAAACCCGTTTCGTTCCTCGGCGCTCATCGGCACCGCGTTCGCCGTGCCCATTTCTCCGATCGATCCCCACCGTTCCGCGGTCGCCAGCCGAAACATCACGTCGGCCATCTCGTCGGGCGTCTTGTGCGCGAACTCCGGTGGGTAGTCTTCCCCCGCGTGGAGCCCTCCGCTCGCCACGATCAGCATGTTCGATCGTTCGGCGATCGTGCGCAGCGAACTGATCTTTCGTCCGAGGTCGATCGTTCCGTTGTCGACAATGCACCGGACGCCGCTCGCCTTGCACGCCGCCACTTCGCTGGCGAGCAGGTCGAGATCGTCGTACCACGCCCCGCGCAACGAGAGGTGTTCGTGGATCAGGACGGGACCGTCGATCTCCTCGGGCGCGACGTCCCGAAGAATCGTGCGGATGATTGGCTTCCCTGCCTGCGCGCGCAGCGGCAGCACGGCCGCCGCGAGGAACGTCGTCATCAATTCGCGGCGGGTCATCAAATCGGCCATCAGTCACCTCTCAACGCGAGCAACGGATCGATCCGAAGCGCACGGCGCGCCGGCACATAACACGCGACGAGTGCGACGACGCCGAGCATGCCGGTCACGCCTAGGAAGGTTGCGGGATCGGTCGGCCGGACGCCGTACAACATGCCCGCCATCGCCCGAGACACGATCGCCGCGCACAGCACGCCCGTCGCGAGACCCGTAGCAACCAGCGCCGCGCCCTGACCGAAGATCATCGACAGAAGCTCGAACCGTCCCGCGCCCAGTGCCACGCGAATGCCAATCTCGTGCGTTCGCGCGTTGACCATGTAGGCGAGCACGCCGTAAATGCCCAGCGCCGCGAGCAGCAATGCCGTGACTGCAAACGCGCCGACCATCTCCATGGACAACCGCCGGCTGGCGAGGGACGCCGAAACGGTGTCGGTCAGCATCTGCGCGCCGAAAACTGGCAGCGTGTCGTCTATCGACTGCACGAGCTGCCGCACACGGTCGGGGGTTCGACCGGCGTCGACTTGGCCGCGCAGGAAGATCGCCAGATGTTTCGAACGGCTCTGATACGCGGAGGCGTAGATGATCGGCACGCCCGACTCGTGCAATGCCTCGGTCCGCGCGTTCGCGACGATGCCGACGATCGTGGTCCACGATGCCGGGTTGCGCGTCAACTTGACGTGCTGGCCGATCGGATCCGCGTCGGGCCAATAGGTTCGCGCCATGGCTTCGTTGACGACGGCCACGGGCGGCGCGTTTTCGTCGTCGAACGGCGTGAAGGCGCGGCCGCGAACGAGGGTCATGCCGAGGAGACGGAAGTATTCGGGCGTCACAACCGAACCGTCCACGAGCGGCGCCTGCGACGTGTCGGCGCCGCGGCCTTCGATCAGCATCGGCATCGTGTTGAGATCGCGTGCCGCATGATCGAGCGGGATTGCGCTGCTGCTGGCGATGGCGGCGTCCTCGACACCGGGCAGCGCACGCGCGCGCCGCAGCACTTCGCGCAGGAAGGGCGCCTCCTGACCAATCGTTCGATACTTGTCGATGGTGACGTCGTTGGGGTACGGCAGTCGCGTTCGAATCGCCATGATCCGATCCGGCGTGAACCCAAGGCGCGCGTGCAGCAGATCGAGAAAGCTGCGGCCCAATAATCCGGCGGCGACCATCAGCACGACCGAGAGGGCGAGCTCGGTGACAACGAGGAGCCGCCGCACGCGCGCATGGCCTCGGCCCGCGCTCGACGCGCGCCCGTCCGACTTGAGCGCCCCCGTCACATCCTGCCGCCCTGCGCCGAGTGCCGGCGCCAACCCGAACACGATGCCGGCCGCCACCGTCGTCAGCAGTGCGAATGACAACACGGTCCAGTTCAGTGTGATGTCGTTGAGCCGTGGCAGTCCTTGCGGGATGAGACGCACCAGCGATTGCTTCATCAGGACAAGCGTGCCGAGACCGGCGGCGCCGCCCACGATCGACAGGCACACGCTTTCCGTCAACAGTTGCCGGATCAGCCGTCGGCGGCCGGCGCCGAGCGCCTGGCGCACCGCGAACTCGCGCGTGCGCGACGTCGCGCGCGCGAGCAGCACGTTCGCGATGTTGACGCATCCAATCAGCAGCACGAGCGCGACCGCACCGAGAATCAGCATCAACGATCGACGGACGTCGCCGACCACGGTGTCGGCGAGCGGCACGAGATGCAGCGTCCACGCGGTACGCTCGGGATAATCGTTCGGATACTGTCGCCGCACCGTCGCCACGAACGCGTCGAGTTGTTGTTGCGCGGCGGCGCGCGTCACGCCCGGATGCAGCCGCGCGATCGCCGCGGGCATCATTCGGTTGTTGCGCGGCGGATGGTCGCCGATCGGCGGGCCGAAGAAACTCGTCGCAGCCCAGACGTCGACAGTCCGCTCGTCGGGCGACCGGCCGGGCGGGTGGAAGTCCGGCGGCATCACGCCGACGATGCGATAGAGATCGGTGTCGAGCCGGATGCTCTGCGTGAGGATATCGGACCGGCCGCCAAATGCGCGCTTCCAGAGGCCGTCGCTGATGACGACTTCGAGCAAGTAGCCGGACGTGTAGTTGTCCGGCGGAAACGCGCGACCGATCTGCGGCGCGACGCCCAGTACCGCGAAGTAATTCGGCGCGACGCTCATCAGCCCGACGCGCGCCGGCCGCGACAGTCCGGTCAGGTTGTTCTCGTCGAACCACACCGGCGTCACGTGATCGAAAATCCCGGAGTGTTCGAGGTCCTGCCACTCGGGTTGCGAGAGCCCGATGTCGTACGAATTCACGCCAGGCAGATCGGCGACGACGCTCACCAGGCCATCCGGATGCGGGTACGGCAGCGGATGCAGCAGCGTCGCGTCGACGACGGTGAAGATCGCGGTCGTCGCCCCCACCCCGATCGCCATCGTCAGCACCGCCACCACCGCGAAGCCTGGTGACTTGCGCCATGCGCGCACGGCGTAGCGGACGTCCTGCGAGAGGCGATCCCACCACGCCCAGCGTTGCGATTCGTAAAAGCGCTCGACGCGCATCGCCACGTTGCCGAACGTGCGCTGCGCCGCCGCGCGCGCGTCAGCCGCATCGAGTCCGTCGTCTGTCAGGCGCTCGGCCTCGAACTGCAGGTGCGCCTCGATTTCAGCGGCGAAGTCGTCGGGATCGCGACGTCGACGGAACATGCGTCACCCCTTCAGCGGATGCGCGTCGAGGACGCGGGCAATCGCGTCGGCCAGCCGCGTCCACTTGCTCGTTTCCTTCACCAACTGCTTGCGCCCGGCGGCGGTCAGCGAATAAAAGCGCGCGCGCCGATTGTTCGAGGAGACGCCCCACTTCCCCGCGATCCATCCGCGGCCTTCGAGCCGCTGCAACGCCGGATAGAGCGCACCGTGTTCGACGAGCAGTTCGTGTTCGGAGCTGTGCTTGATGGCAAGCGCGATGGCGTGGCCGTGCTGCGGCTGCAGGATCAGCGTGCGCAGAATCAGCAGGTCGAGCGTGCCTTGCAGCAGGTCGAGCGGCTCATCGGCTCTTTTGGTAGACATCTGACCAGAGCATGGATCGCACTCAGGTCAGATGTCAACCTGTAGCCCTGGTAGCGCGACGGCGGGATGCCGAACGCCCGGCGAAACGCCGCTGTGAAATGGCTGTGCGAGCTGAACCCGGCGTCGAGCGCCACCTGGCCCAGGTCGACATGCTGACGGCCCACCGCCTCGAGCGCGCGCCGCAGGCGCACGTCGGTGAGGTACCGGTGAATCGACGTGCCGTACACGCGTCGAAAGATGCGGCAGACATGGAAGACGGACGTCTCCACCTCTTCGGCGATCGATTGAAGCGTCAGCGCGCACGCGAAGCGCCGATCGACGATCGCGCGCACCGTTTCGGCGATGTCGCGCGCGCGGCCCGAATCCGCGGGCGGTCGATGACCGCCGTACGCCTCGGCAACGATGGCATCGAGCAGCTGAACGCAGTGTTCCTCGACCAGGACCGCGTCGGCCGACGACGTGCCGCGCACGTGCTCGTAGATGACGCGCTGCCGCAGAAACGTCGCCGTCGATGTGCGCGCCCACCCGACGCGGAGCGGATGCGCGCTGTCTGCCGCGGCCGGATCGACCGCGCGGATGGCGTCGCGAATGACCGCGGGCGCAAACGCAAACCAATCACCGCGGTCTCCTTCCGGACTGACTTTGAAACGCTCGTATTCCTCCCCGCGGTTGTACAAGCCGACGACGGTTGGATCTTCGACGAACGGCTGCCGGTCGCGTCGGCGAATCAGCACCGCTGACCGCGGGAAGAGCGCGCAATATGTCCGCGTGCGGCCGCAATTGCGAAACAGCGGATCGGTCGGCAAGCACCGCACCTGACCGATCACCACCGTGTCGCCCGTAAACAGCAACCGATCGGTGGACGGCAGCGGCTCGCTGAGCACCGCGTTCATGCACCGGCATACAGCAAAATCCCTGCTCAGCTAAGTCCTTGGTACTCCCATGTCCGCACACACTGATTGTTCGTTTTCGAGAAGCATCGATTCCACGTTCGAACAGTCACGTTTCTGATACCACGTCGCAGCGGCCATTGGCAGAATCGTCGCGATGTGGACATGTATCGCAGCCCCCGCCATCCGCGTGCTGTTCGTCGGCAACAGCCTGACGACGGTCAACAATCTGCCCGAGCTCGTCCAACGGCTCGCCGCGGCGGGCAATCAGAAATTCGAGTATCGGATCGTCGCGTTCGACGGCTATAGCCTCGAAGACCATTGGAATCGCGGCGACGCGAGGCGGGCCATCGCGGAAGGCGGATGGTCCTACGTCGTCCTGCAGCAGGGACCGTCGGCGCTGCCCGAATCGCGCGTCCTGTTGATCGACTACGCGCGCCGCTTCGCGAGCGAGGCGCGACGTGTCGGCGCGGAACCGGCGCTCTACATGGTGTGGCCCACCCGCGAACGCCGTGGCGACGTCGATGGCGTCCGGTATTCGTACGAGAGTGCGGCGAAAGAGACGCATGCGTTGCTGCTCCCGGTCGGCGAGGCGTTCCGCGCCGCGCAGCGCGCCGATGCACGCGTGCGTCTCTTCGGCGCGGATGGGTTCCATCCGACGATGGCCGGATCGTTTCTCGGCGCGCTGGTGATGTTCGAAACGATGTTCGGTGCGCGCGCTCCCGCGCTGATTCCGCCGGGGGTCACGCCGGAGGACAATCGCGTGCTGCGATCCGCGTCGGAGGCGGTCGTCAAGCGTGTCGCGCGGTAGTTACCGTTTTTCGGTGTCGAGGAATTCAAGCCACTGCTTGACGAGCGGCAACTGCGGTCCGCGCGCATGTTCGTACGCGTCGGCGTAGGTGTGTGCAGCCTTGATGTCCTCGGCGCGGTTCTGCACGTAGGCGCCGGCGGCGTGCACGAGATAAATCCATTGAACCGCCATGAAATTCGCGTCGCGATCGTCATGGCGTTCTTCGAGATAGCGCTCGAGCGTCCGCGTCGCTTCGCGTCCGCTGCCAAACGTGGCGTACAGCATCGCGAGCGGCTTGGTGAAGCGCACGTCGGTCGGCCACTTCTGCACCGCTTCTTCGAGGATCGCGCGCGCTTCGCCGTACGCGTGATTGCGCATCAGCGAGCCGGCAAGCCAGTCGTAGATCTGCGGGAACTCGGTGCCGTCGACGAGCGCCGTCTGCCACGCGCTGGCGGCCTGCAGATCGCGGCCCGCCGCGGCGAAGGTCGCCGCGAGATACGCCAGCACCGCCGTGCTGTCGGTGTCCGGATCGATCGCTTCCTTGAAGCTCGCCTCCGCATGCGTGAAATCGCCGGACGTCAGGAACGCGAGCCCTCGATCGAATTTCGGCTTCGTCGTCTCCTGCAACCGTGCGACGAATGGTTCGAGCGTCGCCGGCTGCGTGGCCGCGTCCTTGTCGAACGCCGGCCGCATGACCGGCTCTTCGACCGGCAGAAACAAACCTGTATCGAAGGTTGACGCAGACGTCAGGCTGTCGGCCGACGTCATCAACACCTTCGGCGGCACCACCTCGAACGGACGCGTCAACGTCTTCACCGACTTGCCGTTCTCCGAGAACACCGCGCGCAAGAGGTATCGGCCCGGCGGCAGCTGCTGCACCGGAACCGTCTTCGTGAAGATCACCCGGTTCTCACCGGCCGGACGCGCCGCGACATCGACGTTCAGCAGTGCGGGGCTGTCCGCGTCTTTTGCGACTTCGTATTCGACGCTCAACCCGCCATCGGCCGCGCCGTACGCCTCGACGTAGCCGTGGACGACGCCGTAGTTGACCTGAAATCCGATGCTCGGCTGCAGCAACTCGCCGTTGTCGATCGGGCCGCCGACCATCAGCTCGCTGAGCGTGACCGGTCCGACCGTCGGCAACTCGGCGCGAATCGTGTGCTCGATCGATCCGACGCGATCACCCTCCACGATCGCGAGCTTCAGCGTGTACTCGCCTGGCGCCAGGCTCGCGCCGGCCGAATATTGCAGCGACGAGGGCACGCCGTTGATGGTCGGCAGCAGCCGCGCATCAAACGCGCGGTTTTCGATCGTCTTTCCATCTTTGTCGGCGATGACGTAGGCAATCGATGCGACCTTCGACGAGGTGTAGTCGGTGCCAACGTCGGCGTGGATCAGCAGCTGGACGCGATTTTGCTCGGGCCCTTGCAGCGCGAACGATCCGACGCGCAGCGGAAGCGCCGACGACAACAACGGCGACGCGAGCGCCGCTGCGACCGCTTGATGCGGCGAGCGCGCGATCTTTTCGTCGGCCGGTGTGTTCAGCAGTTGGCGCCGCGACCGCACGGTCGCGCCTTTGCGCGGCACGTCCACGCGAATCGGATGCGGCTTGCCGTCGCGATCCTTCGGGTCCGATTCGACCCCGAGCAGGTAGTAGCCGGAGATCTCGCCTTCGATTTGCTGGAAGATGTTCGCGCCGGTTCCCGTGACGGTGAAGAGGGCGCCGCGCGTCGCGCCCGCAAGCGTTTCGAGCCCCTGCCCGAGCGTTATGCGATCGCCAAACGCGTCCATCGGACCCCGCCGCTCGGTGACGTCGAACGCCGTGCTGTCGAGGCGCAGCGCGTACACGCTCGTTCGCGCCGCCGCGGCCAGCCCGCCCAGCTCGATGACGAGGCCAGGGTCGTTCATCACGAACCCTTCGGAGATCAGCACGAGCGTTTTCGGACCCTCGATGCGGCGCAGCCCGCGAAACAACTCGCGCAAGCCGATGACGGTCAAATCGCCTTCGTGGTTCGCGTCGACCGCCGCCATGTGCGCCTGCGTCGAGACGCGATCCGGGCAGGTCGGATCGGGCCGGCCGCCGACGGTCTGACACTCGCGTGAGAGGACCTGATTCAGCGTGCCGATGTCGCCTCGATCGATCGCGAGCGCTTCGGTGACCGACATGTTGATATCGCCCGTCGGCTGCCCCGCCTGCTTCTGCCCCCGCATGCGCGAGATCGCCTGCTTGATACGGTTGCGATCGGCGGTGAACACCGTCGCCGGCGCGCCGGTGCCAAACCCTGCCACCGCGACGCGATCGGACGGCTGCAGGCGATCGATGAACGCGTTGGCCGTCCGCGAAATCGCCATCGCCGCACCGAAGCGGATGTTCGGTTCGTCGACGGCAATCACGATGAGCCGTCCGGCGGTCGAATTCTCATTCGTGCTGAAGCCGTCGGGAATGTCGACGACGGGCGCATCCGACGCGGGTTTGATGAGCGAGATCCACTCCGCGGAGATCACTTTCCGCGCGCTGCCGTCGATGCGGACGGCGAAGTCGTCCGGCGTCAGCGATGCGATCGGCTTTCCTTTGTCGTCGACGACGCTGACGTCGACGGAAGTCAGGTCGACCGACGTGGTGAACTTCGGAGGCTGCGCATCCTGCGCGCCACCCACGGCACCCGCACACGCGATGATGACGACACACACGACACCGCGAAACACACGAAGAACCTTTCGAGATCTCGCGTCCTGGTGTTCGTGTGTTCGTGTGTTCGTGGCCGCCATGGGTCGCTACTTGGCCGCCAGGCGATAACCCTGCCGCGCGCGCACGTCGTGGTGCCCGTCGACATCGACGCGGATCCGGCGCCAGCTGTTGTCGCGTTTCGGGTTGTTCGACGCGTAGCCGAGCAGATACTGATTCGACAGCTCGTCGAGCAGCTCTCCGAACGCGCCATGCAGCTCGTCAATCGATTCGGTGAACAGCGCGCGGCCGCCGGTCGGGTTCGCGAGCCGCTCCATGATCCGCTTCAACGGCTCCATCGTCACACCGCGACCCTGCCCGATCATGTACAGCGTGACATCGCTCGACTGCAGTTTGCGTTCGACGTCGCCGATCGTCGCGTGGCTGCCCTGGTCCTCGCCATCGGTGAAGATGACGAGCGCCTTGCGGCCGACCTGACGCCCGAGCATGTCGATGCCGCGCAATACCACGTCGTACAGCGCGGTCGATCCCCATGGCGCCAGGCGATCGACGGCGCGCACGCGCTCGGACGGGTTCGTCTGCTTGCGTGTCAACGTGAAGATGCTGTCGTTGAAGCCGAGCAGCGTCACCTGATCCTGCGCCGGCACGTCGCCGAGAAATTCTTTGACCGCGGCTTTCAGCTTCGGCATCGACGGCGTCATGCTGCCGCTGATATCGATGGCGACGATCAACTCGAGCGGGATGTCTTCCGACGCGAAATGCGAGATCTGCTGCGGGAGGTTGTCCTCGAAGACGTGGAACGCCGACTGCGGAATGTTCGGAATGAACTTGCCGTGGCCGTCGCTGACGGTGACGGTGACCTGCACGACGTCGACATTGACCCGCTCGGTGTAGCCGACCGATTTCGTCCGGACCGTCTGCACGAGACGCGTGCCACCGCGCAACGTCGCGACCGCGCGCACCTGATGCTCCTGGATCCGCGGCCCCGCATCCCAGTCGCATTCCCACGGCGGCGCCTTCAGCGCACACGCCTGACGGCCGTCCACGAAGAACGTCATCGTCTCGGCGGCCTCCGGCGGTTCGATCCTCGCGCGCAGCGTCACGACGCCGTTCAGATACGCGTCGGCAGAAGGTGAATCGATGCTGAGACGCGGCTCCGGCGCTTGTATTAACACCGCCGCAACAGCGACAGCCGCACCCGTACCACGAAGACCTCGAAGCCCACGAAGTCCACGAAGTGTCTGTTCGCACAGCTTTTTCGTGAGCTTCGTGGTCTTCGTGATCTTCGTGATCTTCGTGGACCGCAGAACGTTCATTGCTGTCCCGCGGCCACCGGCATCAGGGGACCGCTGGCGGTAGCGGCGGCCACGTAGTCTTCGATCCGATCGCGCGTGAGGCTGCGCGCCGCGCGCGAGAGCGTCAGCCAGTCGCCAGGATCGGACGGTCTCGCGGCGTCGATGAAATCCTGCATGGCGCCCGACAAGACGACGCGCGCGAGCGGCGCGGGTAACTGCATCTGCTTCAACATCACCGCAATGTGCAGGTTCAGATCCGACACGACCGCAGCGATCAACCCGAGTTGCGGCCGCCCCGCCAGCGGCAACCACTGACCGGGCGTCGTCAGTCGCGTGCAGAAACAGCCGAACGGCGCGGCCACGGCCATCCCCCACGGCGCGAAATCGGCCGGCTTGCCGCCGCCGATGACGAGCAGCTCGGTCATCGAGAACATCGAGACGACGCGGGGCGCGTCGTGGTCGAGGGTCCACCGGAGGGATCGGCGACGGGCGGCGTCCATCGCGATTTGATCCGCAACGGCATCGAACGTAGCCGCGGTCATCAACTGCACGCGCTGCGTCCCGCGCGTGATCGCATCGGCGATCGCATCCCGATCGCGGTCGACGAGCACGTACGGATTCATCAGCGACACGCTCAGCATGAACGCATCGCGCTCGGGGGACGTCAATCGCGGCGCTTCGAGGACGCCATCGGTCGACACGCGACGCAGCGCCAGCGGCGCAAGCGCGATGTCGAGGCCGAGGAGCGATCCGGTCACGTGCCACGGCACGTTCGGCACGACCTCCTGCCGCGGCGCCATCCACGCCGTCCGCTGACGAACGTCGCCGTCGCGGATGCCGAATCCAAAGTCGTGACGCCGTGACACGTCTTCCGCCAACAGTACCGTCCCCTCGGGATCGCCGATGTCGGCGGCGTAGGCGAACGACACGAGGGAGCCGGCGAGCATATCGTCGGCGAGTTCGACGAGCCCGTCGGCGGCGCGGACGACACGTTTGCTGTCTTTGGCGCGCGCCGCTTTCGTGATCTCGTCGATCGATTTCTTGAGCGATTCGTGATGCGACGGCGGGATGCCGACGCCGGCGGCCACGTTCTCGAGCTCGTTCTCGCGCAAACGCTGCGGCACATCCTCGGCGAGCGTTGTCAGCCGCTCTGCCGCGGTGCTCGCCGTTGATGGGTCTTTGATCATGCTGCGCGCAAGGTCGCTGACGTCGAGCGCGACGTCAATGCGCAGCGCGTCCTGTTTCTCACGAACGCGTCGCAGCCGCTGCCGCTCGGAACCAGCGAGGTCGAGCCGGTACTGCTGACCCTCCCACGTCACCATCGCCGGACGCGAGGCGGACGAGCCGGCCAACGCCGCGATCACGGCGCTTTCGACGTCGGTCGACGGCGGCAAGGCGCGCGCGAGATCGTCGCGAATCCACTTCGCGAGCGCGCCCGCGTACCGTCCATCGTCCGAGATCGGGACCGCCAGGAGCTGTGCGACGAGCGCTTCTGCCCTGGTCGCGTCGAGCGAGCCGGCAATCGTGGCGCGCGTGATGATGACGAGAACGCCCTGGAGCTGCGACTGCACCAACAGGCCGTGCCGGCCGTCGACGGTAGCGAGGCGCGCCGCGAGATGGACGGCGGTCGCGTAGATCGACGGCTGGCGGATGCCGATCCGTTCGAGCGAGAGCGCGAGCATCCGCACACGCGGAAAACTGCGAACGGCGAGCTGCGCGTCGGCGCGATCGGCATCGGTTGCGATCGTCGTCGCACGGGCAAGGCGTTGGCCGAACGACAGCTGATCGAGCCGCTCGGCGCGCTGCCGAACGTCTGCCGACCCGATGACCTCGCTGAGCCACGCCGCATCGAGCGGCTGCTCGTCGTCGGCGCCGGCGTCGTGACCGGTCAACGCGCGCGACCAGAAACCGCGAGTCAATGCGACCGCCGGCGCGCCTGTCTCGTCGACCTCGAGACGCTCCAGCGTCATGCCGAGGTCGTACGACGCACGCCCGAACGGCTGCGTTTTCAGATGCCATTCGCGAAAGGCGGTGATGCCGACCGTTGCCAGCGCCTTGAAGCGCTCGAGCCGGGCCGCCGCCGTCGGCATCCACGTACCGAGCGTGAAGGCGCGACGCGGCGGATCGAGCTGGCCGATGACGTCGTACAGATGCGCGAGCCGGCCGTCGTTCGTCTCGAACAGGAGCTCGACGAATCGATCGGGACGCGACGTCTTTTCGAGTAGCACCGCCTCCCACATCGCCGCCGCTTCGTCCCCGCCCGGCACCTCAACGCGATTCGCGCGGATGTGGAGGCCGCTGGAAAAGACGCCGAAGGCCGGCGCGGCCAGTTTTTCGATGAGATGCGAGATCAGCGACCCATGATCCGCGAAGTACTGGAGCGTCTCGTCGTCGAGCGCGCCGAGACCGTGGCAGATGAGCGAGGCGTTGCGGTCCGACAGGATCGCCGTGACGAGCTCGTCGCGCGAGACGCGGCGGTGGAACACATGGTCGGCCCACCAGTTCGCGTTCAGTGGAACAGGAACGCTCTCGGTCTGTCGACTGTCGGCGGGCGACTGGCGACTGGTTGAGCGTTGCTTCAAGCGCGCCGCGAGCCACTCCGGCGATCGTCGCGGATCGTTGTCCAGGATGATCCGCGTCATCTCGTACATGAAGCGTCCGCGGTCGGGCGGCGAATCGACGCTGAGGAGTTGCGCGAGCGCGGCCGTGCCGCCGGTGACCGGTACGTCTTCGAAAATCGCGGACGCCGCGGCAATTCTCGGTACAATGACGACGCCCACGCAGAGCGCGCAAAGCACGCAGAGAACACCTTTGCGCAGCGGTCTCGGCGCGCTCTGCGTGAGTCTCGTCACAAGGCGCACATTATAGACATGGCATCCGCGAACTACACCGCGAAAGACATCACGGTTCTCGAGGGACTCGAGCCGGTACGCAAGCGGCCCGGCATGTATATCGGCGGCGTCGGCTCGGCTGGGCTGCATCACCTCGTCTGGGAAGTGCTCGACAACTCCGTCGACGAGGCGATGAATGGCTACGCTTCAAACATTTGGGTCACGCTTCATGCCGATGGATCGTCAATCACGATCGAAGACGATGGTCGCGGCATTCCTGTTGACAAGCATCCGGTTACCAAGAAGCACGCGATTGAAACCGTCTTCACCGTTCTGCACGCCGGCGGCAAGTTCGAGCACGGAAATTACAAAACCGCCGGCGGTTTACACGGCGTCGGCGCGAGCGTCGTCAACGCGCTCTCGAAAGAACTGATCGCGCACGTCAAACGCGACGGCGCGCTCTGGGAGATCAAGTTCAAGCAGGGCAAGCCGGTCAGCGGCGTGAAGAAAATCGGCCCCGCGCGCGGCACCGGCACGAAGGTGTACTTCCATCCCGACGCCGCGATCTTTCCGAAGATCGAATTCGATCCGCAGATCATCAAAGAGCGGCTCGAGGTCGCGAGTTACCTGCACAAGGGATTGAAGGTGACCTTCGAGGACGAGGAGACCAAAGAAAAGGTCGTCTTCGAACACAGCGAAGGCCTCGTCGATTACCTGAAGAAGATCGTCGCGGAGCGGGGCGCGAAGCCGGTGCACGATGCGCCGTTCACGCTGTCCAAAGAGGACGGCATGCGGCTCGACCTCGTGCTGCAGTGGACGGAAGCGACCGACGAGCACGTGCGGTCGTACGTCAACGGCATCCCGACCGGATCGGGCGGCACGCACGAAACCGGACTGCGCGCAGGCCTCGGCAAAGCGGTGCGCAACTACATCGATACGCACAACCTGTCGCCGAAAGGCGTGACGCTCGTCGCCGAAGACATCCGCGAAGGGCTGACCGGCGTGCTGAGCGTGTTCATCCAGGAACCGCAGTTTCAAGGGCAGACAAAAGACCGGTTGAACAACCCCGAACTCGTGTCCGCGGTGGACGGCGTCGTCCGTCCGGCGCTCGAGCACTGGTTGAATCACAACGCGAGCGTGTCGAACGCGATTGTGGCGCGCATCATCCTCGCGGCGCGCGCGCGGGAAGCGAGCCGGGCGGCGCAAGCCGAAGTGTCGCGCAAAAGCGCCACCTCGTCCCGGCTGAATCTGCCGGGCAAGTTGAGCGACTGCACGCACACCGATGCCGCCACGAGCGAGTTGTTCATCGTCGAAGGCGATTCGGCTGGCGGATCCGCGAAGCAGGGCCGCGACCGCGCGCGGCAGGCGATTCTCCCCTTGCGCGGAAAGGTGTTGAACACCGAGAGCGCTTCGCTCGCGAAGGTGCTCGAGAACAAAGAGCTGTCCGATCTCGTGACCGCGCTCGGCTGCGGTCTGGGCAAGAACTTCGACATCACCAAGCTTCGATACGGCCGCTTGATCATCCTCGCCGACGCCGACTCGGACGGGAACCACATCGCGACGCTGCTGCTGACGTTTATCTATCGTCACCTGCCGCAGTTGATCACCAACGGCAACGTCTATCTCGCCCAACCGCCGCTCTACCGCATCGACATCGGCAAAGAGACGTTCTGGGCGCTGGACGATGGGCAGAAGGATGCGATCCTGAAGCAGCATGCGAAGAACGGCAATCGATCGACGCCGGAGATCACGCGATTCAAAGGCCTCGGCGAGATGATGCCGAAGGTGCTGTGGGAAACGACGCTCAATCCGCGGACGCGGCGGCTGCTGCGCGTCGACATCACCGATCAGATCGTGACCGACCGTGTGATCAACGAACTGATGGGCAAAGACGCGTCGGCGCGCTTCCGCTTCATCATGGAACGGGCCGACGAGGCACAAGAGCTGGATGTTTGAGGCGTTTGCGGCGCAAGTCGGAGTCCGGGCGCCGCAAGCCATTCCAATCAACCCGCGGCGCAGCGCGGCGTTCGGCGCGGCGATCGTCTGCGCGTTGCTGCTCCTGCAATACGCGCATCGGCGCAAACCGTTCATCCTGCTCTGGGCCGCCGGCTGGCTGCTCATCGCGCCGACGATGCTGCTGCTCGCGCGCGGGTACGAGAACCCGTATGCGGCTCGCGCCGCGGTCGGCCTGTCGCAGTTTCTGAACGTCGGCACCGCCGCGCTGTTCTTCTGGAGCGGCGACATCTATCGTCAGACGCGCTTCATCCAAAGCCGCGTCGTCAAAGCGTTCGCGGTCGTCGGCGTCGCCTTCGTGCTGACGCCGCTCGCGATCGGACCGTATCCGGTGCTCGTCACCGGCTACCTGCTCACGGCGGCGTTGATGGGCGCCGCCGGCGCGACCTATGGCGCCGTACTGATCGAGCGCCGGATGATCGGCGCCGGGCTCGTCGCGTTCGTGCTGTTCGGGCTTGCCATCTCGAACGTGACGACCGCGTTCGTCGTCAACCGGATGCTGAGCGGCGGGCAGTACGTGTTCGAGATCATGGTCGTCAACGCGGTGCTCTACACGTTCGGCGCGCTTGGCGTCCATCAGCTCGTGTTCGAGGACATGACGTACGAGCTGCGGATGACGAATCGTCGCCTCGAAGCGGCGCGGGAAGAGTTGCTGCAGGCGGCGATCACCGATCCGCTGACCGGGTGTCACAACCGTCGGTTTCTCGAGCAGGTCATGGACCGCGAACTGCAACGGCATAAGCGGTTCAACCTGCCGATGTCGCTGCTGTTCGTCGACATCGATCGGTTCAAGCAGATCAACGATCAGCTTGGCCACGACGCCGGCGATCGGGTGCTGCAGTATGTGTCGCGGTTCCTCAAGCGCCACATCCGCGAAGCCGACTATGTGTTTCGCTGGGGCGGCGACGAGTTCCTCGTGTTGATCACGTGCACCGGCGAAGAGGCGCGGCGCAAGGCGGCGGTGTTGAAATCAAACTTCGACGCCGCGCCCGAGGCGGTCGAACTGCCGCCAGGCATCGGCCTCAGCTGCGGATGGATCGAAGTCCCCCCCGGCACAACCGATCTCTTGCCGCTCGTCGCCGAAGCCGATGCGCTGATGTATCAGGACAAAGGCGCGCGCTAGTTCGCGCCACAGCGACGAGAGACATCACTGAACTGCGCCGTACAACGTCACGCCGCATGTGGCGACCGTCGTCACTGTGGTGAAGCCCGGTGCTCCCGGCGGTGTCGCGATGAGATCGATGACGAGGTTTTGCGAGAACACCTGCCCTGTCGCCTGTGGCGGTAGCGCATTGGGGTTGAAATGCGCGGTCGCAGACCCTTGGCCGGCGCCGTCGAAAAATCCGCCATTTGGAAACAGCGTCATGATCGAATCGGATGGTGTGTGTATTTTCCAGCTGAAGCCGAATTGCGGCACGTTCTTCGCGGTGAATTGCACGGCAATTCCACTGTCTGGGGAATTGCGGGGCAAGGGCGCTCGGCACGAGGAAGAGGTGCCGTTCGCGACGGTCAGCGTACCGAAGACGGGCGTCGAGGGATTGGCATTGCCGTTGACGTCAGTCGACGGACACGCGAAGGTCGCCGCGCAGCCGTTTTGCGTTACCGGTGTAGCGGCACCCGGCGGCGCGGGTGCGGTTGCCACTTGCGACGGCGAAGTGGACGATGAACTGTCGCCACCGCATGCCGACGTGAGTCCGGCAAGCAGTAGCGCGATCGAGATCCGCTTGGTTACTGACATGCGAGTTGTGCTCCTCATTGACAGGCGGCCGCGCTCGCTGACACGGAGAGTGCGCCGGTCGACTCCACACCGCCACTCATAATCCCGGCTTGGAGATTGACGTTGACGGTTAACGTTCCACCTTCCGCGGTCAACGTCAGCGCATTGCCGACCAGTTGGCCCGTCAAGAAGTTCGGTGCTGCCGGCGGCTTCGGGCCCTGAGCCGGGCCGGAATACCCGGAGCTCGTCGGAATGGACTCACCGGTCGCGACGCCATTCGACGAAACCTGAACATTCCAGTTACCGTTTTCGAAGTAGGTGCCGCTGCGGCCAAAGTTATCTTTGAAGGGTTTGACGGAGTTGTACGTGCCGCAGTAAGTGGTTACTGATCCGGCGCTGGTGTTCAACGCGGAAAAGCCGCCAGTGACGTCGTTCTGCGAGTAGCTCCCAGACAGCGCGCCACCATTGACCGTGCCGGTGAACGAGAATCCACCGCCCGATACGCTGACCCCGTTCGTCGACGAGTCGTACGTCCCACTGACCGCCGTCGTATTGCCGCCGGTGATGTGCACGCTCCCCGTGGCAGTCGAAACCGCCAGGGGCCGGAAGGAGGCCGCCGAGATGACGGTCGCGACCGTCACGGTGACCGTTCCGCTTTGCCCGCTGGCGCCGACACCCGCGAGGGTGCCTTGAAACGTCGTACTCGAAGTCGGGGCCGGTGTCGTTGTCGCTGTCGACGGCGCGGTTGTTGAAGATGATGAACTGCCGCCGCACGCCGCAGCCACTACCAGTGGGCACACGAGCAGTACGCCGGCGCGTGGACGCCTGTAAACCATGAATCCCTCCGCCGAGATTGGCTAGGCGCAAAGATCCGTGTAATCTGCCGCGGGAACAACAGGTGAATGCGCGCATAAGCGTGCGCGCGCAGAATTGCACAGGCTGCGATGACCGAACCCGCAAGCGATCGACTCGACTCGTGGAAGGCGATCGCTGAATACCTGCGTCGCGACGTCGCCACTGTTCGCCGGTGGGAACGCGAACGAGGCCTGCCGGCTCACCGGGTGCCCGGTGGCCGCGGCACGTCGGTGTTTGCGTACCGGTCGGAAATCGATGCGTGGCTGCGTGCGAAAAACGACACGACGGTCACGGTCCCGCCGCGACGCCATGCGTGGGCTATCGGGACAGTCGCCGCCGCCATGACGCTGGCGGTTGTTTGGCGTCTGCACTCGGCGCCGATCACGATTCCAGTTGAAGACTTGAAGATCGCCGTCGGCGAGTCGGCGGTCGTCGCCACGGATCCGCGCGGCGCCGAAATGTGGCGCTATCGGACGCCCGCCGGTTACCGGCTGTCATTCTCGGAGTACGGCGATCGATCCGTCGCCGTCAGCGGCGTGACTCCTGCGGTGTACGCGATCAGCGGCACGCGCGTTCGCCTGAGCGACAGTCGCGTGGAGAGCGGCGAGCTCATGGAGTTCTCCGCGGACGGCGTCCTCCGACGCACGTTTGCATTCGACGACCACGTCACGTTCGACCGTCAGCGGTACGGTCCGCCGTGGGGCATCACGGCGCTCGCCGTCGACGAGAGCCACGGATCGCGGCGCATCGCGGTGGCCGCGCACCACTTCGAATGGTCGGCCAGCGTCGTCACCGTACTCGACGAGAATTTCCGGCGTCTCGGGACCTATTGGCAATGGGGATGGATTGAAGGAGTCCGATGGCTCGGCCCCGATCGATTGCTGATCGCCGGTTTCAACGACGCGCGCGACGGCGGCATGGTGGCGCTGCTCGATCCGTCGACGATGAACGGCCAGTCGCCCGAGGCGGCAGGCGCGCACGGCTACTGCGACGATTGCGGCCGCACGTCGCCCGTCAAAATGGTGGTGATGCCGCGCAGCGAGCTCAATCGCGCCACGCAGTCGCGGTTCAATCGAGTGCAGCTCGAAGTCCTGCCGGATCGGATCGTCGCGCGAACGATTGAAGTGCCACAGGGCACGAGCGACGCCGTGGATGCGTTATACGAATTCTCACCGCAGCTCGATCTGGTCCGCGCGTCGTTCAGCGGACCGTATCTGGAACTGCACGATGCGCTGAGCGCCCGCGGGCAGCTCGATCACGATCGTCAACACTGTCCCGACCGATCCGGCCCCCGACAAATTCTGACGTGGGATCGCGATCGCGGCTGGCAGCCGCTTCACATTTCACATCCCACGTAACCGTTGCGTACATCTGCGACACGACCATCGTCGTCTTGAGGGTCAGCAGGTCGACCCTACCGCCAGCGACGCATTCACCGTGAACTTCATGTGGAACGTGTCGACAGTGGTCGGCCGAGCTCCAAAATCCTGATAGTTCATCGAACACGACGCCGCGCTCGACGGGAAGGGCGTCGGCAACGGGCCTTCGAGCGATTGCAACGAACCGGGCTGCGGACCGCCGCCTGTGTTGACGACGTTCGGCGCCCGCCGCGCGCCAATACTGAACGACGTGAGCCCGGTAAATTGACCGGTGACGTCGTAGTCGCCGGCGGCGACGTTGTTGAACAAATAGTCGCGCGACGCCGTGGTCGTGAACGTCTGACCCGCAAACGTGAATGTGGCGGAGCCTGTGGCGCCAGACTGAATCGACGCGGTGATGAAGATATTGATGCCGGCGGGCTGAGACGGGCAATTCGTCGAATTCGTGCAGGCGTTGTTCACCGTCGGCGTCGCCGTCGGCGGCGTCGAAGGACTCGTGGGATTGCTGCCGCTGCCGCCGCCGCAGGACGTTGCGATCAGAAGCGTCACCCCGATGCAGATTTTCTTCATTGGCATGCGATTCTCCGGTGAGCGTCAAAATGCGGCGAACAGGCGCGGTCGGGCAACGGACAATAACGGGCGTTCCCGCGCAAACACGGCTTCATACGGAAGTTTTCTTTGAAAGCCGCGTCCAACGCCTGTAATCTCGGCGCGCGATGGCGGAGAACGACATCCCCGACGGCGAACGCCTGGATTCGTGGAAGACAATTGCCGTCTATCTGAAACGCGACGAGCGGACGGTCCGTCGCTGGGAGCGCGAACGCGGCTTGCCCGTCCGCCGCGTGCCTGGCGGCCGCGGCCGCTCCGTCTTCGCGTACACGTCCGAAATCGACCGCTGGCTGAATACCTCGGAGTCGGCCATGCCGTCAGACACCGCGGCCACGCCGATCGGCCGTCCGGCCTGGCACTGGCTCGCCGTCGGAACCGTCACGATCGCGCTTGTCGTGTTCGGTGCGTGGCGACTGCGATCGTCCACGATTCGCGCGGAAGATCTCCGGATCTCATTGGACGAGAACGGCGTGGCCGCAACCAACGCGCGCGGAGTGGAGATGTGGCGTCACGCGTTCTCTGGCCCCTATCGCGTCGCGTTCAATCAGTACGGGGTTCGTCTGCAAACCCCCGGGGGCCGCAATCCCGCGGTGTTCGCGATTACCGGAGCGCGACTGCGCCGGTCGGATGACGAAGTCGAGAGCGGCGAACTCTTCGAGTTCTCCACATCTGGCGACGTGCGTCGGACATTTTCATTCGACGATCGCGTGACGTTCGATCATCAGGAGTACGGGCCGCCGTGGGTGATGACCTCGATCGCGGTCGACGATCGGAGCGGCGCGCGCCGCATCGCCGTCGCAGCCCACCACTACACGTGGTCCGCGAGCATGGTGACGATTCTCGACGAAAAGTTTCAGCGCCACGGCACGTACTGGCAGTGGGGGTGGATCGAGCATGTCTCCTGGATCACGCCCGATCGGCTGCTGATCGGCGGCTTCAACGATGCGAAGGACGGTGGCATGGTCGCGCTGCTCGACGCCGCGTCCTTGAACGGACAGTCGCCAGCGAGCCCCGATACCCACGGGTACTGTCAAACGTGCGGCGACGTATCACCGCTGGCGATGGCCGTGATGCCGCGCAGCGAGCTGAATCGCCTGACGAACTCGCGATTCAATCGCGCGACGATCCAACTGATGCCCGATCGCATCGTCGCGCGGACGGTCGAAGTCCCGCAGGGGACGAGCGACGCGGTCGACATCCTGTACGAATTCACGACGGACTTGCAGCTGCAGCGCGCATCGTTGAGCGGTCCGTATCGTGAACTGCACGACGCGCTTCGTACCCGCGGCCAGATCGATCACGATAGCGATCGCTGTCCCGACCGCAACGGTCCGCGCGAAATCGCCACGTGGAACCGGAGCGACGGCTGGCGGACGCTACATGTGCGAGACGACGATGGTCGTCCTCTCCCGTGAGCTGTTCCCGGATCCATCAGTGCAGCGAACGGTGATCACATAGCGACGATCGCGATGCGCCGGCGTGGCCGCTTCGAGCGCGACGCTCAAGGCGCCGGTGATGCTCCAATCCGGCACGCCGTCGTGATCGACGTCAAGCACGTTGCTCGTCACCCGAATCACGGAACACGACGGTGCCGGGTCCGCAATGTCCTGCACATCCACGTTGAACGTCACCGGCGTCATCAGGTCCGTCGCGGCCAGCGTCGTCGCACTCGGGATCACGCTGACGATCTCGGGCGGCGTCGTGTCTCGAACGGTCACGTTGAACGTTCCCGTCTTCGCATTGCCGGCATGATCCGTGGCCGTGCACGAAACCACCGTCTTGCCGAGCGGGAACGTGCTGCCGCTGGCCGGCGTGCAGGCGATCGGAACGGCGCCGTCGACGACGTCGGTCGCAGTCGCCGTGAACGACACGGACGCGCCTGCCGGGCTCGTCGCCTCCGCAATCTGGTGCGGCGGCAGATCGAGCTTCGGCGCTTTCGTGTCCCGCACGGTGACTGCGATGGTGTCAGTCGCGGTCAATCCAATCGACGACGTAGCGGAACAGGTGACCGTCGTCGTGCCGAGCGGGAATAGCGATCCGGATGCTGGTAGACAAGTCACCGGTACCGGTCCTTCACCTGGCACCGTCGCGGACGCGTTGAACGTCACGACCGCGCCCGTCGGGCCGGTGGCTTCTTCGATTTTCTGCGCGGGCAGCGCGATCCTCGGCGCCTTCCCCTTGACCACAGTGACGGTGAAGCTCGCGGAACCCGTGTTGCCGTGTGCGTCCGTCGCCGAGCACGTTACGCGCGTCGTTCCGACCGCAAACGTCGATCCCGAGGCGGGCACGCACACCGGCACCATCGCGCCGTCGACGAGATCGGTGGCGGTCGCAGTGAACGCGACGACGGCGGAGTTGCTGGTCGTCGCCTCGGTCACGTCGACCACGGCCACCGTCGGAGGCGTGTGATCCCCGACGACGACGTTGAATGTCTTGGTCGCCGTGTTACCGCTGCTGTCCACCGCCGTGATCGTCACGATCGAAGCACCGATCCCAAACGTCGTACCGGGACCAGGCGTGGCACTGACATGCGGATTTGGATCGAGATCGTCACTGACCGTTGGAAGCGCGAAGCTGATGATTGCCCCCGCCGATGACGTGGCTTCGGCCGAGACGTCGGACACCGTGCCGATCACCGGTGGGATCGCATCGATCGCCGACGCGACGACGAACGGCGACAGCGACGTCGTCACACCGCACACGATTTGATCCGTCGTGTTGATCGCCGTCGTCACGTCGTCCCACGCGCTGCCGTTGTAATGCAGCAGACGGACGTAGACCGGCGCCGGCAGCGTCACGCCGGCGTAGCTGACACACGTCGTGATCGGACCGGTGTAAATCGCCGTCGTCGTGATGTCGTAGAACGTGTTGCCGAGATTGAAGTGCGGCGACGGCGACGGCCCGTCTGATGACATGGTGACCCCCGACTCCCCCGTCGTGGTCACGGAATCAAACTGGACCGTCGCCACCGTCGTCCCGTTGGTATCCGTCAACGACACGTTGACGTGATCGCCAACCGGAGTATTGAACGGATCGACGACGAGCGTCGCGCACGTGCCCGATGCATTGCAGTCGACCGCATCTGCGGCGGCGACGATCGTCGTCTGACCGGCCGCGAGCGCCGTGACGAGACCGTTTTGATCGACGGTCGCGACGGCGGTGTTCGTGCTGCTCCATAGCGGACCATGCCCAGGATCGCTCGGATCGGTCGTCTGCGACGTGTTGTCGTCGAAGTGCGCCGTCGCGAAGTACTGGAGTGTGCCGCCGACGAGGAGGTGCGCGTTTCGCGGATTGACGTCAATTGACACGATCTGCGGCTTCCGCGGCGAGACCGACACGTTAAAGCCGCCGCTCTTCGAGACGTTCGTAACGGTGTTCTTGATCTGCAGGTTGACGGTGAACGTCCCGGTCGACGCGTATGCGTGCGCGAAGGCAAATGTGCCAGTCGGTGACTGGCTGCCGCCTTGCGCACATGGTCCCGCCGCCGGAATCGTCAGCGGCAGCGATTGCTGCCCAGAGCCGTCACCATAGTCCACGTTGCCGATCCACGCTCCGCCGGTGGCGTTCGTATCGAGGAATGAGCCGCAACCCCACGACGTGTCACCCACGTTCGCGGACGCGGAGGTGGGAATGCCGAGGAAGATTTGAGCCGTCGGTCCGTTTACCGTCACCGTGAACGTTTTCGATTGCGTCACGTTGGTGACGATGTTCGTCACCGTCACGCTGACCGTCCGCTGACCGGTCGAGCTGTATGCGTGATTGAAGCTGAACGATCCGGTCGGTGACCCGCTGCCCTGGGAACACGCACCGGAACCGGCCGTCACCGGGAGCGTTTGCATACCGCTGTTGTCGCCGTAATCGACCTTGACCGTCCACGATCCGCCGTTCGCGTTCGAGTCGAAGAACGTGCCGCATCCCCAATTCGAAGTATTGACTTGGGTCGTCAACGATGCCGGCAATCCGAGCGAGATCGACGATCCACCACCGCCGTTGCTGTTCACGGTGATCGTGAAGCTGCCAGCCTGTGCCACACCGGTCAACGTGTTGCGCACGGTGACGGTCACCGTTCGCTGTCCTGTCGTGCCGTAGCTGTGATTGAACGAGAACGTGCCGGTGGGCGTCTGCGGTCCACCGGAGGCGCACGGACCGGACGCCGGCATCGTCAGCGGCAGTTGCTGATCGCCGCTGCCGTCGCCGTAGTTCACGGTGGCGGAATACGCCGTGCCGGTCGCATTCGTGTCGAAGAACGATCCGCAGCCCCACGACGCATTATTCACCTGCGTTGACGTCGAGTTCGGCAGCCCAAGGAAGATCTGCTGCTGCGATCCGCCGTTCACAGTCACGCTGAACATGGACGTCTGCGTCGCGTTCGTCGTCGTGTTGGTGACAGTGACGGTGACGGTCCGCGTGCCGCTCGTCCCGTAGGGGTGGTTGAAGGAGAACACGCCGGTCGGCTGTTGGCCTGACGTTGGCGCGCACGATCCAGAGGGCGGCGTCACGAGCGTCAGAGATTGGGTGCCGCTGCCGTCACCGTAGTCGATCGTCGCGTTCCAAGGTCCGCCCGTCGCGCTCGAGTCGTTGAACGATCCGCAGCCCCACGGCGTGCTGTTCACCTGTGTCGACGCCGAGTTCGGCACGTTGACGAAGATCTGTGGCGCATTCACGTTGACCGAGAACGAGTTCGTGGTCGTCACGTGCGTGGCAGTGTTCGTGATTGAAACCGTTACCGTACGCAGACCGCTCGACGAATACGAGTGACTGAACGAGAACGATCCGGTCGATCCGCCGTTTCCGCACGGCCCGCTCGCCGGCGTCGTCACCGCAAGGGGTTGATCGCCGGCGTTGTCGCCATAGTTGACGGTGCCGGTCCACGACCCGCCGGTCGAATCGGAGAACGATCCGCAGCCCCATGACGAGACGCCAGTCTGAATGTTGAGCGAGTTCGGCAGGTTGACGAATATCTGCTCGCCGCCAGTAACGTTGACGGTGAACGTTGCCGTGTTCGTTGCGTTTGAAACGACGTTCTTGACGGTGACGGTGACGATGAAATTGCCGCCGTCTGCATACGCGTGATCGAAGGCGAACACGCCGGTATTCGTACCCGACTGCGCGCAGGATCCTGACGGCGGTATCGTCAAGAACAATTGCTGGTTGCCGCTGCCGTCACCGTAATTCACGGTCCCAGACCACGATCCGTTCGTCGCGTTCGTGTCGAAGAACGATCCGCAGCCCCACGGCGTCATGTTTGTCGTAAGCGACAACGAATTCGGCAGGCCGAGGAAGATTTGGCCGTTGCCACTGACCGTGATCTGGAACCCGCCAGTACCTGATGTTCCATTAATAGTGTTCGTCACTCGAACCGTGACGGTGAACTGGCCTGTTACGGTATACGCATGGTCGAACGTGAATGCACCGGTGGAAGCTTGGCCCGCGCACGCACTAGACGACGGCACCGTGAGCGTCAACGTTTGATCGGCAGACCCGTCGCCATAGTTCACCGTCGCCGTCCACGATCCGTTTGCCGCGTTGGAATCCGTGAATGAACCGCACGCCCACGCTGCTGTGTTCGACGGGATGGACGGCGTCATGGGTAAAGCCAACGAAATTGGGCCAGATGTTCCGCCACCTGAGGCGCCGCCACCACCACTTGTCGACTGAAGTTGCTGAACTCCTGAAGCTGCTGCCGATGTGTCAATCGTTAGGCGATAGCCAAATGTGACTCCGGCAGGGGATTGCCCGGATAAAGTGTTTTCCGTCAGCACACCGTCGGCGTCTATTGCGGTATTGAGCTGAAACGGTCCGTCAACCAATGTCGTTAGGCTGACGTCGTACGCACCTGATTCGTAGAACGGTATGACGACAGCTGGATTTGACGCTGAGTCGTAATAGAACGCTCCAGGTATTTCATACGAGACGCTTCCATCTGGAAGCACACCAGTCGAGGCGCCATTCAAAGTGACCAGCAGACCGACATTGCCCGGATCCTGAATGAATGCGAGAACGTACTTCCTCGGTATGCCATTTACGATGAACCGCAGGTTGTTGATTAGTGCCTGATGGAGATAGGGCTCAACGTCGCGGAGGATCGACTCCATCGAATAGGACGGCGAAAAGTCGTTGCGGTGCTCTAGATCGACGTAGAAAGTCAAGGGCCCTGTCGAGTACGAATCCTTTACTAGGCCATACAACAGGTTGACGACGAAACCATCACTCTTCCACACCAAGTAATGAGAGTCCGGACTATACGGAGTATCCAGAATGCACTCGTTTGATATTCCATTTGCGAAATCACACATCTCGATCGCATCAATGGTGCCCGGATGTTTAACAGTAGTAGTCGCCGATGTGACGACGGTTGCATGCGTGACGCCGAGCTGGTCCAGCAGATCGAATAGCGATTCACCGATTTGGTATGCCTGCGATGTCAAGGGATCGACGTCGTTCGACGGCAATGCTGCGATGTGAAGCGTACCGACGTTCGAAGTCGCGGTGCATACGTCGTCCGGATTCGTCGGTGTTTCGGCCGTGAAGTTTAGCTTCAGGTCGTCGAACAACAGGGTCCACGGTTTCACTGAAAACTTCTTTTTCACTCTGACAATTCCGAGATCGACATCCTGAATGAGACCAGGTTTGCATTGTTGGACGCGTGGCACTACTCGGACAGCGCCTGTACTTGTGCTCTCGCCCTGAGGCGTAATAACCAGAAATCCAAAAGTTCCGTCATATTCTGAAGCGTTCGCATTCCAGGTTGCGCTGAACGATCCGCTGGCAGCGCCGTTAGTACAGATCAGATTTGCCGTAACGCTGCTATTTCGATTGACGTGACCGGTTACATGAACGACTGGCGTTCCCGGCGACCAAATTTCGTCGAAGTCGTCATCGGGCAACAGAGCGAAACCTTGACTGTTAAAGGTCGGTTCATTCACGACATCACACGCGGCGACGTTGATGTCTGGCGAAAAGTACACGTCAAACATCTCGAAATCCTGTGCACTAGCGAATCGCACGTTTGCAATGCCTACAATCACGAACACTAAGCACAAAGTCCTGGCGAAAATCCGTCGAATCATCAGAGCGTCTCCGGAAGGAATTGGAAGGCGCCCACGATGCGGCTAAACACCTCGGCTCTCAACCGGCAAATCCGGGCATTAGCGCGCGGCAGCCGGACAACGGACGAAAAACGACGGCAGTGACGGTTTGGAGCGGCTCGACTCGTGGAAACCGATTGCTTCCTACCTGAATCGGGACGAGCGAACATTGCGCCGGTGGAAGCGTGAACCGGCTTGCCAGTCCGCACGATCATCGTTGGCTCTGGCGCGTGCGGTCATACGGCACTCACATGCGGACCGCCAGCGAACACTGTCCGGATCGCAGCGGCCCCCGCGAAATCCTGATGTGGGATCGCGGGGGCGGATGGAAGACCGTCCGCGTGAACGGCACGAACGCCGACCGCGCGCGTGAGCGTCGCTGGTGGACGTGCGGCCGCACCGCTCGCTACGCGGCCTGGTCGTCCGGTGCCGCGACAGGACGCGGACCGACCCGCTTGGCGATCCGCAGCTTCGTCAGCACTTCAGGACTGGCGCTCCGCGCATTGACCGCAAGCTCATCCAGCGCGTCGACGACGTCGTCGGCTTTCGCCAACGTCTCGAGGATCGATTCCGACGCTGCCGAAAACCGCTGCCGCGCCGCCGCATAATCGTTCCGCGTCGTGACGAACCGCTGCATGGTTTCCTGCATGTTCTTCAGCAGGTCGGGCGGCAGTCCTTCCGCGACAAACGCGTCGACGTACGGCGACACGCGATCGAACACGGCCCGGACGTGGGCCAGCAGTTTGTCGTCGCTCACCGGTCCGATCAATCGGAGCGTGGCCATTGTCGTGTCGTCGAGCCTGACAAGCCGCCCGATCATCACGATGCACCGGACGCCGTCGCGCAAAACGCGGCGGGCCCGACGCAGTTGCTCCACGGCGGCGTGTTGATCCTCGAGGCACCGTTCCTGGAACCCGAGGAGCCGGTCGACGTCCGCCACGTAGCCACCCAGCGCCAGTCGCGCCTTCTGTCCGCCCGGCGTGACGTCGAATATGTCCCGGTGTTCGGTGCACACGCCGCTCGCACGGGCGTGCGCATCATGCCGACGCCGAATTTTTTTTCGCATGGCCCATTCCTTTCAACACTCGCTGCGATCTCTCGGACACCGTTCGCCGAAAAATGTCCTCGGACGCCGCGCAGAATCTGTGCAACGCGCGAAATTGTCCTCGGGCCGCGCGATGACGCGGCGACGGCGGGCAAAAACCCGAGGGGACGTCCGAAAATCCTCTCGGTCCGGGCGATTCGCGATCGGCGGGAGCGGATGGCTCGGCCGGCTGCGAACAGACGCCGCGGCACCTGTGATGGCGGTCCGCAACGGCCCAAAAACTACTCAGACCGTGGAATTCGCCCACGCAACGCTCAGAAAAGGTCACAGGCCGGCGAATACGATGACGAACCGATCGGAGTAGAATCCGGCCCGGTGCCAATCGGATCCCGGGTTCGGGCCGCACTCTTCTTCGTCCTCGCAACCAGCACCGTTACGAGCGCACAAACGTTTCACGCAAGCGTTCGCGGGCGCGTGAGAGACGCGGGCGGCGTCGTGCGGAGCGCATCGGTTCACCTCATCGACGACAACACGCATCTCACGATACAGGCGAGCACCAACGATGCGGGGGAGTACGCGCTCGAGGACGTGCTGCCCGGTGCCTACACCATTCGCGTGGAGGCACCCGGGTACAAAACCTTTACGCAATCGCACATCGTCGTGTCGACGCAGGCGGCGCTGACGATTGACGTGCAGCTCGCCGTTGGGGACGTTGCGGAAACCGTGACCGTGCAGGCGACGCCCGCCGTCATCGACTCGACGTCGGTCAGCCGGCTGATCGATCGACACGATTTGGACGCGTGGCCGTCGGCCGGTCGCAATGTCTTCGTCGCCGGCACGACCACACCGACGGTCCTGTTGACGGGCGACTCTCACTTTGTCCGCCAGCAGGATCAATCGAATTCATCGCTGATCTCGATGGGCGGCGGACCGCGGCGCGACAACAGTTACGTGTTCGATGGCGTGCCGATCGTCGACATCCTCAACCGCGCCACGTTCATCCCCAGCTACCACGCCGTCGAGGAAGTGCGCGTGCAGGTCAGTGCGTACGACGCCGACATCGGCCGCACGTCCGGCGGTGTGTTCAATACGACGAGTCGATCGGGATCGAATCAATGGCGCGGCACCGCCATGTATCAGGATCGTCCGAGCTGGGCGCAGGGACGGCTGTTCTTCGCGGAGAAGAATGACATTCCGACGCCGGACGGCTACTTCCATTTGTACGGCGGTGGCGTGGGCGGTCCGATCGCGCACGATCGCACCTTTTTCTGGGCGAGCACCGAAGGCTACCGCTCCGACACCGCCGCCAGCACCGTGCTCGTGCTGCCGACCGATGCCGAGCGGCGCGGCGATTTCTCACAAGCCGGCATCACGATCTACGACCCGCTGACGACGAGACGCGATCCCGCCGATTCGTCGCGTTTCATTCGCGATCCGTTTCCCGGCAACAGGATTCCGCCGAACCGGCTGAATCCGGTCGCGGTGGCGATGCTGCAGTACCTGCCGCTGCCAACATCAGGCACCTCGCGACCAGCAGCCGCGGACGTCGTCGATGCCGCGGATCAACTGACGGGAAAGATCACGCATCGATGGAATGAGCGCATCACGATGACCGGGCTGTACGCGTGGTACGGCTCGCAGGAGCCGGATGCGCGCTTTTTCGGCCAGCCGCTCTTTCAAAACGCGGCCGATCCCGGAGAGGGCGCGCTGGTGAGGCGCACGCATCTGGTCGCGATCAATACGATGTGGACGCCTAACACCCACACGTTTGTCGAGCTGCGCTACGGCTTCAATCAGTTTCTCGACGACAACCGGCCGGCCGCGTTCGATCCCTCGTCGCTCGGATTCGCGCCGCAATTTCTCGCGTCGGTGCCGCAGTTGAAGTTTCCCACGATCGGCGTCGCCGGATACGGCCGCTTCGGATCGTTCCTCGGCGATCGCTTTCAGGGAACGAACACGTATTACTCGCACAACGCGAGCGCCGCCGTGTCCATGCTCCTGGGCCATCAGACGATCAAAGCCGGCGGCGAATTCCGCGTCACGGGCGTGCGCTTTCTGAATCTCGGCGGGATGGGCGGGTACAACTTCAGCGCTGACTTCACCGCCGGTCCAAACCCGAATGCGCCGGCGAATGCGGGCGACGCGTTTGCGAGTTTCCTGCTCGGGTATCCGTCGAGCGGCGGCATCAGCATTTCGGATCCCATCAACGTCTACTTGAACTACTGGAGCGGGTTCGCGCAGGACGAATTCCGTGTGACGCCGAAGCTGACAGTGACCGCCGGCCTGCGGTACGAATTCGAGCAGGGGTTGCAGGAACGCAACGATCGCATGGTCACCGGCTGGGCGTACAACGAGCCGTTTCCCGTGCACGTCAATGGTCTGACGTTGACCGGCGGCGTGCTCTTCGCCGGCGTGAACGGCGCGCCGACCGAGCAAGGCGATCCGCGCCGCACGCAGTTCGCTCCGAGGGCCAGCTTCGCGTACGCGATTGACGATCGCACGGCGGTGCGAGGCGGCTACGGACTGTTCTGGGCGCCGCCGCAAGGCATCACCGCCGATTCGTTTGGTTCCGCGACGCCAGGATTCGATGCGTCGACGAACTACGTCGCCACGTCGGGCAATCCGCTGATTCCGTGCGCCGGCTGCTCGCTGACGAACCCGTTTCCGTCCGGGATCGCTCAGCCGCAGGGCAACGCGCTCGGACGCCTGACCGGCGTCGGCGGCACGATTTGGTTCGCCGATCCGTCGACGCGGCTCGCCCATCTCCACCGGTATTCGATCGACATCGAGCGTCAGTTGCCGCACGCCATCGGCGTGGGCGCGGGGTACATCGGCTCGCACGGCGTCGATCTGGCCGGCGGCATGAGCGGTGCGCCGATCGACATCAATCAGCTCGATCCGACGTACGCGGCGCTAGGCACCGCACTGCAGGATCCCGTGCCGAACCCGTTCCTCGGCACGCCGCTCGCGGTCGGCATCCTCGCAGGTCCGACCGTGCCGCGTGGTCAGTTGCTTCGACCGTATCCGCAATTCGATACGGTCTATATCAATCGATCGAACGTGGCGCGGTCCTGGTACAACGCGATCAATCTACACGCCGATCGTCGACTGGCGTCGCATTGGAGCGCGCGCGTCGATTACACCTGGAGCCGCACACGCGACAGCCAGTTCAGCGAGAGCAATTTCTTTTCAGGCGGCTCGTCGCTGATCGACAACTACGACATCGGCCGCGAGTACGGGTTGTCCGCACTCGACACACCGCATCGGTTGACGGTTACGACGAGCGTGGAGCTGCCGCTCGACATCATGCTGAGCGCGACCGGCAGCTACCAGAGCGGCTATCCGATTTCGGTGTTCCAGGCGCTCGACAACTCCAACCTGTTCGGCAGCGGCCAGCGGCCGAATATCGTGGCGGGCGTCAACGCGCAGCTCAACGACGATCCGAACAACTATGACCCGTCCTGCAGCTGCATCCGCTGGCTCAATCCGGCGGCATGGGCGCAAGCGGCGCCGTTCACCTTCGGCAACGCGCCGCGCACCGACGATCGCGCGCGGACGCCCGCACGGCGCAACTGGGATCTCGCCGTCGAGAAGACGCAGCGGTTCGGTTCGAGGCGCATCGCCATCCGCGCGGAGCTGATCAACGTGTTCAACTTCGCCGATCTGCGCGGACCGAATAACGTTTTCGGCGATCCGTCGTTCGGCCAGATTCGAGAGGCCGCCGGGTTCCCGCGGATGCTGCAGGTGTCAGTGCGCGCCGGCTGGTAGCAGCGCCCGCAGACCACCGACGAGACGACCGATGCCCGTCGTCACCGTCTGCTTCTGCAGCGCGCCGTACGCGACACGGAAGTAGCAGCCGTCGGTCATGCCGAACGCCGGCCCCGGCGTGACCGCGACCTTGTGCTCGCGGATCAATCGCTCGGCGAGCGCAAGCGGATCGTGTCTGGTATGCACCTTCAGCAGCACGTAGAACGCGCCGTCCGCCGCCGGCACCTCGGCGAGCGGTGCGAGCGTCGAGAGTTCGGCGCGGACGATGTCGCGGATGTCGGCGAGCTCGCGGACGTGCGGTTCGCAATACTGTCGTCCGACATCGAGCGCCGCAATCGCGGCGACCTGCGCGATCATCGTCGCGCACACGAGGATCGTGTCCTGGCTCTTCGACATCGCGTCTGCGAGCGGCGCGGGGTAGACGAAATAGCCGATTCGCCATCCCGCAAATCCGTACGCCTTCGACAGCGAGTACATCGTGATCGTGTGCGCCTCGGCGCCGGGGATCGAGGCTACCGAAAAATGCCGGACGCCGCCGTACGTGAAGTACTCGTACACCTCGTCCGCGATGTGATAGATGCCGCGTTCGGCGCACAGCGCGTTGACGGCGCGCAGCGACGCTTCGCTGAACACGGCGCCGCTCGGGTTGTTGGGCGTAACCGTGACAATGCCGCGCGTCCGCGGCGTGATCGCGCGGCGCAGCGCGTCGATGTCCAACTGGTAATGCGCGTCGGTCTGCACGCGGACCGTCTTGCAGCCCGCCATCTCGATCGCCATGTCGTGGTTGAAGTAGAACGGCACCGGCAAAATGATCTCGTCGCCCGGTTCGGTGATGGCGAACACGATGTGCATGAACGCCATGTTCGCGCCGGCGGTGACCATCACGCGGCTGCCGCGCCGGACGTCGATGCCGTTTTCGTCCCGCAGCTTCTGCTCGATCCGCTCGACGAGTGCCGGCGCTCCGGCGCCGTCCCCGTATTCGTGTGTGATCGGATCGCCCAGCGCTTCGGCGGCCGCTTCAATCGCCGCGGCCGGCGGTCCGTAGTGGACGACGCCCTGGCCGAGCGAGATGGTGCCGGGTGTTTGTCGAATGAATTCGCCGATGACGGGGATGATCGGCGCCTGGACCGCGTCCATGCGCGAATGAGTTCTGCTCACAGCCTGCATTATATTGGGTGGCTCCGGAGGCATCATGATACGCGCTGGCGCGCTTGCCGCTCTTCTCTTCTTCGCTGCGGGCTCTCTGCAAACGCCCGAGCAGTTCTTCGGCCACAAAATGGGCGCCGACAACAAGCTCGCGCGCTGGGACAAGATCGTCGACTACTACAAGCTCGTCGCGGCGAACTCCGACCGCGTCCGATTCCGCGAACTCGGGAAGACGAGCAGCGGCAATCCGTTCGTCGCGCTCGAAATCAGCGCGCCCGATACGCTGAAGAACCTGGATCGCTACAAGGATTTCGAACGCAAGCTGTACTTCCAGGGCGGCACGCCGACCGACGCCGAGCGCGACGCGATCTTCCGCGACGGCAAGCTCGTGCTGCTCATCACCTGCAGCATCCACGCGACCGAAATCGGTGCGACGCAGATGGCGGTGCAACTCGTGCACAAGCTCGCGACCGAAGATTCGCCGCAGATGAAAAAGATCCTCGACAACGTGATCTTCGTGCTTGTGCCGTCGATGAACCCGGACGGCGAAATCATGGTCACCGACTGGTTCAAAAAGAACGTCGGCACGCCGTACATGCCGAGTCCGATCCCGTATCTCTATCACCCGTACGTCGGCCACGACAACAACCGCGACATGTACATGTTCACGCAGAAAGAAAGTCAGTACACGGCGCAGTTGTTGTGGCACGACTGGTTTCCGTCCGTCTGGCTTGACGAACATCAGATGGGCAGCAACGCCGCGCGCATCTTCGTCATGCCGGCGACCGATCCAATCAATCCGAACGTGCATCCGTTGATCTATCGGTGGAACGGGATCCTCGGTCAGTCGCAGGCGGCGGCGCTCGAAGCCGCCGGCAAAGAAGGGATCATCTACAACTCCACGTACACGAACTTCTGGGAAGGCGCGCTCGCGTGGAGCGGCTGGTGGCACAACGAAGTCGGACTGCTGACGGAAGTCGCCAGCGCGCGTGTGGCCGCGCCGATGGATCAGCAACACGCGACACCCGGACGGCCGGCGGCCGCCGGACGCGGCGAGGGTGAAGGCCGCGGACGACAGAATTTCAGCGACGCCCCGCTGCCGCCGCCGACCGATATCAACCCGCGCACCGAATATCCGCGTCCGTGGATGGGCGGCCATTGGACCCTCGGCGACATCGTCGATTACGAAATGATCGCGACGATGGCGCTGCTCGAAACCGTGGCGGATCGCCGAGAGACGATCAACAGGCAGATCTTCGAGGTCAACAAGCAGACGATCGATCAGGCGAAGACCGCGGACGTCAAAGCGATCGTCGTGCCGATCGAAGGACAGCACGACGCACGTGAAGCCGCACACCTCGTCGACCGGTTGCACGCCGGTGGCGTCGATGTCTACCGCGCCGACGCGGCCTTCGAGTTGGACGGGAAGAAATACGCCGCCGGCAGCTTCGTCATCCCGATGAACCAGGTCTTCTCGCGCTACGCGAAGGACATGCTCGAGAAGCAGACGTATCCCGAAGTGCGTCGCGGTCCGAACTCGCCGCCGGAAGCGCCGTACGACGTGACGGCATGGTCGCTCGGCATGCTGCTCGGCGTCGACACGGTGTTTTCGAAGGACGCCGTGCCGACGACCGTCAAGATGACGAAGGTCGAGGCGCTGCCGGCGATGGGCGGCGACGTGAGCGGCAACGGCTCGAAGTTCGGCTTCGACTACAAAGGGCCGGACACCGCGATCGCGATCAACCGGCTGCTCAAAGACGGCGCGCAGGCCGCCTTCGACAAAGCGTCACATGTCACGGTGACGAACGTGTCGCGCGCGAAGGTGGAGGCTGTCGCAAAAGACCTCGGGCTCCACGTCAGCGCGATCAACGAATCCCGGAGCGAATCCCGAACCCCGAATCCCGAGCGATCCACGCCCCTCGCGTCGCCATGTATCAACCGTTCACCGGCGGCAACATGGACGAAGGCTGGACGCGCTGGGTGCTCGAACAATACGAGTTCAACCTGACGTCGATTCACAACGACGACATTCGCAAGGGCAATCTCCACGAGCGCTTCGATGTCGTCATCCTCGCGGATCAGGATCCGCGCGCGATCATCGACGGGTTCGACGCGCCGCAGATCCGTCCGGAATATCGCGGCGGGATCGGTGACAGCGGCGTGCAGAATCTAAAAACGTTCGTCGCGCAGGGCGGCACGCTCGTGACGATGGGGAACGCGTGCGATCTCGCGATCGAGAAGTTTTCGATCCCGGTCAAGGATCTCAAGCGTGGCCTGACGCGCGATCAGCACTTCGCGCCGGGCGCGATCCTGCACGTCGAGGTCGACACGCAACATCCGCTCGGCTACGGCGTCGCAGCCGACACCTACGGCTTCTATATCAACAGTCCCTTCTTCCAGTTGACTGAAGGCTTCAACTCGCAGCGCACCGCCGTCGTCGCCCGGTATCCGAACACGAACGTGCTCGCGTCCGGCTGGTTGAAAGGCGAGGAGTTGATGGCGGGACGAGCGGCCGTCGTGTCCATCGATCTCAACCCTGGACACATCGTCCTCTTCGGCCTGCGCCCGCAGCACCGCGCGCAGACACACGCCACGTTCCCGATGCTGTTCAACGCGCTCTATCAGTCGACGGTGCCGGAAAACCGGCAATAAACGTGGTCCATCGATTGCTGAGGTCCGGTTACCTCGCAATCGATGGAAGACCGAGTCGTTCGTCTCGAAGCGGCGGTACGTGACCTCGAACGCCGGCTGGCGGCGTTAGAAGGCAGCCATGTCGTGGAAGCGGACCTCGACGGTCCGCACCCACTCGCGGCGGCAGCGACGGTCGGCCGCAGCGACGTTGCGCACGTGCTCTCCTTTGTCGCCCGCAGTTTCGTCGCTCTTGGCGGCGCGTTCCTGCTGCGCGCGATCACCGACGCCAATATCCTGCCGCATCCGGCGGGCATCGCGGCCGGCCTGGCATACGCGTGCGTGTGGCTCGCGCTGGCCTATCGCACCGGCGCGACGGATCGGATGAACGCGATCTTCCACGCGCTCGTGAGCGCCGTCATCGCCTACCCGCTCGTGTGGGAGGCGACGGTTCGCTTCTCGGTCTTCACGCCGTCGTCGGCGGCGCTCGCGATCGGAGGCGTGACAACGGCGGCGATCGTCATCGCGATCGCGCGACGAATCCAGGCGGTCGCATGGATCGCCGTCGTCGCGCTGCTCGTCACGACCGTTGCGCTCGTCGTCGTGACGAGCGTCGTCATGCCCTTCGCGCTGCTGACGCTGGCCGCCGGGATCGCTACGCTGTGGCTGGGTTATGGGTACGGCTGGACGCTCCTCCGCTGGCCCGTTGCGTTCGTCCTCAACGTCCTTGTCATCGGGTTGACGATGCGGGTGACGAAGACGACGACCGAGTGGCCGGTGACGGTCGTCGCGGTGCAGTTGCTGTTGCTGAACGCGTACATCGGCAGCATCGCGACGCGCACGCTCGTGCGGCAGCGGAACGTCAACGTGTTCGAGATGCTGCAGACGCTCGCCGTCGTCGCCGTCGGATTCGGCGGCGCGGTATACGTCGCTTACGTGACGGGCAGCGGCATCATCCCGCTTGCGGTCGTCAACCTCGCGGCGGGATCGGCGTGCTACGCCATCGCCTGGATCTTCGTCGCCAAGCGCGAAGGGCTGACGCGCAACTTCTACTACTACAGCACGCTCGGCATCGTGCTGCTGATGGTCAGCAGCCGATTGCTGCTCGACGATGTGCCGCTCGCGCTCGTGTGCGCGGCCCTGGCGGTTGTGGCGGTGATCGTCGGTCAGAAATCGCATCTGACGATGCTCCGCTGGCACGGCATCGTGTACCTGCTGACGGCGGTCATCGTCTCTGGCGCGATCACCGGCGCGTACGATGCATTCCTCGGCTCGTCGACTGAAACATGGCGGACGTTTTCAGTGGCGGCGACGATCTCGGCGGTCGCGTGCATCGCGTGCTGGTGGATTTCCCGTCGCCTCGAGTTCGTGGCGTTCGTGATCTGGAACGCCGGCGGCTGGCTCGTGCTCGCGATCGTCCCGCCACTCTGCGGTGTGCCCGGCGTCGCCGCGAATGCCGCGGGTATCGCGACGGTCCGCACGCTTGCGGTCGCGCTCGCGTGTTACTGGGCCGCGCGCATCGCCGCCGCCCGCCATTGACTCGCCTCCGCTTTGCACGTAGCCTCCGATGAGTGATCCGTATTTTCGTCACCGGCGGCACGTTCGATAAGAAATACGACGAGCTGACCGGCTCGCTGTCGTTCGACGACACACACCTGCCGGAAATGCTGCGACTCGGGCGGTGCCGCGTCGACGTATCGGTCCGCACGCTGATGATGATCGACAGCCTGCAGATGACCGATGCCGATCGCGCGCTGATCGTCGAACAATGCCGTCACGCGGGCGAGTCGCAGATCGTCGTCACGCACGGGACCGATACGATGGTCGACACTGCGCGCGCCCTCGCAAACGCATCGCTCGGCAACAAGACGATCGTGTTGACAGGCGCGATGGTGCCGTATGCGTTCGGCAGCTCAGACGGACTGTTCAATCTCGGCAGCGCGCTGTCGTTCGTGCAGGTCCTCGCGCCGGGCGTGTACGTCGCGATGAACGGCCGCTACTTCGACTGGAACAAGGTGAGGAAGAACACGCAGACGGGCGTGTTCGAGGCGATATGACAAAACGCTCAACACAAAGGACACCAAGGCCACAAAGATGGGTTTTGTACGGGGTTTTCTTTGTGTCCTTCGTGTCCCTTGTGTCGAGACTCTCGGGACAATCGGATGAAGCGATCCGCCTCCTCGAACAATACGTCTCGATCGACACCTCCAATCCACCGGGCGACACGCGCAAATCCGCCGACTTCCTCGAATCGATTCTCAAACGCGACGGGATTCCAGTCACGCGCTACGAGTCGGCGGCTGATCGGTCGATCGTCATCGGTCGATTGAAGGCGACGACGACGCCGGCCGCGGGCAAGGCGCTCGTGCTGATGCATCACATGGACGTGGTGCCGGCCGACCGGTCGCAGTGGAAAACCGACCCGTTCAAGCCGGTGATCCAGAACGGCGCGATGTGGGGCCGCGGTTCGTTCGACATGAAGGGGCAAGGCGTGTCGCAGTTGCTGGCGTTCCTCGAGCTGAAGCGGCAACGCGTCCCGCTCAATCGAGACGTCATCCTGCTGGCCGAACCAGACGAAGAGATCGGCGGCGCCATGGGCGCGCGCTGGATGATCGAGCATCACTATGCCGATCTCGATCCGGAGTACGTCATCGACGAGGGCGGCTTCGGCAGCCGCGATCTGTTCGCGCCGAACCGGCTCGTGTACGGCATCTCGGTCGCGGAGAAGAAGATCGTCTGGTTGAAAGTGCGGGCGGAGGGCATCGCCGGCCACGGCAGTCAGCCGCACGATCAGAATCCGAACGATCGCCTGACGAAGGCCCTGAACCGGTTGCTCAACGAGCCGCTGCCGTCATCTGATTTTTCCGTGCTGAAGACGATGCGAGCGCGCGTCGGGACGTTTTCGACCAACAAATTCACGAACGCGATCACGCATTCGACGATCGCGCTGACGTGGCTGCGATCGGGCGTCGGCGATCCTCCGAAAATCAACGTCATCCCGTCGGTGGCTGAAGCCGGGCTCGACTGCCGGGTACTGCCGGGAACGACGAAGGATCAGTGGATGGCTGAGATCCGCCGCCGTCTCGGCGATCCGTCGCTCAAGCTCGAATTGATCAACGAGTCGGACGATCCGATCGTCACGACGCAGGAGTCGCCGCTGTATCGCAACCTCGAAGCCGCGATTAAGCAGGCGCATCCCGACGCGATCGTCACGCCGATGCTGATTCCCTATGGCACCGATTCGAACGCGCTTCGGCCGCGCGGCGTGAAAAGCTACGGCATCTTCCCCGCCATCGTTCCCGCCGACGTCGTCGCCGGCATGCACAGCGACACCGAGCACATGCCGATCGATGCGGTGACGGAGGCCGCGAAGGTGTACTTCGATGCCCTTCGCGCCACGCTCACAAAATGATGAGTGCTAAGTGCAAAATGCTGAATGCAGTTTGCATTCTGCATTTTGCCTTCTGCATCGTTGCGTGCATGCCGCGTTCCGCGGCGCCGACGCGGCTGAACATCGTCCTCGTCACCATCGACACCTTTCGCGCGGATCGGCTCGGCCCGCGCGTGACACCGAATCTCGATCGTCTTGCGGCGCGGGGACGGCGCTTGACCCACGCGCGGTCGGCCGTCCCGCTCACGCTGCCATCGCATACGACGATCATGACCGGCGTGTTGCCGCCCATCCACGGCGTCAGGGAGAACGGCCGCGATCGTCTGCGCGACGATCAGCCGACGATTGCCCGGCGGTTGAAGGACGCCGGATACGAGACGGCCGCGTTCGTCGGCGCCTTCGTTCTCGACCGCCGCTTCGGGTTGTCACAAGGTTTCGACACCTACGACGATCAGATCCCGCGTGACCCGGACGCCACCGACCGATTGGAAGCAGAGCGACGAGCGTCGGTGGTCGTCGACCACGCGCTACGCTGGATGGACGCACACGAAGCACCTCAGGCACCTCAGGCACCCCAGGCACCCCAGGCACCTCAGGCACCCCAGGC
>DASREL010000064.1:0-8740 GCA_035652075.1 Vicinamibacterales bacterium
CGAGAACAGCAAATCTCCCATCTCTTCTTCCGCGCGTTCCTGATCGCGACCCGGCGACTCGACGACCTCCCGCAGTTCGTCAACCTCTTCCTGGATCTTGTCGACGACGTCCCTCGTCTTCGACCAATCGAAGCCGACCGAGGCGGCGCGCACGCCGATATGGTAGGCGCGGAGCAAGGCCGGCAGCGCGGGCGCGATTCCGCTCAGGAGGGTTTTTGGTTTCGCACCACGTTCTTGCGACTTGATTTCTTCCCATTTCACGCGCACTTGACCCGCATTCTCCAACGCCGCTTCGCCCTCGTCGCGTTTGAAGACGTGTGGATGCCGGCGCACGAGTTTGTCCGCGATGCTCTTCAGGGAATCCGCGATCGTGAAGTGATTCGCCTCGGCTTCGAGCTGCGCGAGGAAGACCGCTTCGAAGACGAAGTCGCCGAGCTCCTCGCACAGTGCGGCGTGATCGTGGTGATCGATCGCTTCGAGGACTTCGTAGGTTTCTTCCAGGACGAACGGCTTGAGCGTGTCGATCGTCTGCTCGCGATCCCAGGGGCAGCCTTCGGGTCCACGCAGCGTGGCCATGATCTCGACGAGGCGTGTGAACTCGGCTGCGGCGCGAACGGTGTCAGACATGCGCTATCACATATCACACTTACCGCTTCGGCGTGCTCCATGCGCGCGCGGATGCTAGGATGCTCCACCGCATGGCTCAGGCGATCGACGCGCGGCGCTCGCAGGTGTACGCCGACGTCATCGGCGGGCTCACCACCTTCATCACGATGGCGTACATCGTCGTCGTCAACCCGTCGATCCTGTCCACGGCTGGGACCGGGATGCCGTTCTCGGGCGCGATGACGGCGACGGTGGTGATCGCCGCCGCCATGACGCTGCTGATGGGCGTCTACGCGCGCCTGCCGTTCGCTGTTGCGCCGGGGATGGGGCTGAACGCGTTCTTTGCGTTCACGATTGTGCTGCAGGACAAGGTGCCGTGGCAGACCGCGCTCGGCATGGTGTTCTGGGCCGGCGTGCTGTTCCTCCTCGTCTCGGCGACGCCGTTGCGCGAGCAGATCGCGCTGGCGATTCCGGCGTCGCTGCGCGCAGCGGCAGCCGCCGGCATCGGGCTCCTGCTGACGTTCATCGGTCTCCGCAACGCCGGCCTCGTCGTCGGCGATCCGGCGACGCTCGTGCGGATGGGGACGCTCGACCACCGCGCGCTGTTCCTGCTCGTCGGCGTGGTGATTGCGGCGGCGCTGATGCGACGGAACAATCCGCTCGCGTTCCTTGCATCGGTGTTCACCGTGACCGCGTTGGCGTGGGCGTTCGGCTACGCCACGCCGCCCGCGTCGATCGTGAGCGCGCCAGATTTTTCGTCAGCGTTCCTGAGGCTCGATATCCTCGGCGCGCTGAAGCCGTCGCTGGCTCCGGCGATCGTCGCGATTCTCTTCACCGATCTCTTCGATTCGCTGTCGACCTTCATCGGCGTCGCCGGCGCGTCAGGGCTGACCGATGCCGACGGCAAGCCGATCAACTTACGGCGCGGCTTGATCGTCGACGCCGTCGCCACGCTGACGGCGGGCCTCGCTGGCTCGTCGCCGGGGACCGCGTATGTCGAGAGCATCGCCGGCATTCGCATGGGCGCTCGGACCGGGCTCGCGTCGGTCGTGATCGCGGCGTGCTTCGTCCCGTGTTTGTTCCTCGGTCCGCTGGCGGCCGCGGTTCCCGGCTACGCGACCGCCGCGGTGCTCGTGCTGGTCGGCGTGTCGATGTTCCAGCAGGTCGCGTCGATCGACTTCGGATCGCTCGAAGACGCGATGCCAGCGTTCGTCACCGTCGTGCTGATTCCGCTGACGCTGTCGATCACGCAGGGGATCTTGTGGGGCTTCCTGCTGCACGCGCTGTTGTACGTAGTCGCCGGCCGCGCGCGCGAGCTGAACGCGACGCTGTGGATCCTTGGCCTGCTCGCGGCGGGACTGCTCATGCTGGGGCACTGATCACGTCCGCGAGAATCTTGATAATCTTAGTCGGATGGCCGACCCGCAACCGCTCTCGTTTACCGCGTTCGTCCTCTCTCTGGCGACGACCGCCGCCGTGCACTTCGGCGACATGCCGGATCCGATGACCGGCAAGCCGATGGAGGCGAACCTCGAAGGCGCGTCGCAGATGATCGAGATCCTCGCGCTGCTCGAGCAGAAGACGAAAGGCAACCTCACCCTGGAGGAGCGTCAAGTCCTCGAGCAGGTCCTCTACGAGCTGCGCATGCGGTTCGTCGAAGCGCAGGGCAATCAGAAGCGCATCATCGAGCCGTGAAGGTCACCGTGCTCGGCAGCGGCACATCCCACGGTGTGCCGTCGATCGGCTGCGACTGCGTCGTCTGCAACTCGTCGGATCCGAAAGACAAACGCTCGCGCCCCTCGATTTACATCGAGACCGACGCGACGAAGATCCTCGTCGACACGTCGACCGATCTGCGCAACCAGGCGCTCGCGAACAAAATCCGCCGCGTCGACGCGATCCTGTTCACGCACAGCCACGCGGATCACGTCATGGGATTGGACGATGTGCGGCGGTACAACCAGATGCAGCAGGGACCGATCGCCTGCTATGCCGACGGCGAGACGCTCGGCAACCTGCGCCAGATGTTCTCGTACGTGTTCAATCCGCCGAAGCAGATTGGCGGAGGCCTGCCGCAGCTCGTGCTGAACGAAATCACCGGACCGTTCGCGATCAACGATGTGCGCATCGTGCCGGTCCCGGTGATGCATGGCAAGTTGCCTGTGCTCGGATTCCGGATCGGATCGTTTGCGTACCTCACCGACTGCAACAGCATTCCTGAATCGTCATGGGCATTGCTCACCGCGGACGGCGGCGTTCGCACGGTGATCCTCGACGCGCTTCGTCATCGACCGCACTCGACGCACTACAGCGTGTCGGAGGCGATCGACGTCATCCACACGCTCGGCGCCGAGCGCGCGTACCTGACGCACATCTGCCACGATCTCGGCCACGCGGAGACCAACGCGCAACTGCCTCGCGGCATCGAGTTGGCTTATGATGGCCTCGTCTTGACGATCTGATGGACGTCATCCATTTTCCGGAGGACGCGCGTCCTGCGCGGTGGAATCACCCGGTCCTCGCCCTCGGCAACTTCGACGGATTGCACCGCGGCCACCGCAAGATCCTCGAGCGCGTGAAACGCGTCGCGGGCGAACACGGCGCGACGCCCGTCGTCATGACGTTCGATCCGCATCCGCCGCGCGTCGTTCGCCCCGACAAAGCGCCGCCGCTGTTGATGACGAAGGCGCAGAAGCTCGAAGCGATTGCGGAGACGGGCATCCAGGGCGCGGCGATCGTGCGATTCACGCACGAGCTGTCGCAGTGGGATCCTGAAACGTTCGTGCGCACGGTGCTCGTCGAGTGGCTGCACGTGTCTGAAGTGTGGGTGGGTGCGAACTTCTTGTTCGGCCACGACCGTGCCGGCAATTTCTCGCTGCTGCGAACGCTCGGCGCGCGCTACGGCTTCCGCGCCGAAAAGATCGATCCCGTCCGATACAAAGACTTCGTCGTCAGCAGCACGCGCGTCAGACGCCTCGTCAGCGAAGGGCGCGTCGACGAAGCGGGCGCGCTGCTTGGGCACCAGTACGTCATCGACGGAAAAGTCGTGCAAGGCGATCAGCGCGGGCGCACGATCGGATTCCCGACCGCGAACCTCTGCACCGAGAACGAACTCCTTCCGCCCAACGGCGTCTATGCGACGACGGCGAGAGTGGGGGAGGTGGTGCACGCGTCTGTGACGAACGTGGGGACGCGGCCGACGGTCGATGCCTCGGGGCGAACCACCGTCGAAACGCACGTGCTCGACATGAACCAGGATCTGTACGGCAGCACGATCCGCCTCGGATTCGTGCAGCGTTTACGCGACGAACGGCGGTTCGAGTCGTTGGATCAACTGCGCGAGCAGATTGCCGCCGACGTCCAGCGGGCGCGCGTGCTGTTCGGGCGCCTTTCACTATAGAATCGCTGGTCAGGTGCCGGACCACGACTTTTTCTTCGCCCTCGATTTATCAGACGAACCCCATTTCGACCGCATGCTCGCGACGCTGTCGGATGCGCTGTTCCGTTTCGTCGGGTACGACGCGGCGTCAGCGGGGACGCTGACCACCGAAGTCCACAAGACGCTGACGGATGGCGCGAAGGCCGGCCATCAGCGCTGCGACGTGAGCTTCAAGGTCGGCCACGGTCAGATCGACATCACCGTCGCGTTCGCCGGCGGCCCTTCGTCGACCCTCTCGCGCGCGCTGCCAGTCGGGTCATGATGCGCCTCTACAACACGCTGACGCGCAGCGAGCAGCCGTTCGAGCCGCTCGATGGCAAGACGGTTCGCATGTATACGTGCGGCCTGACGGTCTACGCGCGTGGGCACATCGGCAACTTCCGCACCTTTATCTGCGTCGACGTCCTGCGTCGAACGCTGAAGTACTTGCTCGGCTACGACGTCCGCCAGGTGATGAACTTCACCGACGTCGACGACCGCACGATCGTCGGCGCGACGAACGCGAAGATGGATCTCCGGAGCTACACGGATCAGTACATTGCCGCGTTTCGTGAAGACACCAAGGCGCTCGGCCTCGAGCCGGTCGAAGAGAATCCGCGCGCGACCGACGAAGCGAACCTCGATGCGATGGCGAGGATGATTGCCGAGCTCGAGAAGAACGGCCACACGTATGTCAGCGACGGATCCGTCTACTTCAAGATCTCGACGCTGCCGAACTACGGCAAGCTCGCGCACCTCGATCACGAGGGGATGAAGCCGGGCGCGCGTGTGGACACGGACAACTACGCGAAAGACGATGCGCGCGACTTCGTGCTGTGGAAGGGGCAGCGCGAAGGCGAGCCGTCGTGGACCTTTCCGCAGTATCACGTCGGCGCGGGTCGTCCTGGCTGGCACCTCGAGTGCTCCGCGATGGCGCGCCGCCTGCTCGGCGACACGATCGACATCCACGCCGGCGGCATCGATCTGATCTTTCCGCACCACGAGAACGAGATCGCGCAGAGCGAAGGCGCGACCGGTAAGGAGTTCTCGCGCTTCTGGTTTCACGTCGAGTACTTGATCGTCGACGAGCAGAAGATGTCGAAGTCGCTCGGCAACACGTACACGATTCCGGACGTGGTCGCGAAAGGCTTCCGTCCGTCGGCGGTGCGGATGCTGCTGCTGTCAGCGCACTACCGCAAGCAGTTGAACTTTACGTGGGACAGCCTGACCTCGTACGAAGAGTCGCTGCGACGGCTGACTGACTTCCTCGCGCGGCTGGATGCGATCAAAACGCCGGGCGCGCACGAGGCGATCGTCGCGCGTGTCGAAGACGCGCGCAAAGCATTCACCGACGCGATGCTCGACGACCTGAACACTGCTGGCGCGCTCGGCGCGATCTTCGAGCTGGTGCGATCGCTCAACTCGTCGATCGACGCAGGCGAAGTGGGGACGGGGGACGTGCCGGTTATCCGGCACGCGTTCGAGACCTTCGACAAGGTGCTCGGAATCATCAGCCTGCGCACCGCCGAGGACGAGCGGCCGCCGGTGCCGGTCGACGAAATCGAGCGGCTGATTGAGGAACGCGGCGCGGCGAAGCGCCGCCGCGACTTTGCGACCGCCGACAAAATCCGCGAGGACCTGTCGGCACGAGGTGTGCTTCTGGAGGACTCTGCCGGAGGCACCAGGTGGAAACGAAAGTAGAAAGCGCAAAGGCAGAAGTTAAAAGCGAGGTTTTGCCTTCTAACTTTTCGGTTTTGTCTTTGACGCCAGCCATCAAGACCGCGCTGCCTGGTCCGCGCGCCAAGGCGATCATCGACCGCGACGCCACCGTCGTCTCGCCGTCATACACACGCTGTTATCCGCTCGTCATGGAACGCGGGCGGGGATCCATGGTCGAGGACGTGGACGGCAACGTCTTCCTCGACTGCGCCGCCGGCATCGCCGTCAACTCCACCGGTCATTCGCATCCGGCCGTCGTCAAAGCGATCACCGATCAGGCGCAGAAGTTCCTGCACATGTCGGGGACCGATTTCTACTACGAGCCGCAGGTGCGCCTCGCGGAGCAGCTCGCCTCGATCGTGCCGATCAAGAACGGCGCGCGCACGTTCTTCGGCAACTCGGGCACCGAAGCGATCGAAGCGTGCATCAAGCTCGCGAAGTATTCGACGAAGCGGCAGAACATCATCGCGTTCCTCGGCGGATTTCATGGGCGGACGATGGGTGCGGTGTCGCTGACGGCGAGCAAAGCGGTGCAGCGAAGAGGATTCGGTCCGTTGATGCCGGGCGTCTATCACGCGTTCTATCCGGATCGCTATCGCTGTCCGCTCGGTTCGTCGCCCGAGACGGTGAGCGACGCGTGCATCGACTACATCGAGCATCAGCTGTTCACGCAGCTCGTGTCGCCGGACGAAGTCGCCGCCATCGTCGTCGAACCAATCCAGGGCGAGGGTGGTTACGTCGTGGCGCCCGAAGCATTTCTGCAGCAGCTGCGCGAGCTGACGACGAAATACGGAATCCTGCTCGTCGTCGACGAAGTGCAGTCGGGGATGGGGCGGTCGGGCAAGATGTTCGCGACCGAATACAGCGGCATCGAGCCGGACGTGATGGCGATCGCGAAAGGGATCGCGTCGGGGCTGCCGCTCGGCGTCGCCGTCGCGAAGAAGGATGTCATGGCGTGGCCGCCCGGCGCCCACGCGTCGACCTTCGGCGGCAATCCAGTGTCGTGCGCCGCCGCCGTCGCGACGATCGATCTGCTGACCGGCGGCCTCGTCGAGAACGCGCGCGTCGTCGGCGAGCATCTGATGAACCGCCTGCGCGCGCTCGCGGACAAACATCCGCTAATCGGCGAGGTCCGCGGTCGCGGGTTGATGATTGGCGTCGAACTGGTCCGCGATCGCAAGACGAAGGAACGCGCCGTCACGGAACGCGATCGCGTCGTCGACGCCTGCTTCCGCCGCGGCCTGCTCGTCCTCGGCGCCGGCAAGAACGCGATCCGCTTCTCGCCGCCGTTGGTCCTGACCAAGGATCAAGCCGACGTGGCTGCGAACATCCTCGACGAAGCGTTGGGGCAGTCTGACTAAGGAGTCAGACTTCCAAGTCAGACTTCCAAGTCAGACTTCCAAGTCAGACTTCCAAGTCAGACTTCCAAGTCAGACTCGTCCCTGGCTGAGTTCTTGCTGGCCGTCGGGGACCATGACTCAGCAACGCGTGAGCCTCGGAAAACTGGGCGAAGATCTCGCGGTCCGCGAGCTTGAACGGCGTGGGTGGGCAATTCTTGCCCGGCGCTACCGCCGACGCGGTGGAGAAATTGACATCATCGCGCGAGACAGGGATACGATTGTCTTCGTCGAAGTCAAAACCCGGGACGGCGACGCGTTCGGCGACGGCAGCGAGGCTGTCACGGCGCTCAAGCAACACCGGATCGTGCAGCTCGCGACCGACTATTTAATGCGCCATCATCTGACCGCCTGCCCGTGCCGCTTCGACGTCGTGTCGATCCGGTTTGACGCCGGCTCGCCGACCATCGCGCTGATCTCACACGCCTTCGATGCCGGAACTGCGTAAGGATCCTGTCACCGGACGCTGGGTCATCATCTCGACTGACCGTCAGAAGCGTCCACACGACTTCAAGTTCGAGCGCGCCGAGATCATCGGACGCGAGCACTGTCCCTTTTGTCCCGGGCACGAATCGTTCACGCCGCCCGAAGTGACCGCGTATCGCCAGAACGGCAGCGCGCCGAATCAACCTGGCTGGGACGTCCGCGTCGTGCCGAACAAATATCCGGCGCTGCAGGTCGAGGGGACGTTCGATCGTCACGGCGACGGGATGTACGACCGGATGAACGGCATCGGCGCGCACGAAGTGGTCATCGAGACGCCGCATCACGATCGGACGATGGCGCTGATGAGCGAGCCGGAGATCGTGCAGGTGCTGTGGGCGTATCGCGAGCGGATGTTGGATCTGAAGCGCGACATCCGTCTGCGCTACATCCTGATCTTCAAGAACCACGGCGCCGCGGCCGGCGCGACCCTCGAGCATCCGCACTCGCAGCTGATCGCGCTGCCGATCGTCCCCGATTTCGTGCGCGAGGAGATCGACGGCTCGCGCAAGCACTTCGCGATCAAAGAGCGCTGCGTCTTCTGCGACATCGTCCGCCAGGATCTCGCGGACGGCAAGCGCGTCATCGCGGAGAACGCGGACGTCGTCGCGATTGCGCCGTATGCGCCGAGGTTTGCGTTCGAGACGTGGTTGCTGCCGAAGCATCACAGCGCGCGATTCGAGGAGGCGCCGCGGCACGATTACGAGAGCCTCGCGCGCGTGCTGAAGACGATTCTGCAGCGGATGGACCGCGCGCTCGAGCAGCCGTCGTACAACTTAATCATCCACACGTCGCCGTTCGCCGAGGACACGACCGACGTGTATCACTGGCACGTCGAGATTCTGCCGAAGCTGACGCGCGTCGCCGGATTCGAGTGGGGGACGGGGTTCTACATCAACCCAACGCCGCCGGAAGAAGCGGCTCGAGTGTTGCGTTCGGTCCGGCTTTGATGGTACTTTGGGGGTTCGAGCGGGAATAACTCAGTGGTAGAGTGCGACCTTGCCAAGGTCGAAGTCGCGGGTTCGAATCCCGTTTCCCGCTCCAACCTTCGCTCACGGCGGCCACGTCACGTGAGCTGCACGTAGGACGGGTCCTGTGGACCCGCCGTTCGCGTCTT
>DASREL010000065.1:0-105221 GCA_035652075.1 Vicinamibacterales bacterium
ATCACAAGACCGTGCGTCGTGTCCGCCGGCCACTCGTGGTGCCGATCGCCGCGCAGTTGCTTCGCGTCCTCCAAGACGCGTGGCGGCGCTTTCCTGATGCCGACTACGTCGTGACCTATCACGGCAGGCCGGTAAAGAACATCACCGGCGGCGCGAAAGCAGCGGCGGAAGCGGCTGGCCTGACCTACGGCCGCGATGTGCGCAACGCGGATGGAAACCCGATCGGCCTCACATTCCATACGCTGCGCCACACGGCAACGACGCTGATGTCAGACCTTGTTGACAGCCCATTCGATCTAATGGATGCCGCTGGGCATTCCGACATCGCCACGACGATGCAATACCGGCACACGCGGCCGCGGCATCAGAAGCCGACGCTCGAGCGGCTATCAAGATCGGTGAAGATCGAAGACGTCGTGACGAAGCCAAACCTTATGGCGCGGCGACACACCGCATAGACAAGGGGAGCGAACGGGTCTTGAACGCCGCGATCTACGCACGGAAGAGCACCGATCAGGCGACGGTCGCCGAAGAGCAGCGGTCTGTCGCACGGCAGATCGAGCACGCTCGCGCCTACGCTCAACGAAAGGGTTGGATAGTCGTTGACGACCACGTGTATGTGGATAACGGGATCTCGGGCGCCGAGTTCGCGAACAGGCCAGGATTCATCAGACTGATGAACGCGCTAAAGCCGCGTGCGCCATTCGACGTATTGATCATGTCGGAGGAATCGCGCCTTGGTCGCGAAGCGATCGAGACGGCCTACGCCCTCAAGCAACTGGTGACGGCCGGCGTCCGCGTGTTCTTCTACCTCGAGGACCGGGAACGGACGCTCGACTCACCGACAGACAAAATCATGTTGTCGCTGACTGCGTTCGCCGACGAGCTCGAGCGCGAGAAGGCGCGGCAACGCACGTACGATGCGATGGTCCGCAAGGCGCGCGCGGGACACGTTACCGGCGGACGAGCATTTGGTTACGACCAGATCGAAGTCGTCGGCGCCGGCGGAGTGCGGTCGCACGTCGAGCGACGCGTGAACGACAGTCAGGCGAGGGTCATCCGCGAGATCTTCGATCGTGCGGCGCGCGGCGAAGGCCTCCGTTCGATCGCGAAGGCATTGAATAGCGCTGGAGTCGAGTCCCCGCGATCGCAATGCGGTCGACCGCGGTCATGGGCACCGTCATCGGTTCGCGAGATTCTGCACCGTGAAACGTACCGCGGGCTGATCGTGTGGAATCGAACGAAAAAGCGGAACGCCTGGGGACAGAAGCAACAGCACGATCGCCAAGCCGCGGAATGGATCACTGTCGCTGCCGAACATCTTCGGATCGTGTCAGACGAGCAGTGGCACGCGGTCCATGCGCGCGTCGCGGCGCGTCGCGAATCATTCAACGAATGGCGACTGAGCCAACGGCGCGCCGGCGCGCCAGACGGCCGCGGTGTGCGCACTCGCTACTTTCTGACCGGCTTCAGCCGATGCGATCGCTGCGGCGGCTCGATGCAGGCGGTGTCGCGCTCCTCGAGCGGCGGACGTCGAATCGTCCGGTATTGCTGTTCGACGTACTGGAACCGCGGTTCATCACAATGCGCCAACGGCATGATGGCTGACATGGAAACCGCCGACGAGGCGATCCGCGATGTGATTCGATCGCGCGTATTGAAGCCGTCGATCATCGAACGCGCACTTGACTTGGCCGTCACGCAGCTCGCCACGACCGATCACGATCGCCGGCCGCCGTTGCGCGAGCAGCTCGCAGCTGCCGAGCGACGACTTGAGAACCTGACCGACGTCGCCGCGAAGGGCGGCGCCGTGCCCGCGGTATTGTCGGCTCTGAGTGAGGCCGAACGCGAGCGGCAGCGCGTCGCCGCACAGCTCGCCGCGCTTGGGCGCGAGGGGCCAGCAATTGACAGCGAATCGATCAAGCCGGCGCTGCGCGCGTTTCTAGACGATTGGACGCGACTTCTCGGTGAGAACGTCGCCGAGGCTAGGTCGGTGCTCGAAAGTGCCTTGGAGACGCGAATAGCGTTCCGGCCGATGCCATCTGAGAAGCGTTACGAGCTGATCGTGCCGATCGCGTACGACCGCATTTTGACTGCAGCGATCCCGACCATCGGACGTTTACAAGATGTCGCAGAAAAAATGGCGTCCCCACCGGGATTCGAACCCGGGTTTTGGCCTTGAAAGGGCCACGTCCTTGGCCTCTGGACGATGGGGACGCGCGGTTGGAACTCCTGATGATACTACGGGTTGCCGTCAACGCGTCCACGTATGCGCGTTGGCGTCGAACGTCACGCCCGTGTCGGTCACGCCCGGAAACACTTCGACCTTCATCGTCGTGTCCGTGATCATCTGCACCGCCATCACGCCGTACTGGACGAACGCGTCGAACGGCGACATCAATCGATAGACGATCTTCCCGGTCGCAACCGAGACGTCCGCTGGAGGCGGCGCGGACGCATCGATCGCCCACACGCCAGGCGCCGCAATCGTGCCGCCGATCGCGATCCGCACCTGCGACGGATCGTAGTAGTCGTACGCAAACGTCATCGACTTGGGCCAGCTCGATGGCCCCCACGAGGCATCGCCGCCCGTCGACGGCACCGACGGGTCGTACCAGGCGCCGACGAGCCGTCCGGGAATGTCGAAATCGATCTTGCCGTCGCGATCCGGCGCGGTCGGCGCGCGATACACGAACGAGTACACCTGCGAACGTAGCGGCTCGACGAAGTACTTCCACGGCGACACGCAGTGCAGCGTCTGATCGCCGTATCGCGACGACGTCACGAATCCCGTGAGCGTCGTCGTGTAGTCGAACGCGCCGAGATCGAGCGTCGTGCTCGAGGTGCCGACGATATCGCCGGCGTTGACGGTCTGCCCCACCGCGAGCCCCGCGCGCGGCACCAGATGATCGAAGTAGTACTGGAACGTTGGCGTGACGATGAACACGACTTTGTACTCGCCGAGCGAACCGGCGAGCATCTGCAACACCGCGCCGGTTGTCGGCGCACGAACCGTTCTCGTGCCGCCGGCGCCAAACGGATTCAGCGTCGAGAGGCTTCCCTGATAGAAATACACGTGGTCGGTCGGGAGGGTGTGTCCCGGCGGATTCAGGTTCCCGAGCGCCGTCAGCGAGTCGCGGACCGTCAGGTCGACCGGGATGACCGTGAACTGCGCGACGCCGCCCGACGGCGGCGACACCGAAAACCCCGGCACACCTGACGGGTTGCTCGACGGCGCCGACGGTGCGCGCGAGCCACAGGCCATCGCGGTCACCATCACGACCATCCCGAACGCTACACTACGAATGGGCATGAGCGAATCGATTGCGGCACCGAAGAATTACATCACGCCGGACGGGCTGCGGCGCCTGAAAGATGAGCATCATTTTCTGCTTACGCGCGAGCGCCCGGCGGTCACCGAGGTCGTCTCGTGGGCGGCGAGCCTCGGCGATCGCAGCGAGAACGCCGACTACAAGTACAACAAACGACGCCTGCGTCAGATTGACAGCCGCCTGCGGTTCCTGATGAAGCGGATCGACGCCGCGGAAGTCGTCGACCCGACCGCTCCGCGCCAAGGCCGTGCGGCCACACACATCTTCTTTGGCGCGACAGTTCGATACGCAAACGGCTCCGGCGAGGAGCGAACCGTCAGCATCGTCGGCGCCGACGAAGTCGATCTCGACCGAAATCACATCAGCTGGGTATCGCCGCTCGCCCGCGCGCTGATGAAACACGGCCCCGGCGACCGCGTCGTCCTCCACGCGCCAGGCGGCAGCGACGAACTGGAGATTCTCGACGTCCGGTACGAACGGATCGCCGTTGCGCCGTTCACCGAACCGCCGGGCGCCGAGTCGGCCGGAAGAACGTTGCGAAAAAGGTGAAGGATCGTCACTTCAGGCGGACGAAGGGCGCTGACGCTCAGCGTCTCGCGCCGTACATCACCGAAAACCAGATCGCGGCGACGATGCCGAGCAGCGACAGCGGCGCGATCATGATGAACGGCACATGCATCACGACCGCGTCGGTGATCGCGGCGCCGATCATGGTGCAGCCAATCGATATCGCGCCGATCGTGATCGTGCGGCGCGACAGCATCAGCAGCGCGCCGCCGACCTGCATCACGCCTGCGAGATAGCGAAACCACTGCCCGAACCCGATTTTGTCGAAGACCTTCACCCATTCGCTGTGGGGATCGTTGTTGAACTTCGTCCCGCCGATGATCACGAACGCGGCAATCACCGCAAGCCGGCCGACCCAGGCCAGGACGACGCTGACCACGGTCGGGCGGTCGTCGACAGAGGCGAACTGAAGGTCTGGCATGCGCGGTTAGACACCGCGATGGATTACTTGGCGCTTCGGGACGCCACGTACGCGGCAATGGCGAGCATGTCGTCTTCGGTCAGGTTGGCGACGACGAGCTTCATCAGTTGCGATTGGGATCCACGGCGCGTGCCCTGCTGGATGTCCCACATCTGACGGACGAGATAACTCGGCGAGCGGCCGGCAATCGGGGGCACCTCGGCGACACCGCCGAGCGTCGCACCGTGGCACGTCGCGCACGCGGTCGTCTTGCCCTGCACGACCTTGCCGCCGACGATCTTCATCCCGCCGGTGACGACCAGATCTTCGCCTTTGCTGATGCTGCCGGGCGGCACGTACGCGACGAAGCCCGAGTGCGGATTCCGTAGGGTGTCGCCCTGCTCTTCGTCCTCGGGCATTTCAACAATGCGGCCAGCGATCGGCTCGACGCCTTTCTCTCTCGCCGGCAGGAACAGGTTGCCGACGATGCGCGTCTTCGGCGCGGTTTCCGATTCGACGACACGGATCCACGGCGAAGACGGTGGCGGGATCGCCGCGAAGTACTCCGCCGCCGCTTTCACTTCGTCGTCGGTCATCGCCTTGGCGAGATCGATCATCGTGTTGGTGTTCGGCTTGCGCGGATCGGCGGTGTGACGAAGACCGCGACGGAAGTCGTCGATCTGCCGCATGAAATAGGCGATCGGCAGTCCGCCCGCGGGCGCGTTCTCGGGACGTCCGCGTCCGTTCGGGAGGTGACACGATCCGCAGCCGCGCGACGCGTCACCCATCGCTGACGGACCGTGTTCGATGATCGGCGTCATCTTCGGATGATCGGACGGAAACCAGTCGATGACGTTGTGCAGGTCGCGAATCTGCACGAGCGAGTACGCCGCGTCGCTGCCATCGACGTGCCGCAGCTTCGTCTGTTCTTCGAGATTCTGATTCGCGCGTGGTTTGCCGGTCGGCGCGGCTTGCGGCTGCGCCTTGTCACCGGGCTTGGGACGATCGGTGAATCCGTAGGCCCACAGCGGCTCGTGGTCGAAGTTGATTTCCGCGACGATCGGCGGCTGCGGCCGGCGATCGTAGTATCGCATCAGCAAGGCGCCGGCGACGAACCCGACAAGCAACGCAACAATGACCCTCGTAGCTGCCATCGACGTGCGAGTATAACTGGTGGTATGGGATCCGTCGGCAGCCTGGTGCTGCTCCTGGCGATGATGACGCAGTCGGTCGCCGACGCACCGGCGAACGACTCGGCGTCATTGCGGCGAATCCGCGAGAAACTCGCGAAGCCCGCGCCGTCGCTCGTTGTCAAGGCGCCCACACCCGAGCCGACTTTCAAAGTCGAAGTCCAGCAGCATCCATACTTCACAGAAATCCCGTTCGTCTGGACCTTCAACGGTGGCGGCGTGCCGACGACGCAGAAGACCACGGGTCCCGGCCAGCCGCTCATCACCGTGGGCGTGCCGATCGGCGGCGGCGAAGGTGGTGTCTTACCGGCGTTGCGCGCGTTGAAGTCGAAGCTACAGGAACGCGGCGCGCGAGAAGAGGTCGAGCGCGCGATCGCCGAGTTCTGCGCGACGCACGCGTGCTTGTAACGCAGCCCTGTAGGGCCGCCCGGCAGGTCTAAAGACCTGCGCGACGGCCGACTCTTAAGGAATAAACGTGAAGCGGGTTTGGGCGCTGAAGGTGCGCGGGAGGCCGAGCATCGATCCCGTGACCGGACGCGTGCGCGTCGTGACGCGGACGTAGTAATCGCGCGTCGAATCGAGCATCGACGTGTCGCACAGCGGCACGCGGCTCGCCTTGGTCAACCACGCGCGGACGATCGCGTCGTCTTCGGTCACTGTCACGTCTTCGGCACGGCCGTCGACGGTGCGCGTCAGCGTGTGGCGTCGCGTCAAGTTGTCGTACTGATCCGACACCGTGACGACCGCCGTCGCAATCGTCCGGTCGATCCACATCGATCCCTTTGCGCGCAGCTCGAGGTCGTACGTAAACGTCGTCCGCAGCCCGCTCGCGATGGCGTCGCGGACGGCGTCGGTATACGCATCATCGATTTCGAACGAGACGATGACGTGGTTCTCGTTGACCGTGGGGCGAATGCGCAAGTCGTCAGCGGCGCGGACGACGACGGATGCGGCCATCACGGCCGCCAGGACCCACAGAGTTGTTCGCCTCGTCACGCTCGTCATCGCCAACCTCAATACCGCAGGACGAGCGCCATCGACGCCCGCCAAAACGAGAGCCGCTCCGGTCCACCGCTCAGCGTCGCCGCCGATTGCGCGGCCCCGCCAAAACTCTGGAAGCGTCGCACTTCCCATGCGACGCCCGCGCGACTCGTCAAGAACCCCACGGCGCCCACGCCGACATCCATCGCGGGCAGCACGTCGCTGACGTTGAAGATCGCCAGCGAATCTGCCTTGGCTACGCGCATGATGCCACCGCCGGCGACGAAGTACAAGCGCAAAGAATACTCCGTCAGCCTGCGCGGCGCCGCAATCACCAGATCCCCCACCACCGTCGAGACGTTACTGCTCAAGACGAGATGACGGTCCGACTGAAAAAACCCTGGCGACGTCGAGGCGTCGACATCCACTCCGACGATGTCGCCAAGCCACGTCGCGTTGATCCCGTACGTCGCGTGCGCGCTGCCCGCGGCGTTGTCGTTGTCGACCAGCGTCGTGTCGCCTTTGAACGCGACGCCGACGTTGGGCCGCACCTGCCGATCCTCGGCGCGGCCCGGCGTCGCGACCCCCAGGAGGCCGGCGGCGACGAGGCCGAACACGAGTAGGCGACTCACACGTCTACCGAACGAAAGTCCCGAGAAACAAACGCGCGAACGGCGACGAAGTCAGGTCGCCGGCCGCGAGGTTGAACGACTGCGCCAGCCCCGAACTGTTCGCCAGCACGATGAACGTCAGGCCGCGCCGCGGCAACGTCACGACCATGGACGAGGACGCGTTGTCGGCAACGCCAAACTGCCAGACGACCGGTTCGCCCTGATACGTCTGCACGAACCAGCCGATGCCGTGTGGCAGCGCCGGGCCGCTCAGGTTCAGCGGCGCCGTCCACGCCGTCAATAGCGTCTGCGGCCGAACGACGAGGCCGCTCTTCAGCGCCACGTCAAACTTTGCGAGATCGCGCACGGTCGACACGGCACCAGCCGACGGCGTCAGCGCCGTCGCGCGATACGACGAGGCCGTCGCCTTGCCTCTGCCGTCCACCGCATACGGCGTCGCGAGGCGCGCGACGACGCCGCTGTAGCGCTGTTGCGTCGCGGTGTCGAACTCGACACCAACGGCCGCGTCGCTGCCAGGGACCGAGTCGTACATCCCCATGCGATCGAGCAGCGCGCCGATCCCCGATCGGAACGACGAATCGGTGCACTTCGCGATCGCGTCGGCCATCGGCGCGAGCCGATCGAGGCGATACGCGAACGTGAGCCCGGACGCGCCCTGCGACGTATGCGTCATCAGCATGCGCAGCGTCGCGCCCGCATCGGCGCTCGCCGGCACGTACTTGCCGACGGGATCGTCGATCGAAATCCATCCGCTCTCGTCGCACCGCAGCGCGAGCGACGCGACGATGAATTGCGTGAGGCCGTCGATCTCGAACGGTGTATCGGCGAGGACCGCTTTATTGCGGTCGACATCCTGAAGACCGAAGCTCCGCTCCCACGCCGTCGTCGTCCCCGTCACGATTGTTGCGGCCATGCCGGGGATACCGGTCTGTACGCGCAACCCTTCGAGGTAATCGCCGAAGACGCTGTACACGAGGCTGTCGGCGGCGCGCGTCGGCGCGATGGCAAGAGCCGACAGGATCACCGTGAGGCACAACAGCCGATGTTTCATGGGGCCGGGGGGAGTGCTGGTGATCATAGCAAATTGCGGTACAGTGGCGCGCGGAGGATTACAGGAATGCACTATCACGAGCCTGAGGATCTGAAACAACTGGGAGAACTGAAGAAACTGGCGCCTGAGGAGTTCAAGGGCTTCGTCGAATTGGACAAAATCGTCGGTCGCGAAGACGGCGCGATCCCGAAGAAATACCGCGAGCTGATCGCGCTGGCGGTCGCCCACACCACGCAGTGCCCCTATTGTCTCGACGTCCATTCCCGCAACGCGAAGAAAGCGGGCGCGACGCGTGAAGAGGTCGCCGAGGTCGCGTTCATCGCCGCGGCGCTGCGCGCCGGAGCCGCCGTGACGCACGGCCTGCTCGCGCTGAAGCTCTTCGACCGTCCTTAATGCTCGATCTGCTGGTGATGCTGACGGCGTGTCTCGCCGCCGGCATCGCGCTCTGGCTCGCGCCCGCGTCGATGCACATCGTCGGGTGGTCGGCCGCGGGTGCCGATCGCGTCGCGGTCTTCGCTCCCTTGTATTGGTTGTGGATCGCGATCGGCGGTGCCGTCGCCGCCGCGGCCCTCCTCTCTCGACGCGTGCCGGTGCGCCGCGCGGTCTGGCTCAACGCGCTGTGGCTGTGGGTCGTTCCGTATCTGCCCTGGCTCGGTGCCAAAGCGCCGCTCGTGCTGCTGCTCGCCGGTCCGATCAAGTGGTGGATTGCGGCGGTGGCGATCGTCTCGGTGATAAAACCTCGCATCGCGTTCACACACTCTCAAGTGCCGTTGCCGGTGGTGTTCGCCGTCTCGTTCGTGCTGTACGCCATTTGCGGACTGCGATCGTATGATCGGATCGGCATCAGCGGCGACGAACCGCATTACCTCGTCATCACGCACAGCCTGCTCGTCGATCACGATTTGCAGATCGAGAACAATCACCGGAACGGCGACTACAAAGCATTCTTCCCGGGCACGCTCCAGCCGGACTTCCTGCAGCGCGGCGTCAACGACCAGATCTACTCGATCCACGCCCCGGGGCTTCCAGCGCTGCTGGTTCCCGGCTACGCGATCGCCGGCGCGCGCGGCGCGATCGTCACCGTCGCGTGTATCGCTGCGCTCGGTGCGGTCGCGGTGTTCGATATGGCGCTCGCGATCGGCGGCGCCGGCGTCGCGTGCCTGATCTGGTTGTTCGTCTGCTTCAGCGTCCCGGTCGTCCCTCACGCGTGGTCGTTGTATCCCGAGGCGATCGCGTTCGCGATCGTCGCGTGGAACATTCGCCGGCCGAACGGATTCACGATCGCGCTCCTGCCGTGGCTGCACACGAAGTTCGTCGTGCTTCTCGCCGCGTTGACGGTGTGGGGTGTGGTCGAGGCGCGGCTGAAAGGCGCGCGCTATACGCCGCGACAGGTCATCGCGTTCGGTGTACCGATCGCGATCTCGCTCGCCGCGTGGTTCTCGTTCTTCTACGTGATCTACGGGACATTCAATCCGCAGGCGCCGTACGGCGCGAATCCGAATCAGAATGCGATCGCCAACATCCCGCGTGGAATTCTCGGGATGTTGATCGACCAGAAATTCGGACTGCTGATGTACGCGCCGGCGTTCCTCGCGGCCGCTGTCGGGCTGTGGCTCGGCGAGGTCCATGCTCGCTGGCGCCGGCTGACGATGGGTGCGACGGCGACGATGGTGATCTTTGTGCTGGTGTCGGCGCGGTTCTACATGTGGTGGGGCGGATCGAGCGCGCCGGCGCGCTTTCTCGTTCCCATCGTGCCGCTCGCGGCAGCGCTGGTGGCGATCGCACTGACCGAAACGCGCGGAGCGCTGCGCGGCGCCATCCTCGCTCTCGGCAGCGTCAACGTCCTCGTGGCGCTCATCGCTGTCACGTCGCGCGATCCGCGGATGCTGTTCAGCGATCCGCATGGCACGTCACACTTCCTTCGCGCGGTCGAAGGCAGTGTGCCGGCCGACTCGATCGTGCCGACCTTTACCGAGGAGAAATGGCCTGCGGGCGGTCACGTGCCGATGGGCGCGCGCAACATCTCCGCCGTCCGCGGCCGCCTCGAGCTGCGCGATGCGTACGATCCCGAGGGACGCCGCGCGTTCGACTACGCGACGCTGTCGAAGATGTCGCCGCAGGCGTGGCTCGAGCGCGCGCGCGTGACGCTCGATCCCGGACAGATGCGTTCGTTTGTCGTCGCGATGGAACCCATCGCCGGCCGCCCGAATGCGTTCATCGCGTACCGCGACGACAAGGCGTATCCCGAAGGCGGCGTCTTCTGGACCGACGGCACGTCGCGCGCACGGCTGTTCATTCTTCCGGCGGGCGCGCGGGAACTGGTCCTGACGCTGCACGTCGGCGCGAACGGCGGGACGGTGTCGGTGGACGTCGATGGGCGGCGGCAGCAGCTGGCGCTGCAACACGACGAGACGCGTCAGCTGACGGTCCCGCTTCCGGCGGGCGTCGACCGCGTGCCGATGACTGTTGAGTCCTCGGCGGCGTTTCGGCCGAGCGAACACGATCCGAAATCCTCGGACACGCGGTCGCTCGGCGTACAGGTGCGCGTCGAACTTCGCTAGACACAAACCACCACCGAACACACAGAACGCAGAGAGCTATTTTGTTCTGTGGATTCTGTGCGTTCCGTGGTTGCTCCCTAGGTGGACGACTTCTTCGGCGTCAGCTTGAGGATCTTGCCGCCAGGCCCATCGGTCAGCACGTACAGCGCCTCATCGGGACCTTCGATCACGCCGCGGATGCGCGTGTTGAGATCCGTCAGCAGGTGCTCTTCGGCGACGACGCGATCGTTCTTGAGCTGCAGTCGAATCACCGATTTCGCGAGCATGCCGGCGACGAAGAGATCGCCTTTCCAGTTCGGAAACAGCTTGCCGGTGTAGAACGTGATGCCGGCCGGCGCGATGTCGGGCGTCCAGAAGTAAATCGGCTGCTCCATTCCCTCTTGCGCCGTCCGGTCGTTGTTGATCGGCTTGCCGTTGTATTCACGGCCGTAGCCGATGACCGGGAAGCCGTAGTTCTTTCCCTTCTGGATGTGATTGATTTCGTCGCCGCCGCGTGGACCGTGCTCGCTCGTCCACAGGTCGCCGCTTTTCGGATCGATCGCGACGCCCTGGATGTCGCGGAAGCCGAGCGCGAAGATCTCGGGTTTGGCGCCCGCCTTCCCGACGAACGGGTTGTCCTTCGGGATCGATCCGTCGCTGTTGATGCGAAGGATCTTGCCCATGTCGCTGTCCATCTGCTGCGGCTGCATCCAATCGACGGCGCGATCCGGCAAGCCACCGGGCGTGGTCGAGGTGATGAGCAGCGTGCCGTCCGGCGCCTGAATCAACCGACCGCCGGTGCCCTCGGCGTTCAGCAGCATCTTCACGTCCTCGAGCTTCTTGTCGTCCGTCGACAGCTTCGCGCGCGCGACGAGCAGGACGCCGGGCGACCGGAGCTTGCCCGGCTCGACCCCATCAGGCAGCGCGACGTACGTCAGATAGATCGTGCGGTTGGTCGCGAAGGCACGGTCGGCGCGGACCTCGAACAGTCCCTGCTGCGCATAGAGATTCGACGGCAGCCCTTCGACCTCGCTGACCTTGCCGTCCTTGCCGACGATCTTGATGTGGCCGGGCCGTTCGCCGACGAGGATGCGTCCGTCGGGCAGGAAACTGAAACAGAACGCGCGCGTGAACCCCTCGGCGACCGTCTCGACGTTGAACGTCTCGGACTTCGCCGGATAGGGCGCGCGCGTTTGACCGAGCCACTGCGGAATTGGTGCGTAACCATCCGGCGCGGCGCTCGCGTCGGTCGGCGTGCCGGGCGGCGGCAGCGGCGGCCGCGGCGCCGGCTTGATCGATTGCGCGACGGCGACGGAAATCAGACACACGGTGACAAGCGCAGTCATGAGAGCGCGACGCATCATTTCCCCTCCACGGTGGAAAAACCTCACGTATCATGGCAGGTCTTCTCGTTCTTCGACAAGGAGCTGACTGCATGACTGGAATTCGTCGCGCGTTGTCATTACTCGCGCTCGTGGCCCTCGTGACCGCTGCCGTGCCGTCCACGGCCGGCGCACAAGACGTCGTCTCGAAGGAATCGGCCGCCGCCGTCAAAGCCTCGTTCATGGCCGATCTGGACAACCTGCACACGAAGTTCGTGGGCCTCGCCAACGCGTTCCCGCAGGACAAGTACACCTGGAAGCCGATGGACGGCGTGCGATCGGTCGCGGACGTCCTGATGCTCGCGGCGTTCGAAGGCTACTCCTTCGTGCCGACCGGGTTCGGGGGCAAAGCCGCGGATCTCGGCCCGGACGCCGCCAAGCTGCGGACGCTGACCGACAAAGCCGCCGTCATCGAGCATTTGAACAAAGGGTTCGCGCACGCGAAGGCCCAGCTCGAATCGATCGATCCAGCGACGTTGACCGGCAAGCGGAAGATGATGGGACGCGACCTGTCGGTGATCGACACGGCGCTCTTCATCGGCGGCGATCTCCACGAGCACCTCGGTCAGCTCATCGCCTACGCGCGCATGAACCATATCGTCCCGCCGTGGAGCAAGTAATGGCGGTGCCTGAAGGGAGCCAGGCACCACGGCGGCGATTTCTGAGTCGGCTCGGCGCGGCGGTGGCCGCGTTCGGCGCGGGATCCGCGGTTGCGTCGGCGCAGTCGCCGGCGCCGTCGGCGTTCGCACCGGCGCGTCATCCGCAAGACGAGTGGCTGACGCAGCTTCCGGGGAAGCATCGCATCATCATCGACGCCGTCTCGCCGAAGGGCGCGGGCGAAGCGGTGTTGTATGCGAACAACATGTACACGACGAACAAGTCGGCGTACTCGATGGACGACAAGGACCTCGCGATCGTGATCGTCATGCGCCACTACGCGGCGCCCTTCGCGCTCAACGATGCAGCGTGGGCGAAGTACGGCGAGTTGATGGCGAAGATGCTCGACTTTCACGATCCCAAGACACACGAAGCGCCGAAGGTGAATCTGTACAACGCCGCCGGGTACGGTCAGCAGCTGTCGAACCTCGGCGCGACCATCGACACGGTGACCAAGAAAGGCGCGGTGATTGCGATTTGTGAGTTGGCGACACGGATGGCGACGTCACAAGTGGCGCGTCAAACCGGCGCTGAACCCGCCGCGGTCTTGAAAGAGGTGATGGGAATGGCGCTGCCCGCCGGCCGTTTCGTCTCGGCGGGCGTCGTCGCCGTCACGCGCGCGCAGGAACTCGGTTACTCTTTGATTTACGCAGGCTAATTCTGGAGGGGATGGTATGAAGGGACTTATTCGTGTCGCCGCGTTCTTGCTGGTGGCGAGCCCGCTCGTCGCCAGCGCGCAGCAGATGGACAAGATCAAGGAAGCGACGCAGCCGCTGCCGGACGATTTGAAGGGCGGCGCAACGGTCGTCCAGTACGACGAGAAGACCGGCGAGCGCATGGTGCTGCGGCAGGGCACGAACTTCATCGAGTGCCAGCCGAAAGCGAAGGACGGCTTCGTCCGCTGCTACAACAAAGTCCTCGCGCCGCGCCGCGACATGGAAGCGAAGCTGCGCGCGTCGGGCAAGTCGGACGAGGACGTGACGAAAGAGATTCAGGCCGCGATGAAAGACGGACGCCTCAAGCCGCCGCCGTTCGGCACGATCTCGTACCGCTACTCGGACGATCCGGGCCGCATCAAGCTGCTGTGGGTCGTCTCGGTGCCGAACGCGACACCGGAACAGCTCGGCATCTCGACCGAGAGTCAGCGCGATGCCGCGCTCAAGGGCAACGGCAAACCGTGGATGATGCTGCCGGGCACACCCGGCGCGCACATCATGATTCCGATTAATCCTGGACCGGGAACAAGTACGAAGTAAGAAGTACGAAGCAGGGCGGGTCCTTTTGGACCCGCCCTATCGTCATCGATCGAACGCGAAGTAGCACGCCACGCCAGCCGCTGTCACTCCCACCGCGAACAACATCCCGCTCACTGGCGCGGACACGAACACGTAGATCCACAACGCGAGCGCGACGAGCGCGGGCGCCGGATACAGCCACATGACGAACGGCTGCGGAACGTCCTCGCGGTAACGGCGCAGCAGGATCACGCCGGCGCATTGCCACACGAACTGCGACACGATCTGCAGCAGCACCAGCCAATTGATGATCTGCCCGAGCGACAGGAAGCAGAACGGCACCGCGCTGACGCCGATCGTGACGAGCGACACGTGCGGAAAATGCTTCGTCGGATGCACGCGCGCGAACGCGCGGAAGAACTGGCCTTCCCTCGCCGCGGCAAACGGAATCCTCGAGTAGCCGAGGATCAGTCCGTAGAGCGACGACACCGTCACGAACAGGATCAATCCCGTCGCGACGATCGCCGCCCGGTGCCCCATCGTCCGTTCGATGAGCAGCGAGGCAATTGCGCGGCTCTGCTGCGCCTCCGTCCACGGGACCACGCCGATGATCACCGTGCTCATCACGACGTACAGCGCGACGACAACGACCAGCGACAGGACGATCGCGCGCGGGACGTTGCGGCGCGCGTCGCGGACTTCTTCGGCGATGTTGCAGACGTTGTTGTAGCCGCCGTAGTTGTACATCGCGAGCAATGCGACGGCGCCGGTTCGAGTCACGAGCGCGCGATCGAACTGGAACGCAGACGGCGGATACCGGAACGCCTGCGACAGCGAGAAGCGCGTCAGGCCGGCCACAATCACCCAGCCGACGGTAAGGCCGACGCCGACGAGCATCACGACGGACAGCCGGCCGACGTCTTTGATGTGGCGATACAGCAGCGCCGTCATGGCCAGCGACACCGCTGCCGCAAGCAGGTTGTGAACGACAGGCCTGAGCGTCCAGAACACGCCGAGGTAATCGGCGAACCCCACGGCGCCGCTTGCGATCGTGAGCGGCGCGACGAGCATCGTCTGGAAGATGAACAGAAAGCCCATCAACCGGCCGATGCCGAATGGTTTGTATGCTTCGCGGAGATACACATACGGTCCGCCGCTGCCGGGCAGCGCGGCGCCCAACTGCGCGTATACGAGACCGTCGCAGAGCGCGAGGATCGCGCCGGCGATCCACGCGTACAGAATGTGCGGACCTTCCATCGCCGCGAGCATGAACGGGATGGTGAGAAACGGCCCGACCCCGATCATCACCAGAACGTTTGTCGCGGTCGCATCCAGAAGCCCGAGGCCGCGATCGAGGTGCGAGGCTTGCAGGGTGCCGCTCACCACGGCTTTAGCGCGGCGACGAGGCGTGCCGCGAGCAGGCTATCGTCGACGAGCGGATTCCGCGCGAGCGCACGAACTGCGTCGGCATCCGACCCGCTCGACGCCGCGTGGACGGTCAGCCACTCGAAGTCCTTGACGCGCAGCAGCAGATCTTCGACCGTCTCGGGAATTGCGCCGACCGCGAGCGGATGCGGACCGCTTGCGTTGACGACGCACGGGACTTCGACGATGTCGTGGTCGTCGAGGTCGCGAATCGTACCGTTGTTCGGCACGTTCAACGGGATGATCGCGTTGGTGTTGAAGTGGATCGCGCGAACGACCGACAACGCGATGCGGTCATAGCCGCCTTCGCCACTGCCTTCGCCGTGACTTCGACGCGACACATCCCCTGCCTCGAGTTGCATGTAGCTGGCGCTCCGACTCGCGAGGTACCGCTCATACGTCTTCCGCTGATTGGCCGGATCTCGAGCGAGTTCGCGAAACAACTGATCGTTCAACGCGGCGATCGCGGCGCCGCGTGTCTCGCCCGCCCGGCGCATGTTCTCGAGCGCGCGATCCGGTGAGTAATAAAAAAACAGATACTCGGTTGGCAGCAGACGCAGACGCTGCAGGTAGGCGGGATCGAACAGCGGCGCGCGATAGGCACGCGCAATCGCGTCTGGATCGGCCCAAAGCCGCGCAAGCTGCGGCCGTCCGTCGCAGTACACCTCGCGCAACCAGCCCAGATGATTCAGGCCGAAGTAATCGAAGAAGCAGCGCGCCGGCTCGAGACCGAGCACATGAGCGACATCACCGAACAGTTCTGTCGGCGTGTCGCAAATGCCGATCACCCGGCTTCCCGCGATCGCCTGCGTGACGACGCTGACGGGATTGGTGAAGTTGATGATCCACGCGTCTGGGGCCGTCGTTTCGATCGCACGCACGTAGTCGATCGCATGCGGGATCGTCCGCATCGCCATCGCAAAGCCACCGGCGCCGACGGTCTCCTGCCCGACGACGCCGTTCGCGACCGCAATCGCCTCATCGCGCGCACGCGCGGCAATGCCGCCGACGCGAATACTGAGAAACACGAACGCGGCGTCGCGCACACACGCGCGCACATCGTCGTGGACCTGCGCCTTCGGTGTGTACGTCCGCGCAAGCGCACCGATGACGCCGAGACGGTCGCGATCGACGTCGAAGAGCGCAATCTCGTCGACCTGCAGATCCGATTGCGCGAGTGCGTTCGCGAGCAGCGGCGTCCGGACGCCGGCGCCGCCGATCACCGCTATTTTCATATTCCGCCGACGCGCTCCGTCGATTTCGCCGCCACGCGATTTGCCGCGTGCAGCGCGTCGGTGATCGATGCACCACGCAGGCGCGCGACGATGAAGCCCGCGTTGAACACATCACCCGCGCCGGTCGTGTCGACCGCGGTCGTGTGCCGTGTGAGGTGCGCGGTGCGCACTGCGAAGCCAGGGCCGACCGCTCGCGCCCCAGCGGCGCCGAGCTTCGTGACGATCAGGTTTGCGCTCAGCTTCGGTCGATACAACCGTTCTTCATCGCGATTCACGAAGAGCACGTCCACGGTTTGGCACAGCCGCGCGAACTCGCGGTCACGCACGAGCGACTCGTTCCATCCAAAATCCCAGGACGTCCGGCAACCGTCTGCACGAAGACACTCGACGATGCGGATCCATGGCTTGCAAGGGCGGGGATCGAAAGCGAAGTGCACATGCCGCGCGCGCAGCCGGGGGACGACGAGGCGCAGTCGGTGACCGAGAACACTGTTCGCGCCGTTGTAGGTGATGAAGCGCCGATCGCGCGCGGTGGACAGGGCGACGGTGATTGCGATCGGTTCCGTGCCCCGTCGCAGATTCTTGACAGCCACGCGCTCGCGCCGCAACCGCGCGGCGGCATCTCGGCTGAGCGCGCTCACGATTCCGCATCGTGCGCCGCCAATCCGCGCGGCGGCGATCGCCGTAATCACGGCTCCGCCGCCGATCGTCTTGACGAAGTTGTCCGTCTTCAGTTCGCGGCCAGGCGCGGGCAGCGCCGACAGTCCGTGGAAGATGTAGTCGTCGAACGCTTCGCCGACCGTGACGAGATCGAGCACGGACGGGAAGGTATCATAGCCCCGCATGATGCGTCGCTCGTCCACCGTCGCCGTCCGCTCGGCTCAAGCCTTCGCGCTGCTTCTTGCGGTTGCCGTCGTGCACGCGTACGACCCGTTGCCGCAGGACCTCGGCGCGGTCGGCGTGTGGCAAAAGCTGCAGAAGCTCCGCACGATCGCGAGCGCGATGCATACGACCGCGCATCCGGACGACGAGCACGGCGGATTGCTCGCACTGCTGAGCCGACGTGACGGCGCGCGCGTGTCGCTGCTGACGCTGACGCGCGGCGAATCGGGAGACAACGCGATCGGCTCCGAGCTCTTCGACGCGCTCGGCTTGATTCGAACCGAAGAACTGCTGCGAGCCGACCAGTATTACGGTGTCGACCAGCAGTATTTCACGTCGGTCGTCGACTACGGGTTCTCGAAGCGCCTCGACGAAGCGCTCGAAAAATGGGGACGGCAGAACGTCCTCCGCGACGTCGTCCGCATCCTTCGCACCGAGCGGCCGATGGTGCTCATCGCGCGATTTCAGGGCAACGAGCGCGACGGCCACGGGAATCATCAGGCCGCCGGGTTGATCACGCAGGAGGCCTACCGGGTCTCGGGCGATCCGACGGTCTTCCCCGAGCAGATTCGCGAAGGACTGCGACCGTGGCAGCCGTTCAAGCTGTACATGGGCGGCGTGCGCGAAAACGAAGACTGGACGATTCGCGTCGACACAAACATCTACAGTCCATGGCTCGGCGGCACGTACGCGAACTTCGCACGGGCCGGACTCAGCTTCCAGCGGTCGCAGAACAGCGGCCGTGTCGATCGCATCAATGGACCGGCATACGCGTATTACAAACGCCTCGCGAGCCGCGTGGATGCACCGGCGAAGGAATCGAACTTCTTCGACGGGATCGATCTGCATCCGGCCTGGTTCGACGCCATTGCGCGTGACGTCGACGAAGCGGTTCGCGCGTTCTCGCTTCAGGATCCGGCGCGAGCCGTTCCGGCGTTGGAACGGGGCCTCGCCCACGCTCGCGACGCACGATCGCAGCATGCCACCGACGGCGATGTGAGTTGGATGCTCGCTATCAAACAGCAGCAGTTCGCCGACGCGATCACGACCGCACGCGGCATCAACGACGCGGCGGTGGCGCAAGTGGATCATCCGGTCATTCCAGGCGAAACGTTCGACGTGCGCACGCGCGACGGCGTGACGCGCCTGACGGTGCCCGCCGACGCGCCGCCGACCAAACCGGCATTCTCTCGCTCGTCGATTGCCGAGTCGCGATACACGATCACGAACGAGCCGCCGCCCGTGTTCCCGTCGCCGGTCGTGTACCGCGAACTGCAGGCACCGTACGGCTACGCGACGCGGACGTTGGTCGTCGTGCCCGCCATCGCCGTCAACGTGACGCCGCGTCGGGCGATCGTGCCGGTCACGTCGACGACGCCTGTGCGCGTGGAGGTTGAAGTGGCCAACAACGATGCGCGCGGCACGAAAGGCGAACTGCGTCTGAACCTCCCCGCCGGCTGGCGGGCCGAACCCTCGTCCACGGCGTTCGCGTTCGCGCGGGTCGGCGAGAAAGCACGCTACACCTTCGCGGTGACGCCGTCCGGCATCGGCACGCGCGATTACACGATCGACGCGGTGGCAACCGCCAACGGACGCGAGTATCGCGAAGGCTACGACGTCATCGCGAAGCGCGATCTCGAAACACGGTATCTCTATCACGCGTCGACGACGACCGTGCGCGGGGTCGACGTGAAGATTGCGCCAGGGCTGAAGGTCGGCTACGTGATGGGCGTCGGCGACGAGGTGCCGTCCGGGATCGCGCAGCTTGGCGTCGACGTGCAGTTGCTGACGTCGCGCGATTTAGCATCGGCAGACTTGAGTCGGTTCACCGCGATTATGACCGGCACGCGTGCGTACGGCGTGCGCGACGATCTGCGCACCTACAACCAGCGACTGCTCGAGTACGTCAAGAACGGCGGCAACCTGATCGTGCTCTACAACACGCCGCAGGAGTTCGACCCGAAACAGTTCGCGCCCTTCCCGGCCGTGTTGCCGCGCGATGCGGAGGAAGTGTCGGAGGAAGACTCGCCGATCGAGATCCTGGCGCCGAATCGTGCCGAGTTCACGACGCCGAATCGGATCACACAAGCGGACTTCGACGGCTGGGTCGAACAGCGCGGCTCGAAGTTCTTCAGCAGCTGGGACGCCGCGTACACGCCGATGATCGCGACGCACGATCAAGGTCAGCCGCCGCAACGCGGTGGCTGGCTGACCGCGACGTACGGCAAAGGCCACTGGACCTACTTCGCATACGCCTTCCATCGACAGCTGCCATACGCCATTCCTGGCGCCTATCGCCTGCTCGCAAACTTACTGTCGCCACTTCGCTAACAACGCCTCGCGATCGAGCTTTGCGCCGGCGAGATAGACGCTGTCGATCGTCCGCGTGTTCCGAATGTTCTCGAGCGGATTCCGGTCGAGGACGATGAAGTCGGCGCGCTTGCCGACGGCGAGTGTGCCGGTGTCGGTCAGTCCGAGATACTCGGCCGGACGGGATGTCGCCGCGACGATCGCCTGCGCGGGCGTCACGCCGAACTCGACCCAGCGCGCGATTTCGTGATGATCGGCGGATCCGAACGTGTAGCCTGACGAGATCCCCGCGTCGGTCCCGAGGAGCAGACGCGCGCCGGCCGCCATCATCTGCGACACGTTGTATTTGAGCGTCGCCTCGCGCGTCTCGAAGTTCGGCGATCGCGGACCGCAGCTCGGCTCGAGCGGCCGGGGTGTTGTCGTCGCGCGGATCTTCGCGACGAGCGATCCCGGCAACTGCTGCGTGACGAACGGATCGTCGTCGCAGACTTCAGTCCGGTCGCCGAGACCGATGACCGTCGTCCAGTACGGCTTCTTTTCTTTCAACAGCGCGATGAACTCGTCATCGATCTTTTCGTTCTGGACCGTGTGCACGAGGACGTCGACGCCGGCGCGGACGACCGCCTTCTGATCCGGCAGCGTCGTCGCATGCGCCTGCACCTTCATGCCGTGCGAGTGCGCTTCGGCGATGACGGCGTTGTACACCTCGGGCGTCATCTTCGGATAGGTGCCGCGACGATCGTCAACCCAGATCTTGACGTTCTTCAGTCCCTTCGCCGCCATTCCGCGCACCGCCGTGCGCGCGTCGTCGGCGGTGGACACTTCGTAAACGGCGTGCAGCGCCTGTGTCCCCTTTAACAGCACGGCGTCAGGCCCACCGTTGGGTGGCGCCATGCCAGGCATGAAGAAGAATCTCGCCGCCGGCGCAAACTTCCCTGCCTGCTGATCGCGTTGAAACGCGATCGACGGATCCGTTGGACTGCTGCCGACCGACTGCGTGACGCCGACGCCGTAGAAGGCTTCCCGTTGCAGGTGATCGAGGACGTTAGCGGGCGTGTAGTTCTCCGCGCCCCAGCTGGTGTAGCGCTCGTAGCCGATGTGCACGTGGACGTTGACGAGCGTCGGCATCACCGTCTTGCCGGTGAGATCAACGCGCGTCGCACCCACCGGCACGGTGACACTTCCCTTTGCGCCGATCGCGGTGATGCGCCCATCCTGCACGACGAACGTCCCGGTCTCGATCGGGCCGCGATCGTCACCCAGGACGACGCGCGCGCCGTCGTACACGACCGCGGGAGCCGTCTGCGCACGAAGACGTGTTTCGACGCGGCCGACCACGTCGATGATGTTCGCCACGCCCGCTGACGTCATCGACGCGTCGTCGACATCCACCGACCCGTGTCGCGATCCGAGTTCGAACTCGACGTGATACGTCAGACAGTCTGCGCAATTCGAACGTGGCGGCACGGAGGTGACCCGCGCCGCCGCGAGGACGTTGCGAATGGCGTCCGCGTCCTCCCGCGTAAGGGCGTCGTTGCTTGTGATCGTGATGCGTCTGTGGATGCCAGCGACACCGCCGTTCGTCTCGACGGTGACGCGCCATGGGTCGGCGCCGGCCGCCACAAAAACAATCGCGAAGAGCGCGGCGATACGGTGCACAGGAAGGCCGATAATACCTCCACTATGAAAAAGCTGTTAATCCTCCTCGCGTTATTCGCAACCGTTGTCGTCGCGCAACAGCCGCAACAACAGCCGCCGGCCCCGAACGCCGACCCGTACGCGAACAACGCGCAACCGGGCACGCTGCAGTTCCCACTCGCCGCGCCGGCGGGCAAGGACAGCAACGCGCGGACGACGCCGCCGCCCGGAGCCGTCAATCAAGGTCCATTCGATCCGAACACGTGGAAGTACGGCACGGCGTGGAATCCGCCGGCGAACTCGAAGATTTGGAATCCGGTGAAGCTGAAGATGATGCGCGGCGAGAAAGTGACCGGCGGCACGCTGTTCAGCGCCACCGATGCGGCGACCTATTGCGCGATGGCCAACTCGGGCTACGACTTCATCTGGACCGAGATGCAGCACAACGACCGCGACTGGTCGTCGGTCGCGCGCATGTGGCGCGCCTGCCCATACGCGAAGGCGGTGCCGGGCGTCCGCGTCGCCTACACCGACGAGCGCGAGATCCAGCACGCCCTCGACGCCGGCGCGCTTGTGGTCGTCGTGCCGACGATCGACTCGAAGCAGGAAGCGATCGAGGCGCGCAACTGGACCTACTTTCCGCCGCTCGGCCGGCGCAGCAACGGCGGCGGGCAGGCGTTCGACAGCGCCATGTGGGGCGGCGTCCCTGGTGGCTATCGCAACACGATCAACGACAACGTCGTGTTGATCGAGATGATCGAAACGCTCGACGGACTGAAAGACGCCGACGAGATCGCGAAGGTGCCGGGTGTCGACGCGGTGTTCGCCGCGAGCGGCGATCTCGGCAACTTCTCGGGCTACCGCCAAGGGTCGCCCGATTACGAGCGCGCAATCAACATCGTCCACGACGCGGCGATCAAAGCCGGCAAGCGGCTCTGCGGTCCGTTCGCGTGGCGCGACCGCCCCGACTTCACCTGCTTCCAGGCTGGCAGCGAAACGCTCGCGATCCAGCGCGGCGCGCTGGCCGAGCTCGGCCCGCTTGCCAACACGCAAGGCAAGCCCGAGGTCGGCCCGTTCGCCAGAAAATAACCACAGAACGCACGGAACGCACAGATGATGTTCTGTGAGTTCTGTGTATTCCGTGGTTGCTTCACTTACCGGCGATCGGGACTTTGAGCATCAGCGCGCCGACCCACTCCGTGGACGCGAGGCTGGCGAAGTTCGCGTGACACATCGCGCACTGCGGCACGAAGTTGCTCAACGGAATCGATCGCCGGTAGTACCACGTGCCGCTGACGCGCTCGACGTTGGTGTACGGCTGCCCCGTCAGCGCGCTCGCCAGCGCGGCGGATTCGAAGTTGTCCTGGGGCACGTTGTCCGCCTCGAGCGGGTTGAACGTCCCGACCAGCCGCATATTGCTGTTCTTGTCGTTGAACACAAGGCCGATGGACAGGCTCCCCTCCTGCACGTTCGCCGGCGTGGTTTCGCCGATCTCCTGGACCAGCGCGGCGACGACAGTGTTTGTCATCAGGTCGCTGGCGCGCTGCGCAAACGCGATCGCGTCCGCCGACGGCGGTTGGTTGTTTCCTTGCGCGATGACGCCTACGGACAGACCCGCGATCCCAATCACGAACGACCACAACACGAATCGGCGCATGGCAATCTCCTTTGCAGCTACGGTTGCGCGGTGAATACGACGTCGTTCGAGCGCGCGCTCGAACCGCACGCGTTGTCGGCGATCACGTGCGCGGAAAACGTTCCACCTCGCTGCGCCCACACGTAGCTGGTGCCGGCGCCTCCGGTCGTCAACGTCGTCCCATTCGACAATTCGATCCGATAGCGATCGGCTGCGGCGCCGACCGCGGCCGACCAACTGAACGTCACGGCTCCCTGACTGCTCGTCACCGGGAGCAGGGTCGGCGTGCCTGGCGCGCCGGCACAGCGACTCGGCGCGACGACGATGGAGGTCTCGTTCGACACCGCACCGGCGACGCCGTTGACGATCGCGCGCACGCGCATCCAATAGGTGCCGGGATTCATGTAGCGCGTATAGGTCCGCGCGACGGACGTGACGATTGCGGCGTCGCGGGCCCCAGGGCTGCTGCCGAACTCGACCCAGTAGTACGCCGGCGGCGTCCCCATCGCCGCTGGATTCCACGTGACGGTGACGTTGCCGGCGTCGACCGATGTCTGCACGCCGGTCACGAACCCCGGCATCGATCCGTTGGAGATCGTCGTCGACAGCTCGGTCGACGCGCTGCCGAGCGCACCGTCAGTGACGGCGTACACGCGGAAGTAGTACGTCCCCGACGGAAGCGCCGGAATCGTGTACGACGTCGACGCGTCGGGCGTGAGGATCACCGGCAGGTCGTTGCCTCCGCTCGACGTGCCACCGGCGATGGCGTACCTCGCCGGCGCGCCGGTGGACGGCGCGCTCCACGTCAGCACCGCGCCGCTGCCGCTCGACGTGGCGGCCGGCGTGCCGGGCGACGACGGCGACGTCGTGCCGCCAGGCGCACTCGACCCGCCGTCGGGCACGGTGACATTGAAGGTCGTCGTCGAGAGGCGGCCGCTGTTTCGCGCCGTCACGGTGATGGTCGCGGTCCCTGTGCGCTGTCCCGCGACGATCGTGATCGAACAGTTGCCGCTCGTGTCGCAGGCCGCTTCGCGTGGCGATGGGAACGCCACGCCGTAGTCCGATGATTCGCCCCACACGCTCTCCAGACTGGTGGCGTTGACCGTAAACGTGGGCGTCGCGGAGCTGCCGCGGCTGACCGTTTGATCGGGGATTGCCGAGGGCGCACTGGTCGAACCGCCGCCGCTGTCGGTATCCGTCGTCGAAGGCTTCAACACGACCGTCGGGACCGAGAAGCCGAAGGGCACGGTTTCGCCAATGCGCACCAGCGCACCGCCGCTTGCCTGATCAATGACGATGTTGCCTTGTGCCACGCCGCCGACGGTCACCGACGTCAGACTCGAGTTCGATGCGAGCGCGGCCGATCCGCCGGCGATACCCCACAAGTCGGTGATGACCGCTTCTGGAACGAAGATCCTGGCAAAGCCGCTGTTCAACGTCACGCCGCCCACCTTGAAGTGCGGCGCACCGACTTTGAAGCTCAACTCCTTCGTCGTCGTGTTGTACGACGGAAACGGATCGAAGTACTGCCCGTTGGTTGCGATGAACCCGTTGGTGAACTTCGACGCAAACGATGCCGGCGCGGCGTTCATCGGATCGAAACCGGCGAGCAGAAACGCCGAGTAGTTGACGTCCGCCGTGTTCGCGCAACTGCTGGGCGTGCACCCGGACGCACGATTCCACGACGAGGTGCGCGGCTGTGCGACGACGGTTACCTGGTGTGGCGTGACGGCGGTGTTGATGCTCCAACTCGATACCAGCCCGGTGCTGACGGCGATCTTCGGATCGGTCCCGCCGTTGGCGAGCTTGAACACGACCGTGACGGTGCTCGTCGTCGTCAACGCGGGCGACAGCTCGAATTGATCGACGTTCGCCGTGTTCTTGACGGCAATGGTGAACGCACCGGTGCCGGAGTTGAACTGGAGGTTCGCGGTCAGTGTCGCCGGCGTGGACGGGTTCGTGCTCGTCACGCTGACGATGCATTTCTCGACAACGGGGCCGCCGCAGTTGGGTCCTGTCTGGCCGGACGCGCGCGCGGCCACCAGCAGCACCAACGCCGCCGTGAGCCACCGACACGGGTACCTACGCGTGGTCATGAGGTCATCTCCTCGGGTTCGTGGGTCTTTCAGCTGCTCATGTGCAAGACGCGGCCGAAATGCCTCAAACGGGCCATGACTCTGCTAGGATGCGCAGCCGACGGCGGTTCAACGTGCGGTGATTCGATGGGTTCGAGTCCGGACATCACGGCCCTGCTCGTGCGATGGAAGGACGGCGACGAGTCGGCGCTCGACTCGCTCGTGCCGCTGGTGTACGCCGAACTGCGCGGTCTGGCACGCAGCTACCTGCGCCGAGAGCGTCGCGGCCACACCCTGCAGGCGACGGCGCTCGTCAACGAACTCTTCATCCGGCTCGCGAAGGATCAGCCGCAACACTGGACCGACCGCGCGCATTTCTTCGGCATCGCGGCGCGGGCGATGCGGCAAATCCTGGTCGCGCACGCCCGCCACCATCACGCCCTCAAACGAGGAGGCGGCGCCGAACAAGTTCCCCTCGACGAACAAACGTTGCCAGCCGCCGAGGGTCCCGATCTGACGGCGCTCGATGCCGCCCTCACCGCCCTCGCCGCGTGCGATCCGCAGCAGGCGCAGATCGTCGAATTGCGATTCTTTGGCGGTTACACGATCAAAGAGACCGCGGTTCTGGTGCGTCGATCGCCGGCGACCGTCAGTCGCGAGTGGGAGACCGCGCGCATGTGGCTCTTTCGCGAGCTGTCGCGGAGCACCGCGTGACGCCGGAGCGCTGGCAGCGCATCAAAGACATCCTCCTCCACGCGCTCGAGCACGATGGCGACGCCCGCGCTGCCGCGATCACGGCGGCATGCGGCGGCGACCTGTCGCTGCGACGCGACGTGGAGGAACTGCTGATGTGTCGCGATGCGATGGGCAGTTTTCTGGAGCGTTCTACCGCAGGCGATGAACCAGGCGAATCAGACACCGACATTCCGATCGCTCTCACCACGTGGGACCGGTATCACGTCCTCGGGCGGCTCGGCGCCGGCGGCATGGCCACGGTGTACCAAGCCTGGGATCCACGTCTTCGGCGTACGACCGCGATCAAACTGATCTCGTCGCACGACGAGGCGATCGTCGGTCGATTCCTGCGCGAGGCCGAGGCGCAGGCGCGCGTCGAGCACGATCACATTTTGAAGATCTTCGAGACCGGTTCGGTCGGCGATCATCATTTCATCGCGATGCAATACGTGGACGGACCGACGCTGCTCGGTGTCCGCGCCGAGACGACGCTCGACCAGAAGGTCGAGTTGATCGCAACGATTGCGGATGGACTGCAGGCCGCGCATCGCATCGGCCTCGTGCACCGCGATATCAAGCCGGCGAACATCCTGGTCGAGCGCCGGCCGGAAGGCCTGAAGCCGTACTTACTCGACTTCGGCCTCGCCGCCGAAGTCGACGCGCCGGCGCTGACCCAAACCGGCGTCATCGTCGGAACGCCGCGCTATATGGCGCCCGAGCGGATTCGCGGCGGTGCCGCCGCGCTCGATCGGCGCAGCGATGTCTACAGTCTTGGCGCCACGTTTTACGAATTTGTATGCGGGATGGCGCCGTTCGAGGACAGCAGCGGATTCCAACTGCTCATCGACGTGGTCGATCGCGAGGTCCGATCGCCGCGTGCGGTGCTGCCAACGTTGCCCGCGGATCTCGACGCGATCATCTCGAAGTGCATCGAGAAAGATCCCAACGATCGGTATCAGTCGGCGCGCGCGCTTGCCGCGGATCTCCGTCGGTATTTGAACGGCGATGCCGTATCGGCCCGGCGATCCGGACGCGTGCATCGATGGGCGAACAAGGCGCGCCGGCATCCGCGGCTGACGATGGCCTTCGCGCTTCTCGGAGTCGTGATTGTCGGCGTCGCCGGCTGGGGCGGGTACCAGTCCTGGCGCAGCGCCAGGCAAGCCGATGTGGCGCGCCAACTCGGCCAGGAGGTCGAGGGGATCGACTGGATGTTCCGCGCGGCGCAGATGTCGCCGCTGCACGCCATCGACGCCGAGCGACGTCAGGTTCGCGAGCGGATGACGCGAATCGAGGCGATGACACGGTCCGCCGGATCGATCGCGTTCGGTCCGAGCGAATACGCGCTCGGCCGTGGCTATCTGACGCTTGGTGACGAGACGCGTGCGATCGATCATCTCGAGCGTGCGTGGCGCAGCGGCTACCGGACGGCCGACGCGGCCATGGCGCTCGGGCTCGCGTACGGCGAACAGTACCGCAGCGAACTGTCGAAAGCGCAGCGTGTGGAGATCGACCGCGTCCGCAACGAACGGATCGCCGATTTGCAGTCGACGGTGCGCGCGAAGTCGCTGGCGTACTTGCAAGACGGCCGGGAGAGCCGGATCGTGACGCCGGCGTACGTCGAAGCGCTCATCGCCACACACCTCGACGATCTCGACACCGCGATCGTGCGCGCGGAAGCGGCGACGCACGAGACACCGTGGCTCTTCGAAGCGCATGTGCTTGCGGGTCAAGCCGCAAGCAACGACGCGTTCCGATTGTTCGTCCGACATGCACTCGACCTGGCGACGAAGCGCACTGATGAAGCGATCGCGCAGTTTGCCGCGGCAGAACGCATCGCGCCCAGTTCGCTCGACGCCCACGTGGGACGCTGTGCCGCGACCGGCCTTTTGTTCCATCTGATCGGACACGGCATCGAACGGGATCTCGCGCCGGTGCTCGCCGAGGCCAAAGACGCGTGCGGTCGCGCCGTCGCGGTCGATTCCGCGTCGACCGAGGCACACCGCTACTACGCAGAAGCCCTCTCCGAATGGAGCACTGCCGTCGTCGTCCGTTCGGCCGATCCCGGCGACGGCTTCGATCGCGCGGCCGACGAAGCATCGACGGCGCTGCAGCTCGAACCACACGATATTCAGGCGCGCGCGACGCTGGCGGACGTGTTCATGAACCGCGCGTGGTGGGAGAGCCGTACGAATCGGGATCCCTCCTCGTCGATCGAGCGCGCCATCGCGGAGCACTCGGCCGTGCTCGCGGTCGATCCACGAAATCTCGGCGCGGCCGACAACCTCGCGCAGGCGCTGATCCTGCGCTACCGCAACGACATTCGGCGAGGCGTCGACGCATCGGCGTCGTTCGAACGGGCGATCGCCGCCTTCGAACACACGCTGCGCCTCGAACCCTCGTACGCCGGCGGCTTCATCTCCATCGAAAAAGTGGCGGTCGAACGCGCCGACGATCAGCGCCGGCACGGGGCCGATCCGGCGCCTGGGCTCCGTTCGATCATCGCGTTCATCGACGCGCTGCCCTCCGACCATCCTCCGCAAGAGCGGGTTGACGCGCTCCAGACGCTCCGCGCGCGCCTCCGTTAGTCAGCCGCCGTCCTCGTCGTGGCACATCGCTTGCTGGCGATGGTTTCGCCTGCGCCCGAGGATCCTCGCTATGACGTGTCGTATTGCGATCGGCGTGTTTGCGTGCGTGTCAATTCTGCTGACTGCGTCTGCTGTGCATGCACAGGGATACGTCGCACCCGCGGTCGGCGTCACGTTCGGTAACCCATCGGCTGAAGGCCGCGCCGACTTCGTCCTGGATGTCGGCGGCGTGCCGAGAAACGCGCCGGTCGGCGCCGAACTCGACGTCACCTATGCGCCGGATTTCTTCGGCAGCGGCGGTCCGTTCGGCGAGAACAGCGTCACCACGGCGATGATCAACGTCGTCTTCGCCGGTGGCGCTCAGCGATACGGGTTCTTCGGTCGCGGGCGATCGAACGTGCGCCCGTACGCGTCGCTCGGCGCCGGTGTCATGCACGAGGTCGTCACGACGACGGCAACGCCGGTGCAGCAGATACAGAACAACGATTTCGGATTGGATGCCGGCGTCGGCGTGATGGCGTTCAGCCGCCGTTCGGTCGGCGTGCGCGCGGACCTGCGCTACTTTCGCGACCTCGTCGACAATCAGCGCGGCAACGGCACGAACGTCGACTTCGGATCGTTCCACTTCTGGCGCGCAAGCGTCGGCCTGATTCTCGCGTTTTAAAACGGGTCTGGCTGCTTCGGCTTCTGCTCGCCTTGATGGCACGTGTAGCAGGTCACGCGCTTCGTGCCGGGAAAGAACTGCTCGTTGATCTTCCCCGTCATCTCGAGCATCTTGCGAGCCGTCATCTTGTGCGGATTCTCATCGCTCGCGAAGTTGCCGCGGACGTGGCAGAACCCACAAGAGACGCCAAGCGCAACGTTGATCTGTTGCATCTCGGCTTCGAACTCCGGCGCGGTGAGGCCCTTCAGGACTTTGACGGTCGGTGTGTCGACGATCTGCGGGACCGGCACATTGGTCTGTGCCGATCCCGCGACGAGGAGGACGAGCAGCGCGAGCCAGCGCATTAGTGCTGGGTCGACGCGCCTTTGCGATCAGCCAGCATCTTCTTGATCTGGTTGACGCCGTTCATGACGGTAATCTCGGCGAGGTCCTTGCCGATCGAGGCCGTCGACGGACGCGGATCGCCGGTCACGCCGTTGTTCAATCGCGGCGGCGCGTTGGGATCCTGGCCGCGACGGCCACCGCCGCCGCGCTGCGGCGTTTCGCCGCGCATGCGCGCGTCGCGCGCCGCTTTCCACTGCTCCGGCGTCTGCCCGGTCGGATCGCCCGCCGTCGTCTTGTAGGTCGGACGGACGTACATCCCTTCCACCGGCTGCATCCACAACATTTCCGACGTTTCCATCATCGCGCCGTGACCGGCGATCGGCAGCTTGTGCTCGTAGAGATACATGTCCACGTCGTCGTGTGTCTTGTTGTAGAAGTCGCCGACGTAGTAGACGTGCGTCCCTTTCGGTGCCCACTTCTTGTCCATCTCTTCGGCTGCCTGCTTCATCTCTTCCTGTCCGCCACCGTGATCGCCGAACACGAAGATGTCTTTGAAGCCGCTCATCGCCAGGCTGTTGATCTCGGCGAGTTGCACCTGCTTGAACACGTCGGCGGGCATCTGGATTGCGCCGGGCTGCGCCGCCTTCTCGGTGGCGTTGCCGAGCCCAGTCGCGTTGACGGCGATTGGCAGCGGCGGCGCCACGAGCGTTTTGCCGAGACGTTTCGCCATGTCGATCGCGTGGTGCTTGACCATGATCGTGTGGCCGCCGAGCACGTCTTGCGGACCGCGCTCCTCGGTGCCGCCGGTCGGCACGAGAATCGACGTCCATCCGTTGTTCAAGCGCTCGGTGAGTTCGGTGTGTGTGAGCAATTCGAGTTCGACGGTGTCGTTCGGATTGAACGTCCGCGGCGTCTGCGCGAAGGCAACGGCAGTCGCGAGCACGGACGCAGCGCTGATCGTCAGAATGGACTTCATGGTGACTCCTGTTCGGCGAACGATTCTATTACACTTGCGCGATGCAGACGTTCATTCGAATCACGCTCGCGCTGTTGATCGTCGGCGCGCAAACGCGATCGCAAGCGCCGGCGGATCTGGTGCTCCGCGGCGGCAAGATCGTGACAGTTGATGACAACACGCCCGAGGTGCAGGCGCTCGCGGCATCGGGCGACACGATCGTCGCGCTTGGTTCGAATGCAGACATCCAGCGATACATCGGTCCGAATACAAAGGTCATCGACCTGCGCGGCGCGCTCGCAACGCCAGGCCTCATCGATGCGCACGTGCACTTTACGCGCGTCGGCGAAGCGGCGCGCAATCTGAAGCTCGCCACCGCCCGCGACTGGGACGACATCGTCCGCATGGTCGGCGACGCGGCGAAGACGGCGAAACCGGGCGAGTGGATTCTCGGGAACGGATGGCATCAGGAGAAGTGGTCGCACCCGCCGTCGCCGAACGTCGAGGGCTTCCCTCTTCACGATGCGCTGAGCCGCGTGTCGCCGAACAATCCCGTGTGGCTGACGCACGCCAGCGGTCACGCGGGGTTCGCGAACGCAAAAGCGATGCAGCTCGCGGGCGTGACGAAGGCGACCGCGGATCCAAATGGCGGCAAGATTCTCAAGGACGCGAACGGCAACCCAAGCGGTCTCTTCAACGAGCGCGCGCAGACACTGATCGCGGAGGCGCTCGCGCGCGACCTCGCTCGCCGCACGCCAGCACAGGTGGAAGCCGATCTCCGAACGGTCATCGATCTCGCGGCGCGGGAATCGCTGTCGAAGGGATTGACGACGGTGACCGATGCGGGCTCGCCGCCAGCGACGATCGAGGTGATGAAACGGGTCGTCGACGAGAAGCAGCTGCCGTTGCGCGTCTGGATGATGCTGCGCGAAACGCCGGACAAACTCGCCGTGGACATGCCGAAATACCGCGTCGTCAACTACGGCGACAAACGGTTCACCGTTCGGGCGATCAAGCGCGCGATCGACGGCGCGCTCGGGTCACGCGGCGCGTGGATGCTCGAACCGTACGAGGATCTGAAGACGACGAGCGGGATGAACACTGACACGCTCGAGGACGTCTCGAAGTCGGCGGAGCTCGCGTTCATCAACAACTACCAGGTGTGCGTGCACGCCATCGGCGATCGGGGCAATCACGAGACGCTCGACATCTACGAGGAGACGTTCAAGCGGCACCCGAACGTGGACAGCAAGTCGTTGCGCTGGCGGATCGAGCACGCGCAGCATCTGAGCGCCGCCGACATCCCGCGCTTCGGCAGACTCGGGATCATCCCGTCGATGCAAGGCATCCACGCGACGTCCGACGCGCCGTACGTCCTGGCGCGGCTCGGGGCGAAGCGCGCGGAGGAAGGCGCGTACGTGTGGCAGAAGCTGATGAAGTCGGGCGCGACGATCGCGAACGGCACCGACGCGCCCGTCGAGGACGTTGATCCGATCCCGAACTTCTATGCGTCGGTGTCGCGCAAGTTGAAGGACGGCTCGGTGTTCTATCCCGACCAGCGCATGAGCCGCATGGAAGCGCTGCGGTCGTACACGATCAACGCCGCCTACGCCGATTTCGACGAAAGCATCAAAGGATCGCTCGCCGTCGGCAAGCTCGCCGACGTCACCGTCTTCTCGAAGGACATCCTCACGATTCCCGAGGACGACATTCCTTCGACACAGATCGCCTACACGATCGTCGGCGGCACGGTGCAGTTCGCGCGGTAGCTGAACCCGTCAGGCTCGGCTACCAGCGGCTTCGGTTGCGCGGGTCCGCGTAGATCGTCTCGAACGCGGCGTCGATCGCTTTGTAGTAGTCGTCGCCGGCGCGCTCGATCGGCTGCAGGCACGTTTCGTCCTCGCCTTCGACCGAACAGCCGCCTTCCATGCACGGGTCGTTGTTGCACGTGCAACCGACGGTGAATTCGCGCTCGATGTCGTCGCACCGCGAGAAAAACGCTTTGCGGGCTTCCGGCGACAGACGTTCCGCCAGTTCCTGCTTCGTCCTGAGTGTGGCAGCCATGGACAACCCTCCGGCTGCCTGCAGGGCAAGCGCTATGCCTGACTTTTTGCCGGATTTCCGGCAATCGCCGTTTTGACGCGCTCGGGCGTGAACGGGACCTGACGGATTCGCGCGCCCGTGGCGTCGAAGATGGCGTTGCCGACAGCGGCGGCGACGAGGGTGATCGCCGTTTCGCCGGCGCCCGTCGCCTCGACACCCGCGCGGTTGATCAGGACGCTCTCGATCACCGGCACGTCGAAACCGAGCGGCAGCGAGTGATACGTCCGCCAGTCGATCGACGTCACCTTGTGATCGTCCCAGGTGACCTCTTCGCCCAACGCGCGGCTCAGGCCCTGCAGCGCACCGCCTTCGATCTGATTCTTCATCCCGTCGGGATTGCTAATCGGTCCGCAATCCTGCGCAACGACGATGCGTTTGACGTGCACGCGACCGGTCGCGGCGTCGACCGACACTTCAGCGATCATCGCGACGTAGCCGTTGTCGCCTTCGTACGCAACCGTCGCGATCCCCCGACCGGCGTTTCCGCGATTCGGAAATGCGCGCGGTTGCCAGTTCGCGGCCTTCGCGACGGCTTTCACGACGTCAACCAGTCGCGGCTCGCTCAGATGCTTCAACCGGTACTCGACCGGATCCGCTTTCACATGAGCGGCGATTTCGTCCATGAAGCATTCGTGCGCGAACGTGTTCTGCAGGCGCGCCGGCGAACGCAGCGGGCCGGTGTAGAACGGCGACCTGATCGTGTGGGTCAACACGCGCTCGCTTTTCACCGCGCCCGCGCCGCCGCACTTCCCGGAGATGCAGCCGACGACGTACGACGGCACGGCGTTGCTGCCGTTGCGTAGTTCGCCGGTCGGTTCAGCGGCGCCGCGCGGCGTGATCGTCGCCGGCTCGAAGCCGACCAGCTCTCCGGTCACGACGTTGCCCGGCTGGTTGTAGCCGGGACGGCCGCCCTTCGACACCGACCATGACTCGCAGTCCCACGCGGCGATCGCGCCGCTCGCATCGACGCCGGCACGCTGATCGATCACCGTCGCGAAGCCGTAGTTCTCCCACGCCATCTCGTCTTGCCGCGACAGCTGCACTTTGACCGGTTTCCCGACCGCGTGCGACAGCAGCGCCGCATCGTAGGAGACGGTGTCCGCGCCGTTGATGCCGTAGCAGCCCGACCCGCGCGTGAAGATGACATGCACGTTTTCGGCAGGAATGCCGAGCACCATCGCGACGCCGCTGCGCGTCGGATACGCCGACTGCGTCGACGACCACACGATCGCCGTGTTGCCTTGCACGTCGGCGACCGCGCACGACGTCCCCATCGATCCGTGCATCTGATACGGATACAGATAGGTCGCCTTGAGCGTCGACTGGGATGCGGTCAGTTTCGCCTCGACGTCACGCGAGTTGATCACCACCGCATCGCGCGACGGTTGCTTCCGCAGATAGTCGTAGAACGTTGCGTGCGGCGGGATCGTCTCGCCCCCCGACCAATTGACCTTCAGCGCGCGCGCCGCCTGGATCGCCTGCCACGGTTTCTCGGCAACGACGCCGACGAAATTCTTGCACGTCACCACCTTGACCACGCCCGGCATCGCGCGCACCGACGCCTCGTCGACGCTGACGACCGTCGCGCCATGTGACGGCGGCCGTACGACGCGGCCGTGCAGCATCCCCGGCACGCGCACGTTCTGCACGTACTCGAGCGTGCCGGTCGCCATCGCGACCATGTCGGCGCGCATCGCGGGTTTACCGAGGATGGCCCACTGATCCGGTGTCCGCCGTTTCGCGGCGGCATTGACGGTCAGGTTGAATTTCCGTCCGCCGACGAGTTCGCCGTACGACACGTGCTTCGCCGCATCACCGCGGACGCTGACGACGCCGCCGGCCACGGTCAGGCGATCGGACGGCGCGCCGAGACGCTGGGAGGCGAGCTGCATGAGCGCTTCGCGCGCCGTCGCCGCCGCCTGCGCCAGATTCCGCTCGTTGAAGTTCGTCGGTGTCGACTGACTGCCCGACGTCGTCCCTTGATCGGGACAGACCGCCGTGTCGCACTGAACCAATTTGACGCGAGACAGCGGGACGCCGAGTTCTTCGGCGACGAGCTGCATCTGCGCCGTCATGATCCCTTGACCGAGCTCGCACTTGCCCGTGTACGCGGTCACCGTGCCGTCGGCGTTGACGGCGATCCAGTTATCGAGCTGTTTCGGATCGACGCCGGAGTTGCGCGTATCGAACGGGCCTTGCGCGAAGGCCGCCCTCAAGGGCTGCGCTACATCTACAGCCGCGAAGCTGACGATGAGCGCGCCTGACGTTTTCAGGAAGTCGCGGCGCTTCATGACCGCTTCTCCTGGTACTTTTTGATCGCGCGCAGCATCCGCGTGTTCGTAAAGCAGCGACACAGCACCGTCGACAGCGCCTGCTGCACGTCCGCGTCCGACGCCTTCGGATTTTGATCGAGGTACGCCTTGGCCGTCAGGATCACACCGTTCAGGCAGTAGCCGCACTGGGCCGCTTGTTCGTCGATGAACGCTTGTTGAATTGGGTGCGGCTTCTCGGGTGTCCCGAGGCCTTCGAGCGTGGTGATCTGGGCGTTGGCGACCGTGCTGACCGGCGTGACGCACGATCGCACCGCACGGCCGTTGACAATCGCAGCGCACGCGCCGCATTGACCGAGGCCGCAACCGAACTTGGGCCCGCGCAAGCCCAGCTCGTCGCTCAACACGTACAAGAGCGGCGTCGCGGGATCGACGTCGACGGTCTGCGCGCGACCGTTGACGGTCAATGTGATGTTCAATGCGTCAACCCGTAGTACAGATAGTTCACGCCGAGTTTGTACGCCTCGTTCGTCTGATCGATCGGCCGCAGTCCGGTCCCCGACCACTCCCAGAACTGCGAGATGTCGGTGTTGTAGTTGACGATCATCTGCAGGCGCCTGGCCGGATCGTTCTCTTCGTACACGCCGCGAAATACGGGACGTCCGTAGTTATAGGCCTGCGGAATGACGTTCAGATCGTTCAGTTCGAAGAACGAATGGAAGATCGGATGCGAGGCGTCCATCTCGAAGAAGTGCACGTCGGGCAGCACCTTCTTCATGTTCGCTTCGAACGGGGCCCAGCCGGGGCTGCCAAAGTCGCCGTACTGCTTGAAGTCGTCGACGATCACGAAGCCGCCCTTGTCGAGATACGCGCGCAGGTTGGCGGCTTCCTTGTCGGTCAACGTCCACCAGCTGACTTCGATGATATAGAGGACCGGATAGTGGAAGATTTCGGGATCGTCGAGGGTGAGCGTGTTGATCGTTTCGTCGTTGCCGTTCAGAAACCCGAGCTCGTTCATGATCTTCATCAGGTTTCGCTCGGCGAGCGGATATCCATGCGACCACGACGGCAACCCGCGCCACCAGTTGTGTCCCGGCGCGCCCTCGTAGCGGACGCGGACGAAGGTAAAGCGACCGTCGTACGGCGCGTTCGGTTCGACGCGGAAGCGCACGTAGCGTCCGAAGAAGCCGTCACCGTAGCCGCGCTGCGCGAAGGCGACGGCGCCGAGCGCGAGCACAGCGACCGCGGCGAGGCACACGATCCGCCGGTTCACGACTGTGACTCGTCGAGCAGTTGCGCGAGATGCTGAACGCGCAGCGTGGAGCCACGGCGATGCAATCCACCGCCGATGTGCAGCAGGCATCCTAGGTCACAGCTTACGACGCGATCGGCCCCGGATGCCTCGAGCGCCGTCATTTTTTTTCCGAGCATCGCGGATGAGATTTCGGAGTTCTTTACGGAAAACAGTCCGCCGAACCCGCAACACTCTTCTTGTTCGTGCACGGTCACCTGCTCGGCGCCGGCGACGCTCGCGATCAGCTGCTTCGGCTGGTCGCGGACGCCGAGCCCACGCAACAGGTGACAGGACGGGTGATACGCCACCTTCGTCGCCATCGTTCCCGTCGGCATCGCGACGCCGCATTCCGCGACGAACTGGCTGAACTCACGGCAGCGCGCCGCCACACGTGTCGCTTTCGCGTGCATCGCCGGCTCGCGCTCGAAGAGATGCGGATAGTGATGCACCAGCATGTCGGCGCACGAACCGGACGGGACGACGATCGGATCCGTTGTGCGATCGAGGACGTCCAGCGTATGGCGCGCCACCGCACGCGCATCATCTTGGAATCCCGCGTTGAACGCCGGTTGCCCGCAGCACGTCTGATCGAGTGGCACGTCGATCGCGAAGCCGAGGCGCTCGAGCACGCGGACGACCGCGAGGCCGACGTCAGGGTCGATTTCGTTGACGAGGCAGGTGTGGAAGAGAACGACGCGTGTCACTCACGCGATTGTAATCGTCAGGTTCGGCGCCGCATAGCTCGTCGCGAACGATCGCAGCGGTGAACCGGCCGGGCCGCGGACGACGGCGCCGCTCGTCGAAAATTGCGATCCATGGCAGGAGCATTCGTATGTCCCGCCTTGAAATTCGTCGACGGTGCACCCTTCGTGCGTGCAGATCGCCGTCAGCGCCGAAAAGGTGGACTGCGCGGTCCGCGCGACGAGAACCGAGCCCGCCGACGTTTGGACGCGCGCGGCGCTGCCGACGGCGGCCAGCGAGGAGCTGCCGTCGACGGTCAGCTGAATCTGATTGCCGCTGGCGCTCCCGTTGATCGTCGCGATGGACGGCAACGAACTGGGGGCGGTCGAGCTCCCGCCGCCGCACGCCTCGATCGCGGTCGCGATGGAGATCAAAATCAGTCCCTGGCAAAACTCTCGTCGATTGTGCATGCGGTCGAGCTAGCAATGCGTGTACCCGGGGTCTGACCCCAGTCTGACCCCAGTCTGACCCCAGTCTGACCCGGGCCAGACTCGTAGCCAGACCGCCTTTGCCGTCCTTAGAATGAGACAAGCGTGTCCCAACCGTCGACCAGCAGCGTCGCCTTCATGCTTCGCGCGCTGCGCTATCGCAACTACAAGCTTTTCTTCGGCGGACAGATTGTTTCGCTCGTCGGCACCTGGATCACGACGACCGCGACGAGCTGGTTGGTCTATCGGCTGACGGGATCGGCGCTCCTCCTCGGCGTCGTCGGCTTCGCCGGCCAGTTCCCGGCGTTCCTCCTCGGACCGTTCTCCGGCGTCGTCGTCGATCGCCTCGACCGCCATCGCCTGCTCGTCGTGACGCAGACCATCTCGATGCTGCAGTCGTTCGCGCTCGCAGCGCTGACGTTGACCGGTCACATCACCATCGGCTACATCGTCGCGCTCAACATCGTGCAGGGCATCGTCAACGCGTTCGACATGCCGGCGCGGCAGTCGTTTCTGATCCGGATGATCGAGAACAAGCAGGATCTCGGCAACGCGATCGCGCTGAACTCGTCGATGGTGAATGCGGCGCGCCTGCTCGGACCGTCGGTCGCCGGCGTCGTCATCGCCGCCTTCGGAGAGGGATGGTGTTTCTTCATCGACGGCGTCAGCTACGTCGCGGTCATCATCGCGCTGCTGCTGATGCGGATCACGCGCGGCGATCGCCGCGCGGCGACGCGGGGCGCGGCGCTGCAACAGTTCAAAGAAGGCTTCGCCTATGCGTTCGGCTTTCGACCGATCCGCTCGATCATCCTGCAGCTCGCGATCGTCAGCCTCGTCGGCGTCCCCTACTCCGTGCTGATGCCGATCTTCGCGGCCGACATCTTCCATGGCGGACCACATACGCTCGGCCTCCTGATGACCGCATCGGGCTGCGGCGCGCTGGTCGGTGCGCTGTGGCTCGCCGCCCGCAAGTCGGTCATCGGCCTCGGACGCGTCATCGCGCTGGCCGGCGCGCTCTTCGGCAGCGGACTCATCTGCTTTTCGTTCGCGCGCGTGTTGTGGATCGCCATTCCGTTCATGGTGATCACCGGCTTCGGATTCATGACGCAGATGGCGGCGAGCAACACGGTCCTGCAGACGATCGTCGACGATGAGAAGCGCGGCCGCGTGATGAGCTTCTACATGATGGCGTTCCTGGGCACGGTGCCGTTCGGCAGTTTGATCGCCGGGGCGCTCTCGGCGCGCATCGGCGCGCCGCACACGTTGCTCGTCGGCGGCATCTGCTGCATCGCGGGCGCCGCGTGGTTCGCCAGCGCGCTGCCCGCGATCCGCGTCGCCGTCCGGCCGATCTACATCCGCATGGGCATCCTGCCGGAAGTCGCGACCGCGATCAGCAATACAGCGGAACTCACCGTCCCGCCGGAACGCTGAACCTCACGCGGAGCGCGCAGAGTGCGCAGATCTCGTTTCTCTGCGGGTACCGCGGGCTCTGCGTGATGTCTTTCAATGCGTCAGCCCGTAGATGATGTAGTTCACACCGAGCTTGTAGGCTTCGTTCGTCTGATCGATCGGCCGCAGACCGGTGCCTGACCATTCCCAGAACTGGGAGATGTCGGTGTTGTAGTTGATGATCATCTGCAGCCGCTTGGCGGGATCGTTGTCTTCGTACACGCCGCGGAAGATCGGCTTCCCCGCGACGTAGGCCTGCGGGACGATGTCGAGGTCGTTGACCTCGAAGAACGCGTGATAGATCGGATGCGACGCGTCCATCGGGAAAAACCGGACGCCTGGCAGCGCGCGCTTCATGTTCGCTTCGAAGATGTCCCAGCCGCCGGCGCCGCCGAACCGTCCGAATCCGCCGCCGCGGACCTTGAAGTCGTCGACGATGACGAATCCGCCTTTCGCGAGGTAGTTGCGCAGCGCCTCGCCCTCGCGGTCCGACATGTCCCACCACCCGACTTCGATGATGTACGCGACCGGATACTTCATCAGCTCCGGATCGTCGAGCGTCAGTTCGTTGATGTCTTCCATATGCGGACCGAGGTAGCTGACCTCGTTCATGATCCGCATCAGGTTCTGCTCGGCGACTGGATAGCCATGTGACCAGGCCGGCCATCCGCCATACCAGTTGCCGCCCGGCAGGTGCTCGTAGCGCAGGCGCACGAACGTGAAGCGGCCGTCGTAGCGCGTGTTGGGATAAATGCGGAAAGGCCCGCGAAAACCGAAGCCGCGAAAACCGAAGTCCTGACCAAACGCGGTGGCCGCCAGCGCGGTCGCGACGAGCGCGGCGACGAGCAATCGCCTCACCCCGCGAGTATAATCCGCGCCATGTCAGTCGCCTATCGTGCGGTCCTCGTCCTGGCCGCCGTTGTGTCGCTCTGCCACGACGTCACGGTCGATCCGCCGAACCCGTACCGCACGATCGAGGGCTGGGCGAAGCTCCCCGAAGGACGCGTGTGGGGCGCGACGAGCGCCGTGGACATCGACAAGGACGGACGAAGCGTCTGGGTCGCCGAACGCTGCGGCGCGAACACCTGCGCGAACTCGACGCTCGATCCGATCCTGCACTTCGATCCGACCGGCAAGTTGATCAAGAGCTTCGGCGCCGGCATCTTCGCGTTTCCGCACGGCATCTTCGTCGACGCCGACGACAACATCTGGGTCACCGACGGCGGTGGCAGCCATCAGGTCTTCAAATTCAGCCCGCAAGGCCGGCTGCTGATGGTTCTCGGCAAGAAGGGTGGCGGCCGCGACGGTGAATTCTTCTATCAACCAAACGACGTCCTCGTCGCGCCGAACGGCGACATCTTCGTCGCCGAAGGCCACGGCGCGAACGACGTCGGTCGCATCGTCAAGCTGTCGAAAGACGGCGTGTTGATCAAGACCTGGGGACGACGAGGATCGGGACGCGGCGAGTTCGATCAGCCGCACGGCCTCGCGATGGATTCGCAGGGCCGTCTGTTCGTCGCCGACCGGAGCAACAACCGCATTCAGATCTTCGATCAAAACGGCATGTGGATCGCGGAATGGAAGCAGTTCAGCCGGCCGAGCGGCCTCTTCATCGACAAGCACGACACGCTCTACGCCGCCGATTCGGAATCGGGCGACGTCGAAGGCAAGTACGGCTTCAACCCGGGATGGAAGCGCGGACTGCGCATCGGCAGCGCGCGAGACGGCAGCGTCACCGCCTTCATTCCCGATCCGAAACCGAACGCCAACGGTCCCGGCATGACGAGTGCCGCCGAAGGCGTCGCAGCCGACGTGGACGGCGTCATCTACGGCGCGGAAGTCGGCCCGCGCGGCATCAAACGGTACGTCAAGAAATGATGAATGCAAAATGCTGAATGCTAAGGAGGCTGGTGTGAAGTTCTTCATCAAAACGGCAGCGGTGCTCGTCCTCGCGGGCGTGGCCGTCGGCGCGCAGCAGGACATGAAGCCGACCAACGATCTGCCGAATCCGTACGAGAGCATTCCGAACTACTTCAAGCTGCCCGACGGACGGAAGTGGGGCTCGACGAGCGCGGCGGAAGTCGACAAAGACGGCAAGACGATCTGGGTCGCTGAGCGCTGCGGAGAAAACGGCTGCCTCGATCGCGCAACCGGGAACATCAAGCCGGAAAACACGATCCTGCACTTCGACACGAACGGCAACGTGATCAACAGCTTCGGCGGCGGGATGCTGATCTTCCCGCACGGCATCTATGTCGACAAGGACGGCAACGTCTGGGTGACGGACGGTCAGGACAACGGCGCGCCGCCGGCGCGCGGCCGCGGTCGTGAAGCGGGTGCGCCCGCCGCGCCAGCACCGCAGATGGCTGGCCCGATCGGCCCGCCCGCCGACGCCACGAAGGGCAACCAGGTATACAAGTTTTCGCCCGACGGCAAGCTGCTGCTGACGCTCGGCAAACCGGGCGGCGCCGCCGCACCGGACTTCTTCTACCAGCCGAACGACATCACGATCATGCACAACGGCGACATCGTCGTCGCCGAAGGTCATGGCCGCGGCAACAACCGCGTCATCGTGTTCGACAAGAGCGGCAAGAAGAAGATGGAATTCGGCAAGCTGGGCACCGGTCCGGGCGAGTTCGATCAGCCGCACGCGCTCGCGGTCGACTCGAAGGGACGCCTGTTCGTCGGCGACCGCAACAACAACCGCATCCAGATCTTCGACGCGAACTACAAGTACGTCACCGAGTGGAAGCAGTTCTCGCGTCCGAGCGGCGTCTACATCGACAGGAACGACAACATCTACGTCGCCGATTCGGAGTCCGAGTCGGTCTCGCGCAACCACGACGGCTGGACGCGCGGCATCCGCATCGGGAGCGCGAAGGACGGCACGGTGAAGTATCTGATCCCGGATCCCACGCCGACGTGCAAGCAGGGGCAGCGGCCGACGGCCGAGGCGCCATGCGCCACCAACACCAGCGCCGCCGAAGGCGTCGTCGTCGACAACGCCGGCAACGTTTACGGTGCCGAGGTGGGACCCAGGCGGGTGATGAAGTACGTGATGAAGAAGACGGGGACGAAGTAGGCCGGAAGGGCGGGACGGGCGGGAAAGGCAGGACGGAAGAACGCTCTTCCCTCCTGCCCCTCCGGCCCTTCCCGCCTTTCCTGCCCTACCTGCCTACTGCTTGATCGCCGGATTCACGTATCCCGCCGGCAGCACGCGCGCGGACGGACGGAAGCTCAGATAGTCCACGTGATCGGTGATGTCGGTCCATCCGTGCGGGACGCCCGCCGGGATGATGATGATGTCGCCGGTCTTCACGACTTTCTTCACCACATCCGCACCGACGATCGCGCCGCTGCACGACGGGCCGTTCAAGGTCGTCGTCACTTCTGATTCAGGACCCGATCGGCGACCGTTCATGATCTTGCCGCCGGTGACGAGCGTGCCGCCGCCGGAGACGATCAAGTAGCCTTCGGTCTGCTGATCGTGGGCGATGCCGCCGCCGGTCGAACCCGCTGGCGGTGTGCCCTGCTCGCCGCACGGCTCGCCCACCTGGCCGGCGCGTCCGCCGCCCGCGCCCGCCGCGCGACCCGCCGCCGCACCCGCGCCACCGCCTGCCGGAGCCGCGCCGCGCGCCGCTGCGCCCGTCGCGCCGCGATGGACGATGCCCACGGCGAAATTCTCGGGACCGATGTCGACGACGCGAATCTGGCGGTCGACGCCGGGAAGGCTGTTCACCTTCTTCACTTCTTCATCTGAGATGTAGGTTGCCGCAGTCGGCTTCGACTGCGCGAAGCTCACGACCGGTGCAACGACCAGCGCGATGCCCAATCCGTACAGGATGCTCCGTCGCATGTCTCCTCCTGAAAGACAGCTACTATAGCGGAATGGTCATCAGCCGGCGAACATTCCTCGGCGCAGCCGCCGCCTTGCCGTTCGCGCAGCCGCCGCAATATCCGACGCCGGCCGCGCCTGGCGATCCGCTGCCGGGCCGCGCGCGGAAACTCGGACTCGGGGACATGGACCGCGACGGCTTGATCTACGTGCCGCGTGGCTGGAAGGCGGACACGGCGATGCCGCTGCTCGTCCTCTGTCATGGCGCCGGCAATACCTCGCTGTCGACGCAGTATTCCTACCAGTACGCAGACGAGTTCGGATTCATCGTCCTCTCGCCGGATTCGCGTGACGAGCGGACGTGGGAATCGATTCTGGGGATGTGGGGACCCGATCTGGAGTTCATCGGGCAGGCTATCAAGTACGTCAAGCGCCAGTGCAGCGTCATCGCGGATCGCATCGGCCTGGCCGGCTTCTCCGACGGCGCGTCGTACGCGTTGTCGATGGGGATCGGCAACGGCGATCTCTTCACGAGGATCATGGCGATGTCGCCGGGCATCATGCAGCCGGCGGCGGTCCGCGGCAAACCGAGGATCTTCATCTCGCACGGCACGGCCGACAACGTCATGCCGATCGACATCACCAGCCGAAAGTTCGTCCCGCGGCTGAAACAGCTCGGTTACGACGTGACGTATCGTGAGTACGACGGCCGCCACACGCTGCCGCCCGACATCGCCAGAGAATCGTTCACGTGGTTCGCAAAATAGGCGTCCTCGATCAATCGCCGATCTCGGCCGGATCCAGCGGCGGCGACGCGCTGCGGCGATCGATCGACCTCGCACGCCACTGCGAGGCGCTTGGGTACCACCGGTACTGGGTGGCGGAACATCACGCGACGAAAATGCTCGCGTGCGCAAGCCCGGAGGTGTTGATTCCGGCGATCGCCGCGGCGACGCGCACGATCCGCGTCGGCAGCGGCGGCGTAATGCTGCCGCACTACAGTCCGCTGAAGGTTGCCGAGACGTTCGGCATGCTGATCGGTCTCTACGCTGGCCGGATCGATCTCGGCGTCGGCCGCGCGCCCGGCACCGATCCCGCCACCGCCTTCGCGCTGCAACGCGATCGGCGCCAGGCGATCCCAGACGACTTCCCCGAGCAATTGGACGAGCTGCTCGCCCGGCTGCGCGGCATGGCGGAACGCCCTGATGTGTGGCTCCTCGGATCGTCGCCGCAGAGCGGCCTGTGGGCCGCCGAACTCGGCCTGCCCTACGCGTTCGCCGACTTCATCAATCCCCACGGCGCCGAGATCGTCGCGCGATATCGCCATGAATCTGAGTCGCCGCACGTAATCGTCTGCGGCTGGGCGCTCTGCGCCGAGACCGACGAAGAAGCCAACCGGCTCGCGTCGAGCGCGCGGATGGCGTTCGCGAAGCTGTTGCGCGGCGATCCCGGGCCGGTGCCGCCGGTGGACGAGGCGATGAAGTTTCTCGCGGCGAACGGTGAAGCCGCCGACGCGCTCGTCCGCCGTCGACGCTGGATTGTCGGATCACCAGCGACGGTGAAAGCAGGACTGAACGCGCTCGCCGACGAATACGGTGCCGACGAACTGATGATCGTCACGATCACGCACGATCACGATGCGCGCAAACGATCGTACGAACTGATCAAGGATGCTGTCGGATGAAGTTCTGCAGCACCGTAAATGCCGGCCGGTTCGACCAGTCCGGACGCGTGATCGCGCTGCCGCAGTCGGGCGGCGTCGGATCTTCCCACAGATCGTAAAACAGCAGTCCGGTCCACCAATCGCGCCGCGACTGAAACGCGTCGAGCACCTGCGCGTAGAACAACGCCTGCCCCGCTTCGCCGAACATCGACGCGCACGGCTTCCGGCCGACCTCCGCGAGCCACACCGGCTTCCCGAGCGCGTACGGCTTGACGAGTTGATCCATCATCCGCTCGAGCGGCGGACCGTCGATGTACCAATGGACCGCGACGATGTCGAACAGATCGCCGAACGACGTCATCGCCTGCGCAAACCAACCATCGGTGAGCGCGTGCCAGCTGACGTCCGGCCCGATGACGACGGCATCCGGATTCGCCGCGCGAATGGCCGCGCGGGCGTTGATCGTCAGCGCCTGATACACGCGCACGTCCGCTCCCGCCATGAACACATCGAGGTTCGGCTCGTTCCAGACGCCCCACAAATAGATATCGTCGCGATAGCGCGAGACGACGGCGAACACGAAGTCGTACCAGTCCTGATAGTTGATCGGTGGATACCAGTAGTCGTGGCCGCCGTTCGCCCAGCGCGGGGCGTACGCGATCGATGCGAAGATCGTGCGACCGGTGCGCTTCGCTTCGTCGCGCCACGCGTCGGTGATCGTCCAGTTGTAGCAGCCCTTGCAGTTCGGCTCGATGACGTCCCACCCGAACGCCAACCGCACGGTGCCGGCGCCGAGTTCCACCATCTTGTCGGCCATCTGCGGCGTCAGCACGCGGGTGTTCATCCCGTAGTGGTAATTCTGCGCGGACGCGGACGCGGCGAACGCGAAGACGATCGCGAAGGCGTGACATGATACGGCGATGGCCGCGCGCGTGCTGGTCCTGGTCATGCTGCTGATTCCGCGAATCGCCGTTGCGCAACCGTCGTGGGAAATCGCCGGCGGATATTCATATTTGGACGACGCTCCGGATCGCACGAACTTCCCGCTCGGCTGGTTCGCGAGCGGCGGAATCGGCGTCACGCAGTGGCTGACGGCGGTCGGCGACGTCAGCCGCCATGCACGGTCGACGCTCGGGATCGATCTGTCGACGTATGCGGTTCTCGGCGGCCCGCGTGCATCGGCGCGCATCGGCCGCGTCACGGAATTCGGTCAAGTGCTCGTCGGCCTCAACCACGCCAGCAGCACCGTCGTCGGCATCACGAGCGGCGACTCCGGATTGGCGATTCAACCCGGCGGCGGACTCGACTACCCGCTGTCGCGACGTTTCGCGGTGCGCGCGCAGGTCGACTACCGCGCTATCCGCGGCGGCGTCGGCCCGCCGATCGCCGATCCGCGTCACGTGTTGCGCGGCTCCGCAGCGATCGTCTACCACGGGTGCTGCAGGTAATCGAGCGCCAGCTTCTGCAACTCGACGACCCCCTCGCGTAACGTTCGGCGCGATAACCACCAGTCCGAGGCGCGGAATTCATTGTGACGCGGATACGTGAGCGCCGGCGGCGTCACCTGCTCGGGCCAGACGCGCATCAACGCCCGCCGAAATCGCCGCGTGTGCGAGGGAATGACGACGACAATCGCCCGCGACGGATGCAGCCGCATCCATGCCGCCAGCGCGTGCGTGCTTTCGGTCGTGCCCCCTTCGCCCGCATCCACCGTCGTCATCGCCGCTTCCGGCACACCGAGCTGGCGCAGCGTCGTCCGAACGATGTCGTCGCGGTAGACGCCGCGTTTCAGGTACTCGCGATCGACGGCGGTCGGCGACGGCTCGAGCAGCACGACGCGCGAGAACATCTTCTCGTGATACAGATCGCTGACCTCGAGTTCGTTGCCCTCGCCGAATTCGGCCATGACGCCGACGTCCGCCGGCTGAATCGGATCCTTGACGATCAGTGTCGCAGCGGCCGCGCGGAGGATCGCCACCCGCGTCGCCGGCACGATCAGCACGATCGCGACCGCAATCGACACCAGTAGAAGCGCGCGTCTAAAATTCATCGTGCGAATCGGACTGATCGTCACCGGCGGCGTCGACCGCTCCGGACGCGAGCGCGTCACGCCGGCGCTCCTGTGGCTGATCGAACGACTCGCGCGCCGCCACGAACTGCACGTGTTCGCGCTGCACTACTACGATCGGCCCTGCAACTATTCCCTGCTCGGGGCCACCGTTTACGACATCGGCCGCATCGACGGACCGCCGGGCCTCCGACGTTGGCGCGTCCGCCGCAGGCTTGCGCAGACGCTCGCGCGCGTCGGCACCTTCGACGTCCTGCATGCGTACATGGGCGTGCCCGCAATCGTCACGGCGCCGATCGCGGCGCGACTGCGCGTGCCGTTCATCGCATCCCTCGACAGCGGCGAATTTGTGGCGATCGACGACATCGATTACGGACTGCAGCGGCGATGGATCGATCGACGCGCGCTTACGCAGATGATCGGCACCGCCGGCGCAGTGACGGTATCGACGCGTTTCATGGCAGAGCAAGCGGCGCGTGCCGGCATCACAGCGACCATCGTCCCGATCGGTATTGATACGAATGTCTTCCCGCTCGTTAAGCGCGACGATGGACCGCCGTGGCGCCTGCTGCGCGTCGGGAGCCTGAACCGCGTCAAGGATTACCCGACGCTTCTGGCGGCGGTGCGATCGATTCTCGATCGCGGCGAGCCGGTGCATCTCGACGTCGTCGGCGAAGACACGTTGAACGGCGCGACCGAGGCGCTCGCGACATCGCTGGATCTGGCACCGCACGTGACGTTTCATGGCGTGAAGCCGATCGATCAACTCGCTGCATTCTACGCGCGGGCGCACGTGCACGTCGTCTCGTCGCGGCACGAAGCGGCATCTGTTGCCGTGCTCGAAGCCGCAGCGACCGGTCTGCCGACGGTCGGCACGCGCGTTGGATACGTCGCCGATTGGTCGCCGGATCGTGCCGCCGCCGTGCCGGTTGGCGATTCGAACGCGCTCTCCGAAGCGATCATCGCGCTGCTGCAGGATCCGGCACGTCGCCAACAACTGGCGCAACAGGCGCGAGCGTGGACGCTGGCGCATGATGCGGATTGGACCGCGGCGCAGTACGACGCGCTCTATCGGCGAGTGGCCACCAGATGACGGCCTCGCCGATCGCGATCGCGGCCGCAGCGCCAACGCTGCCGTACCGTGGCATGAACACGATCCCGCTGATGACCTGAATCACCAGGGATACCGTGCTCCACTGCAACACGAACCGTTCGTCCCCTGTCGCGTAGAGGAAAATTTTCTTCGCTGAATTCGTCAGCGCCGGCAGGAGACCGATGCCGATGACCATCAGGGCCGGCGCGGCGCCGACGAAGCGTGTGCCGTAGATCGCCCGCAACAGCAGCGGTCCAAGGACGACACATGGAACCGCGGTGAGCGCGGCGAGCGCCACCATGGCGCGGTGAAACGACGCGAACGCCTGACTCCCGGCCACCGGATCGTCGGTGTGCTCGCGAGACAGCACCGGCAACGCGCCGGCGAAGATCGCTCCCGGCGCGAGCCGTGCGGTCGTGCCGAATCGCGCCGCCGCGGCGAACGCACCAAGTTCCGACTGCGTCGACAGATAGCCGAGCAGCAGCGGCGCCACGCGTGTCTGCAGGTTGGCGACGATACCGGATGCGGCAAACGGGAGCGCGCGGGCACACGTGTGCTTCACGGCAGTCCGCGACGGTACGCGGACGCGCTCGCCTGGAAACGCGGTCCGCCACACGACCATCACCGACAGCAGTTGTCCGATCTGGGCCATCGTCGCAATCGTCAACACGGCGACGATTCCGCTGCGTGCAGGCGATCCGAACAACACGACCCACGACGCCGCCATCTGCGCGGCGGCCCATCCGGTTTCGAGGATCAAGACAGTCGGCACCCACCGCGGCTGCGACCGGAACGCGCCGCCGAAGCACCCATACGTCGCCCCGGCGACACCGAGCAGCGCGGCGACGCGCAGTCCGGCGATCGTCTCGGCGTCGACCGAAACACGCGAGGCCGCCACCGCGAGGACGATGGCTGCCGGAACGGCTGCCGCAAGCCGCGCGACCAATGCCGTTCCACACAACTCCCCGATACGAGAATCAGCCCGCGCGCCGTCGCGCGGCAGCAGCAGCCCGAATCCGAAGTCGACGGCGATCGTCAGCGTCGACGCCCACGTCGTGCACAGCACCCATCGCCCGAATCGCTCCACGCCGAGCGCCCGTCCCACAATCAGCGACAGCACGAACGCGATCGCGCCTCTCGTCAGGTTCGATGCCAGGAAAGCGGCACTCAGCCTGGCGATCCGAGTCATCGGATTCATGCGACCGACACCCCGGGCTCATGAATCGAGCAGGCCGCGATCCGTGTCGCCAGCACGGGATCGACATACTTCGACACCTCGTCGACGACGGCGACCTGCGGCGTCACTCTGCGCGCAGCGAAGATGTTGCGATGCGCCAAGCCGGCGGTCATCACGCGGCCGGCGAGGACGACGAGATCGAGATCGCGGCGGGATGTCGCGAGCACGGCATCGATCGGATCGTGACCGACACGAGGAACCAGGATCAGATCGGCGGGGCCTCCGACCTGCAAGCGACCCAGTTGCGGCTGCCGAATGACGTTCGCAGCGGTCGTCGTCACCATCGGCAGGAGGTTCGCGCGTTCGATCATCGAGGACTCGTACGCGATGCGCAGCTCCTCCAGGAGATCGCGCGAACCGGTCAGTCGCGAGTCGGTGCCGAGCGCCACGTTTCCGCCGACGAATCGCGTGAAATCGATCGTTTGTCCGAACAGGAAGTTGTTCGACGCCGGGCACCACACGAGCGACGCGCCGGCATCGGCCACGCGCCGCCACCCGCGACGGTCGATCGCGACGCCGTGCACGAGGACCGTCCGCTCGACCAGCGCGCCGAGTTGCGCCAGCTTCCGCAGCTCGTCGTGCGCCGCCGCGTCGACACCTTCACCGAGATGAACGAAGAACGGCGCGTCGTGCGGCGTCGCCTCAAACGCGCTGCGGATGTTCCCGCCGGGTTCGCCGCGCGCGCCCGCCGGCCCATCCTGCAAATAGAACGAGTGCGCCCATCCATACCGGCGCAGCACGCGCAGCGGCAGGCCACGCAGTTCCCGATAAAACGGGTTGTGATGCGCGACGGTCGTGACGCCGCTCAAAATGTTCTTGATCGCGCCGATGAACACGCGGTCGGCGAGCGGCTTCGCCTGCGCCTCGCGAATGGCCGGATCGGTCTGCAGTCGCGGCCGCATGTCCTCGATCCACTCCGATGCGTTGCAGTACCGCTCCGCGAACTTCAGTCGTCGGTAGTGATTCAGCTCGAGGTGATCGTGTGCGTTGATCAAACCTGGCAGCACAAATCCGTCCGCCGCATCGATCACCAGATCGGTCCGGCACGGGCGCTCGCCGATCGACAGAATCCGCGAGGTGAATCGCACGCTGTCGGACAACCCCTGGTCGGTGACGACGGTCGCGTTGACGAGCGCGACAGCTCGCTGCCAAATCATCGCGTGGCATGGAAGATGGCGACGACCGGAGGGTCGCCCCACTTGGCCCGAAAGCGTTCGACCGCCGGATCGGGATCGGGACCAATGCGCGGTTCATGGACGTCGAGCACGCGCAGGCCCGTGCTCGCGAGCGCGTCGACGTGGTCATCGATCGTGTGCGACTGAATCGGCAGTTCGTGCGTGAGACCGTCAGCCGTCTCGAACGTCCGCTTCCAGCCGAGTCGGTCCCACGTCGGATGAAAGTCGGAGTAGACGGCATGCGCCCCTGCGTGCATCACGCGCGCGATTTCGCGCGCCCACGTGCGCAGGTTCGCGATGTCGCCGAGCATCAGCGACGCGTTGACGAGATCGAACGAGGCGTCCGCAAACGGAAGCGCCAGCGCGTCGCCACACACGCGCAGTCCGGACGCCCGCTGCAGCATCGCGCGAGAAAAATCGAGTCCGACGACGACGCCGCCGCCCGCGCGGAGGATCGGTAGATATCGGCCGCTGCCGGTGCCGACGTCCAGCGCGCGACGCGCCGCCAGCGATCGCAGTATCGGTTCGACGACCGATTGCTCCGCGCGCATGACCGGGTTGTGCGCGCACGGCGGATACGAATCCGCCCACCGATCGTAGATGCCGACGATACTCAAAAGCCTGTCGTCTCTGGCCGCTGGTACTGCATCAGGCGGTGCAGCGCGCGCAGTTCGTACGGCGCGTCGTACCACTGAAGCGCGTACCGCCACGCGCTGGCCGCCTTCAGCACGAGGCGGTTGACGCCGGTTAATCGCGGATCGGTAATGGTCGGGTAGTACGCGTTGATGACGCGTTCGAAGTTCCGCACGCGCCGCCGAATGCCACCGTCAATCCAGGGAATGCCGTCGCCGCGCCGCATCGAGAGCTGCTGCCACTCCGGCGTTGCCCATTCCTCGAGCGACTGCGGAAACGCAAAGCCCGCCTGCTTCGCCGCGGTGTACATCGATCCGTCGAGCGGCACCGGCGTGTACGCGTAGAGCACGACTTCGGTCGAGGGATTGATCCGCTTCAGCCGGCGGATGAAGCCGAACGTGCGATCGACATCGCCGTCGGGATCGGGCGGCGCGCCGAGCACGAAGGAGAATTCGGGGACGATACCGTAGCGCCGCATGCGGGCGGCGAGGTCGAGGGTGAGTTGCGACGACGACTTGCCGCCTTTGTTCATGGCCGCGAGCGTCTCGTCGCTGCCCGACTCGGCGCCGGAGAAGATCATCGTCAGGCCCGATCGCGCCATCTTCTCCCACGTATGATCGCTGTACTGCATCAGCAGATCGACGCGTCCGAGCGCCCACCACCTGAGGCCGAGGTCGACAATGCGCTCGCAGAACTCCGCCGTCCGCTCCTCGGAGATGAAGAAATCCATGTCGTGCATCTGCACGGCGTCGACGCGATAGTGTTCGACGAGGCGGCGCATCACCCGCTCCATCCGCAACGGCGACTGCGCGAGCCAGCGGCGGTGTGACATCGACACGACCGCGCAGAAGCTGCACGCGAACGGACAGCCGAACGACGAGTTGTGCGCGACGGTCCGCGTGCCGAGGTAGTTGCGGTGCAGATACTGCGTCATGTCGACGCGGTGATACGGCAGCTCTGGGAGATCGTCGAGCGGCGTCATCGGTCCCGCGGGGTTGTGCACGACGTGCGTGCCGGCCTTCCACGACAGGCCGCCGACGCGGTCGAGCGGCGAATGCGACTGCAGTGCGTCGATCAGCTGCAGGAGCGGCTGTTCGCCCTGCGACCGGATGACGCAGTCGACGTACCGCGCTTTCAACACCGTGTCGCTGTGCTGCGTCGGGAAGTACCCGCCCCACACGATCGGGACGTCGGGGCGTGCCGCTTTCACGCGGGCGCACACCGACACCGCCTGCGTGAGCTGCGGCCCTGGCATGACGGTGACGGCGACGAGCGACACCGCGCCAGCCGGCGCGGCTTTCAGCGAATCGATGATGTCCTGCGCCGGATCGGCACTGATGTTCCCGTCGACGAGCGTCCACGGATGGCGCATCTCGAGGACGGCGGCGAGCGCCATCAACGACAGCGGCAGCGGCTGCTTCCCCGGCGTCGTCGACAACGGGTTGTACAAAACGATCATCGAGCCACCCACAATCCAAAAGCTGCCGGCGCGCGGCGCAACCGGAGTCTCGCGAACTGACGCCGTACGCGCCAGGCAAGCGGTCCCCTCGACGGCACAAACATCTGCTGCATCTGCAGCGCAGCCGCGGCACGTTCGAGCGCGCCGAACGTGACGAACCCAATGCCCGGCTCGATGGCCGTCGCGATGCCGTACGACGACTCGAAGCGCCGCGCCTTGGCATGGTTCATCGCGCGCCCGTCAGCATCCGCGTGAAACATCGGCGAATCCATCACGACGAGCGATCCACCCGGAACGAGCATCTGCCGCGCGTGCGACAGCGCGACCATCGCGTCGCCGGCGTAGTGCAGCGAAGCGTTGAACACCGCCACGTCGAACTGCGACGGCGCGAATGGCAGTTCGCCAAAATCGGCCTGCACCCGCGGAAACTCGCTCGTGAAATGCCGAGCCGCCCGCAAGCCGTCCATTTCGTCGTCCACCACGTCGACCGCCACCGGGTGGTGCCCCAGTTCCGCGAGCCTGTGCGACAGCCAGCCGTTACCGGCGCCGAGATCCAGGACCCGAATCGATTGCGGCGCCGCCGCGAACACATGACGCAGCAGGTTGCGGTACGTTTCGCGGCGAATGCGCCACACGCCCGCATCGGGGTCGCCGGCGTCGACGGACGGCAGCTGCCGGTAGTACTCCGGCGACGGCTGCCGGTACCCGTCGCGCGCCCGCACCGCGCGGTATTGCTGGACGAAGGGCTCGAGCCACTCGCGGCGTTGCGGCGTGAGAAACCGCCAGATGTCATCGACCGCCTCGTACTTGCGACCGCACCGCAGGCACCACACGGCGCTCAACGGGATCGCGCACGTCGGACAGGCAAACGCCGGCGTCCACACGCGTCACACCTTCCTCATGACGACGAGGAAGTGATCGCCCCACGCGCGGATGCCCGGCAGCGCGCCGGCCGCGTCCTCGAGCTGCTGCAGCGCGGCAATCGCGGCGGGGTGCCGTTCGGCAAAGGCCTGCATGTACGGCGGCGGGACGAACAGGCCGAGCGCGCGACGTTCGACGCGCGCGAAGCCGGCGTCCGCAAACGCGCGTTCGAATGCGTGCGGCGCGTAGTACTGCGTCCAAATCGTGCGGCCGTCGAGCGGCACCGGCGTCAACGCATGTTCGAACCGCACGCGGATCCGCGACCAGTCCCTGCGTGCCGCATACAGCGCGATTTCCCACGGGCACACGCGGCCGATGACCGACGCGATCAGCACGCCGCCGGTCCGCACCCGCGCCGCGATGCGGCGCGCCGTGACGGCGATGTCGGCGACGCAGTTCAGCGGCCCCAGGTTCGAGCACGCCGCATCGAACGTCGCCGGCGACAACCGATCGAGTTCATCGATCGCGATCGCGTGCAGCTCGACGCGCGCGCCCGCGCCCAGGCGGCGCACGCGGTCCCGCGCCTCGCGGATCATTTCCGGCGAGGCATCGATGCCGGTGACGCGATATCCACGCGCCGCAAAATGCTCCTCATCCGTTCCCGGCCCGCAGCCCAGGTCGAGCAGATGCGATCCGGACGGCACGTACCGCTCGACGCTCCGCCACAGCCGCTCTCGCATGGCGGCAAGCAGCGGATTCTCCACATTCGACTGGTGATACGTGGCCGCGACGCCGTCGAACGCCTGCCGCGTGTCCGCCGTCACATCCACGGCGCACGCCTCCAGCTGGTCTTGAGCGAGCAGACGCAGCGTTCGCAAACCGGATTGCGCGCGACGGCCAACGTGTCCCGGAAGGCACGCAGTGGCCCGGTGACGATCGCTTCGAGGGGCGTGTCGCGGACGTTGCCGATGCGATCGTGAAAGAAACAGGGGCGCACGGCCCCGTTGGCCTCGACGACGATCGAGACCCACGGCGCGTTGCAGTCGACCGCGGGAAAGGCCCCTCGGCCGGCGACCGCACGGTAATACTGCGGCAGGCGACGCAGCTTCGCCGGCGACTCCGCCACGAATCCGGAGTCGAACGCGTCGCGATGCGTCACGATCGTCCGCTCGATCGTGGCTTCCAACTCGGCGATCTCGTCTTCGTCGAGCGCCAACGCCAACGGGTTCGGCATTTCGTCGCGACCGAACGCGCCGGTCGACGACACGTCCGCGGGCAGGAACGAAATGCCGTCGAGCCCGATCCGGTCCGCGTGCTCGATCAGCCGCGCCATGTGGCGGAAGTTCTCGCGCTGGATCGTCGTCCGCGCGGTGACCGGAATCTGCGGTGCCGCCGCGCGCAGTTTCTGGATGCCGCGTTCGACCGTCTTCAGCGCGGCGACGCCGCGAATCCGCTCGTAGAGCGGCTCGTCCGCCGCGTCGAGCGAGACGCAGACGCGCGAGAAGTGTTCCGCCACGCGGTCGGCGAACCGCTCGAGCAGGATGCCGCTCGTCAGCAGGTGCAGCGCGATGCCGCGGCGTCGAAACAGCTTCGCCGCCTCGAACACCTCAGGCCGCAGCAGCGGCTCCCCGCCCGAGAAGACCACCAGCTGCGTGCCGAGCGCGACGAGCGATTCCGCCACCGTGTCGATTTCGTCGAGCGACAAATCGCCGGCGCCCGTCTGCTTCCACCAGTCGCACGAGATGCAGCGGCTGTTGCAACGACTCGTCGGATAGAAGATGACGAGCGGCATCACAAAGGTGCGGTTGCTGATTTCGCCGAGGCGCACGAGCGTCGCGGTCGCGAGTGTTGCGGGCGTCACCGGTTCACCGCGGCTGTTCGGTCGGCATCGCCGCCGCCTGCGGCGTCAGGACCGGGATCGAAATGATCTCGGGTTGCGGCTGCGCCACGGTCGACAGCCGATCGACGCGCCGCTGCAGAATCGGCACCATGGCGCGATGCCGCAGACGGCGGATCAGGTTCGGCGCCTGCCGCGATCGGAACTCGGCGTGCACGAGCGCGTGCAGCGCGCGATAAAAGTCGGGCACATACGTCGCGCGGTACATCATCGCGAGATCGTTCGAGTCCACCCAGTTCTGTTTCGTCCCGAGTTGCGCCTGGACGCGCTGATAGAACGTCGTCCCCGGCAAGGGATACGAGACCGACACGCCGATATCGTCTGGCCGGCAACAGCGCACCATGTCGAGCGTCTGCTCGATGTCGTCGCGCGTTTCGCCTGGATAGCCGAACTGCAGAAAGAAGCCGACTTCGATGTCAGCCTCGTGGAGCAGACGTGACGCGGTGCCAATCTGATCGACGCGCGTCCCTTTTTCCATCGCGTCGAGGATGCGCTGCGACCCGGACTCGGCGCCGATCCAGACGGTGCGGCACTTCGACGCGCGCAGCGCCGCGGCCACGTCCGGCGTCACCTGATCGGCGCGGAGCAGGCATTTGAACGGCGTGGCGGCATCCCGCTCGTGCACGAGACGCGCGAATCGCTCGATCCATCCCGGTTTCAACCCGAAGATGTCGTCGGCGATCCAGAGGTGATCGGGCGCGAAGGTCTTCTTCAACCACGCCATCTCGTTGACGACATGTTCGGGCGACCGCGCGGTGTAGCGCTGACCGTAGATCGGCTTCGCGCACCAATTGCAGTGATACGGACAGCCGCGCGTCGTCACGACGTTCATCGAGAAGTAGCCGTGATTGCGCCGCCAGATCGACTGATACCGCGGGACGTCGACGAGGTCCCACGCCGGGAACGGCAGGTTGTCCAGATCGCGGATGACGTCGCGCGAGGAGGAGCGGCGCAAGTGTCCTTGCTCGTCGCGGATGCAGACGCCGGGGATCGTTTGCAGACCGCCGGTGCGCTTCCCCGTCAGCGTGTCGAGCACCTCGACGAGCGTCTGCTCGCCTTCGCCGGCGACGACCGCGGCCGCGCCGCCGTCGAGATACGTCGCCGGATGATCCGTCGCGTCCGATCCTGCCACGATGGTCGGGATGCCGCGCACGCGCGCCGCCTCGATCATCGTCAGCGCCGCCTCGCGCATGCGAAGCAAACACATTTTGCTCAAGTAGTTGAAGTTGTCTTCGTAGAGCACGGCATAGCGCGGCCGGTGCTTCTCGAGTGCGTCGGTCCACTCGGCTTCCGACGCGGCGAGCATCGCGTCGAACAACGCGACGCGGTATCCGCGATTCCGTGCGCACGCGGCGGCGTACAACGCGCCCAGCGGCGCATACGGCTGCTGCGCCGCCCACAGCTTCGGATCGAATCGCAGGAAGTACGCCTGTCCGAACAGGACGTCGACGGTCGCCGGATCCGACAGGACCCGGCCTGCGGGTTGGGCGCCTGCAACGCGATCGGAGGACGGGTGCTTTTGGATCCGCCGAACCACGGCCGGCTTCGCCACGGTGCGATACACCTCGAGCGTTTCGCGTGCTGCCCGTTGCCACGAGAACTGCTGCGATCGGTTCAGCGCGTTGTCGGAGAGTTCCTTCCGCCGCGCCGGGTCCTTCGTTAGGCGCGTCATCGCCTCGCCGAGCGCATCGACATCCATGCGTTCGACCTGCTCGACCGCGTTGCCGCCGACTTCGGCGAGCGCCGCCGCCGCTCCCGTAATGACCGGCACCCCGCACGCCATCGCTTCGATGACAGGCAGCCCGAAGCCTTCGTACATCGACGGGTACACGAAGAGTTCGGCCAACGTATACAACGCGGCGAGATCGCTGAACGGCACGTATCCCGTGAAGTGGATCGCGTGCGACACCTTCGTGCGCTGCACGAGATCGTCGAGACCGCGAGACAACCATCCGTACGGCCCGACGCAGACGAGATGATGCGGCAGATCGCCCGCGCGCTTGCGCGCCGCGAACGCTTCGATCAACTTCGGCAGGTTCTTGCGCGGTTCAATCGTCCCGACGTACAGGATGATCCGGTCGGCGAGACGATACTTCTGCCGGACGCGATCCAGTTCGCCGATGTCGGTCACGCGATGGAATGACGGCGCCGCCGCTTCGTGCACGACGTGCACGCGACTCGGGTCGAGCTTGTAGAGGCGGACGATGTCCTGCTTGGCGCTCTCCGAGACGGTGACGATCGCATCGGCGCGGCGCGCCGCGAGATCGACGAGCGGCGCGTTCAGCAACACGCGACGCGGCGGGTGGTACCGCGGGTACAACCGCAAGCTCATGTCGTGAATCGTCACGACGGTCGGCACCGGTGACGCGATCGGCACCATCCCGTTGGTGAAGTGCACGACGTCGGCGCCCTCGGCTTTCAACGCCGCCGGCGCCCCGACCTGCATCCACACCATTCGCGGCATGCGCCGGTTCGCGGTCACGACGCGCACGCCCGCCGGCAGCGGCATCGTCGTCTCAACGTCGCGATTCGACAAGACGACCAGATCGTCCGCCGCCGTTTCGGCGGCGATGTGATGCAGCAGGTGCTCGGTGTAGTAGCCAACGCCGGTGCGCCGGGGGCGCAGCGACGTGCCGTCAAACGCGATCTTCATGGGTCACCACCGCCAGTCCCAATGTCATGGCGAAGAGGATGTACGTCGGCGCAAAACTCAAGAACGAATCGACCATGCCGTGGACCGCAATCGCGACGATCGCGCACGCGATGCCGATGTTCGCGAAGACGAATCCGCGCGCGGCCCACGCGAGCCATGCGAGCACGAACGCGCCGGCGATGCCGGTTCCGGCGAGGACTTCGAGATACATGTTGTTGCTGTGCGTTCGTGTGTCCGGCGTTGCGATGCCGGCGTAGCGGCCGTACGACAAGCGGAAGTTGTCCGGTCCGACGCCGAAGACCGGATGTGCGGCGAACATGGCCACGGCGGCGCGCCACAGTTGGAGGCGGCCGGGTCGAACGGTCGGTTTGGGCGGCGCGAACGTCGGCGCCGGTGCGGCGGCCGGATCGCCTTCGATCGTCGCGCGCGACGCCTGGGCGGACGCACCGGGTTCGGTCGAGAACCACAAGCGGCCTTCCTGCACGAGGTCCCACACCAGCCGGTACTCACCGGGCTGCTGCGGCGCTCGCACGCGTGCGCGGAACACGGTCGTCTGTCCCGGATCGACGGGCGCGGCGAACGGCGTCCGCACGCCGTCGAATGCGACGACGCGATCGCCGGCTGCTGACATCCAGTGATACGAGAAGTAAATGGGCGGACGCGCCTCGGAATCCCACACGAGACGCCCGGTATTGGTCACCGAGACCGGCACCAGTTCGTCGCGGCCGGTCGCGAGTTCGATCGTGGACGGCGCGTCGATCGTGGCGCGATACCACGACTCCTGCCCCTCCGTGGTCAAGCGCAGCCACAGCGAATCGGTCGATCGTGACGCAACGAACAACGCGGCGACGGCAACAGCCAGCGCCGACACGATACGGACGCCGCTGTCGAACCCGTGAAGCCGAAGTCGCGCACCCGCCGCGATGACGAGCGTCGCGGCCATCGTGATCAAACCGGCGCGCGTGTAGGTGACGGTGATGCCTTCCGCAATGACGATCAGCGCGACAAACGTCATCGCCGCGGGGCCGCGTTCACCCGCGTCCAAGGCGATCAGCAGCAAGCCGACGCCGAACGCGAACACGATCTCGAGATACATCGACGCGATCGTCGGATATTGCAGCGAGCCGCCGGCGCGCACCTGCGCCCCCACCGTCGTCAACCCCGGCCGAAACGCGCGAAGGACCTCGAGCACCCGCGGCCACTGCAAGTACTCGAGCCACGCCAGGAGCGCGACGACGACGCCGATCGCGAGCACGAGCGACAGGACACGGCGGAGCCGGTGCGGCGTGGTCACGGCGTTCGCCGTCAGGAGATACACGCCGAACGCCGCGCCGAGACGCCCGGTCATGTGCAGCGCGTTGACGCGCGAGATCTGCGAGAAGAGCGACGCCACGCCGCAGACGACGAGCAGCGCGACCCAGGGCGCCGTCAGCGGCGTGCGCCACTCCGGCAGCGCGCGCCACATCACCATGCCGGCGCCCCAGACGAGAAACGCGACGAGAAGCGCCGCTTCCACGTCGCTGATGGATTGTCCGGGCAGGCGCACGAGCGGCGCGGTCGTTTCGAATGGAGCAACGACCGCAAGCAGCGCGACGCCGACGAACGCGTAATCTTTCATGGAATGGACTTCTGGCGTGGCGAATGGAATTCCAAGAACCTTGCCACGCGCGCAACGAGGCACGCGTGCTGCATATACGAGGTATCGCGTCGCGAGTTGCGGGTAGTGGGTTCTGTGGTGCTTACGGTGGGCGAAAACTCATTTCGAGACACGAAACTAACTGACGTATTTCTCGTCGGTTACAAGGCGTTCGCCGATCTCGCCGGCAAGGGCGTGATGTTCCTCATCACGGTCGCCGCCGCGCGCCAGTTATCGGCGCAGGCGTTTGGTGTGTTCGCGCTCGCGTCGACGCTTGGCTGGATGCTCGCGGTCGCGACCGATTTCGGGATTCAGTTGCACGTCGCGCGCGCGGTCGCGCGCGAGCCGAACGACGCGGCGGCGATCCTCGCTCCGTGGCTGCGCATCCGCGCGTGGATGACGGTGACCGCGATCGCGCTCGTGATGCTCGGTCTCGTCGTGTTCCGCGCCCAGGCATCGTTCGCGATCCCGTTGCTGTTGTTCGCGCTCGTGTACGGCGGCAACGGCCTGATCGAGTTTCTGAATTACTACTATCGCGGCCTCTCGCGCAGCGACATCGAATCAACGCTGACGCTATGGCAGCGCGGCGGAACACTCGTCCTGGGCGTGGTCGCGTTGCTGTGGCGGCCAAACGTCAGCGTGCTCGCTGTCGCGATGCTGATTCCGGTCGCACTGACGCTGGCGGCCAGCCTCCGCATCGCGCGGCCCCTGGCGCCTTCATCAGCGTCTAGCCTCCAGCCTCTCGCCCCTGCGCAGTTCTTTGCAGAAGTCGCTCCCATCGGCGCGGGCATCGTGCTGTCGGCGCTCTATTTCCGCATCGATGTGTTTCTGGTCGAGTGGTGGCGCGGAACCGAAGCCGTGGCGCTCTACAACGCCGTCTTTCGATTGATTGAAGCGCTGCGGCTCTTCCCTGCCGCGGTGCTCGCCGTGACGTTGCCGTCGCTCGTCAACGCGCGCGACGGTCGTGCGCTCGGTCGCGTGTCCCTCGGTGTGACGGCGTTCGCGCTCGTGGTGACGACGGTCAGCTGGATGGGCGCGTCCACATTCATTCCGATGGTATACGGCCGCTCGTTCGTCGAGGCGATCCCGGCGTTCCGCATCCTGACGCTGTCGTTTCCGCTGTTGTCGCTCAACTACGCGCTGACACATCAGCTCGTCGCGTGGAACGGTCAGCGCGCGTATGCGGCGGTCTGCGCCGTCGCGCTTGGCGTCAACGTGGCGTTGAACGCACGGCTGATTCCGGCGCTGTCGATCGACGGCGCCGCATGGGCGACCGTCGGCACCGAAGTGTTCCTGACGATCGGGTGTGGGATCGTGTTGATGACGATGACGCCGCGGCAGGCGCAGTCGATGGCCGCCGCAGGGAGCGCGGTATGACCAGGCAGGAACTCGCGCTGCTGCGCAGCGTCACGTACGCGTCGCTGTTCGACTACCCGTTGACGCTCGATCAGCTCCACCGATCGCTCATCGAGTGCGAGATGTCACCGCACGAGGTGTTGGCTACCTACGATCGCAGCGACCCACTCCAGCGCGTCGTCGATTATCGTGACGGATATTTTTTTCCGGCAGGCGGCTACGACCTTGTAGCCGAGCGCCGCCGGCGTGAACTGCGCAGCCGCGAGTTCCTCGCGCAGCATCGCCTCGTGCTGCGGCTGATCTGCGCGATTCCCTTCACGCGCCTCGTGGCGCTATCGGGCAGCCTTGCGCATTTCAATCTGGAGCCTGACGGCGACCTCGACCTGTTCATCATCACCAAAGGCGCGCACGTCTGGACGGTGACGCTCGCGATCCTGCTGCTGACGAAGGCGATGCGGTGCCGGCGCGCGATCTGCGCGAACTTCATCATCGCCGACACGCATCTCGCGCTGGAGCAGCAGGACGTCTTCACCGCGAATCAGGTCGTGCACTTGAAGCCGCTCATCGGCGCGAGCGCGCTCGACGACTTTCTCGCCGCCAATCCATTCGTGGCGCACTACTACCCGAACGCGGTGCGGCAAGGGCTGTCGTCGGTCGTAGCGTGGCGACAGCGCGCGCTCGATCGCGCCAAGCGAGCGCTCGAGCGGCTGCTCGCGTGGCCGTCGCCGCTCCTCGAGTCGACCGCGCGAACACTCTACGGCTGGTATTTGCGACGCCGCGCCGCGCGGTGGCGGTCGCCCGAGCAGGTGCGATTGCAGACCGACTATTTGAAGCTGCACACGCAAAGCCATCGCCGATCGATCCTCGACCGCTTCAACGCCGCGATGGAAGGGGCGCTGGTGCGTGCCGCGGAGAATTCGCACGCATCGCCGATGCGGATCCGCTCGGCTGCACGATGACGTTGATCGCGTCAGTCGCGCTGGCGCTCACGACATGGCTGTGCGAGCACGACGCGACATCGACGGCCGTCTTCGATCGCGGTACGTTTCACTTCGTCCTTGGATCGGGGACGCCGCGTGCGCAGTTCGCGGCGCTCGTTGCACCGGTCGATCACGGGCTGGCGTCGTTTTCGCGCGTCACCTTCACCGCACGCGCGACGAGGCCGATGCGGATCAACGTCGACCTGCGGCCGGCAGGAACGAATAACCCGCCGCGGTGGCGGCGGTCCGTGTATATCGACGACACCTCGCGAACGGTGACGGTGCCCTTTGCTGACATGCATCCGATCGGTGGCGGAGCGGGCCCGGTCCCGCTCGCCACGATCGGCGCACTGCTGTTCGTCGTCGACACCAACAACACGCGGCCGGGGACGGCAGCCGACGTGATCGTGTCCGCCGTCACGTTCGAGTAGTTACTCGGAAACGACGCGGTGGGCGACTTTCTCGCCCTTGATCCGAACCGCCGTCAGCTCGGCGACGCCGTCCCCTCGCTTCGAATACCGGAAATCCGACGTCTGCACTTTCGCCGTCAGTTCCTCCGGCTGACACGGGACGCGCGCCACTTCCTTGCCGTCCGCACCCGTCACCACGAGATACTCTTTGTCGCCGATCATCTTGCACTGGAACTTGTACTCGCCGGGCGTGAGCGTCGTCGCGCCGACGACGAGCGGCTGCGAGAGCGTGAAGTCGGACTTCGGGCTCATCGCCTTTTCGGTCTGGTCGGCGGCGCTCGCCGGGACGGCGACGAAAATGGCGAGGGCGCAGGCGATACTAAGCATTCGGATCATGGCACTCTCCTTCGCGAGTGGACGAAGACGGGATGCGCGGGAAACAGCAACCCATGTGCCCGGATAATCGCCGACAATCCGGCGCGCGTACGTCCGTGATGACGGCGCTCGGTCGCGGGCTCTCGAAGCGTTGCCCGCACTGCGGTCGCGGACCGCTGTTCTCCGGTTTCGCGCACCACTTGCGCGAGTGTCGGGTGTGCGGACTTGTGTACGAACGCAACGCCGGTGATACGTGGTTCTTCACGATCATCGGTGACCGGCTGCCGGTCGCCATCGGCATCGTGCTCGTGTACTTCGGCATCGCGCGCTCGCATCGCGCGCTCGGCGTCGCCGCGTTCGTCGTGTTGATCGGCGTCCTCATCTGGACATCCCCGAACCGCTGGGGCGTCGGCATCGCCCTCCATTACCTCTCGCGCGTGTACTGGCCGGATCCGGCCGATCCGATTCCCGATTAGAATCGGGGTCGTGCGAATCCGGGCGCTGTTCGTGGTCGTACCGATTGTGGCGAGCGCGTGCGCGCGCGCGCCGGAACCGTCCACCTCACCGCTGGTGTCGGCGAAGACGACGATGGTGACGGCGTGGCAGGTGCCACTGGACCCGACGAAGGACCAGACGCTCACGGATAAGCGGCTCGCCGATCAGATCACCTACGGCTACCGCATCTTCACGAACACGCCGAAGGAAGCCGCGCGGTTTACCGGCGGCACCGTGTCGTGCAACAACTGCCACATGAATGCCGGGCAGCGCGAACGATCGCTTCCGCTCGTCGGCGTCGCCGGCATGTTCCCCGAGTACAACAACCGCGCCGCGCGGTTCATCAGCCTCAACGACCGGATTGTCGACTGCTTCATGCGCAGCGAGAACGCGCCTGGCAAGGGGGTCGACGATCTGCCGACGCCAACGTCGAAGGAAGTGATGGCGGTCGCCGCGTACATCGCGTGGATGTCGAAGGGCCACGGCATGGGCCAGAATCCGTCGTGGCGCGGTCGCAACACGATTCCGCAGGACAAACTGATCCCAATCGCGAAGCTGGATCGCGCGCGCGGCGACACGATCTATCGCGAACGCTGCACGTCGTGCCACGGACCGGACGGCCAGGGTGTGCAGGTCGGCGACAAGAAAGCGGGACCGCTGTGGGGACCGAACTCGTGGAATGACGGCGCAGGCGCAGCGCGCGTCTACACGCTGGCCGGCATCATCCGCTTTGCGATGCCCTACCTCGATCCCGGCAGCCTCTCCGACGAAGACGCGCAACACGTCGCCGCCTTCATCACGTCGCAGGATCGGCCGGAGTATCCGTTCAAAGATCGCGATTACGTGGGCGGGAAGGTGCCGGCGGACGCGGTTTACTATCAACGGTCTCAATAACGCGATCCAGTTTCGTCACCGCGAGCAGCTCTCGGAAGCGCTGGCTCGTATTCGTCAGCTTCAGCGTCGCGCCGCGCCGGATTGCCGACGCGTAGGCCTGCATGACCGCGCCCAGCACGAGACTGTCCGCATAGGTGAGGTTGACCGCGTTCAGCAGGATGTAGTGCGCGCCGCCTTCGAGCAGCGACCGCACATGATCGACCAATGCGTGCGGACGCATCGGCGCCGCATCGAGGGTCGCGCGGACATCGACGATAACTGGCTGGTCAGACTCGGCCACGGCGCGGGATTATACTGGCACCACATTGCGGATTGCGGATCGCGGAGTGCGGATGACTGCGGCGGCCGGGATCGCCGTGATGCTCGCGATGGCCGGCGCCGATGCCGCGCCCCAGCGCCGCGGATTCTTCCGCGGCCCGCGAGTGCCCGAGAATCCGAAGTACGACGGCGCGTTCATGTTCTGCCGCATCGCGTTCGACAATGCGTCGAACGGCGATGGCGCCGGCTGGTCTGTCGATTGGCCGCGCGCCGATGAGAACCTCAGCTTCCGCTTTTCCGAACTCACCGTCACGCCGGTCAGCCACCACGACGGCGCCGGTCCCGAGAGCTTCAACCACGCGGTCTACCGACTGACCGATGCCGCGATCGATCACTGTCCGTTCATCATGATGACGGAGCCCGGCGGCACCTACTTCAGCCCCGAAGAAGCGCAGCACCTGCACGATTACCTCGTGCACGGCGGCTTCCTGTGGGCCGACGACTTCTGGGGCGAATACGCGTGGGCACACTGGGAGTCCGAGATCCGCAAGGCGCTGCCGTCTGCGGATTTTCCACTGATGGACGTGCCGATGGATCACCCGCTGTTTCACGTCCTCTACGACGTGCAGCGGTTCCCGCAGATTCCGTCGATTAACTTCTGGTACGGCACGGGCGGGCGAACGTCCGAGCGCGGGTCCGACAGCGCGGTGCCGCATCCGCGCGCGATCACCGATCGCGACGGACGCATGCTCGTCTTCATGACGCACAACACCGATTTCGGTGATGCGTTCGAGCGCGAAGGCGACAGCCGGCAGTACTTCGAAGCGTTCGCGGGCCCGGGCTACGCGGTCGGGGTCAACGTGTTGCTTTACGCGATGACGCACTAGCGTACGTCTTGCTCTCCCCCGTCCGGCCGTTCGTCACCACGAACGATCCGTCCTCGTGCGCGACGACTTTGATCCAGTGCGACGTCGATTCGTCGACATTCGCGATGTGATCGTCTGGGAAATTCTTCGCGCCGCGGAGGCCGGACTTGTGCAGCTGCCACACGTCCTCGACGCCCGCGAACGCGTGCGCCGCGGACAGGAAGTCGACGCCGCCGCCTTTGTCCTCGCCGTTATTGACGACGAGCACACGCGGCTTGAACGCTGCGTACGTCGTCGCATCCGCCACATCGTCGTTACCGTGGTGCGGGACGAGATACAGATCGACCGGTCCGACGAGATCGTTGGGACACGCGAGCGCATACAACGGTTTTCCCGTGAGATCTCCGAGATCGAGGAAACGGAACGCACCGAACTGCAGCTTGAATCCCGTCGAGCGCGGGTTCTCGACGACGTCGTGCGCTCTCAGTTCTTTGGTCTTGCCGCACGCATCGTTGCGTTCGCCGGCGCCGGGAAGCGGCTGCTTCAGCGCGTCACCGCCATTGCTGACGATCACGGCGTCGACGCCAGTCAACGGCAGCTTGTCGCCGAGCTTGGCGACGATGTGCTGCTTCACTTTCTTGCGCACCGGCACGAACGCGTTGAACGGCCGTACGACCCCGGCATCCGAACCGGTGATCTTGTCGTGATCGATGATCGTGCCGATCTCCACGCGCTTCTGCAGTTCGAGGAATCCGCCGATGTGGTCGGCGTGGAAATGGGTGATCAACAGATAGTCAATCTTCTCCACACCCGCGTCCTTCATTGCGGCCTGAATGCGGCGCGCATCGCGTCCGGGCGGATCCGCAAAGCCGGTGTCGACCAGCAGGGTCTGACCAGATGGGGTGACGACCAACGTCGATTGGCCGCCTTCCACATCGATGAAATACAAGTTGAGGTTGCCGGCAAGCGCGGCCGCAAGAAGGATTGGCAAATACATGGGCTGGCATCCTATCAAATGGAACAGAACTTGAGAGCAGGATGGCGGAGGAAAAAATGCTCAAGCGTTTATGCGTTGGGACGGCGATCGCCGCGTTCCTGTCCTTCGGTGCTCCGTCACTCACGTTCGCGCAGGATCAGACGACGCCGAAGCAGGATGTGAAGAAAGCGGGTAAGGAAACCAAAAAGGCCGGCCAGGATGCTGGCGACGCCGCGAAGGACGCCGGCAAGGCGACCGCAAAGGCGACGAAGAAGACAGCGAAAAGCGTCAAGCACAAGGTCACGCCGAACATGACGTCGGCCACCTGCAAAGACGGCACGGTGCAGCGCGGACACACGAAGACCACCGCCTGCAACGGTCACGGCGGCGTCGCGTCGGGACAGTAGAAGTTCACAGCTCACAGTCGACAGTTGACAGGAGAGGCCTGTCGACTGTTGACTGTCGGCTGTCAACTTCTATGAGAGTCGCCCGCTTTCTGTTCATCCTCGCCTGCTGTTCGGTTGCGCTTCCGGCGCAATCGCCGACAAAACTCGATCCCGCGTTACTCGGTTCGCTGCGCTGGCGCAGCATCGGCCCCGCCAATACCGGCGGCCGCGTCGACGACTTTGCGGTCGCGCGCGTGCCGGGCGCGCCGGACGCCATCTACGTCGCGACGGCGAGCGGCGGCGTCTTCAAGAGCACGAATCAGGGGACGACGTGGACGCCGGTGTTCGACGGCGTCGACGCGATGATGTCGATCGGCGACGTCACCGTCTCGACGGCCAACCCGAGCGTCGTCTGGGTCGGAACGGGCGAAGCGAACAACCGTCAGAGCTCGTCGTGGGGCGACGGCGTCTACAAGTCTTCGGACGCAGGACGCACGTGGAAGCCGGTCGGCCTCAAAGACACGCATCACGTCGGCCGCATTGTCACGCACCCCACCAACAGCGACGTCGCGTTCGTCGCGGCAACGGGCCATCTGTGGGGACCGAACACCGAGCGCGGCGTTTTCAAGACGACGGACGGCGGCCAGACGTGGAAGAAAGTGCTGTTCGTCGACGCCAACACCGGCGCGACCGATCTCGTGATGGATCCGCAGAATCCGGACATCCTGTATGCCGCGATGTATCAGCGTCAGCGGACGGCGTGGGGATTCAACGGCGGCGGCCCCGGCAGCGGCATCTATCGCACCGAGGACGGGGGCACCACCTGGGCGAAGCTGACGAACGGTCTGCCGCGCGGCGACAAAGGACGGATCGGCCTCGACGTCTTTCGCGGCGACGGCCGCATCGTCTACGCCGTCGTCGAAGCGGCCGGCCGCGAAGCGGGCGTGTACCGGAGCGTGAATCGCGGTGACACGTGGGAACAACTGACCGCGCTCAACCCGCGGCCGATGTACTACAGCCAAATCCGTCTCGATCCCAAGGACCGCAATCGCGTGTACCTGCTCGGTTCGAATCGCGGCTTCTACATGTCAGACGATGGCGGCAAAGATTTTCGCGACGTGTTCAGCATGATCCACTCCGAGGATCATGCGCTGTGGATCGATCCCGACGACACCAATCACCTGATCGTCGGCGGCGACGGCGGCGTGTCGATCTCGTGGGACCGCGGGCAGACGTGGTTGTTCCGCGACAACTTGCCAATCGGCCAGTTCTACGAAATCAGCGCCGACATGGACGATCCGTATTCGATTTGCGGCGGCCTCCAGGACAACGGTCACTGGTGCATCCCGAGCGCGACGCGGCTGCGCTACGGCATCTCGCATCGCGAAGGGTTCAACATCGGCAGCGGCGACGGTTTCTACGCGAAGATCGATCCCACCGACTCCCGCACGGTCATCGTCGAATCGCAGGATGGCCGCGCCAATCGCGTCAACCTGGCCACGCTCGAGCGTCAAGCGATCGCTCCCCTGCCGCCGGAACGGCTGCAGAAAGGCGAGCGCGAACGGTGGAACTGGAACACGCCGATCGTCATGTCGGCGTTCGATCCGAGAGTGCTCTACATGGGATCGAACGTCGTGTTTCGCTCGCCGGACCGCGGCGTCACGTGGAAAGCGATCAGTCCCGATCTCACGCTGCACCTCGATCGCGACACGTTACCGATGATGGGCGCGCCCGTTCCCGAACGCGCGTTGTCGCGTCACGACGGGACGACGTCCTACGGGACGCTGACGACGATCGGCGAGTCACCGCTCGACGCAAAGGTGCTATACACGGGCAGTGACGATGGGCAGCTCTTCGTGACTCGCGACGGCGGCATCAAATGGACGAACCTGACGCCGAGACTCTCATCGCTGCCAGACCGCACACCGGTCAGCAGCGTGCTCCCGTCGAAGCATGTCGCGGGCCGTGTCTACGTCACGTTCGACGGTCATGCGAACGACGACTATCGCGCGTACGTGTACGTTTCGGACGATTTCGGTCAGACGTGGCGATCGATCACGACCGGGCTGCCTGACACCTCGGTGCATAAGCTGCGTGAGCATCCACGAAACGCGCGGCTGCTCTTCGTCGGCCACGAGCGCGGCATCAGCGTGTCGATCGACGGCGGGGCGAGCTGGGCGTCGTTGAACCTCAACATGCCGAACGTGCCGGTTGACGATCTGCTGATCCACCCGCGCGACAACGATCTGATCGTCGGCACGCACGGCCGCAGCTTGTGGATCCTCGACAACATCGGGCCGCTCGAGGCGATGACGCCGGAAGCGATCGCGACCGAGGCGTTCGTTGCGGCGCCGCCGCGCGCGCGGATCCTCACCATCTACAATCCGCAGGCGTGGTACGGCGGCGGCCAGTTCTTCGCCGAGAATCCCACGTTCGGCGCGACCATTGACTACTACCTGCGCGACGGCAGCAACAACGGCGTGCAGATCGCGATTAGCGACGCGACGGGCGCTGCGGTCCGGACGTTGAAGGGCCCGGCGCGGAAGGGGTTGAACCGCATCGCCTGGGACATGCGCATGGAATCGCCGGTCGCCGATGCGCCACGCAGCGGCAGCGCCAACAGCGGCGGCGGATTCGGCGGACCGCCGATCGCGCCGACGGTCATGCCGGGCAAGTACGCCGTCAAGATCACACCGCCGTCAGGGCATCCGCTGACGACGTCAGTCACGATCGAGCTCGACCCGCGGCTGCACGTGTCGGACGCCGATCGACGGACGCGCCAGGCCGCGCTGCTGAAATTGTACGAGCTGGAGAAATCGATCGATCGCACGCGCAGCGCGACTACCAAGAAGGATGACAGCGCGGCTGTGCGCCTTCAGAACGAGCTGACGTCGGAAATGAACTCGGCGGCGACGCTGACCCGCGCCATCGATGGCTATTCCGGGGCGCCAACCGCCGATCAACGCCGGCAGATTGACTGGATCGCGAACGACTTCGCGAAGACGGTCGCCGAACTCTCGCGTGCGCCGACTCGTTAGTCTCCCGTCGACGTCTTGCGCACCCACTCGCGGCCGTCGCTCAACACGTCCGCCCAGCCGACGGCGCGCGTGCCCTTCGCGAACGCTTCCGCATCAGCGATGGCGCGATCGGTGTACGCGATGTACTCGCGCTCGCCGTTGTCGCGGTTGACGATCGGCACGAAGCGCGCGCGGTCCGCCGAAATCAGCTTGCCGGTCGTGTAGTCGGTGACAAACAGCACGCTCTTGTCGTCGGGGTGCTGCCCGAGATACTTCGCGAGGCAATAGGACGTCTTGAACTTCGACACGAGGCTGTGGTCGATGCTTTCCGCCGCCATCCGCGAGTCCGCAATCACGCGCCGGCACCGGAAGCACACCTCGCCGCTCTCCACCTTGACCGGCGCGACCGAGCTGCACGCCGTCACCGACACGACAAGTGCCCCGAGAAGCATCCGCCTCATGACGTCCTCCTGCCGGAAATCCGGCAAACGTGCCGGTTTACACCGGGTCATCCGCAATCGGCGTACCCAAGCCGAGGTAGCGGACGGCACTGGTCTTGGATCGTGCTGACGCGTGCAACGCCTCCTCGCGGTCATCTTCGCCGGCGCGCTCGCCACGAACTGGTTTTCGTCATCTGAACCGCTCGCGCTGCGGGTCGAGGCGCCTCTCGACGATCTGTTCGCGCATGCTGAGCAGGAGGGCTACGCCGTCCGCGGCACGCTTGCCGTCGGGTCGGCGCGGGTGGACGACGTGAAGGTGACCGTCCGCGGTCATACCAGCCGGCGCGACACAGAATGCACGTTTCCGAAGCTGAAGCTCGCGTGGGGCGACGGATCGCTGAAGCTCGGAACCCACTGCGGCGAATCGACCGACAATTCCGTGACTGCGAAATTCGGCCGGCTTCCAAACGAGCGGTCCCCGTGGCGTGAGGCGTTCGCGTACGACCTGCTCGACGCAGTCGGCGTGCCGACGCTGCGCGCGCGACGCGCACGCGTCACGTACGTCGACACGGACGACGGCGGCGAGCCGTTCACCCGCAACGCGCTGATTGTGGAAGACGAGCGGGCCGCGATGAAGCGGCTCGGCGCCACCAGGTCCATCGCGGAAGCGCAGTTCACGACGGCGCGCGACGCGTTCTCGGTGGACGACTCGGCGACGCTCGCGTTCGCCGAAGCGATGATCGGCAACTTCGACTGGTGCCTGCGCTTCTTCAAAGGCGATACGTACCGATGCGATCCGCGGCATCCGCTGTGGAACCTGCTCGCGCTGACGTGGCCTGACGGTCGCACGCGGCCGCTCATGTACGACTTCGACGTCGCCGGCATCGTCGCCGGCTACCACCGCTGGTTCCGCGACATCTTCAACGAGAACTACGCGGCGTCGAAGTCACATGCTGAGATCGAGGTGACGGCGCAGTTACAGCACGCGCGCACGCTCTTCGACCGCGAGACGCTGGACGCCACTCGCACGCGCTTCGCGGAGAAAAAAGAGGCGGCCTATCGCCTGCTCGAGACCGCGAACGTCGACGCCGACGCCAGGCGGATCATCACGTCATATCTCGATCCGTTCTTCGACGCAATGACCTCTGATGCCGCGTTTTACCGACCGGTGATCACGGCGCCCAACACGATGGCGTACGCCGACGCGAGCCGGGGCACGGCCGTCTGCGCCTCGCGCGGCCCCTTGAAGAAGGGCACGGCCGTCAGCGATCCGATCGACACGCGCGGACCGATGGTCCAGGTGTTCGTGCTCGACACGTTGTGGCAGTACGCGCCGCCGGTACAGTGTCCGGCGATCCACAAGGGCCCGGTGTGGATTGACAAGTCCGCGGTGAGCACCGACTATCCATAGGATGACGCTCACCGAATTGTTGCTGCAGGAACTCGACCGCGAGGCGAAACGTACTCGCCGTGCGGTGCAAGCGGTCCCCATCGGCAAAGACGACTGGAAGCCGCATCCGAAATCGATGCCGCTCGGCCGCCTCGCCGGCCTCGTCGCGACGATGCCGTCGTGGATCGCGCTCATCATCGACCAGGACGAGCTCAACCTGACGCCGCCAGCGGGTCAGGGTCAGTATCATCAGCCGGCCACGACCGAACTCGTAGCCGCCCTCGACGGCGCTGTCGAGAAGGCGCGGGCCTCGTTGTCGAAGGCGCACGACGAGTACCTGCTGACCACGAAATGGAAGCTGATCGCCGGCGGACACGTCGTCTCGGATCAGCTTCGGCACATCGTGTTGCGCGACACGCTGAATCACCTCGCGCACCATCGCGGTCAACTGACGGTGTACTTGCGACTCAACGATCAGCCGGTGCCGGCGATCTACGGGCCCTCGGCCGACGATCAGAGCTTCGCGTGACGCTCCGCTGAAAGCCTCGCGCTACGATTGCCGCATGACCATCCGCCCTGTGACGCCTGAGGAGTGGCACCACGTTCGTCGGCTCGCGGAGCAGCTCGTGTCGACGCACCACGCGTTCGATGCGAATCGATTCGTGCCGCTCAGCACGCTCGGCGCGGACGCCTACACTCAGCGGCTGCGGGAAGAAATCGATCGCGGTGACGCGGTCGTTCTCGTCGCGGACGTCCATGGCCAGATCGGTGGATACGTGTTCGCAGGCATCGAGCCGGGCAACTGGAAAGAGCTCCGCCACGACGCGGGGTACGTTCACGACCTCGTGGTCGATCCCGCGTTTCAGCGGAAAGGCACGGGGCGGGCGCTGCTCACCGCCGCCGCCGAGTGGATCCGTGGCCGCGGCATCACGCGGGTGATGTTGTGGACGGCGCCCGCCAATACCGCCGCCCAGGAGCTCTTTCGTCAGGCCGGATTCCGTCCGACGATGATCGAGATGACGCTACTCGTTCCGTAGCGCGACCATCGGATCGACGCTTGCTGCCCGGCGCGCTGGGATCACCGATGCGGCGACGGCGATCGCGACGAACAGCACGGTGATCGACGCAAAGGTGATCGGATCGGCCGTGCCGACGCCGACCAGCAGGCTGCGCATCACGCGCGTCACGGCGAGCGCCGTGAGCGCGCCGACCACGATGCCGGCCCCGCTCAAACGAAGTCCCTCGCCGACGATCAGTCGCAGGATCGATGACCGTTGCGCGCCAAACACCAACCGCATCCCGATCTCCGCCGTGCGCTGACGCACGATCGTCGCGAGCACGCCGTAGAGGCCGATCGCGGCCATGATCACCGCGACGACGCCGAACACGGTAATCAAGGTCGTCGTGAACCGAAGCGGCGCCATGGCGCGATCGACGAACGCCTGCATCGGTTTGATCTCGGCGGGTACGGCGCGCGCATCCAACGCGGTGATGGCGGCGCGCACGGCCGGCACGATCTGCATCGGATCGCCCGTCGTACGCACTGCCCAACGTCCTGCGGCACCATGACCGAAATATCCATCGGCGAAATACAGCCCCTCCGGTCCGGCCGCGGCGAGCGACGCGTGTCTCTGGTGGGCGACCACGCCAATCACGTCAAACCACTCGGCTTCCGGCGTGTTGACGCGGGCGAGGATCCGCTTGCCGACCGGATTCTCGTTCGGAAACGCGATCGCCGCGACCTGGTCGTCGATGACGACCTGCTTTGGCATGTTCGTCTTGCGGTCGACGTGGTTGTCGACGTCAGAGAACGAACGGCCGGCGATGATCGGCGTCCGCATCGTTTCGAAGTAGCCAGGCTGCACGATGAACGTGTTCGCCTGCCGGAACTTCGTCTGGTCCGTCAGCGCCGTTTCGGTTCCCCATCGGGCGTTGACGAGCGCGCCGTCGAGCGGCAGCGGCGTCGCCGCAGAGACCGACACGACGCCGGGAATATTCTTGATGCGCTCGCGCAGTTGCTGATTGAACGCTTCACGCTGCCCTTCCTGCGGCGACCGCGCGAACTGCAGGAACGTCACGACGTGGTCAGGATCGAAACCGGGATTGACGTGCGTCAGCACGACCACGCTGCGGACCATCAGTCCGGCGCCGATCAGCAGCACGAACGACAACGCGACCTCGGCGACCACTACCACGCTTCGAAGCCGCCGACCCGAGCGCAATCCAGCCGATCGGCCGCCGACCGATCGCAGCACGTCCATCACATCCGCACGCGACGCGCGTAGCGCGGGGACGATGCCGCACAAGATCGAGGTCACCGCCCCAGTCGCGATCGCGAAGGTCAGCACGACCGGATCGATGTTGATGGCATCGAGGCGCGGCAGATCCTTCGGCCCGAGCGACATCAGCACGCGGATGCCGGCCTGCGCGAGGCCGATACCGAGCGCCGTTCCCCCCGCGGCGACGAGCATGCTCTCCGCGAGCATCTGGCGGATCAACTGCCAGCGGTTGCCGCCGATTGCCGCGCAGATCGCCAACTCCCGGCTTCGGCCCGACGCGCGGACGATGAGCAGGTTCGCGACGTTGGCGCAGGCGATCAACAGGACGAATGCGACAGCGCCCATCACCGACAGCAGCGCCGGGCGGACATCGCGCACCAGATCTTCCTGCATCGGGACGACGTGAAAGTACAGGCCAGCCGTCGTCGCGATCGGGAATCGATCGCGTTCGTCGGCGGCGAGGCGATCGAGTTGCGCCTGCGCCTGATCGAACGTGGCATTCGGTTTCAGGCGCGCGATGAGCCGCCATTGAACGTTGAATCGATTCGCCGTGTCGTAGTTGATGCGGGCCGCGGTCCACGCGTCCGGCGCGTGCTCGATGTTCGCCCGCGGTGCGAACAGGATTTCGAAGTCCGGCGCGAGCACGCCGACGATCTGCGCGCGGCCGTTCCCCAGATCGACCATGCGGTTGACGACCGCCGGATCGCCGCCGAAGCGGCGCTGCCACAAGCCGTACGAGATCACCGCGATCGTCGGCAGCCGCGGCGGCGCTGGCTGACCAGCTTGCGGCGGTCCTGCCTGCGGCGGTCCTGCCTGCGGTTGTGGGATTCCATCGTCGTCGATGAAGTCGCGCCCGACGATGATCCGCGCGCCGAGCACACGGAACAGATTGGTGGTCGCCGCGGCTACGAGAATCTGCTCCGGCTCTTCCTCGTTCGCGGAAATCGGCGCACGGCCGGCGGCGCTCAAGCCGGCGACGTCCTCGAAAACGTCTTTCGAGTGCTGCCGCACGTCGCGGTAGTCCGGCGACGAGAACGGCCAGTCGTTGACGTGCCGCGCCCGCAACTCGCCCCACACGACCGCGAGGCGCGAGCCATCAGCGTACGGCAGCGGCCGCAGCAGCACCGCATGCACGACACTGAAGATCGCCGTGCACGCGCCGATGCCGAGCGCGATCGTGAGAATCGCGATGGCGCTGAATCCAGGATGTTTGCGCAGACCGCGCGCCGCGAAGAGAACGTCTTTGAACATGGGACGTGTCCGTTTCTGGCATCGGACCGTCCCACGAGCGGACGGTCAGTGCGTCGGATCCGGTGAGACCCGAACGATCGCTTTTCCGAAATTACGGCCGTCGAGTAATCCTATGAATGCTTTCGGGGCATTCTCGAGACCCTCGGTGATGTCCTCGCGATATTTGATCCGTCCGGATCGCACGAGTGGTGCCACCTCCTGCACGAACGCCGGTGCGCGGTCGCCGTGGTCGGACACGATGAACCCCTGGACCTTCGCGCGCGCGACGAGCAGCGGCAGCCAGTTCGGTCCCGGTGTGGGGCTCTCGCGCGCGTTGTAATCGGCGATCAGGCCGCACAGCGGAATACGGGCGCCGCGATTCAACAACCGCATCACCGCATCGAGCACCTTGCCGCCCACGTTCTCGAAGTAAATGTCGATGCGATTGGGACAGGCCGCTTTCAGCGACGGATAAAAATCGGGCGACTTGTAATTGATGCACGCATCGAACCCAAGGTCATCGACGACGTAGCGGCACTTGTCCTCTGAACCGGCGACGCCGATCGCGCGGCAGCCGCGCGCCTTCGCCAACTGACCGACGACCGATCCGACGGCGCCAGATGCGGCGGCGACGACGACGGTCTCCCCGGCTTTCGGTTGGCCGATATCGACGAGGCCGACGAACGCCGTGAGCCCAGGCATCCCCAGCACGCCGATCGCCGTCGTCAGCGGCGCCGTACCGGGATCGAGTTTGCGCAGTTCTTTGCCGTTCGATATGCCGAGCGCTTGCCAGCCGTCGTAGCCGGCGACGAAGTCGCCGACAGCGAACGCCGGATTCCGCGACTCGACGACCTGGCTGACGGTGTGACCGCACATCACGTCGCCAACGTTGACCGGCGCCGCGTACGACGGCGCATCGCTCATCCGCCCCCGCATGTACGGATCGAGCGAGAGGTAGATCGTGCGGCGAAGCACGTCGCCGTCCGCCAGCGAGGGCGCCGGAGACTCGCTGACAGCGAAATTCGCCGGCGTCGGTTCACCGACCGGACGGCTCTTGAGCAGAACGCGTGTGTTGGTCATGGAGGTAGTCCCAGTTGTCGGCGGCGCGTTTCAGGATGCGATCGATGTCATCCGCAAGGAGATACCGTTTCTTCACGAGATCGGCCGCGGCGGCGCGGACCTTCGACAGGTACTCATCGCGCGACGTGTACCGTTCTTCGATCGAGACGCGCGGGTCGTGCACGCTCTCGCGGGCTGCTTTCGTCGCGGGAAATGGAATCGACGATCCGAGCAGTGAGACAAGATCGGTCGACGCGCCGCTCTTCGGATTGCGGAAGTTCCAGCCGGTGTACGTCGCCAACGGAACAGCGACGTCAGGCAGACGGATGCCGGCGATCTCGTTGCCGTCGGCGTCGACTTGTGGCACGAGCAATGGCAACGGCGCTCCCGCACCGGCGCCGCCCGCAATGAGCGGATTCGCCACGCGCGTGCCGCCAGACACGTGCTTCGGCGACTGAACGGTCGGAATCGCCGGAAATGCAATCTCCGTCGCCTTGACGAGCGATCGATCGCGCAGCATCGGATAGGCGCTCGGCGGCGGCGCGGTCCCATCCGTGATCCAGTTGTTCATCGCCAGCAGCAGCGCGCGCATCGTCCACCAGTAATCAACCGGGTTGTCGTGCTGCTGACCGTTGGCGATTGCCGGCGGAAAGCGGCTCGGCGCATGTTGTGTGCCGGCAAGAAAATAGATCCGGACGTTGTCCGGCGGCGTGATGTCGGCCGCACCGTCAGGCGTCGCGTGGATCAACGCCGCGACGCGGCCGGTGCCCCAGTACTCGACTGGCGTGTTCGTGTAGAAAATCTTCGGCTGGTGTGCGCGAGCGCGCGCGTGCGCCAGCAGACCGTCCTGCGCGCCGCTGACCGGATCTCGCTGCGCGGCATCCGAAAACGGAAACGCAGTCGCCGAGTACACGCCGAGCGTCGTCGGCGTCGACCAGCGTTCGTTGAAGGCGATTCGTGCGGCGCCGGCAATGTGTGGCATGACGCCGTCGAACACCTGACGATCGTGCTCGTCGGTGTTGAACCCTTCGTACAAGTAGTCGCGCAGGAAGCGGCCGCTTTGCGACGATCCGAACGCAATCGTGCGCTTCGCCGATGCGACCGCATCGGGTGCGAACTTCATCCACGCGCCGAAGTCGCGAAACGCCGCGAACCCGAGCGCGACGACCGGCGGCTGCGTCGCACGAAACGACAGCTCGTAGGTGTGGCCCGGTTCGAATCCACTGTCGAGCGTGACGGTGTGGCCGGCCAGCGTCCATCTGTCGCGCGGAATCGTGACGGGCGGAGCGAGCAGCGTGGCGCGATCCGTCAGCTGCGAATCGACGGCGCGTGCGTCGACTGGGTCGTACGATGCGAGATCGCTGATCGTCAATTCAGTGCTGCGCGTTGACGCGGTCGCCGATCCCCGAACGACGCCGAAGATCGGCGCCCCGCCCTCGGTCGCCGCCGGCACGTGGATTTTCATACCGTCACTGCGGGTCACGTCGAATTCCCACCCGACCCAGGCCACGATAAATCCGTGTCGCATGAGAAACGCGTCGCCGAGATCGGCCGGGGTCACCGGGTCGTTGTTGCCGCCGGCGCGATTGAATCCGCTGAGGGCCGGCTTGCCGCCGCGATTCAGTACGTCGATAAGCGCGGTGCCGTTGCCGCGGGTCGCGTCCTTCGGCCGCAGGATGTACATGTCGGCCGAGAACTCGACGCGTCCCTGAGCATTGCGCGGCGCTTTGTCGACATCGACGATGACGCGGTTGTGAGGATCTTTCGGATCGACGGCGAAGTGCGCCGTGCCGATGATTTTTTCGTATCCGGAGTCGCCCACGTCGGTCCGCGTCTTGATCTCGACGCGCGTCAGCTCGGCGTGCGCGGGGGCGGTGACAAAGAAAAACGCGGTCAGTGCGAGGACGGCGGCTTTCATGCGCCGCATCCTAGCACCGACCGCGCTCAGCGCTATCAGCTATATCGGCTAACAGCTATCAGTGCACGACCGTCTCGCTCCAATCGATATTGCGGTCCCGCCAGTCGTCCTCGAGGATCGCCCAGAGTGTCTGGTCGAGGTACTCCCCGTTGCGCAAGAAGGACTTCCGGAGTACTCCCTCTTGCACTGCTCCGACTTTTCGCAGCGCGCCGTTGCCCCGCCCGTTACGGACGGCAGCGCGTGCTTCGAGCCGGTGGACGCCAACCGTGTCGAATGCAAAGCCCAGGACGAGTTCCGAACCCTCGGCGAACACGCCGGTGCCCCAGAACTCTGATCCGATTGCGAAGCCCCATTCCGCCGTCGCGAAGTCGGACTCGAGCTGCCGCAACTGGAAGATGCCAATTGCGGTGTCGTCACCGCCCACCGTCACGGCGAAGCAGGCGTATGTGCCGGCCGCGCGCTGACGAAGTGTCCAGGCGATGAAGCGCTCGAACCCGTCGACCGTGCTCGGTGGCGGCGATATGAAGCGCGCCACCTCCTCGGTCGTGAGCATCGCGAACAACGAAGATGCATCCGACGTGCGCAGCTCGCGCAACGTCACGCGAGTGCCACACAGGACCGGCAGCCCGAGCTGCCAATCACTGGAGATGACCTCGGTCGTCGGAGTCACGACTTGCGTGTCGAGCTCGGGACGATAAGGCATTTTCTCCATGGCTAGTTGCTCCCTCCGGTCGCCGGAGGTGCCGGCATCGACGTCGTGCCGAGCGTCCGCAGCAGATTGAATACCTGCTCGTCGGTCAGCCCAGACAGGATATCCGCCCATCTGACGCGCTGGACCGTTCCGTTCGCGCCATACCACGTCACATCGCCACCAACCGAGGTGCCCCAGACGATGTTGCCGTCATCGTCGGTGCCCCACACGATGTTGCCATCGTCGTCAGTGCCCCAGACGATGTTGCCGTCGTCGTCGGTGCCCCACACGATGTTGTCGTCATCGTCGCTGGTGCCCCAGACGATGTTTTCGTCGTCACAACCGCTCGAACTGCACGCGGTGCCCCACACGATGTTGTCGTCGTCATCGGCGGTGCCCCAGACGATGTTGCTGTCGTCCTCGGTGCCCCACACGATGTTCTCGCAATCATCGCCGCCGCAGTCGGTGCCCCAGACGATGTTGTCGTCGTCGTCGGTGCCCCAGACGATGTTGCCGTCGTCATCGGTACCCCAGACGATGTTGCCGTCGTCATCGGTGCCCCAGACGATGTTGCTGTCGTCGTCGGTGCCCCAGACGATGTTCTCGCAATCGTCGCTGCCGCACGAAGTGCCCCAGACGATGTTGCTGTCGTCATCGAGCTTGCGCACGCCCCACGTCGTCCCGACGCGGAAGGCGTTCGCGGTCGGCGTGATCATTCCGCGGGCGATGAGGTTGTTCCCCCACAGGATGTGCTTGCTCCACATCGCCTGCACCGGGATCGGCTGACCCGGCTGCGCGGTGGCGAAGAACTGCGCGAGGCGGACGGCTCCGAGCGTGTTCAGGAAGCCGGCGCCTTGCTGCAGTCCGTTGTAGGCAGAATATTTCTGCGCGGTGTACTCCAGAATCGCCTTCGCCATATTCGGCGTCAGCGCCGGGTTGGCCTGCATCATCAACGCGATCGTGCCCGTGACGACCGGCGCGGCCATGCTCGTGCCGCTCAGCGTCAGGTACGGCAGGGTCGACGTCGAGACGCTGCCGGCGACGAGAGCGTTGGCGCGCGTCGTATACAACGTGCTGAATGGAGACGCGAGCGAAATCGTCCCTGCGCCGGGCGCGACGAGATCGGGCTTCGCACTCCAGTCCTTGTAGGTCGGACCGCGCGAGCTGAAGGTGGCGATCGTGTCATCGGCGCGATCGGGCGTACCGCCGGTGCTCGAGGCGCCGACCGTGATCACCCAGGGCGCGTTCCCCGGTGCGGTGATCCCGCCGTACTGCTCTTGCCCCGCCGCGTTCTTCCCGTTGTTGCCCGCGGCGACGACGACCGCAACGCCCTCATCGACGACACGCTTGGCGGCGAGCGTCAGCGGATCGGTCCAATACGATTCGACGATCCCCGCGCCGACCGAGGCGTTGACGACGCGGATGTTGTAGGCCGCGTGGTTCTGCACAATCCAGTCGAACGCCGCGATGATGTTGCTGATCGTGCCGGCGCCGCTCGCGTCGAGCACCTTCAGTGCGATCAGGCTCGCATCAGGTGCGATGCCGGCCTTCTGCCCATACGAGTCGTAGCCGTTGCCGGCAATGATGCCGGCCACGTGCGTGCCGTGTCCGAGATCATCGTACGGATGCTGATCGCCGTTGACGAAGTTCACGAACGCGGCGACGCGCTGGTTGGCGTACGGGTAGAGCTGTCCGTTGCGAGGCGTCAGGTCGTCATGCCACGTCGCGATCCCCGAATCGATGATCGCGACGCCAACGCCCGCACCGGTCAGGCCGAGGCCCGCCTGAACGGGCCGCGCGCCGACGGTGAGCGCCGTGCGGAAGTTCTGCTTCGCGATCGGACGATCAAGGTCGATCTGGAAAACCGCAGGATGCGCAGCGAGGCGCTGGAGCAAGCTATTCGACACGGTGACGACGTGTCCGTTGATGATGCCGAGATAGCCGTGCCGCTTGGTCAGCAGCCGCTGAAATTCCGGCGGCAGCGTCGCGCCTGGCTGCAGGCTGATGATGACGCGCGACGAACCGGTCGGTCTGCGACCCACCCGCTTCGTCAGCTCGTGATCGAGCTTGGCGCGTTGAGCATACGCGTTTGGCGCTCCGCCCCTTAGGCCGGGCCCTCGCCGCGCATGTCGGCCTTGCGCCTGTGCTCCGGTTGCAAACGCAACCAGCAACAACAGGGCGATCCATCCGGGTCCTTTCGGGCCCCAGACGGCCTTCCGACGACGTTTATCAGTCTCATAAAGAGTCATGGCGTCAGTCACAGGAGCAAGTCGACAGCCAACTCTGGCGTTTCGATCACATTTCTTGTAAGTCATGGTGTACGTATCAGTTCGCCTTGGTGCTCCGATCTACCATCGTCGCCCACCACAGCATTGCAATGTGCCGTTGCGATACACGCAGTTACAACGAAAAGTCGTAACTGCAGTTAAAGCTATTAAACACAATGTTTTACTTGTTATGTTCCATATCGACACATCGCATGCGTCTGATCGAACAAAAGGAGCCATCGAGTCATGTCAGATCGTGCATCAACTGACGTGCTAAGGTGTGCGCATGACGATCTTTCGCGGGGCGGTACTCGCCGCCGTCATCGTGGCGCCACTCGCGTCGCAGTCCTCGTCACCGGCCTATCAGGAGCGAGATTTCCTGACGCGCGTGCGCCGACTGACCGTCGAAGGGCGACGCGCAGGAGAAGGCTATTGGTCGCCGGATGGCAAGCGTCTCGTGTTTCAGTCCGAGCGCGAACCGGGGAATCCGTTCTATCAGATCTACGTCCTCGACTTGACCACCGGAGACACGAAGCGCATTTCGACCGGTCTCGGCAAAACCACCTGCGCCTTCTTCCGGCCCGGCAGCGATGAGATCGAGTTCGCATCCACGCACGCGGATCCGAAGTCGAAGCAATACCAGGACGACGAGCTCGCGTTCCGCGCCTCGGGCAAAGAGCGCCGCTACTCGTGGGACTACGACACGGAAATGGACATCTACGCGTACAGCGAGAAGACCGGCGCGTTGAAGCGGTTGACGACGGCGAAGGGCTACGACGCCGAGGCGAGCTACTCCCCGGACGGACAGTGGATCGTGTTTACGTCGATACGCGACGCCTATAACCGTCCGTTATCCGAGAAAGAACAGAAGCAGCTCGAGACCGATCCGAGTTACTTCGCGGAGATCTACATCATGAAGGCCGACGGATCGGGTCAGAAGCGGTTGACGAACGTCGCCGGCTACGACGGTGGCCCCTTCTTCACGCCCGACGGCAAGCAGATCGTCTGGCGCCGCTTCGACGAATCGGGTCTGATTGCGAACGTGTGGCTGATGAACCTCGACGGAACGAACCAGCACCAGGTCACCGATTTCGGATCGATGAGCTGGGCGCCGTACATGCATCCGTCTGGGCAGTACATCATCTTCGCGTCGAACAAACTCGGATTCGAGAACTTCGAGCTGTTCATCGTGGATCCCGACGGCAAGAAGGAACCGGTTCGCGTGACGTACTCCGACGGCTTCGACGGCTTGCCGGTCCCCTCGCCCGACGGCACACAACTCGCGTGGACGTCGACGCGGTCCGGCGGATCGAACGGACAACTGTTCCTCGCGCAGTGGAATCACGCGAAGGCGCTCGAAGCGATCCGCAACGCGCCGCCCAGAAAACCGAGTGGAAAATCATGAGCACACGAAACACACGAAAGCACGGAACACACGAAATGAAACCCAAATGGTTCGTCGTGATGTTCGTGGCTTCGTGTCTTTCGTGCCTGACGGCCGGCAGAGCGTGGGCCCAATCTGACACGCGCACGATCGTCCAGACGCTCGCCTCCGATCGCCTCGAAGGGCGACTCGCCGGCTCGAATGGCGAACGCCTGGCCGCCGACTTCATCGTCGGCGAACTGAAGGCGATTGGCGCGAAGCCGCTGCCCGGACAATCCGATTTCCGGTTGCCGTTCGACTTCACATCCGGCACGAAGGACGGCGGATCGAAGGTCGAGATCATGTCTGCGCCGAACGCGGGCTTCATCAGCAATAACGTCCGCGCGCTGTCGTTCTCCGACAACGGCGACGTGACCGGCGACGTCGTCTTTGCCGGCTACGGCATCGTCGTTCCCGAATCGCAGGATTTCGGCTATGACAGCTACGCGACGCTCGACGTGAAAGACAAAGTCGTCGTCGTGCTGCGGTACTTCCCGGAGGATGCGGATCAGAAAACAAAAGGGATCCTCGCGCGCTACGCCGACCTCCGGTACAAAGCGATGGCGGCGCGGCAGCATGGTGCGAAGGCGATCATCGTGGTGACGGGACCGAATTCGCCGAATGCCGGCGAACTTGCACCGATGACGTTCGACACGGCGCTCGCCGGTTCGGGCATCGTCGCGGTCACGGTGACCGCGACGGTCGCGAACGCGCTCTTTCAAGGAGCCGAGAAATCGCTCGCCGAGGGACAAAAGGCACTCGATTCGGGCAATCCGCACGCGGCCGGCTTCGCGCTGAAAACGAGGGTGACGGTGCACGCCGCGGTCATCCGAGAAAAACAAACCGCGCACAACATCGTGGGCTACCTGCCGGCAACGAATGGTGTCAACGGCGTGCCGAAGCCGTGGGTGGCGCTCGGCGCGCATTACGATCATCTCGGCCGCGGCGAGGCGGGCAACACGCTCGCCGACAAAGCCGACACGAACAACGTGCATCACGGTGCGGACGACAACGCGTCGGGGACGGCGGCGGTCCTCTCGATCGCGGCGAAGCTCGCAAAACAATCGCGGCATCGCAACATCCTCGTGTCGCTCTGGTCGGCCGAAGAAGAAGGGCTGATCGGCTCGACGGCGTTCGCCACGAAACCGCCCGTTCCGCTCGATCAGCTCGAAGCGTACTTGAACTTCGACATGGTCGGCCGGATGCAGGACAACAAGCTGACGATTCAGGCGACGGGGACCAGTCCCGCGTGGGCGAAGCTGATCGAGCAGACGAACATCCAGGCCGGATTCGACCTCGCGCTGCAAGCGGATCCGTATCAGCCGACCGATGTCGCCACGTTCAACTCGGCGAGCGTGCCATCGCTGGCGTTCTTCACCGGCACCCACGTCGACTATCACAAGCCGAGCGATACCGCAGACAAGATCGATTACGACGATCTGAATCGCATCGTCGATTTCGCGACGTCGATCGCAAAGCGCCTCTCCGACGCCACCGAGGTCCCGCAGTTCACGAAGGTGGAGCAACAGACCCAGGGCGGCGGCGGTCGTGCGGGCGTGCGCGTGTTCACGGGCACGATCCCGGACTACTCCACCGAGGTCAAAGGCCTCCTCTTGAGCGGCGTCATCGGCGGCGGTCCCGCCGAACAGGCCGGCCTGCAGAAGGGCGACGTCATCGTCGAGATCGCCGGTCAGACGATCGCCAACATCTACGACTACACCTACGCACTCGACGTGTTGAAGATCGGTCAGCCGGCGAAGGTCGTCTATTTGCGTAATGGTGAGCGTAAAGAAACACTGCTCACCCCGGCGGCACGAAAATAGAAAGGCCTCCTCCCAGAGGAGGTTTCATGGCTCGTCCACTTCGTCAGTTGGCTGCAACCGCGGTCGCGTTTGCAGCATTCGGTGTTCTCTCCTTCGCCCAGACGCGCGGTACACCAGAGCGGTTCACGGCCATGGCTGTCAACATGGACCGCGGTGGGGCCGGCACGGTGGAAATCGTCGTCAACCGATGGTCGAGCGACAGCGAACGGAACAAGCTCGTCGGTGTCGCACTCGACAAAGGCCCGGAGAAGCTGCTGGACACGCTGCAGGGGATGCAGAAGGTCGGCTACATCCGGACGCCCGACAGCATCGGGTGGGATCTGCACTACGCGCACCACAGTCCGCTGCCCGAGGGCGGCGAACGGGTGGTGATTGCCACGGATCGTCCGATTGGTTTCTGGGAGGCGGCGAACCAGCCGCGTTCGATCGACTACCCATTCACCGTCATCGAACTCCAGTTGAACCGTGACGGCGAAGGCCAAGGCACCATGTCGTTCGCGACAAAGGTGATTGCCGACAAGGAGAACAAGATCATCACGCTCGAGAACTTCGGCACGAGCAAGATCCTCCTGCAGAGCGTCAAGCGCGAGAAGATGTCGCACTAACGCTCGCGTCGAACCTCACGAGGCAGCTTGTCGTCACGGAATCCGAGAAAGGATGCGTGACGCAGGCTGCCGTCACGCGTCCACTCAGTGAACGCGATTTCGACCACGACCTGCGGCGTTACCCACACGAGCGCCGTCATCTCCTCAGCGGTGATGCCCTCGCCCCAGTGACTGGATTTGCTGGTCGGCAGATTTGCAAACGGGCATCGTCGACTCACGAACGGCTCCAACCGCTCGAAGACCCGTGCACGCGACGCGGGCGTGAACCCGCTGCGGACCTTCCCGGCCGACAATAACTTCTTGCCGTCGTAGTAGCCGACGACGAGCGAATCGAACTGTGTCGCGTTCGGCTTGTATCCACCGACGACGAATTCCTGATGCTGCGCGAAACGCACCTTCACCCACGCGTCGCTGCGCCGTCCGGACTCGTAGAGCGATCGACGACGCTTCGCCACGATACCTTCGAGCTGCAGTCGCCTCACGGCATCGACGATGTCGTCCGGGGTGCCCGGCAACGGATCGGACAGCAGCAGGGCCGATCCGCCGACGAGGTCGCGCAACAGCGCGCGGCGCTCGTCCAGCGGCGTTTTCAGCAGATCGCGGCCATTCACATGCAGCAGATCGAACGCGTAGAAAACGATCGCGAGACCTTCGGTCGCCCAGTGGTGGAGCGCCTGAAACGACGGCCGGCCGCTCGCGTCGACAGCCACCACTTCCCCGTCGATCAGCGCTGTTTTCGCGTCGAGTTGCGCGGCCGCCTGCGCAACCTGCCGGAACTGCTCGGTGACGTCTTTGAGATTCCTCGACGCCAGCGTGACGGAGGGGCCGTTCTTGACGATCTGAGTCCGGTAGCCGTCCCATTTCACTTCGTAGGACCACTCCGCCCCACGCGGCGGTTCCCCTGATGGCACCGCCATCATCGGCTTGACCGGTTTCACGCGCACGCTCGAATTATGGTGCGAAAATCGAATGGTGCTGCTCCCTGCGCTGATCATCGCGCTCGGCGGATGGCGCGAGCCCCTTGTCCTTGCCGACGTCCTCGGCGACGACGGCGTCGCGCTTCGCGAACGGACGATCGCATTTCTCATCGATCGCCTGCGCACACCGCACTTCGAACCGACCAACCGTCTTCGCTACTGGCTCGGATACGCTGACGATCGTCAAGCGCAAGCGTACGACGCCCGCGAGACGTCGCTCCCCAATCGAGCGGACCAGCTGACGGCGCGCATGCGAGCGTTCACCGCGACACAACAAGCGGCCTTGCTGACCCATCAGTTCGCGTTAGAGGATCCCGCCGACTGGGTCGACGAAGCGCGGACGCTCGGCGGCGACATGCAATTTCTCACGCGGTACATCGATCATCTCGACCAGGGCGGCACAGACCGGCTCCGCGATGTCGCGTGGCACGAGCGGCTATGGCTTGCTCGGATCGACCCGTCGCAGCGCGACGAGATCGCGTTGCGTTTCGCGCGCGAGCGGCCGCAGGACTCGTTCGACGCGGCATGGGCCGGCACGTTCGACGACGACAGTGTCGCGCTGCCCGAAGGCACACTGACATCGATTGACGCCGTCCACACCGACTTGCGGCGCTCGCGGCCGCAGGCGTGGACCATCCTGCTGGTGTGGGACGTGCGGTGCCAGACGTGTCTTGCGGACCTCGTCCGGTTCGCCGCACTCGCGCGCGAGTTTCCGGAGCAGGTGCTGACGATCACGGCCGACGATGACAGCGAAGCCGTCCGTCTCTGGCTTGCCGACCATAGTCTGACCGTGCCGGTCGGACTCGTTGATCGTTCGGTCGTGGAGCAACTGCGCGCAGTCCCGGGGTCGAAGTTCGTCATCTCGCCGCGCGGCATGTCGACGCGGCTGCGCGGCGAGCGATGGGAGGAAGACGCCCGCCACGCACTCCAGGCCCCCTCGGCACCGCAGGCACCTCGAGCACCTTAGGCACCTTAGGCACCTTAGGCACCTTAGGCACCCTATGATGTTGGGCTATGCCGCCACGTAAAAAGCCGGTCCGTCGAAAGAAGATCGCCCCCTCGTCTGTCGGATTAACCGCTGCGGAAACACGCAACGTCTCGAGTGGTGACGTGGAGACGCTCGCCGCACAGATCGACGCGGACGGCGGCGCGGTGCTCGGCAAGTACAACGACCCGTTTGGCGGGACACCGCTGCTGCTGGCCGCGCTGCCCGTCGACAAGGTGGAGCCGACGCCGTATCAGCGCGATCCGTCCGATACGCACGTCAAACGATTGATGGGCGTCATCGAAACGATCGGCCGTTTCCTCGATCCCATCATCGCGATGCGCGATGACGGGCAGTACTTCACACCAAACGGCAACCATCGACTGCAGGCGCTCAAGAAACTCGGCGTCCGGACCGTGATCGCGCTCGTCGTCCCCGATCCGGACGTCGCGTTCAAGATCCTTGCGTTGAATACCGAGAAGGCGCACAACCTCCGCGAGAAATCGCTCGAGACGATTCGGATGGCTCGTGCGCTCGCCAAGCGCAGCGATGCGGCCGAAAAGACATTCGCGTTCGAGTTCGAGCAGCCGGCATTTCTCACGCTGGGCATCGCGTACGAAGAACGTGGACGGCTGAGCGGCGGCGCGTATCAGTCGATCCTTCGTCGCGTGGACGAGTTCCTCGACGAGCCGATCGCAAAGGCTGTGAAGGAGCGCGAGCGGCGCGGCAGAAAGATCCTGAAGCTCGACGATGCCGTGAGCGCGGCGGTTGAGAAACTGAAAGCGAAGGGATTGACGAGCCCGTATCTGAAATCGTTCGTCGTGGCGCGCGTCAACTACACGCGGTTCTCCAAAGCGACGTCGTTCGACTTCGACGAGGCGCTCGACAAGATCATCGCGAGCGCGCAGAAGTTCAACGTCGACAAGGTGAAGCAGGAGGACGTCGCGCGCAGCGGCGGCGCGCCCGACGAGGAGTAGACTAAGCGAATGAGGAAATCCATCTCGACTCTCGCACTCTTATTCGTCGTCTCGACGTCGTTCGCCGCGGCCCAGGGCCGTGGCGGACAGCAGGCACAGCAGCCGCAAGCGCAAGCCGCGCAGAACGCGGGTCCGCGCGAAGAGTTTGCCGGACCGAACGAAGAAAAAATCTCGCAGACGTCGCACACCGTGCGCCTCGACGGACGCGAGATCAAGTACACCGCGACGGCCGGCACGCTGCCGATTCGGCTCGATAACGGTCAGGTCGTCGCACGCATGTTCTTCGTCGCGTACTCGAAGGACGGCGAGGACGTGAAGACGCGACCGCTGTCGTTCCTGTACAACGGCGGACCTGGCGCCGCGACGATCTGGCTGCACATGGGATCGTTCGCGCCGAAACACGTCCGCATGGCCGAGGACGGCTTCCAGCCGGCGCCGCCCTATCAGCTCGTCGACAATGAGAACTCGCTGATCGACGTCACCGACATGGTCTTCGTCGACGCGATCTCGACCGGCTACAGCCGCATGACGCCGGGCAACAACTCGGCGCAGTTCCACGGCCAGTCGGGCGACCTGCGCGCATTCGGCGAATTCATCAACGAGTACCTGACGCATTTCAGCCGCTGGCCGTCGCCGAAGTATCTGATCGGCGAGAGCTACGGCACGATCCGGTCTGCTGGGCTTGCCGAAGAGATCCAGCAGCGGCACGGCGTCGAGCTGAACGGCATCGCGTTCATCTCGTCGCTCCTCACCTATCAGACGCTGTCGCCCTCACCGGACAACGACATCGCGTACGCGGCGAACATCGAAACGTTTACGGCCGACGCGTGGTACCACAAGAAGCTGCCGCAGGATCTGCAGCGCCTGTCGTTGAAGGAAGCGGTCGACCAATCGCGCACCTTCGCCTGGGGCGACTACATGGCGGCGCTCACGAAGGGCAACACGCTGACCGACGCGGAGCGCAGCGCGATGGCGCAAAAAATCGCGCGGTTCACCGGGTTGTCGCCGCAGTTCGTCCTCAACGCGAACCTGCGCGTGACGGCCGACAGGTTTCGCAAGGAACTGTTGCGCGACAAACGGCTCGCGATCGGCCGCCTCGACGGGCGGTTTACGTCGATCGATGCCGACGCGGCCGGCGAGCGCGAAGAGTTCGACATCTCGAACAGCGCGCTCCAGGGTCCGTACACGGCGATGTTCCAGGATTACGTCAAGAACGAGCTGAAGTGGGAAACCGACCTGCACTATCCGTCATCGGGCAACGTACGGCCGTGGACCTACGATCAGAACCGCTACATGGACATGACCGAGGCGCTGCGATCCGCGATGACACACAACCCGTTCCTGAAAGTGTTCGTCGCGATCGGCTACTACGACATGGCGACGATCATGGGCGGCGCCGAATTCAACTTCACGCACCTGGCGTACGAGAAACAGGTCGTCGATCGCGTGTCGTACGGCTATTACGAAGCCGGCCACATGATTTACATCCGGCCGTCCGAGCACAAGAAGCTGAAGAACGACATCGCCAAGTTCATCCAGGGAACGAGGGCGAACACGCGGCCAACGTCGACCTCGCAACCGTAACCATGATCCCACCAAGATCACGAAGGCCACGAAGTTCACGAAGAGCATATTTGTGTGGCTTCGTGCTCTTCGTGCTCTTCGTGGCCTTCGCGGGTGCGCAGCCGCGGGTCAACGACTACGCGCTCCACGCAGTGCCGCTGACGGCTGTCCATGTCAGCGACACGTTTTGGGCTCCGAAGATCGACATCAACCGCACCGTCACCATCCCGCACATCCTCAAAGAAAATGAGATCACCGGACGCGTCGAGAACTTCCTGAAGGCGGCGCACAAAGAGGACGGCCAGTACAAAGGGCACCGCTACGACGATACCGACACGTACAAAATCATCGAGTCGGCGTCCTACGCGATGGCGGCGCAACCTGACGCCGCGCTCGACAGGAAGATCGACGATCTGATCGCGATCCTGGCAGCGGCGCAGGAGCCCGACGGGTATCTCTACGCCGCGCGGACGGCCGACCCGCAGCATCCGGCGCCCGGCGCCGGTCCCGAGCGGTGGTCGTGGCTGCACACGAGCCACGAACTGTACAACCAAGGGCATCTCTACGAAGCCGCGGTCGCGCATTTTCAAGCCACCGGCAAGCGCACGCTTCTGAACATCGCCATCAAGAGCGCGGATCTCGTCTGCCGGACCTTTGGTCCCAACGCGCGGCACGACGTGCCCGGCCACGAAGAGATCGAACTCGCGCTCGTAAAGCTGTTTCGCGTCACGGGCGATCGCAAGTATCTGGACGAAGCCGCGTTCTTCCTCGATCAGCGCGGGCGCGAACACAATCCGCCGCTGCACCTCTTCCCGGAGGGCGATCCGTTCCGGATGTACAACGATCTCGCCTATCGTCAGGATCAGAAACCGGTGACCGAGCAATTGACCGCAGTCGGCCATGCGGTCCGAGCAACGTATCTGTACTCCGGCATGACCGACGCCGCCATGTTGACGGGCGACGATGTACTGGGCCGCGCGGTCGATGCGCTGTGGAAGGACGTGGTGTCGAAGAAGATGTACGTGACCGGCGGCCTCGGCGCCGTCGGCGGCGCCGAAGCGTTTGGTGACGATTACGTAATGCCGAACCGCGCGTATGCGGAAACGTGCGCATCGGTCGGCGGTCTGCTCTGGTATCACCGCATGTTCCTGCGCACCGGCGACGCGGCGTACTACGACACGTTCGAGCGGACGCTTTACAACGGTCTCCTGTCGGGTGTCTCGCTGTCCGGTGACAGGTTCTTCTATCAGAATCCGCTGGTATCGAACGGCCGCATCGATCGCCAGGAGTATTTCGACGTCGCGTGCTGCCCCGCCAATCTGTCGCGTCTCATCGGCGCGCTGCCGGGCCTCATGTACGCCACACGCGACCGCGACATCTTCGTCAACCTGTTCGTCGGCAGCACGGCGACGATTCCAACGAGCGATGGAGCCGTCACGCTCACGCAGCGGACCGAGTATCCGTGGGACGGGCGCGTGACGCTGCGTGTCGACGCGGCGCCGGGCGGTGACGCGCTGGCGATCGCGTTGCGTATCCCCGGCTGGGCGCGCGGCGACACGTCACCCGGCGGGCTGTATCGGTTCGTCGCGCATCGTCGCTCGCCGGAACGGGTCGCGCTGCGCGTCAACGGCAAACCTGTCACGGTCGAAATCGAGAATGGATTTGCGCGCGTGCGCCGCCGATGGCTGAAGGGCGATCACATCCAGCTCGATCTCCCGATGCCGATCGAGCGCGTCGTCGCCGACGATCGCGTCGCGGAGGATCGCGACAAAACGGCGATTCAGCGCGGACCGATTGTCTACGCGCTCGAAGGGATCGATAATGGCGGCCACGTGCTGGACCGCCGGCTGCCGATCGACGCACCGCTCGAACATCATTTTGCCGAGACGCTCCTCAACGGCGTCGAGGTGATCACGGGCGGCGGCGTGACTGCCGTCCCCTATTACGCCTGGAACAACCGCGGCCGCGGAGAAATGACCGTATGGATCGCCAAATGAAAAAATCGATTGCTGCGATTCTGCCATTCTGCCTGTCTGCAATCCTCGTCGCATCGCCCGTGGTGAAAGGCCCCGAGCACGGCGCGCTGGTGATCGTCGGCGGCGGCAAGCTGGTGCCGGAGATCCTCGAGAAATTCTTCGGTCTCGCCGGCGGTAAAGATGCCCCGGTCGTCGTCGTGCCGACGGCTGCGGGACAGGACAGCTATCCCGCTGACTGGTCCGGCCTGAAGGCGTTCAAGGACTTCGGCGCAACCAACCTCACGCTTCTCCACACGACCGATCGCAAGGTCGCGGATTCCGAGGAATTCGTAAAACCGATCACGACCGCGAAGGCGGTGTGGTTCGTCGGGGGCCGCCAGTGGCACCTCGTCGACTCGTACCTCCACACGCGCACTCAACGCGAGGTCGAGAAGGTTCTCGCGCGTGGCGGCGTGGTCGGCGGATCCTCAGCCGGCGCCTCGATCCTCGCCGACTATCTGGTCCGCGGGGCCGTCGAAGGCAATCGCGTGATGATGGCGCCGGGCTACGAAGAAGGATTCGGGCTGATCAAAGGCGTCGCGATCGATCAGCACATGCTGACGCGAAATCGCCAGGACGATCTCGAGGAAGTGGTCGCGAAGCATCCCGAGCTGCTCGGCATCTCGATCGACGAAAGCACCGCCATCGTCGTCCAGGGGCAGCAGTTCGAGATCATCGGCGCCAGCAAGATTGCCGTCCACGACGGCGTCTCGGATCCGAAAGCGCAGGATCGGAACTTCACGAAGAAGTACTTCTTCATGGGCCACGGCGAGAAGTACGACCTCACGAAGCTCGAGCGGCTCAAGAAACCGCAATCAACGGAACAGCACTGACATTGCGGAATGCGGATTGAGGATTGCGGATTTACTGGCGATTGATCGTCAATAAATCCGCAATCCGCATTCCGCAATCCGCAATGACACCTTTCACCGTTGCGCCGTCGTGGTCCTCGCGGCGTCCGGCTTCAAGTACTTCGCGATGAAGTCGCTCATCCGGTTGAATTCGTACAGATAACGCTTGTGCAGCAGCGGCTCATGCGTGTCGTCCGTGTAGACGATCAACTCATACGGCACGTTATGCGCGCGGAGTAACTGCACGAGGCCCGTCGTCTGCGAGAACTGCACGTTCCGATCGTCGTCGCCGTGCACCAGGAGTACCGGCGACTTCCATGTGTCGATGGCCGAGATCGTGGACGACTGATACGACACGTTGTCGGGATCGAGCGAGTTGCCCCACAGGTGGACGCCGGCCATGTCGACGCCGACCTTGAAGACGTCGGAGTTGCGGGCGAGCGCCTGCGATGTCAGCACGCCGCCGTAGGACAGGCCCCAGATACCGACGCGGTTCGCGTCGACATCGGGCCGCGACTGCAGATATTGTCCGCCCGCAAGCACGTCCTGATATTCCGCGTTGCCGCGTCCGCCGGTGTTCGGCGCCGTGCGGAACGACTTGCCGTAGCCGATGCCGCTTCGATAATTCACCGACATCACGATGTAGCCTTGCGACGCCAGCCATTGATTGACGGCGTATGCGATGTGGTAGAAGTGCATGTAGTGATACCCGAGCAGCATCTGCCGCACGGGCCCGCCATGCACGAAGATGATCGCCGGCCGCTTTTCGCCCGGCTTGAGATCCTTCGGCAGGAACAGCTGATTGTGGATCTCCATCCCGTCTGGCGCCTTCGTCAGAACCAACTGCGGCACGACTTCAGCGTCCATCGGAAACCCAGTGAGCGACGGATAGACATACTTCGCGACGCCACCTGTGGCCGGCACGATGCCGACGCCAAACGGACGCTTCGCGTCGCCGCCGAGCACGGCGACGTACTTGCCAGACGCGAGCGCCGCCGGATACGTTTCGATCGTCTCGCCCTTCGTCAGTTGTTCGGCCGTACCGCCACCGATCGGCGCCTTCCAGATGTGCCGATGCTCGATGTCGCCGGCATTCGTCATGTAGAAGAGAAAGTGACCGTCCTTCGACACGCTGATGCTTTCGACCTGGCCGTCGCCTGGCGTCAGCGTCACCGGTTGCGGTTGCGCATTCGACACGCTCATCGAATACCAGCGCGTCCATTCCTGCGGCTCCGCCTCGAAGATCACATGATCCGCATCGGTCCAGCGGATCGCGTTGATGCCGGCAAACTCTTTGTCATCCTTCTGGTTGTGCCAGAACTCCTTGCCTTCGCCGGTTGCGACGTTGGCAACCCAGAACGAGAGGTTGTAGCCGCCGCTGAACTTGGCGTTGTAGAGACCAGGACGGTTATCGCGCGGGCCTTCGTCGGACTGCGCTCCACGGCCTCGTCCGCCGCCACCACCACGACCTCCACGTCCACCATTGCGCAACGCGTTCAGCGGGTTGTACGCAGGACCGTCAGGATTGCCGATGCTGCCCTGCCCTTGGTGCGCCTGTTCACCGAATGGGGTGCCGGGGCGACGGATGAAGGCGATGCGCGTGCCGTCTGGTGACCAGGTGGGGCTGGTGTCGTGGTCGACGCTCGGCGACAGGAACGTCACCGATTTCGATCGCGTGTCATACACGCCGATGAACGAATGATCGGTGCGGTTGCTGACGAACGCGATCTTCGTCCCATCAGGCGACCACACCGGGTTCGAGTTGTTCCCCCAAGCCTTGACGAGCGGTAGGCGGGGTCCTTTGGGACCCGGCACCGGCGGGTCCGAAAGGACCTGCCCTACGCGGTAGCTGTAGATCTGTCCATCCTTCGCGAACACGACCGTGTGACCGTCCGGCGACAGCGCCGGCGTCGTCACCTCGCCGATCTTGCTCGCGACGCCGCCAACCGTCTTTACCGCCCACACCGTGCGATCCGCGCCCGTCGGCGCGCCGGTCGGATTCGCGACCCACCCCTCGCGATTCGGCTGTGTGCCGCGCACGAACGTGACGACGCTTCCGTCGTCAGAGATCGAGACATCCTCGAGCTCGTAGCCGTCGTCCTTCGTGAAGTTCGTCAGGCGAACGGCCTTGAACTCGGGCGCAACGGCGGTGTAGACGTTTCGCTGACCGTGTTCGTACGCGCTCCACGCGATGCGATCCACGCTTTTCGCCGACACCACCTGCGTTGGATAACCGGGCGCAAGAAATTGTTCGACGGTGGGCGCGGTCGACGACGATGGCGCCGCGACCAGCGCGACGGGAACGACCAACAACGCAAGCATGATCTTTTTCATAGCTTCCAGCCTCTAGCCTCTAGCCTCTAGCCCCCGGTAATACGCAATCATGTCCAGGGACTGGGGAGGTTTCACACCCAACTGTCGCAGCATCGTCGTGATCTGTCCGCGGTGATAGCTCGCATGATTCACGACGTGTTGCACCATTTGCCAGATCGGCGACGCGCCTGGCGCTCCGCTCAGCAGCTTGTACTCGATGACGCGGTTCACGTCACCGATAGCGTTCACGAACGCGCGCATCTTCGTTTCGTGTTCCGCCCAGGCGCTCTTGAGCGACGCGAGATCGGCAAACCGATCGGAGGACACGAGCGCGGTCACCACCCGGCCTTGCCAGCGTTCGTACCACGCCCATTCCGCCGCGTAGATGTGCGTCAGCGTGTCGCGGACCGACTTGAAGCTGTTGCCGAGATCGCGGTTGTATTGATCGCTCGACAACGTGTCGACCGCTTCGAGGACGCGATCGCGCGCCCAGTAGTGGTAATCGAGCATCGTCTGCAGGTCTTGCACGTTCATGGGATGATCCTCGCTCGAATGATGCGATCCAGCCGCGGGTACTCGCGGTCGAGGAACGCGTTGCCGCCGTCGAAGAGCGGCTGCTGCTTGCCGGCGCGAATGCCGCCACCGGAATTTTCACCATATTCGCTGTTCAAGGCGTCGGCGACGTCCATGCCGGATATCACCTGCCCGAACGGCACGAAACCCTGCGCGTCCTGATACGAGTTGTCTCGCAGGCTGATGTAGATCTGCGTCGTCCGTCCGTTGGGCACAGCGAATGCGAACGCCACCATCCCTTTGACGACGGAATGCCCCGTCGACGGATCGTCCGGGATGGTGCGTTCGCGCCATTTGGCGGCGACCTTCGGATCGCCGTTGATGCCGAATTGCGCCCACTGTCCTTTGACGACGCGGAAGAAACGCGTGTCGTCGAAATATCCGCTCGTGACCAGCTCGTAGAACCGATCGGCACCGTTCGGCGCCCAATCGCGATGCACCTCGATCACGATCGGCCCCTTCGTGGTATCGAGCTGCACGCGAAACAATTGCAGCGCGAGCAACGCAAACAGCATCGGCACATTGTAAGCAGGCCCGACGGGCGGCGCTACGTGCGACCGCGATCGCGGTGCAGCGCTTTCTGCGCCTGGTGCACCTGCTTCCACTTGCGCTTGTGCTCTGCCGCGGCCGCTTTGTCGCTCTTCCGTTGCTCGAATGCGGCCTCGCGCAGCAGTCGACGGTAGTGCTCCAACCGGTCGGCCGCGAGCGTTCCCGAATCGACTGCGCCGCGGACGGCGCAGTCAGGCTCCGTCGTATGCTGACAATCCGCGAAGCGACACTGCTCCGCCAGTAAAGCGATGTCTTCGAACGACTGATCGACGGCGTCTTCGTCGACCCACAGCTGCAGCTCGCGTAGTCCGGGCGTATCGATCAAGAACGCACCAGATGGCAACTCGATCAGCTGTCTCGCCGTTGTCGTGTGCCGTCCTTTGCTGTCAGACTCGCGCACCCCGCCTGTGCGCTGCCGGTTCTCACCCAGCAGGGCGTTGACGATCGTGGATTTTCCCACGCCCGATGGTCCCATCAACGCGATGGTGACGCCGGGCTTGAGATACGGCTCCAACGATCGGATGCCGGGTCCTACATCAGACGGCGGGTCCGAAGGGACCCGCCCTACCGTCGCGTGCACGTCGACGAACGGCAGCCGCGCGCGCAGCTCGCCGAGCGCACTGTCGACGTCGTCGATCAAATCGGCTTTATTCAACAACACGACCGGCGTCGCACCGCCGTCCCACACCGCCGTCACATAGCGCTCGACGCGACGGGCGTTGCGATCGTGGGTGAGCGACACGACCACGAACACGACGTCCACGTTCGCTGCAATCGCCTGCTGTCCGCCGCCGGGCGACGTCCGCGAGATCAGACTTTGCCGCTCCACAACACGATGGATGATGCGATCGGTAGCCTCGACCCAGTCGCCGACGACCGGAAAGTCGGTTGGTGACTTCGCTTCGTGACGAAACCGGCCGCTGACTTCGACCCAGCCTTCAATACCTGACACGCGGTACAAGCCGCGTTGTTCTTCGATAACGCGTAGAGACACGTCGGACCTCCAGAAAATGCAAATTGCTAAAGGCGAATTGCTAAATGGAAGGTCCGCGAGGCTGGCTAGCGCGAGGCGGACCCGTCCCACACAAGATCGAACGACGCTCTCATGTAGACAGGCCCTCCTTCGGCTGAAATCTTACACTATAGTTTCGCAGGAGTTGTGGACGCATGCCGAACAGAGAATGGTCTCGACGCGATGTTCTCCAGCTGCTTGGATTGGGAGCGGTCGCAACCGCGTGGCCTGCCGCCGCGGAGGCGGCCGGCCCGACGTTTCCGAAGGGCGCCGTCATCCGAACAGTGCTGAAGGATTACGCTCCAGAGGAGTTCGCTGGTGCGGCGACGCTGTTCCACGAGCATCTCTCCTTCGCGCCCGATTTCATGACACGGTGGACGCGCTATGCCGCCGAGACGCGTGCCGCGAACGGCCTGCCGGTAGCGGGTGCCGGACGTGGCGCCGCCGCGGGCGCGGGACGCGCGGGAGGCAGCGCACCGCCGGCCGCGCCTGCCGGGCCGTTCTTCATGCAGGACACGCCGCTGATGGTCGACGAGCTCCGGACCGCCAAATCCGAGGGCATCGGCTGCATCGTCGACGGCGGGCACCCCGACATGGGACGCGACATCAACGCGCTGCGCGAGCTGTCGCGCGAATCGGGCATGCCGATCGTCGCGGGCGCCGGTTTCTACACGCAGCCCTTCTACCCTACCGACATCAAGACGATGAGCGAGGAGCAGATCGCGCATGCGCTCATCAAGCAGTGCGAAACCGATCCGGTCGGTGTGTTCGGCGAAATCGGCTCCTGGGACGACATCAGTGCCGACGAACGCAAAGTGTTTCGCGCGATCGGCAAAGCCCATCTCGCCACCAACCTCTCGATCTTCACGCACACCGGCATCCCCGGCAAGTCGGCGCTCGAGCAGCTCGACATCCTCGAGGATGCCGGGGTCAAACCGAACCGGATCGTCATTGGTCACCTGGGCAATCTGGTCGATCCAAACGTGCAGGTGCAGAAAGCGATCTGCCGGCGCGGCGCGTTCATCGGATTCGATCGGCAGGGTGGACCTGGTGACGCGCAGCAGGTACCGATGGTGATGGCGCTGCTCGAAGCTGGATTTGCCGACAACCTGATGTTCTCGGCCGACATTTCAAGCGCGGCGCAGATGAAGAAAAACGGCGGACAGGGTTACGCGAAAACGTTGACCGTGTTCGTGCCGAAGATCAAAGCGGCCGGCGCGAGCGACGAGGTCCTGCGGCAGATCATGATCGACAACCCGCGGCGGTTCCTCGCTTGCGTGCCGAAGAAGCCGCGGAAGTCGTAACGGCGCGCTAGCGCGCGAAGTCTTTCTTGCCGATCTCGGGGTTGATCAGAATCTCGTCGAAGATCAACTCGTCGACGATGCGGCCGCCTGACATCGTCGTGATGTGAAACGGCAGCTTCAGGCCGCCGACGTCGCGGCGGTCCGCAAACGTCATCGTTTCTTCCTGCGGACTCGCCGGGTAGATCAGCGTCTTCGGCATGCGGTCGGTGCTGTCGACCGTCAGACGCGCACGAAAGCCGTCAGGACCGCTAATCTCCGCCACGTTGGGTTCGCCGCGTCCTTCCGCCGACGCCGCCGTCCTCGCCGAGACGCGAGGATCGATCGCGCCGCCGGTCAGGCCCGCCGAGTGAAAGATCATCGACACGTCCGGCGTCACGTACGTCGCCGCGCCAAGCAGCAGCCGCGCGAGGCGCAGACGTTCATTCTTCAGGATCGCATTGCGGAGATTGTCCGGCGGCAACGAGACATTCGCGCCGGACGTGATCGCGTTCAGAATCGTTTTGCCCGCGTACCCGGCGCGCTTCGAGTCGGTCGCCGTCGCGTCGATGCGCAGGTAGTAATCCGGAAAGAGAATCTTGATGTCGACCGCGCACGAGATCAGCGAGCCGTTGAAATCAACTTTCGACTTGCCCTTCATCTCGAGCGTCTTGAGCTTCGAGACGTTGCCGCCGACCGCCATGCGCGCGTAGCGGACGATGTCGGCGACGTTCGGGTCGGACGCCTGGTAGTTATCCTGGGCGAACATCAACACGCCCAACAGGAGGACGACAACGGCCTTCACTTGATGCCTCCCAGTAATTCTTTCGCATTTGCTGCTTGAGGTCCGTCCGGCGCGAGGGCGAGATACTTCTCGAGATCGGGCTTCGCGTCGACGCTTCGCCCGAGCTGCACGAATGCATACCCGCGATAAAAGTACGCGTCCGGCGCATCCGGAAAGCGCGCGATCACGCGGCCGAGGACGACGATCGCGTCGGCGTTTCGACGCTGCTTCAGGAGCGCCACGGCACTATTCAGCAGCAGCGAGGGATCCGTAAGCGTCGACTCGTCGATGCGCGCGACGTACGCGGCGGCGCGCGTGTAGTCCTGCAGATCAATCGCCGTCGCGTGGGCCAGCTGCAGCAGCACCGGATCGTTCGGGTTGCCGGCCAACGCGAGATCCAGGTACTTGAGCGCCTCGGCGTGATTCCCTTCGCGTCCGTGCGTGAACGCGATCGCGCGGTTGATCCCGGCCAGCTCGGGGTGCGCGGTGAGCACTTTCATGTACTCTGCGCGTGCATCAGCGTTCTTGCCCGCCTTGAACAACGCATCGGCCTGCGTCAGGAGCTCTGGTGCGTTGTCACGCTTCAACGTCACATTGAAGCTGTTCTTCTTGTCTTCGACCGTCAGGTCCTGCTTGACGGTCACGAAATTCGGCGCGTCGACCTGCACTTTCCACAGGCCGGCCTTGATGTCGTTGGCCGAGTACTCGCCGTTCTTTTTGGTGGTCGCGAAGAAGCCGTCGTTCGCCTTCGCGAAAATGAACGTGACGCGCGCCTCGGCGATGCCTTTGCCCGCCTCGTCGGTCACCTTGCCCGAAACGACGGCGCTGCCGCGCCACTCGGCGACTTTCTTCAGGTTGAATGAATCGCCGGCGCGCATGCTGCCGCCGCCGCGCTGCGCGAACGCCGGCATCGCGACGACGAGAGAGAGCGCTGCAAGAAAAAGGGGCCGGGCTGTGCGCCCGGCCCCCTGGGATACCCACGTGCTCATCGAGTTAGAACGTGATCTTCGCGCCGAACCGGATGACGCGCGGTCCGACGATCGTGCTCACGTAGTTGGCCGTCGACGTGTTCTGACGGATCAGGTTGCTGACGCCGTTGAACGACGTGCTGTTCGCCAGCGCGAGGACCGTGTTCGAGTTCGTGATGTTGAAGATCGCCATGTTCAGCGTCAGCCGGCGTGGCCCGCCGAACCGGATCGCCTTGTCGAAGTTCAGATCGAGCGTGTGAACCGCGGGATAGCGAAGGCTGTTGGTCGGCGTCAACTGGATGGCGACCGTGCCGGCGCCGTTGGGACGCGTGCCGGTGACGATGTCCGGGTTGAACGGGAAGTTCGAGTGCGCGTTGTAGTTCGCCGACGCGTTGATGTCGAACGGGAACTGATAGAGGCCCGACAGCTTGAACACGTGCGGCGAGTTGCGCGTCCCGTCTTCGTTGCCGTTGATCATGTCGACCGGGTTGTGGTTCGTCGGATCGAGATAATCGATGCTCGCGGTCGGCGCGTAGAACACTTCGTGGTTGTACACGTAGCTGGTCGACATCATCCAGCGATGCGTCATGCGCTTGCGGGCCGACAGCTCGAGGCCGTTGTACAGACGATACTGGTTGATGTTCTCCTGGATGGTGTTCGAGTGCAGCGGCGCGCTCAGGTTGTAGTACGTGCCCGTGTAGCTGCTCTGATCGCACAGGCTATTGCCGCACGGTGCCGTGAACGTCTGCGGTCCGCCCGACAGATATTCGGCCGTGCTGTCCAGGTACCGGACGGCACTGCCGACGCACTGCTGCGACGCGCTGCCGCAGAAGTTGTCGTACTTGCGGTGGAAGTACATCACGCCGATGCCGAAGTTCGTCATCAACTCGTGATCGAGTCCGATCATGAACTCGTCGGTCGTATCGTTCTTCATGTTGGGATCGACAATCGCGGTCGACGTCGGCGAACCTGGATTCGCTGGGTCGTACCCCGCCGGACTGTTCAACAGGTTCAGCGTTTTCCCGTCCGCCTTGAAGATCGAGAGCTCGTTGGCCTGGACGGTCTTGTCGCCGTTCAAGTCGACCCACGGGAACCGCAGCGTCGTCGTGGACCCGGTCGGTTCGAGCGCTTGCGCCGTGAACACTCCGATCCCGTAGTAGCGGTTGTACGCCATCTTCACGACGCTCTTGCCGTCGCCCTTGAGATCGAACGTCAGGCCGATGCGCGGCGACCAGTTGTTATAGCGCACGCCCGAATCAGCACCCGGGAAGTTGATCGCTGGGAGCTGCGTCGGCAGGACTCGGTCGGCCGGCACGGTGCCGGGCGTCGCGATGTCGTGCTGGTGGTCGTAGCGCAAACCGAGGTTGATCGTCGCGCGTCCCTTCTTGATCGAGTCCTGGATGTACAGGTCGCGCTGATACAGCGTGTAGTTGTAGTCGGCATCGCGCGAGATGTCGGCCTCGTTACAGAGCGAGTACGACACGCCGCCGATGACGCACGGCGCCTGGTTCGTCGTGCTGGTCGGCGTCGTGATCAACTGTCCGGGGACGAAGGCGTACGTGCCGCGATAGCGCGCCACGGCGCCGCCGCCGACGGTGCTCAGCGATTCGACCGGCGACCGGCGCACGGCGAACCCGAACTTGATGGAGTGATCGGCGCCCATCCAGTTCGACTTGAAGTAGTTGCCGTCGGCGCGCACGTCGTCCTGCGGACGAATCGTGTGGTACGACGCGCTGCTCTTGCTGCGATCCCAGTAGCCGGTGTCGACCCAGTTGATCGCCTGCACGTCGGCCAGACCCGGATCCTCGAAACCAAGGAACCAGTCCTCGGTGATGTGCGTGTACTGCGCGACGATTGTCAGGCTGTTGCCCGCGATCCAGCGGTGCGACGGCGTGTAGAAGATCGACGGCCCGGTCTGCTTCGCGCAGCTGATGAGCGGGTGGAACGCGTCGCATCCGCGCGACGTGCGCGTCTTGTCGCCGTAGGTGTAGGAGAACTCGGTCTGGTGGCCGGTCGCCTCCTGGAACTGCAGGCGGCCGTTGTAATTCGTCAGCGACGTCAGGTCGCCGAACAGACAGTTCTTGATGTCCTGCACGGCGAACTTGAACGAGCCGTCCGCGTTCTTGGCCGACGCCGGGTTCGCGGTGTTGATGATCGTCGAGCACGCCGAGTTGTTCTGGTCGAAGAAGCCGTTGATGCCGACGCGCACGTCGTTCTTCGACGCCGCGCCCCAGAACCACGCCTTGTTCTTCATGATCGGCCCGCCGATTTGCGCGCCGGTGTCACGGATGTCCTGGATCGGGTTGCCGCCTGCGACGTTCTGAAGGCGCATGTCGTCGGTCACGTTGATCGACTGGCACGAGCCCCACTGGCCGAAGCACTTGTCGTTCGTGTCGTAATAGCGCGCGAAGCCGGTGAAGTTGTTGCTGCCGCTGCGCGTAATGAAGTTGACCTGCACGCCCGCACCCTGCTGCGACGCGTCGGCGCCGGCCGTCGTGATTTGAATTTCTTCGAACGAGTCGAAGTCGTAGTAGGTCGGCGACGAGTTGCCCGACGCGATGTCGCTGATGACCGCGCCGTTGATGTTCCACTGCTGGTTCGTGCCGCTGCCCATCGCGTTGAACGACGTCTGCTGCCCCGACAGGTTGCCGCCGACGTTGACGCCGCTCATGACCATGCCCGGCGTCTGCTCGATGATGACCCACGGGTCGCGGGCGTTCGGAATCGACTGCAGCATGTCCTTGTTGAACGACGCCGCCATCGTCGTCGACTTGGTGTCGACGACCGGGCTCTCGCCCGTCACCGTCACCGTCTCTTGCACGGTCGACAATTCCAGTTTCGCGTTGACTTCAGCGTTGAAGCCCGCCTGGATGATGACGTCCGAACGGACGAACCGTTTGAAGCCGGCGAGTTCGAACGTCACCGAATAGGTGCCGATCGGGATCGTCGGAAAGCGGTAGGCGCCGCTCTCGCTGGTCGTGGCGACCATCGGTTGGATCAGCGCCGCGCCGGTCAGCGTGACCGTTGCGCCCGGAATCACGGCGCCGGTGCCGTCTGTCGCCTTCCCGAAGATCTCGCCAGTGCTCACCTGGGCTGCCGCGGATTCCACTCCGACGAGCAGTCCGAGACAGGCGAGCACGCACACACATCGCAGCACACGCTTCATACACCCTCCTGAGAACGACTTACAAAGGCGATCCCTATCGCCAAAAGTGCGGGGTCGTCGACGCGAATGAACGGTGTCCGGTTATGAAAGTGCGCTAAGCCTAAGGGGGGATCGGGTCTGAATCAAGTGGCGATGCCGCCAAACGTCACGAAAGGTGTCTGAAGTATCCAATTGTTTGGACGTTGTCGAAACATCTAATGTGCTACAATGTGCTACATGGATACGGCATCGTCGACCGTCGGCGTCCGCGAACTGCGTCAGAACCTGAGCGTGTATCTCGAGAAAGTGAAGCAAGGCGCCGTCTATACCGTGACGGAACACGGGCACGTCGTGGCCGAACTCCGCCCGGCGCCGCTCAGCGACGATCCGATCCAGCGCTTGATCAAGGACGGGATCGCCACGCCGGCTACGCGATCGGTCCGCGATCTCCCGAAACCGAAGATCAAATGGAAGGGCGCGAGGTCGCTGGCGGATACGCTCGACGAGTTGCGCGAAGACCGATTCTAGTGGACCGATACACGTACATCGACACGTCGGCCGCGTTGAAGTTGGTGTTTCTCGAGCCGGAGACGCCGGAGGTCGAACGTCTGCTCCTCGAGACAGACGGCCTGCTGGCGTCCCGCTTGACCGAAGTCGAACTGGAACGCGCGATGAAACGCACGCGCGACCGCCGGCTCGTGCAACAGGCGTCTGAGGTGTACGAATCGATCGTGTTCGTGAACATCACGCCGGCGATTACCAAACGTGCGGCGGCGTTGCCGGATCCGAACCTGCGGTCGCTCGACGCGATTCATCTCGCGACCGCGCTCAGCGTGAACCTCGCGGATCTCGAGTTCCTGACCTTCGACGCGCGACTGGCGCGCGCCGCCCGCGCGCACGGTCTTACTGTCCCTTGAGCGCGGGCACTCCGGCCGGCAGCGATCGATTGAACGCGGGAACATCCTGCTCCATCAGCCGCTTGTAATCCGTCTTGATATTGGTGAGGTCTTTTTCGATCCCTTCCATCACGCCGACGGACGTATCGGTCGGCGGGAAGTCGGCGCCGCCGCTGACGTCGCCCGCACCCGGACCGACTTCACCGTTCAGCCAGATCAGGTTCATGTAGATCCGGTACGCTTGCTGGAAGTACTTGTCGTCGCTCGTCATCTGCGCCGGCTCGAGAACCTTTTGCTCGACGTCGTACAGACGCTTATCCATGTCGTCGATTTGCTTGAGCGCCGCGCCCGTCGCTGTCTTCCGCGCGTCCTCGAGCTGCTTCCGCATCACTTCGATCGAGTTGACGATGTCGGCAGAGGCGCTGATGTCGTCGCGCAGGCGCAACTGCAGCTTGACCGAGAGATCGAGGTCCTTGTCGGACGCCGCGACCTTCGGGTCGCGCAGGATCTGCATCGGCTGCGTCGTCGACTGACCGTCAACCGTCAACTTCACCGTGTAACGTCCAGGGGTCGCAATCGGTCCGACTTCGGCGGGATCGAGACCCCAGTGCGTCACCGGACGAACGTCCTTGTCCTTGAAGCGCGGCTCCTCCCAGATATGCGGGTTCTCGCGCGGCGTCGTGCGCAGCTGCACCAGGCGCGGCGGATCCCACCGCAGATCCCAGTTCACGCGATTGAGGCCGGCGCGCACGTTCTGCGGCGTCAGCGTCCGCACCACCTTGCCGTCGCCGTCGAGAATCTGCACCTGTGCCGATTTCGGCGCGTCCTTCACCGCGAAGTCGATGATGCCGCGCGCGCGCTGCGACCAGCGATACGCCGGACGCGGTGAGAACAATTTCATCGCCTCGGTCGTCGTCGGTCCACCCTGCTCGAGCGGGGTGACGTCGTCGAGGACGTACATGCCGCGGCCGTACGTCGAGATCACGACGTCGTGGAAATTCTTCTGCACTGTCACCCAGCTGACCGGCGCATGCGGCAGTCCCGCGGAGATCTCGGTCCAGTGTGCGCCGTCATCTTGCGAGTAGAAGAAGCCGTGACCAGTGCCGGCGAAGAGCATCCCCTTCTTGTTCGGGTCCTCCGCGACGGCTTTCACGTACGACAGCGGGTGTCTGTTCGGTAGATCGCCGTTGACGCGCGTCCACGTCGCGCCGAAATCGGTCGTCTTGAAGATGAACGGTGTCGGGTCGTCGCTCAGATGATGATCGACGGCGACGTATGCCGTGCCGGCGTCGAAATGTGACGGTTCGATCTTCGAGATCACGCCCCAGGACGGCAGGCCGCTGATATTTTTCGTGACGTCGTTCCACTTGTTGCCGCCGTCACGCGAGTTCCACAGCTTGCCGTCGTTCGTGCCGGCCCAGACGAGCCCCTTCTGCACATCCGAGAAGGCGATCGCGAAGATCACTTCCGGCGCGAACTGCCCGAGATTGTCTCCGACAATGCCGCCGGATGAAATGATCTTGGACGGATCCTGCGTCGACAGATCCGGGCTGATGATCTTCCAGCTCTGTCCGCCGTTCGTCGTCTGGAAGATGACATTGCAGCCGTAGAACACGTTGTTGTGGTCGAACGGATCGATCGCGAGCGGCGCGGTCCAGTGACAGCGGTACTTCGAGTCCTGCGGCGGCGAATCGAGCGTGATCATCGCGGGCGCGACCGAACGCGGCGTCTTCGTGCGATGGTCGTAGCGCGTCACCTTGTTGCCGTAGCAGGTCGACCACACGATGTTCGGATCGACAGGGTCCGGAATCGTGTGACCCGACTCGCAGCCGCCGAGGCCGTGATCCCACTGATTGCCCAACCCGTTGTACCCGGCGCCGGCGTTTTCCGCCGCGTTCGCCGGGCCGCGCATCGTCCCGTCGTCCTGCATGTTCGCGTACACCATGTACGGAACCTGGTTGTCGACGTAGACGTGATAAATCTGGCCGATCGGCAGCTGCACGCGCTGCGTGCTGCGGCCGTGCTGCTGCGTGATGGTCAAGCCGGCATCGTGCGTCAGCACGAAGCGATCGGGATTCTTCGGATCCCACCAGATGTCATGGTTGTCGCCGCCCCACTGGCGCTCTTCGAACGTCTTGCCGCCGTCGATGGACTGCCAGAACGAGCTGTTCGACACGAGGATCTCGTCGGCGTTCGCCGGATTGACGGCGAGCCGGATGTAATACCCGGCGCGGCCGATCAAGCCGCGCGACCAGTTCACGACGCGCCA
>DASREL010000066.1:0-9523 GCA_035652075.1 Vicinamibacterales bacterium
CAGCATCGCGTTGTAGACCTTCTCGATGCCCGACTGACCGACGATGTCGCCGCTCTTCAGTTCGGGATTCGCCGCCATGATCGCGTCGTTGACCTCGCCCACGTACCCGAACAGATGCGCGCCCATCGCGTCCGGATAGCGGCGCGTCGGCACCTGTTCGATGACGATATCCGGCAGTTCGAAGTCGAGGCGCCGCGCCGTGACCGCCGCGACCTGCGCGAGCGACGCATCCTGCACGATCGTGATGGGCCGGTACGTCGGCTCGCGGCGATGCCGGTCGACGATCGACTTGACCGCCGATTCCTCGATGCCGAGGACGCCGGCGAGCAGATGCACCGTGCGATTCAGATCCTTCGTGTGCTCGCGCACGATCGAGATGCTGTACGAATGGCGGTTCTCGACGAGAACCTTCCCCTCGCGGTCGAACACGATGCCGCGCGGCGCACGCAGCGGCAGCGTCCGCTGGTTGTTGTTCTCGGCCATCTCTTCGAACTTCGCGTGCTGGACAACTTGCAGCGCCCAGAAGCCGACCGCGAGCACCGAGAACAACACGATGATCGCGTATTGAAGAATCGAGAGACGAATGGTGATTTTCCGGCGGTCTTCTGCCATGTGATCTTTGTAGGCAGGATGGGCAGGAAGAGCGGGAAAGGCAGGACGGGTAACGCGCTCTACCCCTCCTGCGGTTCCCGCCCCTCCCGCCTTTCCAGTCCTATCTCCTCAAACGAGTGCGGGCGGCGCGGCGCCGCTCGACAGCTCCAGGTAAAAGCTCAACCAACTGAAACGCGACGACGCCGATGATCGCGTTGCCGATGGCCTGCCCGCTGACCGCCGCATACGGCGTGCCAAAATGCCGCAAATCGAGCAGCGCGTACAGACCCATAAAGATCACCGCGTGTAATACAGTCGCCGACAAAAACACGACAAATCGCGGCAGCGGCTGCGCGACGATGAACTGCGTGCCGATGATGCCGGCGAGGAACCCGACAACCGTCTTCGCGAGCCCCCCGATGCCGATGACCCCGCTCGAGAGCGCGTCCTGAATCAAGCCGGCCACGGTGCCGGTCAAGAGACCGGTCACGGGACCTGACGTCAACGCGACGTACACGACCGCCACCAGCACCAAATCGACAGCGACCGTTCCGCGAAGCACGAAACGTCCGAGCGTCGTTTGAAGAGCGAGCGCCGCCGCGATGGCCACGGCGACCCCGGCGATCTTCACTCGTGCGCTCCCTGATTCACGACGACCAGCACGTCTTCGAGGGCGGAGAAATCCACGGCCGGCTTGACGATGATCCGCCGGTACGACGGGCCGTTCTTCTCCACCGTCTCCACTTTGCCGATCGCAAACCCCTTCGGATAGATTCCGTCGATCCCCGACGTCACGACGTTGTCGCCGACGACAATGTCAGACGACTCGGCGACGAAATCGAGCCGCAGCCGATCCTCGCCAGCGCCGACGACGACGCCCTGCGCGCGCGAGCGCTCGATGAGCGCGCCGGCGGCCGCGTTGCGATCGATCAGCAGCTGCACTTTCGACGCGCGCGCGCTCGGGACGGCGATGCGCCCCACCACCCCACCCGGCGCGATGATCGCCATGTCAGGACGCAGACCGTCCATCGTCCCCTTGTCGATCGTCAGCGTGCGGAAATCCGGTGTGGCGGAGGCGCCGATGATCTCGGCCGCCGTCAGCTTCAGGTCGGAGTGATCGCGCAGGTCCAGCAATTTCTCGAGGCCGCGGGCGCGATCGGCGAGCGCCTGCGTCTGCTGAAACGCGATCTGCGCGTCCGCCAGCCGGCGTTTCAAGTCGTCGTTCTCGGCTTTGAGATGGCGGAGCCCGATGTAGTTGCTCCACAGGTGCCGAACGCCGGTCATGCCGCTCGACACGCCCCGCTGCACTTCCGAGAAGAGGCCGAAGGTGACCGATTCGAGCACCGGCACGCCGCTGCGGGAGTTGACCTGCGCGGAAATCAACAGGATGTGGCCGAAGATGACCGCGAGGAACAGGTAGCCGGCGCGTTGGCGGATATCGAGGACAGCCATAAGTGGGCAGCCCTAAAGGGCTGCGCTACATCCGCCACGGCGCGGCCGGTGTAGCGCAGGCCTTCAGGCCTGCTAATCGATCGATATCTTCCTCAACAGGTTGAAATCCGACAGCATCTTGCCGGCGCCGAGCACGACCGACGACAGCGGATCCTCGGCCATCGCCAGCGGCAGCCCGGTCTCTTCGCGCAGACGCTTGTCGAGGTTCTTCAGCATCGACCCGCCGCCCGTCAGCACGATGCCGCGATCGACGATGTCCGCGGAGAGTTCCGGCGGCGTACGCTCGAGCGCGACGCGCACCGCGTCGACGATCACGTTGACGGTCTCGGCCAGCGCTTCGCGGATTTCTTCGTCCGTGATCGTGATCGTCTTCGGCACGCCCTCGATCAAATGCCGGCCCTTGATCTCCATCGTCATCCGCTCTTCGAGCGGGAAGGCGGAACCGATTTCGATTTTGATCTGTTCGGCGGTGCGTTCGCCAATCAGCAGGTTGTACTGCTTCTTGATGTACTGGATGATCGCCTCGTCCATCTCGTTGCCCGCGACGCGGACCGCCTTGCTGTAGACGATGCCCGCGAGCGAGATGACGGCGATGTCGGTGGTGCCGCCGCCGATGTCGACGATCATGTTGCCGGACGGTTCGGTGATCGGCATGCCGGCGCCGATCGCCGCCGCCATCGCTTCTTCGACGAGATGCACTTCGCTCGCCTTCGCGCGATACGCACTGTCTTTCACCGCGCGCTTCTCGACTTGCGTGATCTCGGACGGCACGCCGATGACGATGCGCGGGCGGACCCAGACGTTGCGGTTGTGCGCCTTCTTGATGAAGTAGGTCAGCATTTTCTCGGTGACTTCGAAGTCAGCGATGACGCCGTCCTTCATCGGTTTGATCGCAACGATGTTGCCCGGCGTGCGGCCGAGCATGTCTTTCGCATCCTTGCCCACCGCTTCAACGCGGCCGTTCACTTTGTTGATGGCGACAATCGAGGGCTCGTTGACGACGATCCCCTTCCCGCGGGCGTACACGCACGTGTTGGCGGTGCCCAGGTCGATCGCCAGGTCACTGGAAAAAAGCGAAAGCATCGAGCGAAGGCTCAACGAGAAACTCCTTGGAAGTCGGGCGTCAATTAATTATCGGCGGGAGCGATGGCGGCCTGAATACCGTTCTTCCCGGAATCCTTGACGGCGTACATGGCCTTGTCGGCCGCCTGGACCAGTTCTTCGGCCGAGGCGGCGACGTCGGGCAGCGTGGCGACGCCGACCGATGCCGTTAAGTGCAGATTCAGGTTGTCCTGGGCAAGAAAACGATGCGCCGCGATCCGCTCGCGAATACGTTCGCCGACGGCAAATGCGCCTTCGCCGCCCGTGTCGGGGAGGACGAGCGCGAATTCGTCACCGCCAAACCGTGAAACGACGTCCGTTTCGCGCGCGCTGCCGCGGATGACGGCGGCCGCCTCGACGAGCGCACGGCTGCCGAACAGGTGGCCGTGGGTGTCGTTGACCGCTTTGAAACCGTCCAGGTCGATGAACAGCAGCGACAGCGGACGCCCGCTGCGCGACGCACGTTTCGTTTCGCGGCGAAGGACGAGGTTCAGGTACCGCGAGTTGTACAGGTGCGTCAGATCGTCGGTGACCGACAGCGCTTCGGCGCGCTTCAGCATCAGCGCGTTGTCGAGTGCGACCGCCGCCGGTTCGAGCAGAATCCGGACGGCGCGCATCATCGGCGCCGTCAATTTGGGTTCGCGCAGCGAGGCCATCCGGTCGAGACCGATCAGCGCACCCACGCGGCGCCCTCGACAGACGAGCGGCAGCGCCACCACGGATCCGATCGCCGCGTTCTTCACGCGGTCGTCGCCGCGCAGGTCGGCGCTGATGAATTCCTGGCCGCGCTGAATCACCCACTTCGCGATCGGATAGAGCGCCGGCCCCATGTCCGGCATCAACCCCCGATCGGCCAGCACCGACAATTGTCCCGAGAGATCGGATGAGACGAGCGCCCAGCACGGCGCCGGAATCCACGTCGACGCGCGATCGACGATCAGCTCCGCCACTTTTGGCGGTTCGAGCGTCGTGTTGACGACGCGGATCAGATCGACGAGCGCGTCGCGGCGCTCGACACGGCTGCGCAGCGCGCGCTGGAAGACGCGAAGCTTCGTCGCGAGATCGAGGCCAGGCGTCGACAGTGAAATCTCACTCGCACGCCGTAATTTCGATCCGCTTTTGCCGGCAGGGCCGACCTGATAGAGCGCGACGGACGCGCGGGAGGCTCGACTGGCTGGAGACATCCGTAAGTGTTTCTGTACTCGGCAAATAATAACACAGCGACGCCGGTAACTGCTTGCCACACCGTAAGTTCATGGCATACCATGGGGGTTTCAAGGTGCACCCATGACGATGCTCGATCGGATGCGCCGGCACATGAGTTGGCTGAAGTGGAGCCTTGGACTCGTGTGTTTGGCGTTCATCATCTTTTACATCCCGGATTTTCTGCGCGGCAGCGGCGCGGACGCGGCGTCAGGCGACACGGTCGCCACCGTCGAAGGCCAGGACATCTCGACCGGCGAATTCCGGCGGACGTACCAAGCTCAACTGCAGGCCTATCGCTCCGCGTACGGCGCGAACATGAGCGAGCAACTGCTGAAGCAGCTCGGGATCGAGCAGCAGATCCTCCAGCAGATGGTGGACGAGCGCGCGGCGCTGGCCGAGGCCGACAAGCTGAAGATCGGCGTCAGCGACGAAGAGGTGCGCCAGACGATTCTGTCGATGCCGGCGTTCCAGGAAAACGGCGCGTTCATCGGCGACCAGCGCTATCAACAGCTGCTGCGCATGCAGCGCCCGCCGATGTCGGCCGCCGAATTCGAGGACAACATCCGCCGGCAGCTGACGGTGCAGAAGCTGCGCGCGTCGCTCACCGACTGGATGGCAGTGCCCGAGAAGGAACTCGAGCAGGAATACCGGCGCCGCAACGACAAAGTCAAACTCGCAATCGTCAGCTTCACGGCCGACAGCTTCCGCAATCAGGTGCAGGTGTCTGACGCCGACGTGTCGAGCTACTTCGACGCGCACAAGAACGATTTCAAGATCCCGGAGAAGCGGAAGATCCGCTATGCGCTGATTGACGTCGACGCGATCAAGGCGAAGATCAGCATTCCGCAGAGCGACGTCGAGAAGGCGTACAACAACAACATCGAGCAGTACTCGACGCCCGAGCAGGTCCGCGCGAGCCACATCCTGCTGAAGACCGACGGCAAGGACGACGCGGCGGTCAAGGCGAAGGCCGAGGACATCCTGAAGCAGGCCAAGAGCGGCGCCGATTTCGCCGAGCTGGCCAAGAAGTACTCCGAGGACGAAGGCAGCGCGAAAAACGGCGGCGACCTCGATTACTTCGGCCGCGGACGGATGGTGCCCGAGTTCGATCAGGCGGTCTTCGCGATGCAGCCGGGGCAGATTTCGGATCTCGTGAAGACGCAGTACGGCTACCACATCATCAAACTCGTCGACAAGAAGAACGCGGCGACGCGTCCGCTGTCCGAGGTGCGCCAGCAGCTCGTCGATCAGCTGTCCTACGAGAAGGCGCAGGCGCAGGCGTCGGATCTCGCCGAGAAGCTGTCGAAGGAGATCACCAAGCCAGCCGATCTGGATCGCGTGGCAAAGGCGAACGGCCTGCCGGTGCAGGAATCGGGCTTCTTCGCGCGCGACGAACCGATTCTCGGTCTCGGTCCCGCGCCAGAAGCGGCAAACAAAGCGTTCGACATGAAGCCGGGCGAAGTCGCCGGCCCGCTGCGCGCGTCACGCGGCTTCGTGTTCGAGACGATGGTCGCCAAGCAGGATCCGTACGTGCCGAAACTCGACGAGGTCAAGGATCGCGTGCGCGACGAAGTCGTCAAGGTCAAGGCGCGCGAGTTGAGCAAAACGAAGGCGGCCGAAATCGCCGCGAAGCTGAAGTCGGCGCCAGACTTCGAGAAGGCGGCGAAGGCGGCAGGGGTCGACGCGAAGACAACCGACCTCATCGCCCGCGACTCACCGCTGCCCGATCTCGGCGTCGCGCCGGCGGTCGAGGACAAAGCCTTCGCGATGAAGGTCGGCGACGTCAGCGACCCAATCGCGACCGATAACGGCACCGCCGTGATCAAGGTGATGGAGAAGAAGGAAGTCACGCCGGACGAATGGACCGGCGCGAAAGAAGGGTTCCGCCAGCAACTCCTGACCGACCGCCGCAATCGGTTCTTCTCCGCCTACATGGTGAAAGCGAAGCAGAAGATGAAGATTGAAGTGAATCGGGAGACGTTACAGAGGGCGATCGGCTAGTCCGGCAAACCACGAAGATCGCGAAGGCCACGAAGAACACGAAGCATATTGGTTTCGTGAGCTTCGCGGTCTTCGTGATCTTCGCGGGTGTTCCTTATCTCACGAACGTGAAGGGCATCAGCGCTAACGGTTCTCCGCGCTTGAACATCGTCATCGGCCCTCTCACCGTCCGCAGCACATCCAACTCCGCCTTCGACAGATTCGCGTTCAGCCACATCCCCATCGTCGCCGAATCGTTTCCGCCGCTGAACTGCTCGCTCAACAACTCGTAGAAACTTTTCCGCGGCGGATAGATGACGATCTCGACGTCGCTGTCGGCGGCGATCTTCGCGCGCTGTTTCGCGATCGCGATCGCGCGGTCGAGGCCGCCGAGCTCGTCGACGAGGTGATTCTGCTTCGCCTGGCGGCCCGTCCAGACGCGGCCCTGCGCGAGCATGTCGATCTGCTCCGGCGTGCTGTGGCGTGACTCGGCAACCTTCTCGACGAAGCCGTCGTAGAACGCCTGCAGCTGCTCGTCGAGCTTTTTCGCTTCTTCGGGCTTGTACGGCCGCGCCGGCGAATCGATCTCGGCGTTCTTGCCGATGCTCGTCGACTCGATGTGCGCCCCGAGCTTTTCGTACACCCCGCCGGTGACGACCTTGCCCCCGAAAATCCCAATCGATCCGGTCAGCGTCGACGGCTGCGCGACGATGACCTGCGCCGGCATGGCGATGTAATAGCCGCCAGAGGCCGCGAGATCGGACATCGATGCGACCAGTGGACGATCGGCGCGCTCGGTCTTCGCAATCTGCAGCTCGCGCCAGATGGCGTCCGAGGCGGTCGCCGATCCGCCGGGGCTGTCGATGCGCAGCACGATCGCGCGCAGCGAGCTGTCCTTGCGCGCCTGGCGGATGTAGTCGATGAGCGTGTCGGACCCGACGGCCGCGCCGTTCAGCGGATCGAAGCCGCTTCGGCCGCCGACGATTTCGCCCGCGGCGTAAATGACCGCGATCCGCGGCCCGCGGTTCATGCCGAGCGATCCAATGCTGATGCGCGCGTAGTCGTCGCTGTCGATCCGCTGGCGCGGCTGGCCGGCGCGCAGCTTCTCGTCGACCTGGTCCTCGTACGCGACGTCGTCGATCAAACCCGCACGCAGCGCCTCTTCGGGCAGGAACGGGCCTTGATCGATCAGCTGACGGATCTCGCCCTCGTTCTTCTTCCGGCCGTCGGCGATGCCGCGCACGATCTGTTCGTACAAGTCGCGATTGAGCGACTCGTCCATCTCCTTGTGCGCGGCGGTGTAGGTTTTCTCGGTGAAGGTGTTGACGGCGGTTTTGTAGTCGCCGATGTGATGCAGATCCGGATAGGCGCCGATCTTGTCGAGCGTGCCGCGGAGAAACACCTCGTAGGTCGCGACGCCGACCAGATTGAGCGGCGCCGACGGCTGCATGTAAATCTTGTCGGCCGCGGTGGCGAGGTAGTACTCCCGATCGCCGCCGTATTCGACGTACGCGTAGATCGGTTTGCCCGACTTCTTGAAATCGAGCACCGCATCCCGAATCTCCTGCACCTTGCCCCAGAACGGCGACTCGAATCCGGTCGGTTTCAGCAACACGCCGCGGACGCGCGAATCGACCTTCGCCTTCCGCAGGTTGTCGACGATCGATCGCACCGTCGGCGTGCGCACACCACGCAGGTACCCGACGACATCGGCTGGCGCGACTTCGGCGAGGTCGCCGCCGACGCGCAGCACGAGCGTCGCGTTTGACGGCACCGCCGGTTCGCGGCCGAACACGAGGTACAACGCGACGAAACCGAGGATGGAGATGAAGACGGCGATCCCGAGCAGCGTGAAAAGGATGGTAAAGCCGCGCCTAGCCATGACCACAGTCTACAGTCGAACGGCGCGGCGGTACGGCCGTTGCACTACGCATGAGTCACGATGACGACACGACGACCGACTTTTGTGAGCTTTCTGCTGATTTTGTGCGCGTCTGCGGCGTCCGCCCAGACGCCGCCGAAGGAACCGCCGCCCCTCTGGGACGCACAGGTGGGTGCATCGTTTGTTGGCACGAGCGGCAATTCCGAGACATCGTCCACCGGCGCCGACTTCGCCGCCCATCGGCGCGGCGAGGTCTGGAAGATTGACGCAACAGCCACCGCCGTCCGCACCAGCGACAGGGGCGTCGACACGGCCGAACGCTACTTGGGAATGGTTCGCGGTCAACGGATGCTGACGTCGAAGATCGGCGTGTCCGGCGGCGAACGCCTTGAGCACGATACGTTCGCGGGCATCGATCTGCGATCGATCCTGGACGCGGGCCTCAGTTGGTCGATGGTCAAGCGCACCGACTGGATTCTCGACGGCGTCACCGGCCTCGCGTGGAACCACGAGTCGCGCACGCTCGGCCCAAACCTCGATGATCCGGTGGGCTTGCTGCAGTTGTTGAGCCGGATCCCGTTCGGCGCCGCTGGTGACATCACCCAGCGCATCACCGTCTACCCCGACTTCAAGACATCGTCTGCGTATCGGTCCGAAGTCGAACTGACGGCGCAAGCCGCCATGAACGCGCACCTGGCGCTCAAAATTGGATATCTGTTCCGCTACTCGAACGAACCGGTCCCCGGCTTCAAGAAGAGCGACAACACGACGACGGCGTCGGTCGTTTTGCGGTGGAAGGCGTCAACGGCCGCGCCTTAGTCGACGGGAACGGAGGTTACGAAGGGCACGGTTGAAACGTAGGAGACGCGGAGACACAGAGCAACAGAGACGAAGGCAACCGCAGAACACGCAGAATCGGCGGAGGGACGCGAGCCGCACGCCCTGGCCGGCTTCGCCGGCCGACGCACGCTGGAAAGATCGGCGAAAACGCAAGTCTGGTTCAGCGCGGGCTTGTGTTTTCGCCGATCTTTACCAGCGCTGCCGCCGCGGAGCGGCGGGGGCGTGCGGCGTCTCCTCTGTCGCTCCGTGTCTCTGCGGCTCCCAAGTTCAAACCGTTGCCTCCGTCCCCTCTGCGCCGGCGTCCGAGCCTCAGGCGATGATGTCGGTGATCACATTCCCTGACACGTCGGTGAGACGGAAGTCGCGACCGCTGTAGCGGTACGTCAGCTTGGTGTGGTCGATCCCCATCAGGTGGAGGATCGTCGCGTGGAGATCGTGCACGTGGACCGGTTTCTCGATCGCCTTGAAGCC
>DASREL010000067.1:0-29423 GCA_035652075.1 Vicinamibacterales bacterium
CGGCGAGCAGTCCCGCCAGGCGGTGCTGCGCGGCGTCAACCAGCTGGCCGACGCCGTCAAGGTGACGCTCGGACCCAAAGGGCGCAACGTCGTCCTCGACAAGAAGTTCGGTTCGCCGACCATCACGAAAGACGGCGTGACCGTCGCCAAGGAAATCGACCTCAAGGATCCGCTCGAGAACATGGGCGCGCAGATGGTCCGCGAAGTCGCCAGCAAGACGTCGGACACCGCGGGCGACGGGACGACGACCGCGACGGTGCTCGCGCAGGCGATCTACCGCGAAGGCGCGAAGAACGTCGTCGCCGGCGCCAACCCGATGGACATCAAGCGCGGCATCGAGAAGGCGGTCGAAGCGATCACCGGCGAGCTGAAGAAGATGTCGAAGCCGGTCAGCGGCAACATGGTCGCGCAGGTTGGCACCATCTCGGCGAACAACGATCACACCATCGGCACGATCATCGCGAACGCGATGGACAAGGTCGGCAAGGACGGCGTGATCACGGTCGAAGAAGCGCGCACGCTCGAGACGTCGCTCGAAGTCGTCGAGGGTATGCAGTTCGACCGCGGGTATCTGTCCCCCTACTTCGTGACCGATCCGGAGCGCATGGAAGTGGTGCTCGAGAACCCGGTCATCCTGATCCACGAGAAGAAGATCAGCTCGATGAAGGATCTCCTGCCGGTGCTCGAGCAGGTGGCGCGCCTCGGCCGCCCGCTGCTCATCATCGCGGAAGACATCGAGGGTGAAGCGCTCGCGACGCTCGTCGTCAACAAGCTGCGCGGCACGCTGCAGGCGGCGGCCGTCAAGGCGCCGGGCTTCGGCGATCGCCGCAAGGCGATGCTCGAGGACATCGCGATCCTCACCGGCGGACGCGCGATCACCGAGGACCTCGGGATCAAGCTCGAAAACATCAAGATGGACGACCTCGGCAAGGCGAAGAAGGTCACCATCGACAAGGACAACACGACGATCGTCGAAGGCGCGGGCCAGTCGTCCGCGATCGAAGGCCGCGTGAAGCAGATCCGCACGCAGATCGACGACACGACCTCGGACTACGACCGCGAGAAGCTGCAGGAACGGCTCGCGAAGCTCGTCGGCGGCGTTGCGGTCATCAAGGTCGGGGCGGCCACCGAGACCGAGATGAAAGAGAAGAAGGCGCGCGTCGAAGACGCGATGCACGCGACGAAGGCGGCGGTCGAAGAAGGCATCGTGCCGGGCGGCGGCGTCGCGTTGATCCGCGCGTCGAAAGCGCTCGACGGCCTGAAGCTGACCGGCGACCAGCAGATCGGCGTCAACATCGTGAAACGCGCGATCGAAGAGCCGATGCGCTGGATCGCGACCAATGCGGGCCACGAAGGATCGATCGTGGTGCAGAAAGTGCGCGAGATGAAAGAGTCGGAGGGCTTCAACGCGCTGACCGACACCTACGAGGATCTCGTCAAGGCGGGCGTCATCGATCCGGCGAAGGTCGTGCGCTCGGCGCTGCAGAACTCGTCGTCGATCGCGTCGCTGCTACTCACCACCGAAGCCCTCATCTCCGAGATTCCCGAGGAGAAGAAGGAAGCGGCCGCGCCGGGCGGACCGGGCGGAATGGGTGGGATGTACTGAAGTCGGAAGTTAGAAGTTAGAAGTACGAAGTAGGAAGTACGAAAGAAAGTACGAGAAGAAGGCCCGGTCAGCTCATGCTGCCGGGCCTTTTTTTCGATGCCCAGCGAGCGGGCCCTCGGCCGACCGAGCGTCAGCCTCGTGCGCGCTGCTCCAGCCTGTGTTTTTGACGTGTCCACGCGGACATGACGCCGACCAGATAGACCACTGCTCCACCGATCAGCCACCGATCCCGAGCGAACTGGAACTGAAGCACGGCGATCGTCAACTCCGCCATGTACACGATGCCGAGGCCGATCGCGATCCGCGCCTCGACGCGAAGGCGTTCAGGAGCCGGTCTGTGACGGTACGCACGCCGGAACCAGCTCGCCGCGAACAAGGGACCGTACAAGATCCCGAGTCGTGGTTGATTTCCCTTCGACCAGAGGACCACATCACCGGTGATGGTGACGATCGTGATGAGCGTGATGAAGACGAGGATCGCAGCGTCGATCTCGTCCGGACGCTCGTCCGCATCGAGCAGCATCGCCGTAGCCTACCGCTACCGGCGCGATCGCAAAAATAAAGAGTTCTTGATGGCTGCGAACTACCGCAGCGTAAATGTGAGCTCGATCGTGACCGCGCAGGAGACGGGTTCGCCCTGACGTGTGCACGGACGGAACCGCCACTGTTTCGCGGCGGCGATGGCCTGTTGATCCAGGCCGAAGATGGGATCGAGCGAGCGCAACACCTGCACGTCGCCGACGCTGCCGTCCTGCTTGACGACCGTTTCCACGAGGACCGTCCCCTGCACCTTGGCGCGCATCGCGTCGGATGTGTACTGCGGCTTCACTTCGCGGAGCACGGACGGATTGGTGATGCCGTTGCCCGGACGATAGACGCCGCCGCCGGTGCCGCCGCCGCTTCCGGGACCGAGACCAGAACCCGTTCCGGGGCCAATGCCCGTTCCGGTTCCCGTACCGGTTCCGCCGCCGCTCCCGGAACCCTGCGACAGCGTCGGCGGTCCGGGCGGTGCATCGATCGCACCTGGCAACGATTCCGCCGCGGACGCCATCGTCTTGGCCGGGATATTCAGTTGTTCGACAGGATCGGGTTCCTTCTTCGCGAGCTGCATGCTCGGCGGCTTCTCCACCGGCACGGTGATCTTGTCCTTGCCCGGGAGTTCCGCTTTACGCGGCGGCTCCTGCATGCGGTTGCCGCCGCCACCACCGCCGCCGCCAGGACCCGGCTGGTTCAACCAGATGATGTTGGCGTTGGGATGCTCGGGCAGAATCGCCTGCTGCGTCGGGTGCGTCTCGCTGAAGCGAATCGCGAACAGCAACGCGGCGATCATCGCGACGTGGTACGCGAACGACGCGAGCGCGGCCGGGCCAATCCGTTTCTGCTGCTGCTCGAATTGGAACGGCACCTCGACGGGGTGATACCCCTCGAAGTGGACAGACAGGTGCCCCGCCGACGTATTGACCGAAAGTGCGGACGTGGGGTCTGTCATCTCAAAAGCGAAAGGACCGGTGGAGATATTTTCGCGCACGACTCTCGAGGACCGCAACTGCAAAAGGAGTGCCTCGAAACCCATGCGTATTCATTAGGACGTTTGCGATCGTCGGCCGGCCGTGCTGTCCTCTCGCGAAAATTTATACGCGGCCGGACCACGCGCCAATCGCCGCGTTGCCTCCGCCGTAAGAATGAAAGATGGCCAGTGCATCGGCCGCTCGCGGCTCGCTGCGGACAGCAACCAGGACACCGCCGCGGGCCGTAAGGGTCTCGAAAATACGTCCATCGTGCGGTTGATACCCTACGCGTCGCATGGTCGCGGCGATGCCGAGCTTGGCCAGGTCACGTCCCGAACCCTGGAGCGCGGCCAGGAGCGGTCCTTTCGCGATCATCGGGCCGACGCCGGTGACGTCGAGGCGCTCGGCGCCCGCGCCGAGCGTCTGTTCGAGTAATGCCGCAGCATCCGGGGATTCCTTCGCGAAGATCGACGTCCCTTCTGCCGCAAAACCGGCATGCGTGAGCGCGTCGAGCGCCTTGCGCGCCCATGCGGCGTCCTGAAAAACAGCCACGGTAAACAGCCCGGTGCTCGTCTCGACCATAAGGCGTGTAATTTAACACGATGGACGTGGCGATCGTCGGCGGTGGGCCTGCGGGCGCGCAGTGCGCGTACGCACTCGCGCGTGCCGGCGCGCGCGTCACGCTCTTCGATCCGTCGCACCCTCGCGAGAAGCCGTGCGGCGGCGGCGTCACCGGCCGCGCCCTCGCGTTGACGAGTCTGACCAAACAGTCTGACTTGGAAGTCAGACTTGTGGAAATCCGGCGGGCAAGATTCGGGCAGGCGACCGTGACGCTGGCGCCTGACGCCCTGGTCGTCACAAGCCGCGCGACGTTCGACGCGGCGCTCCTCGACGCGGCGCGACGCGCCGGCGTCACCGTCGTCCGCGCTCGTGTAACTGACGTGAATGTGACGCGCGAGGCGGTCACGATCGCGACGACGGCTGGCGAACACCGAGCGTCGTTCGTCATCGGCGCCGACGGCGCCAACAGTCTCGTGCGGCGTCGGGTGTTCGCACCATTCCGGCGAGATCAGCTGTCGATCGCGACCGGCTTCTACGCGCACGGCGTGACGAGCGACGAGATCGTCATCGAATTCGTCGACGATCCGCCGGGCTACATCTGGTCGTTCCCGCGGCCGGACCACCTCGCGATCGGCATCTGTGCACAAGCGGACGCCGGCGTGACGGCACTCGCGCTGCGCCAACGAACGGCGCACTGGATCGCGGCGTCGCGCGTGGCGCACGGCGCGACACTCGTGCCGTATTCATGGCCGATTCCGTCGTTGTCGCGCGACGATCTCGCCTCGCTGCCGCTGTCAGGCGACCGCTGGATGCTGATCGGCGACGCCGCCGGTCTCGTCGATCCGATCACGCGCGAAGGCATCTTCTTCGCGATGCAATCCGCTGCTGCGGCGGCCGCCGCGTGGCGCGATCCGTTGCCGCCGGCGAGCTATCGCGAGCGCATGCACGCCGAGGTCGTTCCGGAATTGATCCTGGCGGCGCGGCTGAAAGCGGGATTCTTCACGCCGCCCTTCGTGCGACTGCTGAACCGCGGCCTCGAGCACAGCGCCGCAATCCGAATGGTGATGGCGGACCTCGTTGCCGGCCGCCAAAGCTATCGCACGCTGAAGTGGCGGCTGATCAAGACGCTGGAAGTCCGCCTCGCGTGGGACGCCTTTATCGCGCGCCGTAGCCATCCCGCGCTCTGACGCGGACGTCCGCACGATTGACGCGCACGTCGATCGCATGCCAGCCGGCGGGCTCGCTGCGCGGCTTGTAGCCGAGCAAGTACTGCCATCGCAACTCGCGCGCGACGCCGGTCGCTTCGTCCGTCAAGTCGCGCGAGGCATTGCGCACAAACAAAGAGCGGCCGCCGGTCGCGGCCGCCAGCTCTGTGAACAGCGGCGGGCGCGCGTCCCCGACCGCAATCGGATACACAAGGACATCATGGCGACGCGCGAACTCGAGCAACTGCGCGGCCGTGGTGTCGCTATACCGGTCGCGGCCGTCTGAGAAGATGACGAGCGCGCGGCGTCCGGTCGCGCGCTGCGTGGCATCGATCGCGATCGGAATCGCGTCGTACAGCGGCGTCGTGCCCCACGGCTCGAGCGCCTCGATCGCACGGAGCGCGATGCGCCGATCGGTCGCCAGCGGCGCCACGATCTCCGACCCGCTGCCAATCGCCAGAATCATCACCTGGTCCTCGGCGCGCAGGGCGTTGACGAGCGCACGCGCGGCGGTTTTGACGGCCGGCACGCGGTCGTGTCCCGCGGTCATGCTGAAGCTGCGGTCGATGGCAATGGCGAGCGATAGCGGGAAATTTCCGGCGGCGAAGGCGGTGATCGCCTGCGGCGTGCCGTCTTCGAGGACGCTGAAATCCGAAGCCGTCAGGCCCGGGACCGGCTGGCCGCTGCGATCGGTCACCGTGGCGTAGACCTCCACGAGACTGACGCCCGACGTAAACTGACCATAAGCCAGGGCTGCCGCAAATAGTGGTAGAATCAGCACTTCAAGGAGCAACAGAATGTTCGGTTCTCTCGGTGTCCCAGAACTGCTGATCATCCTGCTCATCGTCGTGCTGATCTTCGGAGCAAATCGGCTGCCGGGGCTCGCACGCGGCATGGGCAGCGCCGTCAAGGAATTCAAGAACGGCATGAACGACAGCGACAAGAAGTCATAGGATCACGCGCGCGTCACCAACTCTGCGCGTGACGCGCTCGCGATCCAGATACTCGAGCAGCGGGATCGCGAACTTGCGCGTGACGCCGAATCGCTCCTTGAATGTCGCGACGTCGATGCGAACCTGCTGACCGCCCGCCGCTTTCAGCTTCGCCACTTCCGCTTTCAATTCTTTCAACGCCTCGTCGTGGAACAGCAACGTGTCCACGCGTACGAGCACTTTCTGCCGCTGCAGCAGCTTGAGCACGCGATCCGCGACCGGTGGCGTCACGCCTGCATCGGCCGCGATCGCCGCCGTTTCCGGCGGCTTCAGGCCACCGCTCCGAAACGCCCGCTCGATCGCCTGACGCGCGCGATCTTCTTCCGGTGACAGCTCCACGCGATGCGTCGCCAGCGCGACGCGATCGCGGACGATGACCTTTTTCGCCGCTTCGAGATCGGCAATCGCCCGATCGAAGACGGCCGGATGCCCCTTCGCGAACGCGCGCTCGCGCAGTTCGTCGCGCGGCACGCCTTCGGACAACGGCTGCGCACGATGATGGTCGGTCAGGAGCGCGACGATCGCCCCGCTGACGCGCTCGAGGATCGCCGGGGCGACGAGGATATCGCCGGCGCGAGCCGCCTTCTTTCCACTCACGAGGCCGGCGATCTGGACGTCGACGTCAGCCGGATCGACGGCGGCGCGCGTGACGAGCGACGCGACCGGAAGTCCGCGCGGACCGGCATCATCGATCATCGCGCCGATCGGATCGGTTTCCAGACGCTTCATCCGTGCCGCCGCCGCGGCCGTGCGGATCGCGCTCCGCGGCGGATGCGGGTCCAGGATCACGCCGCCCGCGATCGTAATCGGCGGCGAATACGCGCGCAGGATGTACCGATCTCCGCGGCCCAACACCGCCGGCGATTCGAGACGCAGCCGCATGTAGCCGCGTCCGCCCGGCGCGATGGCGTCCGACACAATCGTGACGCGCGCCAGCACCTCCGCGGTCCCTTGATGGAACCTGACGCGCTGGCCATGCTTCAACGGCTTCGCGCTCGCGAGGACGTCGACGACGGCATCCGCGATCCGCGTCGGCGTGAAGGTGCCGGGCGTGACGAGGTTCTCGCCGCGCGCGACCTCCCCGACGTCCACGCCGCTGACGTTGATCGCCGTGCGATGACCGGCGGTCGCCTCCGTCTGCTTGTGCCCGTGCACCTGCAGGCCGCGGATCTTGACCGTACGGCCGAATCCGGACACGGCGTCCGGCGGCAGGAGCGCCAGTTCTTCGTCCACTCGCACGCGACCCGATACGAGCGTGCCGGTGACGACGGTGCCGAAGCCTTTCATCGAGAAGACGCGATCGATCGGCAGCCGCGCAACGCTGCGAACCTGGCGTCCTGGGACACGCGCGCTGACGTCGACGAGCGCCCGCCGCAGCGTCTCGAGTCCGTCGCCGGTTGTCGAGGACACGGCAACGATCGCCGCGCCGTCCAGAAACGATCCGGCGATCAACTCGCGGACTTCGAGCGTCACCAACTCGAGCGTGTCGGCATCGACGAGGTCCGATTTCGTGAGCGCGACGATCCCGGTCGGGATCTGCAGGAGCCGGCAGATGTCGAAATGCTCGCGCGTCTGCGGCATCACCGATTCGTCGGCCGCAATCACCAGCACGACGAGATCGATGCCGCCGACGCCGGCCAGCATGTTCTTGACGAACCGCTCGTGGCCGGGGACGTCGACGAACGCGACGTTGATGTCGTCAATCGTCGCGTGTGCGAAGCCGAGATCGATCGTGATGCCGCGCGCTTTTTCTTCCTTCAGCCGATCGGGATCCGTGCCGGTCAGCGCACGGACGAGCGCGCTCTTCCCGTGATCGATATGCCCGGCCGTCCCGACGACGACCGACTTCATACGTCGCACTTCATACGTCGCACTTCATACTTCGCACTTCATACTTCGTACTTACTTCCGCTTCCCCATATTTCGCTCGCGCTTGCCGGGTCGCTGCTTTCGGCGTTTCTCGCCCTTCGGAGACGCCTTGCTGCGTCGCGGCCCGCGTTCGCCTTCACGCACGCGTTCGAGGATCTCGACGAGGCCGAGGTCCACCTGCCGCACTTCCATGTTGACGCGGATGACCTGGACCTTCACCTTGTCGCCGAGCCGATAGACCTTGTGCGTGTTCTCGCCGCGCAGCATATGCGCGCTCTCGACGAACCGGTAATAGTCATCGGCCATCGTCGAGACATGCACCATGCCCTCGACGAAGTGCTCGATCAATTCGATGAACAGACCGAACGACGCGACGCCGGTCACGTAGCCTTCGAACTCATCGCCGACCTTGTCGGCCATGAACTTGACCTTCTTCCACTGCAGCAGCTCGCGCTCGGCGTCGTCGGCGCGCCGTTCCATTTCCGACGTGTGCCGCGCCGTTTCCGGGAGTTCTTCGCTCCACTCCTCTTTGGCTTCGTCGCTGAGCGTGCCGTGACGCGCCGCGCGCAGCGCGCGGTGGACAACGAGGTCCGGGTAGCGGCGGATCGGCGAGGTGAAGTGCGTGTAGCTTGGCGCCGCCAATCCGAAGTGACCCAGATTCTCGGGCGCGTATCGCGCCTTCTGCATCGTGCGCAGCATCAGAAAGGCGATCGGTTTCTCTTCCGGCTTGCCGTGGATCTTCTCGATCAATTTCTGGAAGTGCCGCGGACGCAGCGCATTGACCGGCGCGCCGAGGCTGAAGCCGAAGCCGGAAATGAAGTCTTCGAACTTCGCGACTTTCAGGATGTCCGGTTCCTCGTGCACGCGATACAGCGCCGGCGCATGCTGCGCGTCGAGGTAGGACGCGACGGTCTCGTTCGCCAGCAGCATGAACTCTTCGATCAGCCGGTGCGCGACATTTCGCTCGAGCGCAACGATGTTCTCGACGATCCCGCCCTCGTCCATGATGACCTCGGCTTCGTTGAGATCGAAATCGATCGATCCCCGCCGCCGCCGCGCGTCGTGCAGGATCTGAAAGAGCTCGCGCATCATCTCGAACATCGGCACGAGATCCGCGTAGCGCTTCATCAACTCGGGATCGCGCTCGGTGAGGATGCCGTTCACCGCGGTGTACGTCATCCGCTCGTTGCTGTTGATCACGCCGTCGTGGAACTCGTGGCGGACGACTTCGCCGCGCCGATCGACTTCCATCAGGCACGACTGCACCAGGCGGTCGACGCGCGGATTCAAACTGCACAGTCCCGTCGACAGTTCGGACGGAAACATGTGAACCGCGCGTTCGGGGAAGTAGACCGATGTTCCGCGGTCGTAGGCCTCGCGATCGAGCGCGCTGCCCTCCTGCACGTAGTGCGACACATCCGCGATGTGGACGCCCAGCCAGTAATTGCCGTTCGGCAGCTTCTCGATCGTGATCGCGTCGTCGAAGTCGCGCGCATGCTCGCCGTCGATGGTGACCGTCGTCACCGCGCGAAAATCGGTGCGGCCTTTGATGTCTCGCTCGGCAACCGCGTTGCCCAGTCGAACCGCTTCGGTGACCGCTTCCGGCGAGTGGGCGTCGGGAATGCCGTACTTGCGAATGATGATCTCGGTGTCGACGCCGGGATCGTCGATGTATCCGAGTACATCGACAACGCGCCCGATCGCGCCGCGCGTCGACGTCGGCCATCGTGTCAACTCGACAGTGACCATCTGCGCCGGATCGGCGCCAGCCTCTTGCCCAGGCGGAATGAAGATGTCCATCAGCACGCGGCGATCGAACGGGACGACGTATCCCATCCCGTTTTCGTCGCGGTCGTAGCGGCCGACGAGCATCTGATTGGCACGCTCGAGGATGCGGATGATGCGCCCTTCGGCGCGTCCGCCTTCCTTGATCCGCTCGATGCGGACGACGACGCGGTCGCCGTGCATCGCTTCGTTCATGTGCGGGCCGGAGATGTAGATGTCGCCGCCGTTATCGAGTGGACGCTCCGGGGAGACGAAGCCGTAGCCGGCGGGATGCGACTGCAACCGTCCGACGTACAGGTCCATCTTCTCGGGGAGACCGAATCGGTGTCCGCGGATCTGGATCAGCTCGCCGGAGCTGACGAGCGATTTGACATGACGCTTGAACGTCGTTCGTTCGTCGCGTGGAATTTTGAGAATTTGAAGGAGTTCCCGCATCGCTGCGGGATGGTGCACACGCTCTCGCATGAGCGCGAGCACCTGGTCGCGTGAAAACATTGAATTTAGGCTAACAGAAGTAGTTGAAGGTCGCCGACGTTCGTTCCGGTCGGGCCGGTTCGGATGAGATCGTCGAGGATGTTGAAGAATTCGTACGTGTTGTTATCGTCGAGGAAGCGTTGCGGGTCGAGTCCGCTGGCCCGCGCCCGCGCCAACGTGGTCGAGTCGCCGATTGCGCCTGCGGCATCGGTCGGCCCATCGACGCCATCCGTCCCGACGCTGACTACCACGAACGGCGCCTGACTGCCTTCAGGCACCGCCGCCAGGACGAACTCTTGATTGCGGCCGCCTTTGCCATGACCGCGGACGGTGACGGTCGTTTCGCCGCTCGACACGATGCACAGCGGTCGCGGCTCGGTCGACGCCCGCGCCAGCGCGGCGCGCAGATGCGATACCGCAGCGGCGCGCGCGTCACCAGTGACCGCGTCGTCGACGACGATGACGCTGTAGCCGAGCGACGAGGCACGCTCTCGCGCGCCACGCATCGCATCGCGCCGGCTGCCGATGACCTCGATGGTCGATCGCGCGAGCGCCGCGCTGCCTGGCTTCGGCGTGTCCGCCACCTCGCCGCGGGTGCCGCGATCGAGGCGCGCGACGACCGACGCGGGATACGCTCCTGTCCCGCCGTAGCGATCGAGCAACCGTCGCGCATCGTCGAACGTCGACACGTCAGCGACCGTCGGTCCCGACGCAATGACGCTGACATCGTCGCCCACGACGTCAGAAATCGCGAGCGTGTGCACCGGGCCGCGAGCGGACGCGGCGAGCCAGCCGCCTTTGATTGCCGACAGATGTTTGCGGACCGTGTTCAGCGCATGGATGTCGGCGCCGGCGCGCAGCAGCTGCGACGTCGTCTTTTGCTTGTCGTCGAGCGTCAGTCCCTCGGCGGGGACCGCCATCAGCGCCGACGCGCCGCCGGAGAGCAGCACGAGCAACGCGTCACCAGCGCCGAGCGATCGCGCGATGTCGAGCGCGCGCCGTCCGCCGCGCTCGCTTCCCTCGGTCGGGATCGGATGGCCGCCGCCGATCGCGTCGAACGGGCCGAACGCCTCCGCCGACGGCGCAACGATCAGTCCTTCGCGTAGCGGCAAAACGTCTGCTGCCGCGCGCGCCATGGCCACAGCGGCTTTGCCGGCGGCGATGCACTTGGCGTAGAGCCCTTTAGGGCTGCGGTCGCGGGCAGGCGTTAAGGCCTGCGCTACGAGCCTACCGGCATCGCACGCAGCGATACCTGCCTGGACGATGTCCAGCGCGTCGCGTTTCAGTTGGTCGAGAGAACGGGTCAGTGTGTTTGCTTGGGATCCGACCAGGCCGAAAGTCCGGTCACGACGTCGAATTTCTTGAGGAGGTGGCTGACGAGCTGCGGGGCGTTTTCTTGCGTCGAGAGATGTTCGAGTTCGTTGATGATCTTTGACAGGGCCGCTTCGACTTCGGTGATGGCGCTTTCAGAGTAGTAGTCACGCTGCCGCTGCAGGCAACGATGGTGTTTGACGAATTCTTCCCGGTAGAACTCCGCGATCGCGTGAATCGGCCTCGAGTCGACGTCGCGTAGCAGCATGCAAGCCCTCGGGGTGAAGTTGTCGGAGATCACTGCCAGTGTAAATCCGACGAAAAACCGGTGTCAATATTGTGTAATTGAACGAACGGTCAAGAACGCCAGGCGGCCACCATCCCGCCGAGACAGCCGACCGCCATCCCACCTATGACTAAGAGCACACAAATCTCGACCGACAAAAACTGAACGGACGACAAATTGATGGCGGTCGCCAGCGGCATCAAATAGGTCCCGCGAATCGCAAAGAAAGCCCCCATCAACACCGCCAGCGCCACGAGCGCGCCGACGCCGCCCTGCAGGACCCCCTCCATCACGAACGGGCCGCGAATAAACGCGTTGGGTGCACCGACGAGTTGCATGATGTCGAGCTCGTCGCGTCGGGCATAGAGCGCGAGCCGAACCACGTTCGCGACCGTCAGCGCGGCGGCGAAGGTCAACAGCGTCCCGAGCGCCAGCCCCACGCCTCGAACGATTGTTACAAGCGAAAGCAGTCTCGCCAACCACTGCCGGTCGTACCGGACGTCGGCCACCCCGGCCATGCCGCGCAGCCGCGACGCGAGCCGATCCACGGCATCAGCGGCTCCGCTGCTCGACTTCAGCCGCACGTCGAACGACGCCGGCAGCGGGTTGTCGCCGAGCGTGTCGACCGTCGTCGCGAGATCGGAAAAGGTCTGCTTGAAGCGCGCGAGGGCATCGCTCTTCGATACGTACTCGTGCGACGCGACGATGTCGCTCGGCGCCAACGCGGTTTCGACGGCCCGACGCTGGTCGAGCGTCACGCCGTCTGTGAGGTACACCGACATCTCGGCGACGCTGCTCCACTCGGCCGCCAGCCGCTGCAGATTTGCCGTCAGCAGCAGGAATGCGCCGAGCACAAACAGCGCGAGCGCAATCGTCGCGGTCGACAGTAGACCCGCGCGACGTCCGCGCCAGAGGCTGCGCGCCGCCTCTTCGAACGAATAGGTCAACGCCCGCATCACGCGACCTCGACCACGCGTCCGTGATCGAGCGTCACCGCCCGACGACCGACGCGGCGAATCAGCTCGCGGTCGTGCGTCGCGACGACCACTGTCGTGCCGCGCGCGTTGATCTCTCGAAACAGGTTCATGATCTCGAGTGACAGATCGGGATCCAGATTGCCGGTCGGCTCGTCCGCGAGAATCAACTGCGGATCGTTGACGAGCGCGCGCGCGATCGCGATGCGCTGCTGCTCACCGCCGGACAACTCTTCGGGGAAGGCGTTCATGCGATGCTGCAGTCCGACCCACTTCAACACCTGAAACGTCTTGCGCTGCTGCGTGGCGAGCGGGAGTCCCAGGACGCGCATGACGAAGGCCACGTTCTGGAAGACGGTGAATCGAGGAATCAGCCTGAAATCCTGAAAAACAAAACCGACGCTGCGACGGTACGTCTGCACCTGCGACGGCCGCAGTGTGTTCAGATCGCGGCCCAGCACTTTGAGGTCGCCCTCGGTCGGACGCTCTTCGCGCAGCAATAAACGTAAGAAAGTGGATTTTCCGGCGCCGCTCGGACCGGTGAGAAAGACGAAATCGCCTTTATCGATCGTCAGCGACAGGTCGCGAAGCGCGTAGACGCCGCGGCTGTAGAGCTTTGAGAGGTGATAGGTCTCTATCACGCTGCCTGTGCACCCACGGCTACCTGCAAGATTTGTCGAAGGAGTGCGTTTAGTATATCACGCGTCATGATCGTCGGCCAGACCATCTCTCACTATCGCGTGCTCGAGCTGCTTGGCGCCGGTGGCATGGGCGAGGTTTACAAGGCGGAGGATGTACGGCTCAAACGTACGGTCGCGCTGAAGCTGCTTCCGCTGGCCCTCACCCAGGATGCCGAAGCCAAAGAGCGACTCGTGCTCGAGGCCCAGGCCGCGTCGGCGCTCGACCACCCAAACATCTGCACGATTCACGAGGTGGATGAGACGACTGACGGCCGCGTCTTCATCGCGATGGCGTACTACGATGGCGAGACGCTGCGCGACCGGATCGCCGGCGGACCGCTGGCGATCGACGAGGCCGTCGAGTTGATGACGCACGCGGTCCGCGGCGTCGCCGCCGCACACGACGCCGGCATCGTCCACCGCGACATCAAGCCGGCGAACATCATCGTTTCCAAACGTGGGGACGTGAAGCTGCTCGACTTCGGCATCGCGAAGCTGTCGGGCCAGACGGCGTTGACGCGGACGGGCACAACGCTCGGCACCGTGGCGTACATGGCACCCGAGATGATCGCCGGCCAGGGTCTCGACGCACGCGCCGACGTGTGGGCGCTGGGGGTCGTGCTGTTTCAGATGATCGCCGGCCGGCTTCCGTTCCGCGGCGACAACGACATCGCGATCCTGAAGTCGATCATGGACGGGACGGCGCCGCCGCTGCACAGCGTACGCCCCGACGTGCCGCCGGCGGTCGAAGCGATCGTCGCGCGCGCGCTCGAGAAAGATCCCGCGCGCCGATACGAGACGGCGACCGCGCTCCTGCGTGATCTCGAGGCGCTGCGACCGTCTCCACTCACTCAACCGATCGCCACGATGGAGCCGAGCGGGCGACGTGTCACGCAGACCGTCGTTGCAGGACTGCTCGTCGCGACCGCATTGCTCGGTGGCTGGTTCGGGTATCGGTTGTGGAGAACGCGTCAGGCGCGTCAACTCGTGCCGCAGTTCGTTGAGTTGATGCAGAAAGAACAGTACGCGGCGGCGTTCCGCGTGTATCAACGCGCCGCTCCTCTGCTCTCCAACGATCCCGCGTTCATCAAAGCCCGCGACGAGTACATGTTGCCCAGCACGATTCGCACCGAACCGCCCGGCGCCGACGTGTACGCAAAAGGCTACGGCGAGACCGACGCCGATTGGTACTACCTCGGGCGGTCGCCGATCGAAGCGCGCGTGCCCATCGCCGGATACTACCGATGGCGAATCACCAAAGCGGGGTACGAACCATTCGAAGGCGCGGACGGCACCATTCTCGGGCGTTCCTTCATCCTTGCGAGTCAGGGATCGGTGCCTGCTGGCATGGTCTACGTGCCGAGCAGCACGTACGGCGCGGCGGGCGGCAACGAACGGTTGCCGGCCTTCTTCATTGATCGCTACGAAGTCACCAATCGGGAATTCAAAGCCTTCGTGGACGCCGGCGGCTATCGCAATCGCGATTTCTGGCACGAGCCGTTCATCAAAGACGGCCGCGAAGTGCCCTGGGACGTCGCGGTGGCCGGATTCCGCGACGCGACGGGACGTCCAGGGCCGGCGTCATGGGAACTGGGCAGTTATCCCGACGGCCAGGAGGACGTGCCGGTCCACGGCATCAGTTGGTACGAAGCGGCGGCGTACGCGCGCTTCGCCGGCAAAGAGTTGCCGACGGTGTATCACTGGCGGCGCGCCGCCGATTTCACCATCTATTCGGACATTCTGCGCCTGAGTAACTTCGGCGCGACCGCGCCTGCGCCGGTCGGCCAATTCAAGGGTTTAGGGACGTTCGGCACCTACGACATGGCCGGCAACGTGAAGGAGTGGTGCTGGAACGCTGTCGGCTCGGAGCGATACACGCTCGGCGGCGGTTTCAACGAGCCCAACTATCTCTACCGTGGACCGGACGCGCGCGCGCCGTTCGATCGATCGACGAATCTCGGCGTGCGCACGATCAAAGTCCCCGATCCGAATGCCGTGCCGCGCTCGGCGTTCGATCCGATACCGCGGCTGATCCGCGACTACACGTTCGAGAAACCGGTCAGCGACGAAATCTTCAACGTGTACCGACAACTGTTCACGTACGACAAGGCCGATCTGAGGCCGGTCGTCGATTCGACGTCCGACGACCGCGCCTGGCGCACCGAGCGCGTGTCGTTCGCGGCGGCGTACGGCAACGAGCGGATGGCGGCGTACGTCATCCTCCCAACCAACGCGAAGCCACCGTACCAACCCATCGTGTACTTCCCGCACAGCGGCGCGCTGCTGCAGAAAACGTTCGAGCCGGCGGAGATGTCGTACCTCGGTTTCATCGTCAAATCCGGACGCGCGCTGATCGTGCCGATCTACAAGGGCACGTACGATCGGCGGGCGACGGCGCCTTCGACGGGGCCGAACGCGGTGCGCGATGTCTCGATTCTGCAGGTGAAGGATTTCGAGCGGACCGTCGATTACCTCCAAACGCGGAATGACATCGACGTCAGCCGCCTCGGGTACTTCGGCGTCAGCCTCGGCTCAGGCATCGCCCCGACGATCCTCGCAGTCGAGCCGCGGATCAAAGCGGCAGTGCTCTGGGCCGGCGGCCTGGCGACAGTGCCACGGCCGGCGGAGATCGATCAGATCAACTACGTGACGCGCGTCCGCGTACCATTGCTGCTGATGAATGGGCGCGATGATTTCCAGTACCCGGTCGACGCGGCGCAACTGCCCTTCATGCGTCTGCTCGGCACGCCGGACGCCGACAAGCAGCACAAGCTATTCGATGGCGGACACGTGTTCCCGTTTGCGCGGATCCAGGGCGACACGATCGCGTGGTTCGACAAGTACTTCGGCGCGCCGAAATAGCGTTACGCGCCCAGCGCCTGCTTCAGCAATTCGTTGATCCGTTTCGGATTGGCCTTCCCCGCGGTCGCCTTCATCACCTGCCCGACGAGAAAGCCGAACGTCGCTGTTTTGCCTGCCCGATATTGCGCGACCGCGTCCGCGTTCTTGGCCAGCACATCCGCGATGAGCGCGGCAATCTGCGACTCGTCATTGATCTGCGCGAGCCCATCGGCGGCGACGATCGCGGCGGCATCGGCATCCGATGACTTCATCTTCTCGAACACGTCCTTGGCGATCGAACTGCTGATCGTCCCCGTCTCGACGAGCGCGATCAGCCCCGCGAGACGCGCGGCCGAGACAACTGCCCCGCCGGCCTGCATGATCCAATTGCTCGCCGCCTTCGCCGGCGCACCGGCGGCAACGACGGCTTCGAAGTAGTCCGCGACCGACCGGTGTTGCGTCAACTGAACGGCGTCGTACGGCGGGAGCGCGTACTGGTGGACGAACCGGTCGCGGCGCACGTCCGGAAGTTCAGGCATGTCGCGGCGAATTGCATCCACGCGCGCCGCGTCGACGACCAGCGGCGGCAGGTCGGGCTCGGGGAAATACCGGTAGTCGTGCGCCTCTTCCTTGCTGCGCATCGACACGGTGCGACCGCTGTCCGAATCAAAGAGACGCGTTTCCTGCACGACGCGCCCGCCGTCCGACACCACGTCGATCTGCCGCGCGATTTCGTACTCGAGCGCCTTCTGCAAGAACCGAAACGAGTTGAGATTCTTGACTTCGGCTTTCGTCCCGAACGCGCGCTGGCCGGCGGGACGAATGGAGACGTTCGCGTCGCACCGCAAACTACCCTCTTCCATGTTCCCGTCGTTGACCCCGAGCCACACGAGCAGCTCCCGCAGCCGTGCGAAGAATGCTGAGGCGGCCTCAGCGGACCGCAGATCCGGGTGCGTGACGATTTCGATCAACGGCACGCCGCTGCGGTTGAAGTCGACGTACGTGTTGCGATCGGAATCGATGAAGCCATCGTGCAGCGACTTCCCCGCGTCCTCTTCCATGTGCACGCGGATGATACCGACGTCGCCGACGCGACCTTCGGTGGCGAGCGGCTGCTCGTACTGCGAAATCTGGTAGCCCTTCGGCAAGTCGGGATAGAAGTAGTTCTTGCGCGCAAATATTGACGTGTCGTGGATCGTGCACCCGAGCGCGAGCGACGCGCGGATCGCGTAATCAACGGCCCGGTGATTCAGAACGGGCAGCGCACCGGGCAACCCGATGCACACTGGACAGATGTGCGTATTGGGCGGCGCACCGAACGCCGTACTGCAGCCACAGAAGATTTTCGACTCGGTGAGGAGCTGGGCGTGGATTTCGAGCCCGATGACAGGTTCGAAATCCACGAACTAGAGCTTGGGGCCGGCCGCGCGCACGGCGGCGCTGACGCCGTCTTCGAACGTCTTGAAGTTGTCGGCGAACATGTGTGCGAGCTTCGTCGCCTGCGCGTCGTACTCCGCGCCGTTCGACCACGTGTTCCGCGGCTTCAACACTTCTGGCGGCACATCAGGACAGCTGGTCGGCACGTCGATGTTGAAAATCGGATCCTTCTCGTAGCCGACGTGATCGAGCGCGCCCGACAGGACGGCGCGAATCATGGCTCGCGTGTGACCGATCTTCATCCGCTTGCCGACACCGTACGGACCACCCGTCCATCCGGTATTGACCAACCACACCCGGGCGCCATGCTTGGCGATCTTCTCGCCGAGCATCGTCGCGTACTTGCTGGGCGGCAGCGGCAGAAACGGCGCGCCGAAGCACGTGCTGAACGTCGCCTTGGGCTCAGTGACCCCTTTTTCGGTGCCGGCCACCTTCGCGGTGTACCCGGACAGAAAGTGGTACATCGCCGCGTCGGGCGTCAGCCGCGCGATGGGCGGCAGCACGCCGAACGCGTCCGCCGTCAACATGATCACGTTCTGCGGATGACCGCCTTGTCCCGACGGCACCGCGTTGCTGATGAACTCGATCGGGTACGCCGCGCGCGTGTTCTCGGTGTATCGGTCGTCGTCCAGATCGAGCGCGCGCGTTTCGGGATCGACGACGACGTTTTCGAGCACCGTGCCAAATCGTCGCGTCGTCGCATAGATCTGCGGTTCGGCGTCGGCCGACAAGCGGATCGTCTTCGCGTAGCAGCCGCCTTCGAAGTTGAAGACACCGCGATCGCTCCAGCCGTGCTCGTCGTCGCCGATGAGCATCCGGTCCGGATCGCTCGAGAGCGTCGTTTTGCCGGTGCCGGACAACCCGAAAAACAGCGCCGTATCGCCGTTCGCCCCGATGTTCGCCGAACAGTGCATCGACAACACGTTCTGCAGCGGCAGGATGTAATTGAGCACCGAGAAGATCGATTTCTTCATTTCGCCGGCGTAGCTCGTCCCGCCTATCAGGACGAGCTTCTTGGCGAAGTTCAGCGCGATGACAACGTCCGAGTTCGTGCCGTGGCGTTTGGGATCGGCCTTGAAGCTCGGCGAGTCGATGATCGTGAACGCGTCCGCATGCTCGCCAGTCGCCTTCGGATCGACGATGAACAGGTTGCGCGCGAACAGGTTCTGCCACGCAAGCTCGTTGATCACGCGGACCGGCAGACGGTATTTCGGATCCGCGCCGGCAAAGCAATCCTGTACGAACAGTTCCTTGCCGGTCAGCGAGCTCAGCAGATCCCCGTGCAGCGCGTCGAAATGTTCCGGCGACATCGGCCGGTTGACCTTGCCCCACGCGATATGCGCCTCACTCGACGGTTCTCGGACGACGAGCTTATCGTTGGGCGAGCGGCCGGTGTGTTGGCCGGTTCGGCACGCCAGCGGGCCTTCCGCCGCAATCAATGCTTCCTGTCGGCGGACGGCCTCTTCGTACAGCGCCGCCGTTGATAAATTCCAATACACCCGGCCGGCGCGAATGCCGTTGCGGGTCAGGTCTAACGGGTGAACATCCAGTGACATAGACGAAACTGGAATCGTACGTCCGTCGACTCCGGCCAGTCAATCTTTTACGGTAAACTAAGACCTGTAAACACCAGACAGATCTAGACGTAATGCTCACATGAGTGGTGACTTGCGAACAGCCTCGGCCGAAGCCGACCTCACGCCGTCCGGCTCCGCCCCTGCGGGGCTTCGGCGCGACAAGCCAGCCGTCGTCGTGTCGGACGACACGCGGCTCGCGATCGAGATCCGCACGCTGGTCGAGCGCGGCGAGGACGACGAGGCACGCGAACGATTTGGCGAGCTCGTCGCCATCCACCAGCGGCGCGCATCCCGGATTGCGTATCAATATCTGCGAGATGCGTCCGAGGCTGACGAAGCCGTGCAGGACGCGTTCGTCAAAGTGTTTACCCACATTGGCTCGTATCGCGAGGCATGGCCGTTCGAAGTCTGGTTTACACGGATCCTCATCAACGGATGCCTCGATCGCCGCAAGGCGCTCGCACGGCGTGACCGGTGGGTCGTCCATACCGACATCTCATCCTCCGACGAGGCCAAGCTGCCGACGAGCCCGATCGCGGACCCCGAACGCCGGCTGCTCTCGCGCGAACGGCGCGAGGAGATCGCCGGAGCGATCGACCGCCTCGATGGCCGTCAACGGACCGTCTTCATGCTCTGTCATTACGGTGACTGCACGCCTCGTGAGGTCAGCGCGATGACCGGCATGAACGAATCGACCGTCCGCGTCCACCTATTCCGCGCCGCGCGCAAACTGCGCGGCCTGCTCGGAGCGAAACGATGATCGGACGTCCAGCGCATCCCAGCGACGAACGTCTCCTCGAGTCGTACTACGCCGAACGCAGCGGCGACGCGATCGATCCGCGCATTGGCGAGCATTTGACCGACTGCGCCGCGTGCAACGGCCGCTACAGCGAGTTGACGCGCACGCTCGACGAGGTTCGCGCGGAAGGCATCGCCGAGGCAGACGCAGTATTCGACGCCGATCGCCTGCGCGCGCAGCGGCTGGCCGTCGCGCGGCGGTTGGAACACGTGTCGCACCCGGCGCGCGTCATCAGCTTCCCCGCCCGCACCGGCAGCGCGGGTCGGACACCGACAACGCGGATTGCGCCGCGCTGGATTGCCGCGGCGGTTGCCGCCGGCATCGTCGTCGGCGTCGCGCTCGGCGCGTCGTATCAATGGGAATCGCGAACGCCGAAGTCCGAGTTCCAGAGCAGCGCGAACTCGCGGCTCGCACCCGTCGCGACGCGCGGCACGGGCCAGGCCGACGTGGCGGCCGACGATGCGTTCTTGTCCGAGCTGGATGCGGCGCTCGAGCGGCCGCGGACGCGCGCGCTCGTCGCGTACGACGCGCTGACGCCGCACGTCAGGACCGTTCGCGAACAGTAGCCAGTTGCCGTCTCTCATCTTCCGCAAAGGGTTGGACCTGAAGCATGCCGTCGCAGGCATGCTCGCCGACAACTATCACAGCAGCCTCGTCGAGCAGATCAAAGCCAACGATTTCACTTATCGGTCCGGCCGGCTCACGGTTCATCTCGCGCGTGAATTCGGGTTCTGCTATGGCGTCGATCGCGCGGTCGATTACGCCTATCAGACGCGCGAGCGGTTTCCGGACCGGCCGGTCTACCTGACCGGCGAAATCATTCACAATCCGCACGTCAACGACAAGCTGCGCGCGATGGGGATCCACTTCCTCAGTGACGACGCAACCAGCCAGGATCGTCTTGGCCCGAACGACGTCGTCATCCTGCCGGCGTTTGGCGTGACCGTCGCGATGCTGCAGCAGCTCGACAAACGCGGCTGCACGCTCATCGACACCACTTGCGGATCCGTGTTGAACGTGTGGAAGAACGTGCGCCGGTACGCGGAAGGTGGATTCACGTCGATCATCCACGGCAAGGTGTGGCACGAGGAAACGCAAGCGACCGCCTCGCAAGCCGTCGAATACGGCGGGAAGTACCTCGTCGTCTACGACCGCGCGGAAACCGACGTCGTCTGCGACTACATCCGCGGTAGAGGATCGCGAGATGCGTTCATGGAGAAGTTCGCGAACGCGATGTCGCCTGGCTTCGACCCTGATCGCGACCTCACGCGGATCGGTCTCGCCAATCAGACGACGATGCTGATGACCGAGTCGCTCGAGATCGGCGACATGATTCGGACGGCGATGGCCGACCGATACGGTGACGCCGAACTCGCCGAGCGCTACCAGGCGTTCGACACGATCTGCAGCGCCACGCAGGACCGCCAGGATGCCGTCGTCGCGTTGCTGCGCGACAAGCCAATCGACCTGATGATCGTGATTGGCGGCTACAACAGCAGCAATACGGCCAACCTTGCGCGGATCTGCGCGAAGTCGCGTCCGACGTTTCACATCGCCGACCCGGACTGCCTGGTGTCCGCGACCGAGATCCGGCACCGTCCGGTCGGCAGCAAGGCCGAGGTCGTCAGCGCCGATTGGCTGCCGAAAGACCGTGACGTCGTCGTTGGCCTGACGTCAGGCGCGTCGACGCCCGACAACCTCGTCGGCGCCGCGATCGCCCATCTCGAATCGTTCTGCTCCGCCTCGTAACCGACGTAAAACTTTGTCTCTCGCTAAATACAACTGACTAGCCTGTCGTATACCTGTAAGAACAGCTTTATCAGAGGTTTACACAGATGATGCCGACGTGGCGACGTTGGCTGCTGCCGGTCATACTCTTCTCACTGGCGCATGCCACATCCGTTCACGCACAATCGTTCGGTTTTGCCTGGTGGCGGGACGCGCAGTTTCAGCGCGATCTGTCGCTGACGGGCGATCAGACCGCGCGCATCGAGGCGGTGTTTCAGGCCGCCATCACCCAGCTTCGACAGAAGAAGCAGGACCTGGACCAGCAGGAAGACGAGCTGTCCCGGATGATTTCGTCCAATGCGGACGAAACACTCGTGACGCGCCAGGTCGAGAAGGTAGAAACGATTCGCGCGGCGATGAACAAGATGCGAACGTTGATGCTGCTGCACGAGCGCCAGGTCCTCAGTCCGGACCAGCGCGCGAAATTGAACAGACTCCACGAACAGTGGGAAAAGGACCACAAGACGCCGCCGCGCGGCAAATAGCGCGACGGCAGTAGCCGAGCGATATGGAGAGAAACGCAATGAGACGGACCGGAACGATGCTCGCGATCGTCATGCTGACGAGCGGCAGCGCCTTCGCGCAGAACATCTCGTCGGCGCGGATTCAGGAACTGATCAAGGAAGCCGCGGCAAGGGCGGCCAAGAACGACCAGCAGCAGCCGGCCACGACACCAGGCGCCGCGCGCGTGCGCGTCCCGCTGACGCTCGATGATGCGGTGAAGCTGGCGCTCGACCGGAATCTCGATATCGCGGTGCAGCGCCTGAACCCCGAGATCAACGACATCGCGATCACCAGCGTCCGGTCGGTCTACAACCCGACATTGACGTCCTCGGTCGGTCCGCAGTCGGTCACGGCACTGCCGACCAGTCAGTTGCAGCTCGGCACCGGCGGTGCGGCAACGGTGACGTCCACCATGAATTACAACGGCGGCATCGCGCAGAGCATCCCGTGGGGCGGCGGCTCGTTCGCGGCAACGTTGAACAACTTCAAGCGCACCACGAACTCGAGCAACGCGCTCTTCAACCCTCAGTTCACGTCCACCTGGAGTTTCGCGTACACGCAGCCGCTGATGCGCAACTTCACGATTGACACGACTCGCCGCACGCTGCAAGTCACGCGGCTCAATCGCGACATCTCGGACGTTCAGCTGAAGGCGACGATCACCAACACACTGTCGAACGTCCGCAACGCTTACTGGGATTACGTATTTGCGGTGCAATCGGTCGACGTCTTGCAGCAATCGGTCAACCTCGCGGACCAGCTGGTCAAGGACAACCAGACGCGCGTCGAAGTCGGCACGATGGCGCTGATCGACGTCGTCCAGGCGCAGTCCCAGGCGGCGACGGCGCGACAGAATCTCGCCGCGGCCGTCCAGACGATGCGCACGTCCGAGCTCGCGCTGAAGCGCCTGATCGTCAACGGCACGACCGACCCGAACTGGAACGCGCAACTCGATCCCATCGATCGTCCGGAATTCGCGCCGCAGCCGATCGACATCGAGGCGGCCATTCGTCGCGCGCTCAGCGAGCGAACCGACCTCGACATCGCGAAGAAAAACATGGCGGCCAACGACGTCACGCTCAAGTACCTGCGCGATCAGCTGAAGCCGCAGGCCGACCTCGCGGTCAGCTACATCCCGCAGGGCGTCGGCGGCACCGAAATCGTGCGGTCCCCCACGATCACGGCGAACGGCACGAACATTCAATCGACGGAAGACCTCGGCATCGGGAACTCGTTCTCGACGTTGTTCCACAACACGTATCCGCAGTGGTCGGCGCAGATCAACTTCTCGTACCCGCTCGGCACGAGCTCGCAGGAAGCGAGCGTCGCCCGCGCGCGCGTCCAGTTGAACCAGGTGCAGGCGCAAGTCAAGCAGATCGAACTGCAGGTCGCCACTGACGTGACGAACGCGGCGGTGACCGTGCAGACCAACGCCGACCGGGTGCAGGCGGCGCAAGCGGCGCGCGAGCTCGCGCAGAAGACGATGGAAGCCGAGCAAAGCAAATTCGAAGTCGGCATGTCGACGAACTACAACGTCATCCAGACGCAGCGCGATCTGGCGACGGCGCAGAGCAACGAACTGCAGGCGATCCTCAACTATCGCAAGTCACTCGTCGAACTGGAACGACTGCAGCAGACGACGTTGACGAACTTGAACATCACTGTGCTGACCTCGACCGCCGCGGTCGGTCAGTAACCGAGACGAGAGACGAATGAAACGAGCGGTCATTGTTCTGTTGATAGTTGCGGCCATCGGGGCCGGGGCGGGTGCGTATTACATCCGTCGCGGCGGGCAAGAGGTCCAGGTACAAACCGCTCCGATCACGCGCGGCGACATCGTCGATACCGTCGGCGCTACAGGCACACTGCAAGCGGTGACGACGGTGCAGGTCGGCAGCCAGGTGTCGGGCAACATCTCGTACCTCGGCGCCGACTTCAATTCCATCGTCCGCAAGGGCCAGGTGATCGCGAAGCTCGATCCGTCGCTGTTCGAAGCGCAACTGCAGCAGGCGAAAGCCAACCTGGCGCAGGCGCAGGCCAACATCAACAAGGCCAACAGCGATCTCGAGCGGACGAAGGTGCAGCTGACCGACGCGCAGCAGAAGTACACACGCGCGAAGGAACTCGCCGCGCGGAATCTCCTGCCGCAAAGCGACCTCGACGCCGCCAAGATTGCGGTCGACACGGCGCAGGCGCAGCTGGAGTCGCAGGAAGCGACCGTCAAACAGTCGCAGGCGCAGGTGTCGATGTCGCAGGCGTCGGTCAATCAGAACCAGGTGAACCTCGATCACACGATCATCGAGGCGCCGATTGACGGCATCGTGACGCAGCGCAGCGTCGACGTCGGACAAACCGTCGCCGCGAGCATGCAGGCGCCGACGCTCTTCATCATCGCCGCCGACCTGACGAAAATGCAGGTGAACGCGAGCATCGACGAGGCGGACGTCGGCCGCATCCGGCCGGGTCAGCACGTGACGTTCCACGTCGATGCCTACCCGACCGACACGTTCGAAGGCACCGTGTCGCAGATTCGCCTGCAGCCCGTCGTCGTGCAGAACGTGACGACCTACGGCACCGTCATCGACGTGCCGAACCAGCAGTTGAAGCTGAAGCCGGGCATGACCGCGAACGTGAAGGTCGAGATCGCGAAGAAAACCGACATCCTGCGCGTGCCGAACGCGGCGATTCGGTTCCGCCCGACGCAGGATCTGTTTGCGGCGTTGAATCAGCCGGTTCCACCCGAAGCGCAGCCGGGCGGCGGACGAGGACGCGGGAACCGGAACGGTCAGCAGTCGGCCAGTCAACAGTCGGCCGGTCAACAGTCGGCCAGTCCCAGTCCGCAGGGCGCATCGCCTGCACCCGCCGCGCCAGCCGCGCCAAGCGCAGCCGGCGTCGAAGGCGGACGCCGAGGATTCGATCCGGCGCGGATGATGGATCGCTTCAAGGGGATGTCACCCGACGAGCAGAAAGCGTTCGTCGCGCGGATGAAGGATCGCGGGCAGGACACGAGTGCGTTTGAACAGATGCTCGGTGGCACTGGTGCCAAGGGTGCTAGAGGTGCCACAGGTGCCAGCGGTGCCACAGGTGCCGGTGCTTCCGCCTCGATGAAGTCGAAGTACGGATCGCCGATCACCGGTCAGGGCGCGCAGACGATCGACGCGCTCTTCGCTCCCCTGCCCCCGGTCGAATCGCGCGGCCGCGCGTGGCTGTACATCGATCACCAGTTGAAACCGGTGAACCTGCGGCTCGGGATCACCGACGGCCAGTACACCGAACTGCTCAGCGGCGAGCTGCAACAGAACATGGAAGTCGTGACCGGCGTCACCGGTCTGGGCTCCACGCGTAACGTCGGCGGACAGCAAGGCAACGGCAATCCGCTGATGCCGCAGCGCGGCGGGCCGCCCGGACGCGGACGCTAGCAGATTGCTGAAGGCTAACGGCTAAAGGCTCATGGCGGATACCGTCATCGCAGTCAAGAACCTCGTCAAGACGTACGTTGTCGGCGAGGTGGAGGTGCGCGCGCTTCGCGGCGTCAATCTGGACGTGCCACGCGGGGAGTTCCTCGCGGTCAACGGTCCGTCGGGGTCGGGCAAGTCGACGTTCATGCACATCGTCGGCTGCCTCGATCGTCCGACATCGGGCCAGTACTTTCTCGACGGCCAGGACGTGTCGCGCATGTCGAAGGACCAGCTGGCGGCGGTCCGCAACAAGAAGATCGGATTCGTCTTTCAGGGATTCAATCTGCTGTCGCGGACGTCGGCGCTCGACAACGTGGAACTGCCGCTGCTCTACGGCAGCGGGATGAAAGCCGCGGAACGGCACAAGCGCGCGATGGAAGTCCTCGAGGCGGTCGGTCTCGGCAATCGCGCAGACCACCATCCGAATCAGCTCTCCGGCGGCCAGCAGCAGCGCGTGGCGATCGCGCGCGCGCTGATCAATCAGCCGTCGATCCTGCTCGCGGACGAGCCGACCGGAAACCTCGACACGAAAACCAGCATCGAAGTGATGGGCATCTTCCAGCGCTTGAACAAGGAGCGCGGGATCACGGTCGTGCTGATTACGCACGAGCTCGACATCGCGGAATACGGCACGCGGATCGTGACGTTTCGCGATGGATTACCGATCGCCGACAAAGTCGTGCAGCGGCGCCGTGACGCGGCCGAAGAACTCGCCGCGCTGCCGCCCGCCGCGGAGGCGGTATAACGCGAAGGCGTCAGCCGAGCGAATCTTATGTCTGTCCTCATGGTTTTTCGCATCGCGTTCAAAGCGCTCGGGCGCAACAAAATGCGCACGGCGCTCACGATGCTCGGCATGATCATCGGCGTGGCTGCGGTCATCACGATGGTCGCGCTCGGCACGGGCGCGCAGACGTCGATCGAATCGCAGATCCAGTCCGCCGGCACGAACATGATCATCGTCAGCGCCGGCAACTTCACGCAGGGCGGCGTTCGCCAGGGCCAGGGCAACGCGAGCACGCTGACGCCCGACGATGCGCAGGCGATGCGCAGTGTGCAGGGCGTTCAGTACGTCGCGGCCGGCGTCAACACGCGCGGTCAGATCGTCGCCGGCAACCAGAACTGGGGCACGCAGATCCAGGGCACCGACGTCGACATGACCGCGATTCGATCGTGGCCGGTGCAGACCGGCGCGTTCTTCTCGCCGCAGGACGTGGCGACGGCGTCGAAGGTCGCGGTTCTGGGGTCCGTCGTGCGAGATCAACTGTTCGGACCGGACGAGGATCCGACCGGTCAGGTGGTTCGCATCAACAACCAGCCGTTCACCGTCTCGGGCGTGATGGCGAGCAAGGGTCAATCCGGCATGGGCCAGGATCAGGACGACGTCGTCTTCGTGCCCTACACGACGGTGATGAAGAAGCTGCGCGGCATAACGTACATCCAGCAGGCGCAAGTGTCGGCCACCTCGGCGAACGACACGACCGCCACAGCAGATCGCATCGCTGCGCTGCTGCGGGTGCGCCACAAAATCCAGCCGGGCGATCCGGACGACTTCATGGCGCGCACGATGGAAGAGATGGCCGCGGTCCGCGTGCAGGCGACGCAGACGATGACGGCGCTCCTCGCGAGCATCGCCGGCGTGTCGCTCCTCGTCGGCGGCATCGGCATCATGAACATCATGTTGGTGTCGGTGACCGAGCGCACCCGCGAGATCGGACTGCGGATGGCGATCGGCGCACGCGGGCGTGACGTCCTGTTGCAATTCCTCGTCGAAGCGGTGGTATTGAGTCTGTTCGGCGGCACGATCGGCATCGGCCTCGGGTTCGCGCTGTCGCAAGGCGTCACCTTCTGGATGAATTGGCCGACGGCCGTTTCGGCGCAAGCAGTCCTCGTCGCGTTTGGGTTCGCCGCGATTACCGGCGTATTCTTTGGGTTTTATCCTGCACGCAAAGCGGCGGCGCTCGATCCGATCGACGCGCTGCGGTTTGAATAACAGATGCGCATTTCTCGTGTGATGGTCGGTGTGGCTCTTTCGGCGGCAGTCGTGACCGCTGCCGCCTGCTCGCGCGGCGAAGCCGAGGCGCAGCGCCCGGCGGCAAGTTCAGGGCAAACCCCTGGCAGCGGCGGCGGACGCGGCGGCGGTCCGAATGCGGTGGTGCCCGTCACCGTCGCGCAGGTGGAACAGACGTCGATGCCGATCACGATTCAAGGCATCGGCACCGTTATCGCCGCGTCGACCGTTGCGGTGCACGCGCAGATCACGGGCGAGATGACGTCGGTGCAATTCAAGGAAGGCGAGGACGTCAAAGAAGGCCAGGTCCTCGTCACGCTCGACAGACGTCCGCTCGAAGCGGCGCTGAACCAGGCGGAAGCACAGCTCGCGAAGGATCAGGCGCAGGCCGTGAACGCGCACGCGCAAGCGTCGCGCTATCAGGATCTGCTGAAGCGCGGCATCGCGACGAAGGAACAGGTCGACGCGATCGTCACGCAGGCAGCGTCGCTCGACGCCACGATCGAGTCCGACAAAGCCGCCATCGACAACGCGAAGGTGCAGCTTCAGTACGCGACGATCCGCGCGCCGATGACGGGCCGCACCGGGTTGCTGCAGGTCCATCCGGGCAATCTCGTTCGCGCAGGCGACACGCAGCCCATCGTGACCATCAACAAGATCACGCCCGTCTACGTGTCGTTCTCGATTCCCGAAGCGCAGTTACCGGCGTTGAAACGTTACGTGGCGCAGAGCGGGACGTTGCCGGTTACCGCCAAGCCGCCGACCGATGAGGGACAGCCGTCGGTCGGACGCCTCAACTTCATCGACAACGCCGTCGATCCGGCAACGGGCACGATCAAGATCAAAGGGACGTTCCCGAACGACGATCGCCGCCTCTGGCCGGGACAGTTCGTCAACGCCACGGTGACGCTCACGCAGGATCCCAACGCGATCGTCGTTCCCGCCGCCGCGGTGCAGAACGGGCAATCGGGACAGTACGTCTACGTCGTGAAGCCGGACAAGACCGCCGAGATGCGTCCGGTGATCATTGCGCGCACCGCCGGCGATCGCCTCGTCATCCAGTCCGGCGTGAAGGGCGGCGAAACGGTGGTCACCGACGGATTCCTCCGTCTGGTGCCCGGCAGCCGCGTCAGCATCAAGGGTACCGACGCGCCGAAAGCAACGTCATGAATCTCTCCGAGCTCTTCATCAAGCGACCGGTCACGACGACGCTGATCATGCTCGGCGTCATCGTCTTCGGGGCGATGGCGTACCGCCTGTTGCCGGTCAGCGATCTGCCGACGGTCGACTTCCCCACGATCCAGGTCAACGCCGGTCTGCCCGGCGCGAGTCCGGAGACGATGGCCTCGTCGGTGGCACTGCCGCTCGAAAAACAGTTCGCCACAATCGCCGGGCTGAACGCGATCAACTCGACGAGCTCGCTCGGCGGCACCAACATCGTCTTGCAGTTCGACCTGAGCCGGAACATCGACGCGGCCGCGCAGGACGTCCAGTCGATGATCGCGCGGACGCAGCGATCGCTGCCGCCGCAGATGCCGACGCCGCCGTCCTACCAGAAAGTCAACCCGGGCGATCAGCCGGTGCTGTTCCTCGTGCTGCACTCGTCGACGCTGCCGATGCAGACAGTGGACGAATACGCCGAGTCGACCATCGCGCAGCGGATTTCGATGGTCAGCGGCGTCGCGCAGGTCAACGTGTTCGGCCAGGCGAAGTTCGCCGTCCGCGTCGACGTCGATCCTCGGAAGCTGGCGGCGCACGGC
>DASREL010000068.1:0-9822 GCA_035652075.1 Vicinamibacterales bacterium
CAGATGTCGATGCGGACGTCGTCGGCCATCACTTCGGCGACGGCACCGCCCCAGGAAAGACGTACGCGAAGAGGAGCGCGACGACGCCCATGATGCTCATCAGCAAGACGCTGTGCTTGATCGTAAAACGGAACAAGCGGCTCTCGTCCGCCGATGTCATGCCTGTCGCGGCGACGGCGACGGCGATGCTCTGAATCGAGATCATCTTGCCCATCACGCCCGCAGCCGAATTAACCGCCGCCGTCAGCACCGGATTCAGGTGCAGCGCGGTGGCGGTGACGACCTGCAGATTCCCGAACAGCGCGTTCGCCGACGTGTCGCTGCCGGTCAGGAACACACCCATCCATCCGACGACGGCGCCGAAGAAGGGGAACGCGGGACCGGTGGCGGCGAGCGCGAGGCCGAGCGTCGACGTCATTCCCGAGTAGTTCATCACGTACGCGAGGCCCAGCATCTCGGCGATCGTCAGCATCGCGAACGACAACTGCTTGAACGTCGCGACGTAGATGCCGCCCAGTCGTCTCGGCCCGACGCGCAGGAACGCGGCGGCGAGGATCGTTGCGATGAAGCAGGCGGTGCCCGACGCCGTCAGCCAATTCAGCGTGAAGACGGCGGCATACTTCGACTCGGTCGGCGTCACCGGCGGGATCCGCACGATCATGTTGTGCAATCCGGGCACGAAGAGGCCGTTCAACACCGTCGGGCTCTTCCACGCGGTCGGCAGCAGCGCGTGAGTCCGCGCGTCGATCGCGTTCTTGATCGCCGGCTCGCCCGCGATCAGTACGCACACCACGAGGAGCAAGTAGGGCATCCACGCCGAGAAGATTTCGGCGCCGCGATGATGCGCCCGTCCGCCGACGCCGGCCGGTCGATCCCCTTCGAGCCGCATGATCTTCTTGGGCTTCCACAGCTTCAGCACGACGACCATGACGAAGATGCACGTCAGCGAGCTGAGGACGTCGGTCAACTCCGGCCCGAGCAGGTTCGATACCAGCAACTGCGTGCCGGCGAACGACACGCCGCACGCGACGATCGCCGGCAGCACTTCCATCGCGCCGGCGAACCCCACCATGACAACGAGGAGGTAGGTCGGAATGAGGACCGACATCAGCGCGCACAGGCGACCGACCATCGCGCTCAGCGCCATCACCGGCAGTCCGGTCACGTTGGCGAGCGTCGTCACCGGAATGCCGATCGATCCGAACGCGACGGGCGCCGTGTTCGCGAGAAGACAGATACCGGCTGCGTAGAACGGATCGAAACCGAGACCGGCGAGCATTGCGCCTGACACAGCCACCGGCGCACCGAAGCCGGCTGCACCTTCGATGAACGCGCCGAACGAAAACGCGATGAAGAGCGCCTGTAGACGACGATCGTCAGTCAGGCTGCCGACGGAGTCCTTGATGACTTCGAACTTGCCGGTGTCGACGGCGAGTCGATACAGCATGATCGAGCTGAAGACGATCCACGCAATCGGAAACAAGCCGTAAGCCGCGCCATAGAGCGTCGAGATGATCGCGAGCTGAAACGGCATGCCGTACACGCCGAGCGCAACGAGCAACGCCGACGCGAGCGCCGCCAATGCCGACATCCACGCGGGTTTGCGAAAGACCCCCAGCATGAGGAAGAGGACGACGATCGGGACCGCGGCGACTGCGGCTGAGACACCGAGGCTCCCGGCGACTGGTTCGTAGTTGTGCTTCCACATCGGCCGCCGAAGTATAAGCGGGCTGGCGTCAGGCTTGCTACATTAGGAGCTATGGCTCCGCCAGTCGTCGCGGTTCTCAACTCCAACGACGACGTCGTCGAAATGCTTCGGATCGTGTTGGAGCAGGCTGGCCTGATTGCCGTCACGGCGCACGTCGACGCGATTCGCCGCGGCGAGCAAAGTCTGATCGACTTCATCAAGGAGCACGAGCCGGCCGTCATCCTGTACGACCTCGCGCCGCCCTACGATCGCAGTTGGCGCTTTCTGGACCACGTGCGCGAGTCGGACGTGATGAAGGGACGGAAGTTCGTCATCACGAGCACGAATGCCCAACGCGTTCGCGAGATCGTGGGCGACGTGGCGCACGTGTACGAAATCGTCGGCAAGCCCTACGACATCGGCGAAATCGCAAAAGCGGTGCTGCGCGCGCTCGGGCGCGGTGACGACTTGCCGCCTGACGCGCGTCGCGTCTGACCACAATGCCATTTCACCGGCTCGCGATCGCGGGTGCCATCTTCGCCATCGGATGTCACACCGCGGCCCCGTCCGCGCCGACGCCTGCGCAGACGATCGACGTTTTGAACTACGTCATCGGCGACACCGCGTTGTGGCCACGGGTCGGCAACCACTCGCAGAATCAATTCGTCGATCCAGCACAGCAGGAAGTGTGCTGGGTGAAGTACGCCAACGCGCGAACGTTCGAGTGCTGGCGCTGGGACGACAACTTCATCTACCACGTCGTCGATCACGCGATCGACGGCAACACCGGCGAGTCGTATCGGTTCAGCGACGGTCGCTGGATGCCGCGCCACTTCCAGAACACCTGGTCGCTGGATCTGCCGGCGAATACGATCACGTGGTTCGATCCGAGTTGCCGCGTGAACCCCGCTCGATCCGGCCAGTTTCCGTATCGGATGAGCGCATGGATCGAGCCGGCGCGCGATGCGGGACCGGACCTCGGCGTGCGCGACACGCTCGTCCTCGAGTATCAGCCGTACGACTTGTTCGGGAAGTCAGGCGATGCGGAGTTCTTCTACTTCGCGCGCGGCGCCGGCTGGTACGAATGGGATCGCGCTGCGGCACACGACATGTTCAACCGGATTGGCGGTCCGGCGCGGACGCCGGCGCGCGAGATCCTCTGCAACTGAAACCGCAACTGCACCTGCTAACTGCGAATTGCACCTGCCAACTGCGAACTGCAACTGCGAACTGCTTAGCGCATCTGCGAGAGGGTCGCAGTGTCGATCGCGCACGACACCGTGCGAGCCTTGCCGATCATCTCGAAGGTGATGTCCGCGGTCGGCGCGAAGGGCGCGAAGTCGAAGATGAAGTTGCCGACGCCGGCATCGAGAGACTTCGAGACCGGCAGCACCGTTTTTCCATCACGCTTGATCTGGAATCCGGTCAGCGCGTTCTTCGCCGCGGGTTTCGGCGTCAGCTTGACCGTGATGCGCGTCCGCTGCGCTTCGGCGTAGCTCGGTGTGGGCGCTTCCTGCTTCGCGCGCACGGCGCGCCACACTTCGTACGCGACCATCTTGTACGGCGTGAACATCGCGATCTCGAAGTCCGGGTTCTTGCACAATTCGGCTTCGTAGAACACACACAGCGGCCGCTGTCCGCCCTGCTTGCCGCACGACACCGCGTTCCAATAATTTTCCTGATTGATCGCCTGAATGCCTTTCGTCCACGCGGGCGTGATCGACGGCAGGGAAGCCTTGATCGGTTCCTGTGCGGTCAGCGATCGCGCCGAAAAGACCAGCACCGTCGTCAGACCGAGGAACACGAGCACCGCTTGTTTGACGCGGTCCATCTGCTCAACCGAGAGTCGGCCGACGCGCTTGCCCAGCCTTGACTTGGCCACGGTGGTCAGCTTGTCCACCATCACATCACTCCTCGTTTGGAGGCCATTATCTCGGCTTGGGTCGATCTCGATGCGCGTGAGCGGCACGTCGACGTGGGCCGTCGTCAGTGGACAAATCGTGATCGAATCAGTCGCGGGGAAGCTGTTTGTATCCTGAACGACGAGCGCGGGTCGGGGCTTACTCGCATAATCGGGACCTCCGGAGACGGTCCACAGCTCGCCTCGTTTCACTTCGGCGGCCACTCCGAAATCGCGTCGACAAACGCCTGATCCTCCGCGGCGGACGGACTCTCCGCGAGCAGCCGCGACTGACGCCGCGCCTCGCGGAGAAATTCGGGCGATCGGACGTCCGGTACCCAGATCTGAATCGGCTTCAGACCGCGACGGCGCAGTCGGTCGCGATGGGCGCGCACCTTCTCTCGAGTTTTTCGCCGTGTGGTACTCGACATTTCACCGCGGATGGTTACATGTAACCTACCACATCCGGCTTTGAACTGCTATGATTGGGGTTCTCGTACCGACGATTGACCCACCTCGTGGCGAGGTAGCTCAGTTGGTAGAGCATACGACTGAAAATCGTAGTGTCGACAGTTCGATTCTGTCCCTCGCCACCAACCTTCGCTCATAGTTCACGCGAGGTTGTCCGCCGTAGCTTCAGCGAAGGCGGACCACCCGACACCTAGCGACTGCCGCGCGTGCGGCGCATCGACCCCATCTTCGCTTTCGCCACCTGCTGATTCGAATGCTTCACGCCTCGCCGGCTGGGGACCGGCTTACGATGGCGCTTGCCCGGCGCGTGGACCGCGTCCACGGTCACGGGAGCAGCTGCCGACGCGGTTTTCTTCGCGGTCGACGGCGGTTTGCTTTCCGTTGATGGCAATTTCGGCAACTGTTTCAGCAGGTCGGACGCCGCATCGCGAATACGCGTCAGTTGATCGCGCATCTGCGCCTGTTCAAGCCACCCTTCGGTTTTCGCCTGCGCGGCTCCGACCAGCCAACCGAGTTGTTCCGCGAACGCCACCACGCGTTGTTCGATATCTCGTTGAGCCATTCCGCCTCCGGGCTTAGCTGTGCAAATGTCTCGCCGTCAATCCCGTCGCGCGAGCTCGGCCGATCAGCACGTCCACTCGATGCGTTCGGCCGTCATCGACAATGGGAATCTCACCGCCGGCGATGATGCGATCGTCGAGCCGTGTTTCGCGGATGCCGCGGCATTGCCCATCGGGATTCGAGACGGAGATGACGTAGACCGTCTGGCCGAGACGCCACGTGATTTCGTACTCCGGCCAGGACGCCGGAATGCAGGGATCCACGCTGAACGTCGCACCGCGTCGTTTCAGCCCGAGTATCGACTCGAGGCCGGCGCGATACAGCCAGGCGGCCGATCCGGTGTACCAACTCCATCCGCCGCGGCCGGCGTGTGGCGGTCGCGCATACACGTCCCCCGCGACTACGTACGGCTCGGTCTTGTATCGTTCGAGATCGGCCGTCGTGCGCGTGTGGTTGATCGGATTGAGCATGTGGAACAGCTCAGTCGCCTCGTCGCCGCATCCCGTGCGGGCGAGCGCCATCACGACCCAGACGGCGGCGTGTGTGTATTGACCGCCGTTCTCCCGAATCCCCGGTGGGTAGCCTTTGATGTACCCCGGTTCTTGTCGCGATCGATCGAAGGGGGCGGCAAGCAACAAGACGAGGCGCGAGGCGCGCGAGACGAGCGACGTGCGAACAGCGTCCATCGCGCGCTCGGCAAAGCGGCGCGGAACGGCGCCGGATAACACGGCCCACGATTGCGCGATCGAATCGATCCGGCACTCGTCGTTCTGCGCCGATCCGAGCGGCGTCCCATCGTCGTAATACCCGCGCCGATACCACTCGCCGTCCCACGCGGCTTCGAGGCGCGCGGCGAGTCGACGCGCGTCGGCGCGGTAGCGTGTGGCGCGCGTCCGATCCCTGCGCGTGTCGCACAACGACGCAAAATCGACCAGCACTCCGTGCAGGAAGAAGCCGAGCCAGGTGCTTTCGCCGCGGCCGGCGCTGCCGACGTGGTTCATCCCGTCGTTCCAGTCGCCGGTGCCGAAGAGCGGCAGGCCGTGCGTGCCAGCCGTCGCGCCGCGTTCGATCGCTCGAAGGCAATGCTCGAAGAGCGTTCCGCGTTCGGCCGACACCGACGGTAACCCGTACGCCTCGTGCTGTCCTTCGTCGAGCAACGGCGCCGTCAAGAAGGGGATCGATTCGTCGAGGACGGCGTGGTCACCGGTGACGCGGACGTATTCGGCGACGACGTGCGGCAGCCACAGCAGATCGTCGGAACAACGGCTGCGAAGTCCGCGCCCGGACGGCTCGTGCCACCAGTGCTGCACATCTCCTTCGACGAACTGGCGCGCCGCCGCGCGCAGCAGGTGTGCTCGCGCGAGGTCCGGCCGCGCGAACAACAACGCCATCACGTCTTGCAGTTGATCGCGGAAGCCGTAGGCGCCACCGGGCTGGTAGTAGCCGCCGCGTGTCCAGAGGCGACACGAAATCGTTTGATAGAGCAGCCAGCCGTTGAGCAGCGAATCGAACGAGTCGTCTGGCGTATGGACGCGGATCGTACCGAGCGTGTCGTGCCACGACGATTCGACGCGGGCGCGCGCGACTTCCGCGGCGGCGATCGTCCCATGTCGCGCAATCAACTGTCGTGCATCGTCGCGATCGGTGCCGGCACCCAACAGAAACACAAACGACCGGCGTTCGCCGGGCCGCAACACACACGCGACGTGCAGCGCCGCGCACGGATCGAGGCCAGCTCCCACGGCGCCGGACAACGTCCGCTGCGTCATCGCCTCCGCGTCCGACACGTCACGATTGCGACCGATGAACGACGTGCGATCCGCGGTCACCGACGCGGGCGCGACCGATGCCCACGAGAACGCGACTTGCCCCGCACAATCGGTGTTGTACGCGTTGGTGGCGAAGACCGCACCGGTCTCGCGGTCGACGCTGGTGACGACGTGCAGGTGTTCGCCGTCGCGAGGCGGACCGAGCGTCCACTCGTTGTACGCGAAGACGCTAAGCGCGCGCGGTGCCGCGCTTTGATTGGTGAGCGTCAACACCGAGAACTTGACCGGATCCGCGGCGTCGACGAACACGTCGAGCTCGTGACCGATACCGTCGACGAACCGAGAAAAACTCGTCCGTCCCGGCGCGTGGCGAACGACACATCGCTCTGTGTTCTCCGTCCGCGCTCGCGGCCCAGGCGTCGGCGTCCAGCAGCGGCCGGTGTCGTCGTCCCGGATGAACAGCGCTTCGCCAGTGGGATCAGCGATGGGATCGTTCGCGAACGGCGTCAGCCGATTCTCGCGGCTGTTGCCGCACCACGTGTGCGCCGCTCCTGACGCCGTGACGACGGTACCGAAGCGCGGGTTGGCGATGACATTCGCCCACGGCATTGGCGTTTCGTCCGCGCCGTCGAGCGTGATCGCGTACGTCCGGCCCCCGTCCTCGAAGCCGCCGCGGCCGTTGTCGAGCGTCGTGATCGGCGACGCCGTGGCGGCCGGCGCCACGGCGCGCCGTTCCGGCGATGACGTCTCGATGGTCGATCGCTGTGGCCGCGACGGTTCGGGGCGATCGAGATGTGTTCGGAGGTCACCGTCGGCGCCACGCAGCACGGCGCGTGCGACCGCTTCGAGCAACACGCGCTCCGCGCGCCCCATTCGATCGGCGCGCAGGAGATACGCGCCGCCAGGACGTTGCTGCCAGGTGCTCCACGGACCCTCCTGAAGCAGCGCAGTCAGTCGGGCATGAATCTCGTCGAGATAGCCGACCGGATACTCGTTGACGATGACGAGATCGGCAGTGAGCCCCTTGAGGCGCCAGTACTCCTGCGCGTGGAGGAGCTGGCGCACGAGCGGAATGTCCTCGTCGCCGGCGATCCGCACGAGCACGATCGGGAGGTCGCCCGATATCGCGTGCGGCCATAACCCCGATTGCCCGAGTTCGTTCGCGGCGATCGTGTCGGCGTCCGCGCGTAGCGAGCCGTCAGTGCCGAGAACGCGAGAGGCAAGCCGTTCGAACAGAATCGCCTGGTCCGCGGAAATACCAAGATGGCGAAGCCCGCTTTCGGCGTGCGTCGCCGCGAGCGCGTACGTCCGCGTCGCCGCGTTCGGATCGTGATACTTCCGAGCCAGCGCTTCGACGGTTTCGCGGTCCGGCGCCATTCCGGTCGCAAAACAGAGCCGCACCGTCGCACCGGGCGGCAACCGAACGCGCTGACGCAAACTGACGATGGGGTCGAGGACGACGCCGGTCGTGCCCGACAGCGGGCGGCCGTCCATCGCCGCTGGATGAATCGGCGTCCGGCCGCGACCGAGAAAGCGAGCGCGATCCGTTTCCCACTCGAGCGGGCCTTGTGGCCGGCCCTCGAGGCTCAACACGTGAAATGCCCACACCGATTCTTCGCGCGGGTCGCGCGGACGCCGATGGCACACCAGCGCCGCGTGATCGGGCAGGTATTCCGTCTCAACAAACAGCTTGCCGAACGCCGGATGCGCGAGATCGGCGGCCGCCGGCGCCAGCACGATTTCTGCGTAGCTGGTGACGTCGATCTCGCGAATGCGCGAGCCGTGGTTGCGGATCGTCACACGTCGCACCTCGACGTCGTCTTCCGTCGACACAGCGATATCGAGCCGGGTGGAGATGTCCTCGTCGCGACGCCGGAATGTCGCGCGGTCGGCGCCAAACGTGACGTTGTACTCGTCAGGCTCGCATAGTGACGGCTGAAATGTGGTCGACCAGACGCGGCCGCTGCGAACGTCGCGCAGGTAAATGAACTGACCGTCCGCGTCTCGCGTGGCGTCGCGGCGCCAACGCGTGACCGATAGTCCGTGCCACAGGCTCGTGCCCCCGCCCGCGTTCGTCACCGACGTGACATACCGGCCATTCGACAGAAACTGCGTGTGGGGGACCGACGTGTGCGCGGATCGGTAGCGGCGTGTGGGCGCCGAGGCGGCCGGGGTGGCCACGCGCATCTCGTCGAGTGGCCGCGGCTCGATCGGCGCGATACGGCGCGGCGTGCGCTCCTGCAGCAGGAGTTCCGTCGCCTGCACGCGCGGGTCCGCGTGGAAGCGATCGACCATGCCGTCGCCGCCCAGCGCGTTGGCCAGCGCGACGAGCGTCATCCCCTGATGATGTGCGAGATACACCGGCACGACGACGCCACCGACGGCCGCATCTTCTGAGCCGCGAGGCGTGTAGTCGATCGCGTCGAAGAAACCGAAGTCGCCTTCGAGGCCGGCCGCGGCAAGCCGATGCAAGTTTGCGGTGCCCGCTGTCGCATCGAGCATGATCGCCAGCGCGGTGGCATAAGGAGCGACGACGAGTTCGTCGCCGAGGCCGCGTTTGAGGCCGAGCCCCGGTATGCCGAACGCTTTGTATTGATACGTGCCGTGCCGATCGACGAGGTTGTACGCGGACTCCGAAATTCCCCACGGCACGCCGTGCTCGCGCGCGTAATCCTGCTGCCGTCGAACCGCAAGCCGGCACGAGTCGTCCAGCAGCGTGTCCGGGTACGTCCGCATGATCAGCAGCGGCATCAGGTACTCGAACAGCGTCGAACTCCAGGAGAGCAGCACCGGCGCACCGCGGACGCTGGTCACCGGCCGCCCGAGGCGGAACCAGTGCGCTTCGGGCACGTCGCCCTTGGCGATCGCGATGAAGCTCGCGAGCCGCGCCTCGGACGCGAGGAGGTCGTAGTAGGACCCGTCGAGTCGACCCGGACCGTCGGCGTCTGCCAGCCGGTATCCGATCGAGAACAGGTGCCGCTTCGCATCGAAGAGAAACGCGAAGTTCATCGCATCGACGAGCCGATCGGCACGCTTGGCAAGGCCCGGCGCGCGGTCGCGAAGCCCGGCCGCGATCGTCAGGAGCGCGCCAGCGAGATTGCCGCTGTCGACCGTCGAGACGTAGGCGGGCAGCAGCGGTGCCAGCGTGTGGGTGTCGTACCAGTTCAGCAGATGGCCTTCGAACCGTTCCAGTTGTTCGACAGCCGTCAAGGTGTCGTCGACGCGCCGCACCATGTCGTCGACGTCGATCAGGCCGAGATCGTGCGCCGCGAGCGACGCGAGCAGGCTGAGGCCAATGTTCGTCGGCGAGGTGCGATGCGCGGTGAGGAGCTCTCCATTCGGCGAGACCTGCACGTTGTCCGGCGGCAGGAAGTGATCCTCACTGCCCACGAACGTATCGAAATACGCCCAGGTTTTTTGCGCGACGGTGCGGA
>DASREL010000069.1:0-38087 GCA_035652075.1 Vicinamibacterales bacterium
CGACGGTCGTCCGCTTGCGCGCGCACGCGTCCTGCTCATGGCGGACCGCGATCCGTTTCCGCGACAATCCACTCCCACTGACGGCCGCGGACAGTTCGAGTTCACCGCGCTCGCCGCCGGCTCGTACCGCGTCGTCGCGACGAAACCGGGCTTTGCGGCGCCGGACGCGATGAACGATCCGCAGCCGTTGTTCGCGTTCCTGCGTGCCGGATCGACGATCGCCGTCCGGGATGGCGACACGCAGAACGTCGATCTCACGTTATCGCGGCTCGGTACGATCGCTGGATCTGTCGTCGACGAGTTCGGCGATCCGATGATCGGCGCCAACGTCCAGTTGCTGCACGTCGAATACAAAGGTGGACGACGACGGCTCGTCGGAGCGGGTGCGGCGCGGCCGACCGACGACCGCGGACGATACCGGTTGTTCAACGTCCCGCCAGGTCAGTACGTCGTCAGCGCCTCGGTCGGTAGCGTTAACGGAATTGATCTCGCTGGATACGCCCGTTCGTACTTCCCAGGTTCCCCTGACGCGAGCGGGGCGCAGTTCGTCTCGGTCGCTGTGTCGCAGGACATCCCCGGCATCGACTTCTCGATGACGCCGGTGAAGACGGCGCGGGTCGCCGGAAAGCTGCTGAGCGCGAGCGGCGACGTGACGATGGGCGGCACGGTGCAATTGCGGCCGGCATCGTCTTCGATCGACGGCGTCGCGGCCAACGCGCGCATCGATCGTGACGGCGGATTCGAATTTCCCAACACCGCGCCGGGGCAGTACATCATCTACGTGGACAAAGGCCGCTCGAATCCGGCGCGCGAGGGCGAATTCGCCGCGATGCCGATCGCCGTCGCCGGCAGCGATGTCAGCGGACTGACGGTCCAGCTCTCGTCGGGATCCACCATCGCCGGACGCGTGACGTTCGACACGACGGATCGATCGAACATTCCCGCAATGGGCCGGATCGTGATCTCGCCGGTCCCGGTCGATGTCGATCTCGCGCCGCAGAGTCCGGCGAGCATTTCGCCCGAAGCGGACGGCACGTTTCGCATGAGCGGTATCAACGGCGCGCGTCGCATCATGGCGACGTCGCTTCCGTCGAATTGGGCAGTGAAAGAGGTTCGCGTCAACGGCATCGACGCGACCGATCGTCCGCTGACATTCGGCCGCGCGGAACAATCGCTGTCGGATGTGGAGGTCGTGTTGACCGATCGCGTCAACGTCGTCAAGGGCACCGCCGACGGCTCGCGTGTGCTCTTGTTCGCGACGGACCGCGGTCGCTGGTATCCCTCGTCCCGGTTCCTGCGTATCACCACGGTCGCGGCGGACGGCTCGTTCTCGTTCAGCGCCGTACCCGACGGGTCGTATTACGTCGCCTCCGCGACGCGGCTCCCTGCCGACGGCGACGACGGCTGGCAGGATCCGGCGTTCCTCGAGACACTGATGCGGAATGCTGACACGGTCACGATCGCCGGCGGGGCGACGCGGACGCTGTCGACGCCGCTTCGCGCGCAATAAACCAGCGCGTCCAAAAGAAAAAGGCGGGTCCAAAAGGACCCGCCCTACGTACTTCGTACTTCTTACTTCGAACTTACATGCCTGGACTCGCACCGGCAGCTTTTCGCATGCCTTCGGTGACGATGCCCACCTTCTCCACGCCGGCGCCCTTCGCGGCGTCGATGACTTCGACGATGTCGCGGTACCGCAACCCCGGGGCACCGATGATGAACATCGTCTTGTCCTTGCGCGTTTCGAAGATGTTGCGGAGTCGCGTTTCGAGCTCCGCGGTGGTGACGTCCTGCTTGTTGATCGAGATCTTTTTGTCGGCTTCGTAGGTCAGCACGATTTGGCTGACATCCGGCTGTTCGGCAGTGGATTTCTTGCTTTCCGCCGGCAGGTTGATGTCGAGGCCTTTCTGCGTCAACGGCAGCGCCGCCATGAAGATGACGATGAGCACGAGCAGCACGTCGATGAGCGGCGTGATGTTCATGTCCGACGAAGCATGCGGGACTTCGGCGGTGACGACCTTGTCGGCTCCGAGGTGATGATGCGCGTGAGCCATTACTGACCCCCTCCCGACGCACCACCCTGTTTGTTCTTCGGGTCGGTGATGAGGCCAATGTCCTCGACGCCAGCCTGCCGGAGTTGATCCATCGCGGCCATGACCGCGCCGTACTCAACTTCCTGATCGGCCTTGATCAAGACGATCTTTTCCTTCTGGTTCTCGAGGACTTCGTTCACCTTCGTCCCGAGTTCACCTTCGGTGACCGGCTTGGCGTTGAGGTACATCGCCTTGTCCTTGCTGATCGCGATCACGGTCTGTCCCTGCGTCTCGGGCTTGTCGACGGTGTTGTTCGCCTTCGGCAAGCTGACGCTGATGCCCTGCTGCAACAGCGGAGCAACGATCATCATGATGATGAGCAGCACCAGCATGACGTCGCACAGCGGCGTGACGTTGATATCGGACTTGACGCCACCTTTGGCGCCGCCAACATCCATTGCCATAACTTCGACTCCAGTATTGCGGATTGCGGAATGAGGATTGCGGATTTATTGCGGATTCAGAAATGAATCCGCAGTCCGCAATCCGAGATCCGCATTACGCGGTCTTTTTCACGAAGTAGTCGACGAGCTCCGACGAGGAGTTGTCCATCTCGACGTTGAAGTACTCGATACGACCGGTCAGGTAGTTGTAGAACCAGACCGCCGGAATGGCGACGACCAGACCGAGCGCGGTCTCGACGAGCGCTTCCGCGATACCGGCCGAGACGGCGCCGATGCCGCCCGAACCCGACGCCGCGATGCCCTGGAACGCCGTGATGACGCCGACGACCGTGCCGAGCAGTCCGACGAACGGTGCCGTCGAGCCGATGGTCGCGAGCGCCGAGATGCCCTTCTTGAGGTCCGATGCCGTCAACGCCGACGCGCGCTGAATCGAGCGGCGGACGGTGTCCATCAGGTCTTCACGCGACATGGCGCCGCCGGTGTTTTCCTGCTGGAACTGATACTCCTGGAGTCCCGCGAGCACGACCTTCGCGAGGTGCGAGTAGCGGTAGTTCTTGGACGAGGCGAGCGCGATCGCGTCCTTGAGACGGCCTTCGCGGAGGTGCTTCGCCACTTGCGGCGCGAACAGCTTCGACTGATTACGCGCCTGGGTGAACGTGAAGATGCGTTCGATAGCGACGCCGAACGACCACATCGACATGAAGAAGAGGACGAAAGCGACGGCCTTCGCCACGACACCCATCTGCTGCCACATTGCGACTAAATCCACGGTCCATCCTCCCTGTCAGAATTGCGAATTGCTGAATACCAATTGCTGAATGATTACTGCAGCGTGAAGTTCACCGTCACCGTCATGATGACCGGAACCGGCACGCCGTTGAGCAGCGTGGGCGTGAACTGCCACTGACGAACGGCGTCGAGCGCTGCCTGATCGAGCAGCGGAATCGAGCGCAGCACTTTCGCTTCTTGCACGTTTCCATTCGGTCCGATCGTCGCCTCGATGATGACGACGCCCTGCACGCGCGCCGACTGCGCGATCGCCGGGTACACCGGCTTCACGTCGCGCACCTTGGTCGGCGGTTTGATGTTGCCGCCCACGCGGACCGGCGCGGGTGGCGGGGGCGGAGGCGGCGGGGGCGGCGGCGCTTCCGCCAGACCACCGACGATACCGCCGGTCACGCCGCCAACGACGCCACCTTCGACGCCGCCGACAACGCCCTTCATGCCGGATTCGAGTCCGGTCTCAGCCTTGATTTCTTTCGGGGCCTCGACAGGCGCGGCATTGGGGTTCACGTCCATCACCGGTTTCGGCGCGGCCACCTGAGCGGGCGGCGGCGGCGGAGGCGGTGGTGGGGGCGGCGGTGGTGGCGCCGCAACAAACGCCGTCATTACGGGCGGCGTCGGCAGCACGTCGGCCGCCATGAGTGGGATGATGATCACAGCGCCGATGATCGCCGTGTGGACGATGATCGAAACCGGGACCGTATACCACTTCTTCGAGCCTACTTTGATCGACGGCTCGACGACATCGCCGAACATGTCACGTGGCACGGGATTGTCTCCTCCTGAATCGCGATCGCAGGACTTGCAATGCTAGCCGGCGCGCAAGGCCGGCGATTATACAGTACCCTTAGACACCAAAACTCACCGGATGGCCGACCGCTCGCAGGTTCCGTAAACCCGGCATTTTGTAAAACTTAGTCTTCAAACCGCCACTTTCTCGGCCGCCTTCGCCCCGCCAATCCGCATTCCGTAGAACGACCGGTAGACGAACACCAGCGACAGCGCCAGGAACAGCAGCGACAGGCCGTGCGTGACCGCCAGCCCGGCATCCTTCGCCAGCTGCACGGCGAGCTCAACCGCCAACAAGCCGAACAGTGTCGTGAATTTGATGACCGGGTTCATCGCCACCGATGAGGTGTCCTTGAACGGATCGCCGACGGTATCACCGACCACCGTCGCGGCGTGCAGCGGCGTTCCCTTCGCCTTCAGTTCGGTCTCGACGATCTTCTTCGCGTTGTCCCACGCGCCGCCGGCGTTGGCCATGAAGATCGCCTGATACAGCCCGAAGAGCGCGATCGACAGGAGGTAGCCGATGAAGAAATACGGTTCGAAGAACGCGAAGGCCAGCGTCGAGAAGAACACCGTCAAGAAGATGTTGAACATCCCCTTCTGCGCGTACTGGGTGCAGATTTCGACGACCTTCTTGGAGTCGGCCACCGACGCCTTCTCGACCCCCTCGAGCCGGATGTTCGCCTTGATGAATTCCACGGCGCGATACGCGCCGGTCGTGACCGCCTGCGCCGAGGCGCCGGTAAACCAGTAGATCACCGCGCCGCCCGTGATGAGGCCGAGCAGGAACGGCGGGTGCAGCAGCGACAGCTTGTCGAGATCGTGCGACAGGCCGCCGGTCAACGCCACGATGATCGAGAAAATCATCGTCGTCGCGCCGACCACGGCCGTGCCGATCAGCACCGGCTTGGCGGTCGCCTTGAACGTGTTGCCCGCGCCGTCGTTCTCCTCGAGCAGGTCCTTGGCGCGCTCGAAGTGGACGTCGAAGCCGTGCTCGCGCTTGATCTGTTCTTTCACGCCCGGGATGGTTTCGATGACCGACAGCTCGAAGACCGACTGCGCGTTGTCGGTGACCGGACCGTACGAGTCGACGGCAATCGTCACCGGCCCCATGCCGAGGAAGCCGAACGCGACGAGGCCGAACGCAAACACCGCCGGCGCGACCATCAAGGCGCCGAGGCCCGCCATGCTGACGTAGTACGCCACGGTCATCAGCGACACGATGCTGAGGCCGAGCCAGTAGGCGCTGAAGTTGCCGGCGACGAAGCCGGCGAGGATGTTCAGCGAGGCGCCGCCCTCTTCCGACGCGGTCACGACTTCTCGCACGTGGCTCGATTCGACCGACGTGAACACCTTGACGAGTTCGGGAATGATCGCGCCGGCGAGCGTCCCGCACGTGATGACCGTCGACAGCTTCCACCACAACGAGCCGTCGCCAAGATCCGGAATCAGCACGTACGACACGATGTAGGTGATGATCACCGACACGATCGAGGTCAGCCACACGAGCGCCGTCAGCGGCGCTTCGAAGTTCATGTGGTCGACGTTGAGGTACTTGCCGCGCGCCACCGCCTCGTTGATGTAGTACGAGATGCCGCTCGCGATGATCATCGTGATGCGCATCACGAAAATCCACACCAGCAGCTGCACTTGCGTGCGCGGGTTGCTCACGGCGAGCAGGATGAACGAGATCAGCGCGACGCCGGTGACGCCGTACGTTTCGAAGCCGTCGGCGCTCGGACCCACCGAATCGCCGGCGTTATCGCCGGTGCAGTCCGCGATCACCCCGGGATTGCGCGCGTCGTCTTCCTTGATGTTGAAGACGATCTTCATCAGGTCCGACCCGATGTCCGCGATCTTCGTGAAGATGCCGCCCGCGATGCGCAGCGCCGCCGCGCCGAGCGACTCGCCGATCGCGAAGCCGATGAAGCACGGGCCGGCGTAATCGCCGGGGATGAAGAGCAGGATCATCAGCATCATTAGGAGCTCGATGCTGATGAGGAGCATGCCGATGCTCATCCCGGCGCGCAGCGGGATCGCGTAAATCGGATACGGCTTGCCGCGCAGGCTCGCGAACGCGGCGCGCGAGTTGGCGAACGTGTTGACGCGGATGCCGAACCACGCCACACCGTAGCTGCCCGCGATGCCGATCAAACTGAAGATCAAAATGATCGGCAGCGTGACGCCGATCGACTTCCCGGGAATCGGCACGAGCCAGCCGTAATACGCCGAAATGATGATGGCGATGAACACCCACAGGAGCAGGATGAAGCGGCCCTGGGTCGTGAGGTAGGTCTTGCACGTCTCGTAGATCAGCTCCGAGACTTCCCGCATCGACTGATGGACCGGCAGGTTCTTCAGGTTCGTGAACGTCATCAAGCCAAACGCGAGGCCGAGGCCGCAGACGATGAGGCCGCCCATCAGCAAGGTGCGGCCGTTCACGCCACGGAAATCCACCGTCGACAGATCGGGCAGGACGAGGCTGGCTTCACCGCCACCCGCTTCAGCCGCGCTGCGCTGGGTCTGCCGCTCGGCCGGTGGCTGCGCGGCGGACAAAGGACGCGCGGCGACGACGAGCGCGCTGACGATCAGCATCGGGACGAGCAGGCGTCCCACAACCTTCTGGACGGTCACGATCATTCCACCTCGTTTGGCTACAAAAGCTGGGATTATACGCGGACTTCCGGCGGCAATGCCATGCCGCCGGTCAAGAAAATGCGGATGCCGTCCTCGACCGAGATGTCCGGGAACAGGACCCGGGCCGGCTCGCAAATAATCACGTCGCCGAGATACAGATTATTCGTCGGAACGTAGACCGCCAGCAACGATTCGGGTCCGTTTCCTCGCTCCACCGTGAACTCACGCGTCAGGAACCCCAGCGCATATCCGCGCCGCGGATCCTCGATCAGCACGACGCGCTTGAAGCCGGATTCGTTGTCCGGCGAAAACGCCGTGATGAGCTGCCGCACCGGCGCGTAGATCGTCTTGAACACCGGCACGCGCAGCAGCATCTTCTCACCCGTTTGCAGGATGCGGCGGCCGATGACGTTGCGCGCGAAGGCGCCGACGAGCACGATGACGACCGCGGTCGACAACGTTCCCAGCCCGGGGACACGGCGGCCGATCACCTGGTCGTAAATCGGCGTCGTCGCGCCGTCGACCACGTCGAAAATCCAGATCACGGCCGCCACGCTGATGAACAGCGGCACGGTGACGAAGAAACCGGCGACGAAGCTCCGACGCAGCCAGTGCATAAATCAGTCGACAGTCACCAGTCCACGGTCGACAGTCACCGCCACGACGGTTACCGCCAATAGATCGCCACGATCATCGCGACGCCGAGCACGATCCGGTACCAGGCGAACGGCGCGAAGCCGTGCGTCCGCACGTAGTTCAGGAACGGCCGCACGATCAGCGCGGACGAGATGAAGGCCATGACGAACCCGACGGCGATCTCGCCGCCCCGCGCGCCGCCGAGGCTGTGCCGCGCTTCCCAGAAATCGTGCGCGAACGCCGCCGCCATCGTCGGCATGGCGAGAAAGAACGAGAACTCGGCCGCCGCCGCGCGATCGATCTTCAGCAGCATCGCCGCGATGATCGTCCCGCCCGATCGCGACACGCCCGGCACCAGCGCGAACGTCTGACCGACGCCGACGAGAAACGCGCGGCCGATCGGCACACGCTCGGCGTCGCCGATGTCAGGCCGCGGTCGCGTCGCCTCGACGACGAGAATCACGATGCCGCCGATGATGAACGCGCAGGCGATGACGAGAAAACTGCCGTACAGCACGCTCTTGATGAATTTCGACAGCAGCGCGCCGGCGACGAGCGCCGGCACCGTCGCCACGCCCACCATGATCACGAAGTGGCGCGAGTCGGGATCGTTCAGCGTCGTCGCGACGCGAATCAGCTTCTCGCGGTACAGCCACATCACCGCGAAGATCGATCCGAGCTGGATCATCACGGTGAACACCCCGCCCGGATCGTTGTAGCCGATCAGCCGCGCGCCGATCAGCAGGTGCGCGGTCGACGAGATCGGGAGGAACTCGGTCAGGCCCTGGAGGACGCCGAGTAGGGCGGCTTTGAATAAAGACATGCACGTTTGAAGTACGAAGTACGAAGACGAAGTACTTCAAACTTTGTACTTCGTACTTCGTACTTTTATGAGGCTTTCGCCTTCCGCGGAGGCTTCTGTTTCCGTTGCGGCTGCTGCGCGGCTGCCGGCGCCATCGTCGAGGCCGGGGCGTGAGCCGCCGCGCGCGTCGGGGCATTGCCGCGCCAGAAGCTGACGATCGCTGCGGCGATGAACACGCTCGAGTAGGTACCGGTGATGATGCCGACCACCATCGTGAACGCGAATCCGTGCAGCACTTCGCCGCCGAAGAAGAAGAGCGCCAGCGCGGTCAGGAGCGCCGTGCCGGAGGTGATGATCGTCCGGTTCAGCGTCTGGTTGACCGACGCGTTGATGACGTCGAACATCGAGTCGCGCCGCATCGACCGCAGGTTCTCGCGGATCCGGTCGAAGATCACGATCGTGTCGTTCGTCGAAAAACCGGTCATCGTCAAAATCGCGGCGATGACGTTGAGCGACATGTCGTAGCGGAAGAACGCAATGAATGCGAGCGTGATGAGCAGGTCGTGAATCGTCGCGACGACCGCGCCGACGCCGAACGAGAACTGGAACCGGAACGCGAGATACAGCAGGATGCCGATGAGCGACAGCCCCGTCGCCCACAGTCCCTTGCTCGTCAACTCGGCGCCGACCGTCGGACCGACGATCTCGGTGCTCACCGTGGTGAAACCACCGATATTCCCCTTCCGCAACGCGTCGTTGACACGCTGCGCCACGACGCTCAGCGATTGACCCGCTTCGGCGCCGCTCGACGGGACGCGAACGAGCACCTGATGCTGCGACGGGTCCCCGTACGCCTGGACGACGGTGTTCTGGCCGCCGCCCGCGAAATTGCGGTCGAGCGCTTCGCGCACCTGCTGCACCGACACGTTCTGGTCGAACTTGTCGATCACGACGGTGCCGCCGGCGAATTCGACGCCCTTGGGGATCCCCTTCGTGGCGATGATGGCGACGCCGGCCAGGATGATGACCCACGACACGGCGAGCGCGTGGAAACGCCACCGGAGGAAGTTGATGTGCGTGTTGTGAAAAATGTGCATAAAACCTAGATGCTCAGGGTAGTGACTTGCTGCTTCTTCGCGAGCGCCATTTCAAAGAGCGTCTGCGAGACGAAAATCGAGGTGAACAGATTCGACGCGAGACCGATCGCGAGGGTGACGGCGAATCCGCGAATCGGGCCGGTGCCGAAGTTGAAGAGGAACAGCGCCGAGATCAGCGCCGAGACGTGCGTGTCGACCAGCGTCCAGAACACGCGGCTGAAGCCGGCGTTCAGCGACGCGCGCACGCCGCGGCCCGCCTCGAGTTCTTCCTTGATGCGCTCGAAGATCAGCACGTTCGAGTCGACGCCGATGCCCATCGTCAACACGAAGCCGGCGATGCCGGGCAGCGTCATCACGGCGCCGATGTACGCCATCAATCCGAGCAGGATGATCAGGTTGAAGATCAACGCGACGACCGCGTTCACGCCCGACAGCTTGTAGTACACGAGCATGAAGCTGACGATCAGCAGCAGGCCGACCAGCGACGCGATGATGCCGGAACGGATCGAGTCGGCGCCGAGGCTCGGCCCGATGGTGCGCTCTTCGAGGTAGTCGAGTTTTGCCGGGAGCGCGCCCGACCGCAGAATCAGCGACAGGTTCTGCACTTCGTCGTTCGTGAAGCTGCCGGTGATGCGGCCTTCGGTCGTGATGCGCGAGTCGATGCGCGGCGCCGACTGCACGCGGCCGTCGAGGATGATCGCGAGCTGGCGGCCGATGTTCTCGCCCGTCACCTTGCCGAACTTGCGCCCGCCTTCGTTGTTCAGCGTGAAACTGACGGCCGGCTGATTGTTCTCGTCGAGCGACGGACGCGCGTTGCGCAAGTCGCGACCGGTGACCGCCGCCACTTTCTTCACCGTGTAGTAGACCGTGCTCGCGTCGCCAGGCGTGCCGGTGGCGCCGGGGACGATCTCGTCGCCCTGCGGCACCTGTCCGTTCACCATGAGCGAGTTCTTGTCGGGCGCCGGGCCGCTTTCCACGATCTTCAGCTCGAGCAGGCCCTGCGAGCCCATGATCTCTTTCGCGCGCTCGACGTCGGTGACGCCCGGCAATTGCACGAGCAGCTGATCGTTGCCCTGCTGCGAGATGCTCGGCTCGGTGACGCCGAGGTCGTTGACGCGGCGCTCGATCGTCTGCCGCGCCTGCACGACCGCTTCGTCTCGCAGGTTCTGCTGCACGTTCGGTTTCATCGTGAACGTGTAGCTGCCGTTCGACGCCGAGCTGCGATCGAAGTTCGCCTGCACCTCGGTCGCCGCCTGACGGAAGTTCGCGTCCATCGTCGTCGGCACGCCGTCGACGCGGAACTGGGTCGGACCGACGGTGTCGATCTTCGAGAACGTGATGTTCTTCGACTGCAGTTCCTCGCGCAGCCGTTCCATCTCCGTCTCGCTCTCGAGCCGCAGTGCGTCGTCGGTCTGGACGCGCAGGACGAGGTGCACGCCGCCTTTCAGGTCGAGCCCGAGCTTCAGCTGCTTATCCATCAGCCAGCCCGGCGAGTGAATCCCCTTGCGCGCGGCCAGAATCGGATAGACGCCGAGGGCGCTGAAGATGACCAGGACCACGACGATCGTGATGACTTTCCACTGAAGGTTTTTCATGACTGCAACTGCACCTGAAAACGGCTAACTCTCTGGCGCTTCCTGAACCGGCGCCTGCCCTTGATAACCGCCAATCGCCTGCTTCGCGACGACGATGCGGACCTTGTCGGCGATTTCGACCTGCACGCTCTGGTCGTTCAACATCTTCGTGATGCGGCCGTAAATGCCGTTCGTCATCACGATCTTGTCGTTTTCTTTGAGCGCCCCGAGGAAGTCCTGCACCTTCTGCTGCTTCTTGCGTGCCGGCAGCAGGATGATGAAGTAGAAAATCCCGAGGATCAGCGCAAACGGGATGACCTGGAGCAGCGGACTGCTGCCGTCAGGCGTCAGACCCAGTGCGAACGCGGAATTCATCGCGAAAAGTTTGAAACCGCCCAAACGTTAAACTTTCCCTAATCCCGCGAAGGGTGTCAAGGTAAAAGTTCAGGTTATGCAACGTGTTAAGGGTAGACGCGTTGATCTCCCCGGCGACGAACAGGTGGCGCAAATAGGCACGTGAGAAGTTGCGGCACGTATAACAGCCGCAGTTCGGATCGGGCGGCCGGTCGTCCTCCGCATATTGCCTGTTCTTGATGTTCAGCTTGCCTTCGCTCGTAAACAACTGGCCGTTTCGGGCGTTGCGCGTCGGCAGCACGCAGTCGAACATGTCGACGCCGCGCGAGACCGCTTCGACGATATCGATCGGCGTCCCGACGCCCATGAGATAGCGCGGACGATCGCGCGGGAGATGCGGCGTCGTGTGCGCGACGACGTCGTACATGAGATCGATCGGTTCGCCGACGCTGAGGCCGCCGATGGCGTAGGCCTCGAAGCCGATCTCGACCGTCTGCTGCGCGCTCTCCTGCCGCAATTCCGGATAGACGCCGCCCTGCACGATCCCGAATTGCGCCTGACCGGCGTTGGTCGCGCGCACGTCCGGCGCGGCGCTGGCCCGGATCGCGGACAAGCGTTCGCGCGCGCGTCGCGCCCAGCGCAGCGTGCGCTCCATCGACGCGCGCGTCGCGTCGGCGGTCGCGGGATACGCAAGGCACTCGTCCAGCACCATCGCGATATCCGATCCCAGTTGCGACTGGATGTCGGTCGCCTTTTCGGGCGTGAGCAGGTGCAGCGATCCGTCGAGATGGGATCGGAACTTGGCACCGTTTTCGTCGATCGTGCGCCGCGCGGCGAGGCTGAACACCTGGTAGCCGCCGCTGTCGGTCAGAATCGGCTTGTCCCATCCGATGAACGTGTGGAGGCCGCCACGCCGCGCGATCAGATCGTCGCCAGGCCGGAGATACAGGTGGTACGTGTTGCTGAGCACGATCTCGGCGCCCGCCGACACGAGATCGCGATGCGTGACGCCTTTCACGGCGCCTTGCGTGCCGACCGGCATGAATGCCGGTGTCTCGACGACGCCGTGCGGCGTCGTCAGCACGCCGCGCCGCGCCGCGCCATCGCTGTGCGTCACGCGGAAGTCGAAGGACACGTGCTAAGTTTATTCGAATGAAAAAACTGCGCGTCGGCGTGATCTACGGTGGTCGCTCCGGCGAACACGAGGTCTCGATCGCGTCGGCAGCCTCCGTGTTCCAGAACCTCGATCCTGAAAAATACGAACCGATCGCGATCCGCATCGAAAAGGACGGACGCTGGGCGCTGCCGCGCAAGCCGCCTGCGCAAATGCGCGCGGCGGACGTCATTCAATCGAAGCCGGAACTCTCCGACGGCGGCCGCGAAGCGCACCTCGTCGCGCATCCGGGCAGCGATACGTTGCTGACGATCGATCGGCACGATGATCGAGCGGTCGTCTCCGGACTCGGGCTCGACGTCGTCTTCCCCGTGCTGCACGGACCGTACGGCGAGGACGGAACGGTGCAGGGGCTGCTCGAGCTCGCCAACGTGCCGTACGTCGGCGCCGGCGTCCTCGCGTCGGCGGTCGGCATGGACAAAGCGGTGATGAAGCTCGTCTTCGCCGCCAAGGGGCTGTCGATCTGCGACTACGACGTCGTGCTCAAACGCGATTGGCAGCGGGACGAGCGCGCCGTGATGAATCGTCTCGTCAGCAAGCTGGGCTTCCCGATGTTCGTCAAGCCGGCCAACCTCGGATCGAGCGTCGGCATCTCGAAAGCGAAGCACGCGACCGAACTGCGCGACGCGATCAATCTGGCCGCGCAGTTCGACCGCAAGATCGTCATCGAAGCCGCGGTCATGCAGGCGCGCGAGATCGAATGCGCCGTCCTCGGCAACGACGATCCCGACGCGTCGGTCCCCGGCGAGATCATCCCGGGCCGTGAATTCTACGACTACGAGGCGAAATATCTCGACGAGAGCTCGAAGACGATCATTCCCGCGAAGCTGACGAAGAAGCAGACCGAAGAAATCCGCACGCTGGCGATTGCCGCGTTCAAGGCGCTGGACTGCGCCGGCATGGCGCGCGTCGATTTCCTGCTCGCCGGGGACACAGGGGTGCTGTACGTGAACGAGGTGAACACGATCCCGGGCTTCACGACCATCAGCATGTATTCGAAGATGTGGGAAGCGAGCGGCATCACGTACCCGACGCTCGTCGATCGGCTGATCGAGCTCGCGATCGAACGTCACGCGGAAAAACAACAGCTAAGGACGAGCATGTGACCGTCACCAGTCACCAGTCGTCGGTCGCCGGTCAACAGTCGTCGGACCGACTGGCGACAGGTAACTGGCGACGGCTGACGACGGCGGCACTGCTTGCGGCGCTCACGGCCGCTGTCTCTGCGCGCGGCGGCCTGTCGGCGCCGGACCGCGTGGCCGCTGTCTACGACACGATCCTGGCCGCCCAATTCGACAAGGTGGACGCGCAACTTGCGTCCACGTGTCCGCCGGCGCCGATGCCGGCGTGCGACGCGCTGCGGGCCGAAGCCGCTTGGTGGGAAATTCTCATCAACCCCGACAGCCACGACGTCGATCAGCGCCTGAGCGCGCTCGCCGCGACCGCCATCACCTCGAGCGCGGGATGGGTCGAACGCGAACCGCAGCGCGCCGAAGCGTGGTTCTACCTGGCCGGCGCCTACACGCCGCTCGTGCAGTTGCGCGTGCTGCGCGGGGAACGGGTGTCGGCGGCGCGCGACGGACGCAAGATCAAGGACGCGCTCGAACGCGCGCTCGAGCTGGACCCCGATCTCACCGATGCGCATCTCGGCATCGGTCTCTATCACTACTACGCCGACGTCGCGCCGCTCTACGCGAAATTCCTGCGCTGGATCCTGTTTCTGCCCGGCGGCGATCGCGTCGAAGGCCTCAAAGAGATCCTGGTGGCGCGCCATCGCGGCGTCCTGCTCGCCGGCGAAGCCGATTTTCAGTTACAGCAGATTTACCTGTGGTACGAAAATCGTTTTCGCGACGCGCTCGCGGTCCTCGAGTCGCTCGATCAGCGCTACCCCACCAATCCCGTCTTCTTGCAGCGCATCGGCGACGTGCACGAAATCTATTTCCACGATCTCGACGCGAGCATTCGCACGTGGACCACGCTGCGCGATCGCGCACGCGAGCATCGTGTCTATTCCTCGACGCTGATCGAAACGCGCGCCGACAAAAAACTGCAACAACTGATCGCGCAACGCGCAAAAAAGTGATCGCTTTTTGACTTTTGACGTCGTTTTGTGCTTGACACTGCGCGAAAGGGGTCCATAATCTACATCTGGTATGAGGGAGGGCCACTCAGGGCCATCCCTTGTGAAGCTCGGGCGGCGGACAACGGCGGACGTGCCAGGCGGCAGCCGCAGAGTTTGACCGCAGCGCCCGCGCGCGAATCCCACTTGAAGGGGGGGATAAAAGACAATGGCAAAGAAAGCCAAGGGCGGGAAGAAGAAGGCCGGCAAGAAACGTTAAGCTGACCTCGCCCGTCACATAAAAGGGGGCGGTACTTTCGCCCCCTTTTCAATTTCTACTCCCGGTTATCCGTCATCGTCGTCCCATCCCAGACCCGCACGCGTCGAATCACATCCCACTGCTGAATCTTGTCGACGACGTCCATGCCGGAAATCACACGACCGAACACGGTGTAGCGCGCGTCGAGGTGTGGTTGCGGCGAGTGCGTGATGAACCACTGACTGCCGCCGGTGTCCGGCCAGGGATCGAGCGCCATGCCGACGGTGCCGCGCAGATAAGGACGCTCGTTCAGCTCGTCGCGGATCGAATAGCCGGGACCGCCTTCACCGTCGCCGCGCGGATCGCCGTCTTGGATCACGAAGTCGGGAACGACGCGGTGGATGCTCAGGCCGTTGAAGAATCCCTTGCGCGCCAAACTGATGAAGTTCTCCACCGTGAGCGGCGCGTCGAGGACCGCGAGCTCGATCTGAATCGTGCCCTTGTCGGTATCCACGTATACCTGCGTCGACACCGTCGGGTTGACGAGCCGCTGCGCCGAATACGTGTCCGCGGGGAGTGTCGTCGGCGCCGGACGGATTTGCTTCTCCACGTCGGCGGCCGATGCGGGATCAAATTCTTTCAGCAACTGCGCCGCACGGACGCGGACGGCCCAGTCTTTATCGGCCAGCGCGATCTTCAACACCGGCGTCGCTGCTGCGGCGCCGTACTTCGACAACGCGCCCAGCGCTGCCGCACGCCCGAGGTAGATCGCGTCGCGCTGACCGAGGCGGTACGCATCGGCGAGCGCCTGCGCGCCGGTGGGCGGCTTCAGCTCACCAAGTCCCGCGGCCGCCGCCGCGCGCACGGCGGGATCGTCGGCTTTGAGGTGATCGATCAGGATCGTCGCCGCGTCGGGCGCCTTTTGCTTGACGAGCCCGTCGAGCACCGCCGGAATGACGCGTTGATCCGAGTCGTTCAGCAGCACGTGCAGTCGGGGCTGACCGATGTCCGCCGGCAGTGTCGCCAGCGTCGCGGCCAGCGACGCGCGCACGTTCCAGTGCGGATCGGGATCGAGTCCCGACAGGATGGTGACGAAATTCTCTGGATCTGCCGTGGCCACCGCCCGCAGCGCCGCCGCACGGATCGCGGGCACCGGGTCCGCCAGCAGATCGAGCAGCGTGTCGGTAACGGCCTGGTTGGCGGATTTCAGGTTGCCGAGCGCCGTGACGGCGGCCAGCCGCACATGAGGATCGGTGTCGGCCTCGCGCAGAAATCGCAGCAGCGTGTCGGTGACGCTGGCGTCGCCGATCTGGCCGAGCGCGGTGATCGTTTCGATCAGGACCGATCGATCGCCGCTCGAGAGCAACGGCGTCAACGCCGGGAGCGCGGTTTTGTCTTTCAACGCGCCCAACCCTTTCGCGGCGAATGCGCGCGCGTACGGATTGCCATCCTTCGTCAGCGCCATCAGCGCCGGCAAGGCGCGTTTGTCTCCGAGCCGTTGCAGCGCGAACGCCACCGGCCACCAGTGCACACGCGGCTGACCGTTCGCGTCGAGCACAGCGGACGCGAGCTGCGGGTAGGCCTTCAACCGCACCAGCGCGTAGATGCCGAGGCGCGCGGCCGCGGACGGCGTATCGCGGCGCGACTCGTCGTCTGCGCTCGGCGGCTGCGTGAGCGCGCCCGCCTGGACGATCTGCGACACCATGCGGCCGATCGCGTCCGCTGACGCCGCGTCGCCAACCGCGCCGAGCGCTTCGGCCGCGCTGCCTTGCACGAGCGGCGACGGATCGGCGAGCGCGGCTATCAACGGCTCGCGTGCGGACGGGTCGTGCAGCAAGCCGAGCGCGAACGCCGCCATCTGTTTCACTTCGGGATCGCTCTCCGACGTCATCAACGCGACGAGCGGCTGAACACCCTCGGCGAGCCCGACGCGTCCAACAGCGAGGGCGGCCCGACGCCGAACGCGCGCTTCGTCGTCCGTCAAGAGCTTCGTCAGATCGGGCGGAGGCGGCGGGACTGGCACCGCCACGGGCGCTCTCCCTTTTGCAGGGACGACCGGCGGCGGCGCAGGCGGCGGCGCCGGATCGCGGAGCATCCGTTGATCCTCGAGCCTGAGGATCCACGACATCTTCTGCTCGAACGTCGGTCCGGTGACGGTTGGCGTCGTGGCTGCGGGCGGTGCGGTTGCGCAGGCGGTAACAAACAGGAGGTTCAAAAGGTTCAAGAGGTTCAGAGGGTTCAAGAGGTTCCGGGGGTTCAAGAGGTTCGAACGCAATCGCGCGTGCAGAACCTTCTGAACCTCTTGAACCTCTTGAACCTTTTGAACCACTTGAACCTCTCGTCGCGTCATACGGCGGCGACGTCGAACGACTCGCGGCGAATCGTCGCCGCGTCGATGCGATCCTGACGAACCGTCACCCCGATGCCGGGCGCGGTCGGCACGGCAAGCGTGCCGTCGGCGGCCACCTCGATCGGTGGATCGATGAGATCGGGCACGAAGTAGCGCTTGCTGGCGGCAACGTCGCCGGGGAGCGAGAAGTTCGGCAGGGTCGACAGGTGGATGTTCGCAGCGCGGCCGATGCCCGATTCGAGCATCCCGCCGTGCCACACCGGGATGTTGTGCGCCGCGCAGACGTCATGCAGCCGGATCGATTCGGCGAAACCGCCGACGCGCCCCGGCTTGATGTTGATGATCCGGCACGCACCCATTGCGATCGCGATCTCGCCGTATCGAACCGTCTTGATCGATTCGTCGAGGCAGATGGGTGTCTTCAACCGCTTCTGCAGCACGGCGTGATCCGACAGATCGTCGTAGTCGAGCGGCTGCTCGATCATCATCAGATCGAACGCGTCGAGCTTGGCCAGATGATCCGCATCGGACAGGGTGTACGCGGCGTTCGCGTCGACCATCAGCGGAATGGATCCAAACCGCTGACGGATCATCGCCACCGCATCGAGGTCCCACCCGGGTTTGATCTTGACCTTGATCCGACGATAGCCGGCGGCGAGTTCGCGTTCCACTTTCGCCGCGAGATCGTCGAGCGAATCCTGGATGCCGATCGACACGCCCGACGCGATCCGCGCGCGCGAGCCGCCCAGCGTCGTCGCGAGCGGCTCGCGGCGCTGCTTCGCGAAGAGATCCCAGGCGGCCATTTCTATGGCCGCTTTCGCCATGTTGTGCCCGCGGATCGCCTTCAGCGCCGGAAAGATCTCGCGTGGATGCGCGAAGGTGGCGCCGAGCACGCGCGGCGCGATGAAGTTCGCGATGATGTGCCACGCCGTGTCGTTCGTCTCGTATGCATAGTACGGGTTCGAATCGGCGACGCACTCACCGTAGCCGGTGACGCCCTCGCCGTCGACGCGCACGAGAATGAATGTTTTGTCGTGGACGCGACCGAAACTGGTCTCGAAGAAGTGGACGAGCGGGAGCTTGAGAAGAGCCAGCTCCAGACGTTCGATCTTCACTGCGCGATGATATCATCGGCGACTTGCAATTCCGTCACATTGCGATCGAAGGCCCGATCGGCGCAGGAAAAACGGCGCTTGCGGAGCGACTCGGCACGCGGCTCGACGCCACGGTCGTGCTGGAAGAATCCGAGAATCCGTTTCTCGCCGACTTCTACTCGGATCGTCCCGGCGCGGCGCTCCAGGCGCAGCTCTTTTTTCTCTTGAACCGCCATCGGCAGCAGACCGCCCTGCGCCAGACCGATCTTTTCAGTCAGGCGACGCTCTGCGACTACCTGTTCGACAAAGACAAGATCTTCGCGTACCTCAACCTCGACGATAACGAGCTGTTCATCTACCAGCGCCTCTTCGAGCTGCTCGCGCGCGACGTGCCGTCACCGGATCTCGTCATCTACCTGCAGGCGCCGACCGACGTGCTGTTGCGTCGTGTCCACAGCCGACGTCTGGATCCCGAAGCCGTCGCGCTGCAGCCCGACGATGCGTATTTGAAGGAGTTGAACGAGGCGTACCACCACTTCTTCTTTCATTACAACGCCACGCCGCTGCTCGTCGTCGAAACGTCGCAGTTCGATTCGGATGCGAGCGACGAGGCGCTGGACGATCTGATCAAGCAAATCCGGGCCATGGGCCCCGGAACCCGTTACTACGTGCCCAGAACAAAGTAGCGCCGCGCTTTCAGGCTGCGCTAAGCTGGTCTTTCATGCCTTGGTTCAAGAAGACCAAGAAGCCGATCGCGGCGCAAGACAAAGAGAAACCGAGCCGCGTCCCCGAAGGTCTCTGGGTCAAGTGTCCCGACTGCGGGCAGATCCTGTACAACAAGGATCTCGTCACCAACCAGAACGTCTGCACGAAGTGCGCGCATCACTTCCGCATCACGGCGACCGAGCGTCTGCGGATGCTGTTCGACGGCGACTGGGTGGAACACGATACAGGGCTCGTCTCGACCGATCCGCTCAACTTCACCGACACCAAACCGTACAAGGCGCGGTTGAAGAGCAGCATTCAAGCGACGGGCCTCAAGGACGCGATCATCGTCGGGTCGGGAACGATCGAAGGCATGCCGACGGTCATCGCGGCGATGGAGTACGGCTTCATCGGCGGCAGCATGGGCGTCGTCGTCGGTGAGAAGATCACGCGCGCGATCGAACGCGCGCTCGTCGCGAAGCAGCCGGTGATCATCGTGTCGTGCTCGGGCGGGGCGCGCATGATGGAAGGGGCGCGGTCGCTGATGCAGATGGCGAAAATCTGCGGCGCGCTCGCGCGCCTGGATCGCGCCGGTCTCCCGTACATTTCGATTCTGACCGATCCGACCACTGGCGGCGTGACGGCAAGCTTCGCGATGCTCGGTGACATGAACATCGCCGAGCCGAAGGCGCTCATCGGGTTCGCCGGCCCGCGCGTCATCGAGCAGACGATCCGCCAGAAGCTGCCCGAGGGATTCCAGCGCAGCGAGTTCCTGCTCGAAAAAGGGATGGTCGATCTCGTCGTCGATCGGCGCGAGATGAAAGCGATCGTCGCCAACGCGCTGCGGTTCATGGGCGCCACGAAACCGGCCCCGGCCGCCGCCGAACCGGAACCGATTGGATCCACTTCAGTACCTCTTTAGCCTCGAACAGTTCGGGATCAAGTTCGGTCTCGACAACATCACGGCGATCGTCGAACGTCTCGGCCGCCCGGATCGATCGTTTGCATCGATCCACATCGCGGGCACCAACGGCAAAGGATCGGTCACCGCGATGGTCGATGCGGCGCTGCGCGCCGCCGGCCACCGATCGGCACGTTACACCTCGCCGCACTTGATCGATCTGTCGGAACGATTCGTCATCGACGGACGGCCGGTCGCGCATGACGCGCTCGTCCACGCTGCCGCGGATGTGCGCGATGCGGTCGAATCGCTTCGCGCCGATCGCACACTCGAGGTTCAGCCGACCTTCTTCGAAGTCACGACGGCGATCGCGTTCGAGCTCTTTCGGCGCGCGCAGGTCGAAGTCGCCGTGCTCGAGGTCGGACTGGGCGGACGCCTGGACGCAACGAACGTCGTCACACCACTCGTGACGGCGATTACGTCGATCGCATTCGATCACCAGCAATACCTGGGATCCACGCTCGCGGAGATCGCGTTCGAGAAAGCCGGGATCATCAAGGCCGACGTGCCGGTCGTGATCGGACCGCTGCCGAAAGAAGCCATGGAGGTCGTGACGCGCGTCGCGGCGCAGCGGCACGCGGATCTCGTCCGCGCGTCACCCTCCGGCGCGGACGGCTACAGCATCGGCCTGCTCGGCGACCATCAGCGGACGAACGCTGCCGTCGCGCGCGGCATCCTCGAGACGGTCCATCGCCGCGGCATCGCGGTCGCGACGACCGCGATTCGGGAAGGGCTCGCGCGGCCGTCGTGGCCCGGCCGTCTCGATCGTCGGCCGCTCGACGATGGCCGCGAGGTCCTGCTCGATGCGGCGCACAATCCGGCTGGCGCCGCCGCTCTGGCGTCTTACCTGGCAAGCGATCGCGACCGGCGCCCGCTCGTGTTTGCGGCAATGCGAGATAAAGATATCGATGGGATGCTGACCAGATTGTTGCCCGCGGTAACCGCGCTCGTCGTGACGCGCGCGGCGAACGCGCGGTCGGCCGATCCCGATTGGATCGCCGAGCGCGCGCGTGCCATCCGACCCGGCCTCCCGGTTGACGTCGCGCCAGCGATCGACGAGGCGCTCGCGGCCGCCTTTCATCGATCGCCGCGCATCGTCGTTGCCGGATCCATCTTTCTGCTCGGCGACGTGCTGCAGCGCCTCGGTTTACACTGTTGACGGTGCTCCGCCGGATATTTCTTCTGTCGCTGTTGCTGTGCTGTTCGCGACCCGCGATCGCGCAGCAACAACCGCCTGGCGCACCGCCCCCCGGACTCCCCTCGGCCGCGCAGCAAGCCGCGCCGCCGCCGTCGCAGCCGCAAACGCCCGAGACGATGATCGGCGACCGCCACGAGATTTCGAATGGCCAGAAGGATCACCACTACCTCGGTCATTTCGAATATCACAAGGGCGACACGGACATTTACGCCGACGAGTCCTGGTTCTACACCGACGAACATCGTCTGGTGCTGCAAGGGCACGTGACGTTTTCGCAAGGGCCGAACCGCCTGTCGGCTGAACACGCGGAGATCAACACGGAAACGCACCTTGGCAGCTTTACGAACGCGAGCGGCATCGCGAACGTGAAGCCGCCGGCACAGCGACCGGCCAGCGGCGGCATCGCGCTACCGCCAGTGGCCGGCCAGGAAACGGTCGTCTATTTCTTCGGCGATTCCGTCGAAAAGATCGGTCCGAAGAAATATCGCATCACCAACGGCGGCTTCACGACGTGCGTGCAGCCGACGCCGCGATGGGATCTGCACGCGGACACGGTCATCCTCAACGTCGATCACTACACGTTTCTGAAGCAGGCGATCTTCACGGTCAAGGGCGTGCCGATGTTCTACGTCCCGCTGTTGATCTATCCGACCAAGAGCGAGGATCGCGCGACCGGATTCCTCATCCCGACCTACGGCGCGTCGTCGTTGCGCGGTCAGCAGATCCACAACGCGTTCTTCTGGGCGATCAACCGCAGTCAGGACGCCACGATCTCGCACGATTGGTACTCCAAGGTCGGCCAGGGCATCGGCACCGAGTATCGGTATAACTACGGCGCGCTCGCGGACGGCAACCTGTGGGGTCATTTCCTCGACGAGCATGCCGCGACGTACGTGCTGAGCGACGGAACCACAGCTCCGCTGGATGCGAGCAAGACCTACGAGCTCCGCGGCAGCGCGAACCAGTTGTTGCCCGGCAACATCCGGGTGCGCGGCAACGTGAATTACTTCTCGAGCATCGTGACGTCGCAGACGTTCAACACGAACATCTACGACGCGTCGCGCAACCAGCGGATGTACGGCGTCAACGCCGTCGGCGGATGGAGCGGCTTCACGATGAACGCGACGATGGATCGGCAAGAATATTTCTACGACGTCAACGATTCGGTCATTACCGGCAACGGACCGCGCATCAATCTCGCCCGGAGCGAGCGGCCGCTGTTCGGATCGCAGGTGTATTTCGGCGTCACGAGCGAATACGTCGACTTGATTCGCGCGAGCCGGTCGTTCAACAGCAATACCGAATTGACGACGGAGACGAATCTCGGCGTGCAGCGTCTCGACGTGTGGCCGCAGATTCGCTATCCGTTCAAGAAGTGGCAATGGTTCACGGTCAACACGACGGTCAGCTGGCGCGACACGTACTACACCAAGAGCGCCGCTCTCGACGATGCCGGCAACCAGCGCACCGATGCGACGGCTGACGAGGCGATCAATCGGCGGTATTTCTCCGTGCAGGCGCAGGTGGTGGGTCCGGTCTTCAACCGCATCTGGGATACGCCGGACAACGGATACGCCGAGAAGTTCAAGCACTCCGTCGAGCCGTACTTCACGGTGCTGAAGACGTCAGCCATCGACAACTTCGATCGCATCCTGCACACGGACGCGGTCGATACGATTGCCGGCGGTACGAATCTCACCTACGGGGTCATCAATCGGTTTTTTGCGAAGCGCAAGGTTGCGCCTGGACAACTCGCGCAGTCACGCGAGATCCTCGACGTCGAATTTTCGCAGTCGTACTACACCAACCAGCAGCAGGCGCGATATGACATCGCCTACCAGACGTCGCAGTTCGGCGGCGGTACGCCGAGTCACTTTTCTCCGTACGTCGTCAGCGTTCGCGGCATGCCCAGCACCGACATCAACGGAACATTCCGTGCAGAGTTCGACAGCCGCTATAACCAGCTGCGATCGGTCTCCGCGAACACGTCCTATTCGTGGGCCGCGCGGCTGCAGACGTCGGTGGGCTGGCAGAAGACGGGTTGCGTGCAGCAACTGCTGCCGGTCGGCGTCGACTGCTCGAGCCAGACGTCGCAGTTCGTCAACGTGTCGAGCAACGCGCACACGCGCGACAACAAGTACGGCAGCGTCTACACGTTCAACTACGACATCACGCACGGCGGATTTCTGCAGCAGCAGATCACAGGATTCTACAACGCGCAGTGTTGCGGCCTGGCGTTTCAGTATCAGACGTTCAACTACGGCGTCGGATCCAGCGTGCCGATCGCCGCCGATCGACGTTTCTTCCTCTCGTTCACCCTCGCCGGCATCGGTAACTTCTCGCCGTTCAACGGCGCGATGAGCGGGGTGCCGCGCTGATTCTCGTCACCGGCGCGGCCGGGTTTGCCGGCAGCCACCTGCTCGATCTCCTCGCGCCGCGCCACCCGCGTATCGTCGGCTGGTATCGGCCGGGCGGGCGGACGCCGCAAGCGCGCGCCAACGTCGAGTGGCAGACCGTCGACGTCTTGGACCGGGACGCCGTCCGCGACGCGATTCTCGTGACGCAGCCGTCTGCCGTTTATCACTGCGCCGGCGCGGCCAACGTCGGCCGGTCGTGGAATCGCACGGCTGCCACGCTCGCGATCAACGTGCGCGGGACGCAGGTGGTGCTCGAGGCGGTTGCCGCGCTCCAGCGCCGCGTGCCCGTTCTGATCCCGAGTTCGGCGATGGTCTATCGCGCGTCGAACGCGCCGCTGCACGAGGATGCCGAACTGCTGCCGCCGAATCCGTACGGCCTGACGAAGCTGGCGACCGAAATGCTGGCGACGCGCATGGTGGCTGACGGTGTCGATGTTCGGATCGTGCGGCCGTTCAACCACATCGGACCGCGGCAGTACCCGTCGTTTGTCGCGTCCGACTTCGCGCGACAGATTGTCGAGATCGAACGCGGCCGCCGCGATCCGGAGATCGTCGTCGGCAACCTCGAGGCGCGTCGCGAACTGACGAATGTCCGCGACACCGTGCGTGCCTACGAGATCGTGATGGAACGCGGCGTGACCGGCCGTCCCTACAACGTCTCCTCGGGAAGCGCCCACTCGATCCGCGAGCTCCTCGATCGGCTGATCGAGCACGCGCACGTGCCGGTGCGTGTGCGAGTGGACGCCTCGAAGTTTCACCCGAACGACCTGCCGCTCTTGCTCGGCGATCCGACACGCATTCAGACCGAGCTCGGGTGGCGCCCGTCGATTCCGCTCGACGAAACCCTCGACGAGGTGCTCGAATACTGGCGTCAGCAGGACAGCTGAATGCGCGTGCTGGTCACGGGCGGAACGGGATATCTCGGTCGCGCGATCGTTCGGGCGCTTGCGACCGCCGGCCACGACCTCGTCATCTTTGCGCGGTCGGCATCGCGCAGCGGTCTGCCGGGCACGCTCGTCGACGGCGACGTGCGTGATGCCACAGCGCTCTCGGACGCGGCGGCCGGCTGCGACGCGATCTCGCACTCGGCAGCGCTCGTGTCCATCTGGCGGCGCCGGTCGCAGGATTTCGACGACGTGAACGTCGGCGGACTGCGAAACGTGATCGCCGCAGCGAAACAACACCGCATCGGCCGGATCGTCTACACGTCGTCCTTTCTCGCGCTGCCGCCACGCGATCGCGAAACGCCGATTCTCGCGAACGACTATCAGCGGACGAAGGTCCTCGCCGATCGCGCGGCCGACGAAGCGGTTCGTGACGGTGCGCCGCTCGTGCGCGTCTATCCAGGCGTGGTGTACGGGCCGGGATCGTTCACCGAAGGCAATCTGATCGGCCGGCTGATCGCGGATCACCTGAAAGGACGATTGCCCGGTCTCGTTGGACCGGAGCATCCGTGGTCGTACGCGTTTGTCGATGACGTGGCGAACGGTCAGCGGGCGGCACTGGAGCGCGGCGTGACCGGCGGACGCTACATGCTGGGCGGCGAAAACGCGCCGCAGTCGCGCGTGTTCGAGATCGTCCGAACGCTGACGGGCCGCCGGCCGCCACTGCGCATTCCATTTCCGGTTGCGGATGCGCTCGGCGTCGCGGAGGAGCTGCGCGTCAGGCTGTTTGGCGGGCTGCCGTTGATCACGCGAGGCGCCGTCGAGATCTTCCGCCACGACTGGTCGCTCGACAGCGGCGTCGCGGTCCGCGATCTCGGGTACACGATGACGCCGCTCGCCGACGGCGTCCGCGCAACGATCGATTCGATTCCGCGATGAGTCACTCCGAGAACGCGCGGCAGTGGGTCCACATCGGGTCGGGCGCCTTCGCGCTGCTGTTGCGATTCCTGACGTGGCCGCAAGCCGCGCTCCTCGCCGGCGTCGCGCTCGCGATGAACGCCCTCGTCCTGCCGCGGATCGGTGGCCGGAAGCTGTATCGCCCCGACGATGTCGCGCGCGGGTTTCCAGTTGGCATCCTGCTGTATCCGCTCTCGATTCTCATCCTCATCCTGGTCTTCCGCGAACGCCTCGATCTCGTCGCTGGCGCGTGGGGCGTGCTCGCCTGCGGTGATGGCTTCGCTACGTTGATCGGTCATCGCGTGCGCAGCGCGCGGCTGCCGTGGAATCACGACAAGTCAGTCGCTGGCTCGGTCGCGTTCGTCGTCTGCGGCAGCCTCGCAGCGATCGCGCTCCAGTCATGGACCGGTAACGTCCTCGTCATCGCCGCGCCGTTGACTGCCGCGATCGCCGCCGCCTTGGTCGAATCGATTCCCGTGCGGCTCGACGACAACATTTCAGTGCCCCTGACGGCCGGCGCGGTGCTGTGGCTCGCAACGCTGGTGACTGCACGCGCATGGGACGACCCCTTCGTGATGGCGAATCTGCCCTGGGCGATCGGCGTCAACCTCGTCATCTCGCGGCTCGGTTATCGTGCGCGGACCGTATCGCTGTCCGGTTGGCTCGGCGGCGCCGCGATCGGCATCGTCATCTTCGCCGCCGGCGGCGCGTTTGCGTGGACGTTCCTGTTCCTGACGTTCGTCATCGCCACGGTGACGTCGCGCCTCGGTCTCAAACGCAAGACTGCGCTCGGCATCGCCGAAGAAAAGGGTGGACGTCGCGGCGCGGGCAACGCGTTCGCCAACTGCGGCGTCGCAGCGATCGCCGCGGTCATGGCCGTCACCACCGCCTATCCAGCGGAATCGCTGCTCGCGTTCGCCGCGGCGCTGACGGCTGGGGGCAGCGACACGGTCGCGAGCGAAATCGGCAAGGCGTGGGGGCGATCGACGTTCCTCATCACGACGCTGCGGCGCGTGCCGGCCGGCACGCCCGGCGCGATGTCGATTCAAGGTACGATGGCCGGCCTCGGCGCGGCGGTGGCGCTCGCATTCGTGGCGCAGGCTGGCGGTCTCATTACCTTCCACATGATCGTCCCGATTGTGATCGCGTCGACGGTCGGCGCCGCGATCGAGAGCGTCCTCGGCGCGACGGCCGAGCCAGCAGGTATCCTGAACAACGACATGTTGAACTTCATCAACACCGCCGTGGCGGCGGTCGTCGCCATCGCGATCGCATGACAGGCGAATCCCGAATCCCGAAACCCGAGTCGCGACGCAATCCATACGTCGACATCGCGAGGCCGTTCACGCTCGTCGCGCCCGCGCTCGGATTCATCTCCGGCGGGTTGACCGCGATTGGTGCGGCGCCGCGCGAACCGTGGAGCTGGTCGCTGCTCATTCCGCCGCTGATCGGATCGGCGATGGCGGCCGTGTTGAACGCCGGCAACAACGCGCTGAATCAGATCTACGACTACGACATCGACTGCGTGAACAAGCCGAAGCGTCCGCTGCCGAGCGGCCGATTGACGTTCGGACAGGCGTGGGGGTTCACGATCGTCACCTACACACTCGCACTGATCCTCGCGTGGCTCGTCGAACCGGGCGGTCGGCACGAGTGCTTCTGGCTCGTCGCGATCGCCGTCGTCGCGACCTATCTCTATTCGGTGCCCCCGCTCCGCACGAAACGGCTCGGCATCTGGGCGAACATCACGATTGCGATTCCGCGCGGCACGCTGCTGAAAGTGGCGGGGTGGTCGTCAGCGAAAACGATTATCGGCGTCGAGCCGTGGTACATCGGCGCCATCTTCGGTCTGTTCCTGCTTGGCGCGACGACAACCAAGGACTTCGCCGACATGGAAGGGGATCGCCGCGGCGGTTGCCGCACGCTGCCGATTCAGTACGGCGTCTCGCGCGCCGCCTGGATGATCTCGCCGTCATTCGTGATCCCGTTCTTGATGATCCCTGTCGGCGCGTGGTTCGGAATCCTCACGGGCAACTTCTGGCTCCTGCAGATCCTCGGCATCGTGATGACCGCGTACGGCCTGTATGTCTGCTACCTCATGCTGCGGCGTCCCGAAGAACTGGCGATCGACGAAAACCACGTGTCGTGGGCGCACATGTATCGCATGATGTTCGTCGCTCAGGTTGGCTTCGCGCTCGCCTATTTGTTGTAGATGCGTTATCGTATTTTTCGCGGGAGGATGTGCATGATTCGAAGAACGATGAAGTCGTTGCTCGTCGCGCTGGTGGCCGCGTTCACGCTGAGCGCGATCGCCGAGGCCGCGCCGCAAGCCACGACGACGCCGCGGCGCCCGGCGGCGACGCGCAGCGCGAAGCGGCGGACGACGACGAGAAAAAAGACGACGTCGACGCGCAAGCGCGCGACGACACGCAAGAAGGCTCCGACAAGTTCAGCCAGGAGCGGCGCCGCAAAGAAAGCACCCGCACGTCGCCGTCCATCGACCAAGCCCCGTTAGTAGTATGATGGGCGAATCAAAAGCGAAACATACCCACTTTTCGTTGAAATAGGCTCCAGGCAGCCGACCACCCGCGAGATCGCCGAAACGGTCAAAGCGGGTGGTACAGACGCGCTGACCGAGGCGCAGCGGCGCGCCGACGAAGCGCGATACCAGGAGATCACATGCCGATCGGCGCTCAACGCCGTCAAAGGCATGCCGTTCGACTGGACGCTCAATCCCTACCGCGGCTGCACGCACGGCTGTCATTACTGTTACGCACGGCGGTATCACGTTCAGTTCGAGATGAACGCCGACGACGAGTTCGCGTCGGTGATTCTCGTCAAGAAAAACCTCATCGACGTCCTGCGGCGCGAGCTGGCGAAGCCATCCTGGAAGGGCGAATACGTCGCCGTCGGCACCGCCACCGACTGTTATCAGCCGATCGAAGGCCACTACAAGCTGACGCGCGCCGCGATCGCCGAGTTCGTCCGCGCGAGAAACCCTATGGGTCTCATCACGAAGGGACCGATGGTCGTGCGCGACATCGACCTGCTGAAACAGCTGTCGCAGGTCGCGACCTGCACCGTCTACATGAGCGTCCCGACCGTCGACGAACACGCGTGGCAGATCCTCGAACCGGGAACCGCGCATCCGTTGCAGCGCCTGCGCGCCGTCCGCGAGCTTGTCGATGCGGGCATCTACGCCGGCGTCCTCATGCACCCGATCGTTCCTGGCTTCTCGTCGTCGCGCTCGAAGATCGAGCGTACCGTCAAGGCGATCGCCGATCACGGCGCGCAGTTTCTCAGCTGCGCGGTGATGTTTCTCGAAGACGGCACACGCGCCCACTTCATGAAATTCCTCGAGCGCGAGTTCCCGTCGTGGCTGCCCCGCTACGAGAAGCTGTACACGAAGAAGTACGCGCCTGAAGATTATCGGAAGGAGATCAGCGGGATGGTGCGGATGCTACAGCAACGGTACGGGCTGAAAGGACGAGAGAAAGACGTGCACCAGGAAGACAAGCCAGGTGAAGTGCAGACGGGGTTTCGGTGGTGAAAAGGTTCAAGAGGTTCAAAGGGTTCAAAAGGTTCAAGAGGTTCAGAACCTCAGAACCTCAGAACCTCTCGAACCTCTTGAACCTCTTGAACCTCTTGAACCTTTTGAACCTCTAAGCGACGTCGCCGTACGCCATCGCATCGGCCGCGGTGCTGATGTTCGCGGGCGCTGGCGCGACGATGATCCCGCCGTCTTTGGCTGTGACCTCGAAATGCGTGCCTTCCTTCCAGCGTTCGCTGATCGGCAGCTTGATGTGTTCGTCGATGAACCGTTTCAGGAATCGCGCGCCGAAGGCCATGTTGTAGCCCTTCGTGACCACGACCTCGAGCGCATCGTCACCCACCTGGATCGTCTTGCCGGATCTGGCGAGCGTGGTTTTGACCTGTTCGAGGTACTTCTTTGAAATCTCGCGCACTTCGTCGTGCGTGAGGGGATTGAACAACACGACTTCGTCGATGCGATTCCGGAACTCTGGCGGGAAACGCCGCTCGAGCTCGCGCATCACTTCGCTCTGTACCTGGTCGACGCCGACGGTGCGATTCAGGAATCCCAGCGGGTTCGTCAGCTTCCGGAAGTTCTCGGATCCGAGGTTCGACGTCATGACCACGACCGCGTCGCTCAGATACACGCGCTTGCCGCGGCCGTCGGTGATCCAACCTTCATCGAAGGCCTGTAAGAACAGGTTCAACAGATTCGGACTCGCCTTTTCGACCTCGTCGAGGAGCACGACCGTGTACGGATTGTCCTTGAGCTGATTCGTCAGAATCCCGCCGCGCTCGCTGCCGACGATGCCGCGCGGCATGCCGATCAGTTTGTCGACGGCGACCGAGCCGTCCTGATACTCGGACATGTCGACGCGGACCATTTTCTTTTCGTCACCAAACAGGAACTCGGCGACGGCCTTCGCGAGCTCCGTCTTGCCGACGCCGGTGGGTCCGAGGAACAGCAGGACGCCGTCGGGACGATCGAAACCGTCCTTCAACGGGCCCTTGTTCAGCACGAGACGCTTCGCCACCGACCGCACCGCGTTCTGCTGACCGATGACGCGCTTCTGCAGCGAGTCCTGGATGTCCCTGAATCGATCGGTCACGTCGCGATAGACCATGTCCTCGGGGATCTGCGCCGCGTGCGAGATGACCGCGACGATGTCCGCCGTCTTCACTTCCCAGCGGCGATCGATCTCGGCACGCACCGCCGCGGTGTCGAGCCAGCCGATGACTTTGTCCGGCAGATGCAGATGCCGCATGTAGCGGGGTGACAGCTCGAGCGCGGTGTCGAGCGCCTCATCGAGCAGCCGCACCGAGTAATTTCGCTCGAGCCGCGGACGAAGGTTGTACAGGATCCGCCGAGTCTCCTCGACCGACGGCTCGCAGACATGCACGCACCGGAAGCGACGCGCCAGCGCTTCATCTTCCTGGATGTATTCCTTGTACTCGCTGAGCGTGGTGGCTGCGACCATGCGGATCTCGCCGCGCGCGAGAACCGACTTGAAGACGTTCGCCGCATCCGACGGCGCGCCAAGCGCCGACCCGGCGCCCACCATCGTGTGCGCTTCGTCGACGAACAGAATCAGGTTCGGCCGTTCTTTCAGCTCGCGGATCACGTTCTGGATGCGATCCTCGAACATGCCGCGGAGCATCGTGCCGGCGACCATCGTGTTCATCTGCAGGTTGACGACCTGGCAGTCGCGCAGCCGGACCGGCACCGACTCCGGTTCGAACTCGATCCGTCGCGCAAGACCTTCGACGATCGCCGTCTTGCCGACGCCCGGTTCGCCGATCAGCATCACCGAGTTCGCGCGCTCGCGGTGACACAGGATCTCGAGCACCTGCTGGATCTCCTTGTCCCGGCCGAAGACCGGCGGCACTTTGTCCTGGCGCGCGAGCAGGTTCAGGTTCGTCGCGAAATGTTTCAAGAAGGGCGGGAGCTCGAAGCGCTTCTTCAACCGCTCCTCGCGCAGTTCCATATCCCGCATCCGCGCATTCAGTCGGCTCACGAGCACCTCCGGCTCGACGCCGTGGCGCCGCAAAATCGAGACAGGCACGCCTTGCGTCTCTTCGAACACGGCCGAAAAGAGATCGGCAGCTTCGATCGTTTGCCGACCGGCGCGGCTTGCATGGTGCAGCGCCAGCTTGAAGACGAGCTTGGTCGCCGGCGATACGCGCAGATCGCGTCCCGCGAACGACGGCATCATGTGGAGATGTTCTTCGACCGCCTGCAGAATCGTGTGGGGATTGAGCTCCACGTCGCGCATCACTTCGGCGAACATGTCCCACTCGACTTGCGCAAACGCGAGAAAAAGATGTTCGTTTGTCAGCAGCGCGTGTTCGCGTCGACGAGCCTCTTCGATCGCCCTATCAACAATGCGCTGTGCAGTTTCGCCAATCTTGCTCGGTGAGATGTCGAGGTCGTCTACGTGCACCGGCTGCCTCCGTCATGGTCGGAGGCAGCAAGACGTACGCCACGACTAGCGTTGAGCTAGCTGCATGAGAGCCGCGATGCGATCCTCGGTCGGCGGATGCGTGCTGAACAAACCCAGCAGTCCCGACACGGAAAACGGCTTGATGATGAACATGTGCGCGGTGGCTGGGCTCGCGTCGAGCGGTATGCGCTTCGACGCGACCTCGATCTTGCGCAACGCGCTGACCAGCCCGAGCGGGCTCCCGGCGATGGCCGCGCCGCCGGCATCCGCGTCGTACTCGCGCGAGCGTGAGATCGCTGCCTGAATCAGCATCGCCGCCACCGGCGCGAGGATCATCATCGCGAGCGCGGCGATCGGGCTGCCGCGCCGATCATCGCGATCACCGCCGTACCCGCCGCCGAAGAACATCCCCCAGCGCGCGATCATCATGATCGCGCCCGCCATCGTCGCAGCGATCGAACTAATCAGGATGTCGCGGTGCTTGACGTGCGCCAGTTCATGACCGAGCACGCCCTCGAGTTCCTCGTCGCTGAGCACCTGGAGGATGCCTTCGGTCGCCGCGACCGCCGCGTGATTGGGATTGCGGCCCGTCGCAAACGCGTTCGGTGACGGATCGGGAATGACGTAGCAGCGCGGCTGCGGCAGACCCGCGCGCTGCGCGAGGCGGCTGACAATCTTATAGAGGCGGTGATCCGGTCCGACTTCCTCGGCGTTGTAACTCCGCAAGACGATTTTGTCCGACCAGAAGTAAGACACGAAGTTCATCCCTGCGGCAAAGATGAAACCCATCACGAGGCCCTGGCCGCCGCCGAACGCCTCGCCCACCACCAGAAACAGCCCGGTCATGAAACCGAGCAACAACGTCGTTTTGACTGCATTCATATAGCTATCAGTTCTCAGGTGCCAGTTCTGCGATCGATTGTACCAACCCGGCGACGAGCGCAGCGCGATCGGCAAGGGCATCGACGATGACATGCTCGTGAAGCGCGTGGGCGCCATCGCCGGCTGGGCCAAGGCCGTCTAATGTTGGGACGCCAAGAGCGGCCGTAAAGTTTCCGTCCGACCCGCCGCCGGTGCTGCCTTCGCCGATCTCCAGGCCGAGTTCGCGCGCCACTGTCTTTGCAAGCTGCAATAGACGGACGACACCGGCGGTGCGTTCGAGTGGTGGACGATCGAAACCGCCTCGCACCTCGATGGCCGTTCGCGGATCGACGGACGTCAGCGTGGCGAACGCGTGCTCCACGTCGGCCATCGCGGCCATCGTCGGCGCCCGCACATCGACCATCGCGTGCGCTTCGTCGGGGATGCTGTTCGCGGTGCGGCCACCGTGGACCTGCGTGACGTTGACCGTCATACCGCGGTCGAGGTCCTGCAGCGCGTTGATGCGGAGGATCTGATGCGCCAACTCGTGGACGGCGCTCGCACCTTTCTGTGGTTCGATGCCGGCATGCGCCGACACGCCGCGGATCGTCAGTTCGTATCCGCCGACGCCTTTGCGCGCAGTCTTGAGCGCACCGCCGGGGAGCGACGGTTCCAGGACGAGCACTGCATCACTCCGGCGGGCTTCCTCTTCGATCATCGCTCGCGACGTCCCGCTGCCAATTTCCTCGTCGGTGGTCCACAACATCACGAGGCGGCAGTTGGCAGGTGCAGTTGCAGTCGCAGTTGCCGTTTCCAACAGTGCGCGCGTGGCGAGCATCGCGACGGCGATTCCCGCTTTCATGTCGAAGATGCCTGGACCGTGCAGGCAGCCGTCGCGCTCGACGATCGGCATCTTCGCGAGCTGGCCCACGGGCCAGACCGTGTCGAAATGCCCCAGCAAGAGCACGCGGTGTCCGGCTTCGGCCGGACCAAACTCCGCACGCACGTGATCGCCGCGTTCGTGTTGCGGCAGCCGCGTCACGCGACCACCGATGGCGTCGATCCGGCGCGCGATCTCAGTCCCACACCGATCGACCGCGGCCTTGTCGTGCGACGGCGATTCGAGCCGGACGAACGATTCGATGGTTTCGACGAGCCACGCGCGCTCGGATCGACAGAAATCGCGAAGGCTTATAATCGAATGCATGCTGTTGCCGTTGATTCTTGCGGCGTCACTCCAACAAATTCCGGTGCCGCAGCCGTTCCCGCGGCCCGGCTCGGCGCCACCGCCGACGCCGCCGGCCACGCAACCTGCGCCGCAACCGAGCGCGCCCGCGTCAACGCCGGCGCCGCAAGGCGTGCCGACCGAGGCGCAACTGGGCGTCCCGATCTATCCAGGCGCGCAGTTCATCGCGTCCTACGACGCCGGACGCGGTCAGCGCTACTACATTTTCGGGTCGACGGCATCGTTTGTCGATCTCGTCGCGTACTACCGCACCACGCTGAAGCAAAAGGGTGACCTCGTCTACGAAGCGCCGGCGACGCACGAGTTCGACGTCGGCAAGTACAACGAGGACACGATGGCATTCCCGCCGGGCGTCACGATCAAGGATTATCAGTCGGACGTCTCGCAGGGCTACCCGAATCCGAAGGCGGGCGGCCAGCCGCCGCGCTTTCCGACGCTGATTCAAATCGTCCCCGTCGCCGCCGCGCGCTGAGCATGAGACGCGCCGCAGCGCTCGTCGCCTGGACGTGCGCATGCGCCGCCTGCGGCGGATCGTCGTCGTCGCCGTCATCGCCGTCGACGTTTTCGACCGGGTCCTTCGCGTTCACCGCCGCGCCGATGGACATGGCGGGCGTGACGATCGTGCCGCTCGGCAACATCGCACCGCCCGATCACATTCTTCCGACCTCGCACATCTACTTCACGACCAGCGTGGTCGCGCCGCCGCGCACAGTCGTTGCGCCTGCTGACGGGCAGATCCAGTACATCCTCACCGATGCGCTCGGCGCGTCACTTGGGATCCGCAACGGTTCGTATCTGTATTACATGGGACGCGTAAAGCTCGACACCGGCATCAATCAGGGCACGATCGTCCACGCTGGACAGCGACTTGGGACGACGGTCGCCGAGTTGCCGGAACTCGACTTCGGACTGGTCAACTACCAGACGACAGTCGGCTTCGTGAACCCGGCGCGCTACGTCGACGAACAGCTGCATTGCGATACGCCGATCTCCTACTTCACGGAGCCGCTGCGCTCGCAGATGTACGCCGTCACGCAGCGGATCACCGGCGACAAAGACGGCCAGATCAATTTCGATGTCCAGGGCCGGCTGGTCGGCAATTGGTTTCTCGACGGCCTCGCGGCGATCGGGTCCGTGAGCCAGGCGCCTGCGGCGTGGCCGCAGCAACTCGCCTTCGCCTACGACAACTACGACCCCGCGCATCGCCGCGTCGTCATCGGCAGTGCGCTGTCGCTCCCGGGCGCGTTCGAACCGGCTGCCGGATCGATCGATTTCAAAGACGTCAGCGTGTCGTCCGGACAGGTTGTGTATCAGTTGTCGCAGTGGGGGGCGCCTGGACAGCCGCCTGGACCGCCGCGAGGCGTCATGATCGTTCAGATGTTGGACGATGCGCGGGTTCGCGTCGAGACATTGCCTGGATCGTCCGACACGAACCCGACGTTCAGCGCGGCGGCACGCATCTACGTCCGCTAGTTACTGCTTGACGTAGATCTCGCCCTTCTTCAGGAATTCGACCGACATCTCTTTCATGCCGGCGTTCGCGTAATCGCGCACCTGCTGCGTCAGCTCCATCGAGCAGAACTTCGGACCGCACATCGAACAGAAATGCGCGACCTTCGCGCCGTCGGCCGGCAGCGTTTCGTCGTGATATGCGCGCGCCGTGACCGGATCGAGAGCCAGGTTGAATTGATCTTCCCACCGGAACTCGAACCGGGCTTTCGACAGCGCGTCATCCCATTCGCGTGCGCGCGGGTGGCCTTTCGCGAGGTCCGCGGCGTGCGCCGCGATCTTGTAGGCGATGACGCCGGTCTTCACATCATCCTTGTTCGGCAGCCCGAGGTGCTCTTTTGGCGTGACGTAGCAGAGCATCGCGGTACCGTACCAGCCGATCATCGCGGCGCCGATCGCCGATGTGATGTGATCGTAGCCGGGTGCGATGTCCGTGGTCAGCGGCCCGAGCGTGTAGAACGGCGCCTCCTTGCACCACTCCAGCTGCTTCTCCATGTTCTCTTTGATGAGATGCATCGGGATGTGGCCGGGACCTTCGTTCATCACCTGGACGTCGAACTTCCACGCGATCTGATTCAGCTCGCCCTGCGTCTGCAGCTCGGCGAACTGCGCTTCGTCGTTCGCATCGGCTATCGAACCTGGACGCAGGCCGTCGCCGAGCGAGAACGACACGTCGTAGGCGCGCATGATCTCGCAGATTTCGGCGAAATGCGTGTAGGTGAAGTTTTCCTGGTGATGCGCGAGGCACCACTTCGCCATGATCGAGCCGCCGCGCGACACAATGCCCGTGACTCGACGCGCGGTCATCGGGATGTACCGAAGCAGCACGCCGGCGTGGACCGTGAAGTAATCGACGCCTTGCTCGCACTGCTCGATCAGCGTGTCGCGATAAACCTCCCACGTCAGATCTTCCGGCCGGCCCCCGACCTTCTCGAGCGCCTGGTAGATCGGCACCGTGCCGATCGGCACGGCGGAATTGCGGATGATCCACTCGCGCGTTTCGTGGATGTTCTTGCCCGTCGAGAGATCCATGACGGTGTCGGCGCCCCAGAGCGTCGCCCACCGCAGCTTCTCGACCTCTTCTTCGATCGACGACGACACCGCCGAGTTGCCGATATTCGCGTTGATCTTCACCATGAAGTTGCGGCCGATGACCATCGGCTCGAGCTCGAGGTGATTGATGTTCGACGGAATGATCGCTCGCCCGCGCGCGACCTCGTCGCGCACGAACTCGGCCGGCAGCCCTTCGCGCAGCGCGATGAATTCCATTTCCGGCGTGATCTCGCCCTTGCGCGCGTAGTACAGCTGCGTCACGCAACGCTCGCCTGATGGCGTCGCGCGACGTCCGCGCACCCACGGCTCCCGCAGTTTCGGGAGCCCCTGGTTTACGTCGTAGTCCTGCGGCCCGCTCGTGTCGTACACACGAGTGGACGCGGCGCCGTTCTCGAGCGCAATCTCTCGCATCGGAACGCGGACACCTTGCGGTCCGTCGACGTAGATCTTCCTGGAATTCGGGAAAGCCGAGGAAAAATCGGACATGGCGATTTTCACTATATCACTCAGCCGCGAACACCAGGAGTTCGGCAATCGACCAGTGGTACGTCGAATCGACTCCGGTCTGGCGCAGGCGGATGTATCGCGCCGCGCGAGCCGGAAAGTCGAAGACCATCGCGATGCGCTTCGGATCGCGAATCGCGCTGTCGACCGCGCGTGCGAACGAGGAAGCGATCGCCACCGAGGACCACGCATCATGGTCCACCGACAGCTGGACCGTGAGTCGCCGCGCCACTTCGCCAAGGTACGGACCAGCGGACAATTCGACACCGCCGACGCGCTGCGGGCGGCCAAGATCGAGGGTGATCACTTCGTGGCCGTGTTGCGGCGCGCCGCTGTCCCAGCGCGTCAGCAGGTTGTTGTCGCTCAACTGCTGCAGCCCAGACGAAGGCACGTCGTCGATGGAGACGATCGGGATCGGCGCTCCGAGTGCTGGTGCGCGCCATGGAGACGCACGCAGTCGAAAGATCGCGTGCGCGCTGTCGCCGGTCAAGCGTTCGGCTGCGTCAGCGTGTCCGAAATACTCGGTCCAGCGCTTCGCAGGGCTTTCGTTCACCACGACGATCAGGTCGCGACGCGATGCGAAGGCGTCAAGAACAGCGGGATCGCCCGCATCGAGCGCCGCTCGAAGGATGTCGTAGTGCGCCGGCGTGAATCCGCTGTAGCCGTTCACGAGCGGAGCGCCGTGAAACATCGCGCGATACATCGCGGCAGTGTCTTCGAGTACACCGACCGGTAGTTCGAGGACCGGTGTGCCTCCCGCGATCGCTTCGAGTGCGTCGAGGCGCGGCGGCACTGCCGGCAATGGCAGACCAACGACCCAACTGTCCGCCAACAGCACAGCAACGCACCCGGCGGTCGCCAGCGTGAGATACCGCGGCCGCAGATCGCGCGTCATCGCCGCCCACGCCAAAGCGGCGACAACCGCCAGGCACAGCTCACCAAGCATGGCGAAGCGTGCCGCGACGCGAATCACGCCGAACCCAGGCAATTCGATCAGCCATGCGTACGGCGGCTTGTACCAGATCGGCGTGCCGTTCAGCGTGGGCTCCGGTCCCAGCGCCAGCACGAACATCACGACCGTTGCGATGACATAGAACGCGAGCGGCGAGCGGGTCGCGAATGCACGGCGCGCTCGGGATCCGAGCGCGATCGCGACCACGGTCAGCCAAATCACGATGGCGCCAGGCTTCGAGATCGAATCGATCGTCAGAAGACGCGTGCGGATCGGTCCTCCGACAGCGGCCACGACGGCGAGGGTGACGACGGTCGTCGCGACGATCACGATCGCGATGCGCGCGCGGCGCGCTGCCTCGGAAACGCGATCGCCACGCGGGATGATCACCAACGCCGCGGCGAACAGCACGATCGAGACGATGCCGGGGAACAGCTGCTGCTCGGCCTGATGCACGACCGATAGCCGACGCCACGCCCACACGAGCGGAGACGTCGCCGCGAACGCACTCACGTCCGCGCTGAAGGAGCGAATCTCGGTCAACGTCCGCTCGCCGCGAAAGGCATCGAGCGCTGTGTGATATCCAATTATTACAGGCGTGATCAGTGTGGCGGCGATCGCCCACGCGGCGAGAAGCCGCATCAATCGCGAACGATCCTGGCGTGCGGAGAAGAACCAGCCGATCCACATCGACGCGAGGACGCAGAAAAACAGCAGGTAGTACCCGTTCGAGAGGCCCAAGCCGATCCAAGCGAGTCCAAAC
>DASREL010000070.1:0-4467 GCA_035652075.1 Vicinamibacterales bacterium
AGATCCTGCCAATCGATCAGTGCAGCCGGATCATCGTCCCGCAGCTGCGGTCGAAGGGGTATGACGTGACGTTCAAGGAATTCGACGGCCGTCACGAGATCCCGCCGAACGTGGCGACCGAGGCGATGACGTGGATGACGGCGTAGCCGCTTCGTCCACCGCGCACGCAAAATTCTCCGCGCGATCGATGCTGCCGCGGCCGCCGTAGATCGCGCGCTGCGGATACGGACACAGCGGCAGCGTGCGTACGACCGCCGCGTTCGTCTTCTTCTCCGCGACGATGCGATCGGGCGCGTGGCCGGTGGCGATCCAACGATCGAGCGCGGCGACGGCGTCGAAGCGATCGGGGCCTTCACCGCCCGCGCAGTGGTTCACGCCCGGCAGCATGTACAACTGAATCGACGTGCCGCGCGCCGAGGCGCCGGTCGTCTTCAACACGTTGTTGAAGTACTCGATCGTGTCGGCCACCGGAATCTGCGGATCCGCCCAGCCGTGATACATCAGCAGCTTCCCGCCGCGCGCGAAGAACGCGCGCAGATCGGGGTTCGTGTAATCGATGACGCCCGCGTCCGCAACGAGCGCACGCGACAAATCGGATGACGGGCGGAACGTGCGCCAGTCCCACTTCGGATCGTTGAAGACGACGAACTGGAACGGCTCGACGGCGTTGCGCAGCGGCTCAGGGCCCGCAAGCCGCGACCAACCGAGCTCGGATCCTGGCTCGAGCAGCGCGTAGATGCCGCGCGCCGTCGTGACTTGCGCAGCCGTCAGACACGACGGCGCATCACCGTTCTTGCACTCGAGCGATCGCGGATCGAAGTGGCATCGCGTGGGGTCGGTGATCAAGCCGTCCTTGATGCCGTCGCTCACGTCGCAGGCCGCCACAGCTGCGCGATGCAGCAGCGCGTATTTTTCCGGCGGGATGTAGCTGTCGCGACTGCGATGGACGAAGACGTTGAGCCCGAGTCGCGTCGCGTGCAGCCGCATGTCCTCGATCGCCGGCGCGCCCGCGATGATGCCGTCGTAGTCGGACGGAAAGCGTTCCGCTTCGGTGATCCCTTGCCGACCGCCTTGCGAACAGCCGTTCCAGTACGACTCGACGAGCGGCGCGTCGTAGTACGACGCGATGATCGCTTTGGCTTTCACGGTCATCTCGTGGACCGCGCGATAACCGAAGTCGACGTACTTCTCGCGATGCCCGAGCGCAAACGCCATGGAGTTGCCGACGTGACCGGTATCGGTCGAGCTCGTCGCGAAGCCGCGCTCGAGCGCCGCCGCCATGTCGTCGTAGCTGAGCTCGCCGCCCGCATCGCTGTTACCGACGGCTTCGAATTTTCCGTTCCAACCATCGACCGGCAGCCACACTTCGGCTTTGATGTCGGAGTCGCTCGTCGGTTTGATCGCGATCTGCACGCGGCAGAACGCGCGCGATACGTAGAACGGTGACGCGCCTGCCGCGACCGTTTCGGCCGCGGTGATAACGGCCGAGTCGAGATGCTGCGTCAGCAAACGCTCGCACGATCCGGCCCCGCTGACGCGACTGGACGAGGTCAGCGCGAGCGCCGCCGCCGCTAGCCACAGAACTCTGTTGTTCAATCGCGGCAATTATACGGACCGCGCAAACTTTGCCCACTGCGTTGCGTTTTGCTGCGCTGGATCGCCCATCACACGGGCATCCAGCTTGCGATTCGGTCGGCGATGTCGTCTCGCGACCTTCGCATCGATTGCCTGCGCGGACTCGCCATGGTCTGCGTCATCGTCAACCATTCGCGGATGTCGTCGGTGCTCAGCTGGTTCTCGTACGAGCGCTTCTGGGTCGTCACCGCGGCCGAGGTCTTCGTCATCCTCTCGGGCATCGTCCTCGGCATGGTCTACGGTCGTCGGTTGCTGCGCGATGGATGGAGAACGGTCGCGTCCGGACTCGGACGCCGCGTGCTGCTGCTCTACGGCGCGTTGACCGGTGTGACGGTGTCGCTGATCGTGATGTCGATGCTCGGCATCAACGTCAGCTCGATGGCGAGGAACGGCGATCGGTTGACGGCGTGGCTCGCGTCACCTGCCTCGATGGACGTCGCCGCGTGGCGCGATCTGCTGATGATGCGCACGGGACCGTGGGCGTTCGAGATCATCGCGATGTATGTCTGGCTCGTCGCCGCGGCGGTGCCGTGCCTGCTCGCGCTGCGCTACGTCGGCTGGCAGCCGGTGCTGCTCGTCAGTTGGATCGCATACGCGTTCAACCGCGTGTCGCCGCATCGACTGACCGGCGCGGAGTTCGAAACGGTCTTTCCGCTCCTCGCGTGGCAGCTGCTGTTTGTGCACGGCATCACGATCGGCTACCACCGCGAGCGATTCGGCGCGTGGATCGCGAAGCGCGCCAACGCGTTGCTCGTCGCCGCCGGCGTCGCGACCGGCATCTTCCTGACGTTTGCGCTGTGCAATCCGTGGGTCGACGGACCGTCGTGGCTGCGCGTCCACCTCGTGTCGCCCGACACCTTCTCGCAGATCTACGTGCGCTACTTCGGCCTGAGCGAGCTCGGCGTCGGACGGCTGGCGAACCTCGCCGTCGCGCTGCCGGTCGGGTACGTGCTGCTCGGCCGGTTCGCCACCCTCGTCCGTCCGATCGAAAAGCTGCTCGCGACGCTCGGTCAGCGATCGCTCGGCGCGTTCGTGCTGCACGTCTACGCGCTCGTGCTGTTCGCGCATCTGCCCCGCACGGGAAATCCATTTGCGAACGCGCTGCTGCAGATGCTGATGGTCGTCGGGATTGCGGGCGTGCTGCGCGTCACGAAACGGAGGCGCGTGCAGACGGCGACGCCGTCGGTCGACATGCAGCCGGCGCTCGCGGCGTAAGCGCGGTCATCGAGGCAGCGTGACGATCATCGACGTGCCCGATCCGATCCGGCTCTCGGCACGGATCGTTCCGCCGTGCGCCTCGACGAGATTGCGCGCGATCGTCAGGCCGAGGCCGGAACCGGTCGACGAGGCGCCTTTGTAGAAGCGATCGAAAATCCGCGGCAGTTCCGATTCCGCAATGCCCGGCCCCGTGTCGACGACGCGGAGTTCGATGGAGCCGACGCTTGCCGCGATCGTGATGTCGACGCGTCCGCCGCGCGGCGTGTATCGGAGCGCGTTCGTCACGAGGTTCACCAGCACTTCCCGCATCCGGACCGGATCGATCGCGATGGGCTCGATGTCTCGAGACGAATTGGTTGCGACCGACAGCGAGACGCCGCCTTCGTTCGCGGACGCTGAGAGCGACGTCGCGACGTCGTTCGCCAGCGCAACGATGTCGGTCGGTTCCTTCGTGAGCGCGAGGGCGCCACGCTCCGATGTCGCGAGGGTTCGAAGATCCTCGACGAGGCGGGCGAAGACGCGCGTGTCGTCGAGCAGCGCCTGCAGTTGATCGTTGTCGCGCGGATACACGCCGTCGATCAGGCCTTCGAGCTTCCCCTGCAGGATCGCGAGCGGCGTCCGCAGTTCGTGCGCGATGTCGGCCATCAGGTGGCGCCGCGCCTCGTCCTGCGCGTCGAGCTGGCCGGCCATCGTGTTGAACGCGCGCGCGGTGTCGCGCACCCATCGCGGTCCCGCCTGCGGCTCGGTCACGCGAACACGGTAGTCGCGATGCGCGATGCGATCGGCCGCCGACGCGATGTCGGCGAGCGGAGCGGCGAGACGCCGCAAGATGACCGCAACTGTGCCTGCTGCCACGGCGCACGCGATCAGCAGCACGAACGCCGGCGAGATCGACCCGACCGACGGCCGGTAACGAAACACGTTGCCCAGCAGCCACAGGAAGACCCATATCGGCCAGAAACTGTACCAGCCGGTGCGACGGACGAAGCGCGCGCGCCTGTGCTCGCGCCACGTCCGCACGCTCGCCGGCGGCCACGGCTCGTTCTGCGGCCACCACGACGGCGGGACGCCGGGGCCATAGCGATACCGGCGCCAACGCATCATAGGTCGGCGAACTTGTAGCCGATGCCGTAGACCGTCAGCACGTAGCGCGGCTTGTGTGGATCGCGTTCGATCTTGCGCCGCACGTTTTTCACGTGCGCATCGATCGCGCGCTCGAAGGCGTCGACCTCGGTACCGCGCACCGCATCGAGCAACTGCGTGCGCGTGAAGATGCGGCCGGGATGCCGCGCGAGGGCCGCGAGCAACTGGAATTCCGTCGGCGTGAGATCAAGCGCCTTCCCGTTCCGCTCCACACGCATGCGCGTCGAATCGATCGCGAGGTCGCCGACCGTGAACGACGAGGCGCGCGCCGGATCGTAGCGCGCGCGCTTGAGCACGGTGGACACCCGCGCGACGAGCTCGCGCGGGCTGAACGGCTTCGTGATGTAGTCGTCTGCGCCGACATCGAAACCGCGCAGCCGATCCCCTTCGTCGACGCGCGCGGTCAGCATGATGATCGGGACGTCCGATTCCTTCCGCAGCGCGCGCGCCACTTCGAGGCCGTCGAGGCGC
>DASREL010000071.1:0-23354 GCA_035652075.1 Vicinamibacterales bacterium
ATCGATCCGAGATTTGCGGAAGCGCACTACGCGCTGGGCGAGCTGTACTTCGATCTCGCGACGAAGCGCGAGCTGCCGGTCGACGCGGCGATGACCGAAGCGCGGACGTCTGCCGAACGCGCGATCTCACTCGAGGAAGCAGCCGAAACACATCGCCTCCTCGGCACGATTCGGCTCGTCAACGACTGGGACTGGCGCGGCGCCCGGCACGAGCTCGCGCGCGCGGTCGCGCTCGATCCGAAGTGGGACCTCGGATTCGTCGCATACGCGCGGCTCCTGTCCGCCGAAGGCGACGACGCGGCCGCGATCGCCGCGATCGATCGCGCCGAAACACTCAGCCCGAACTGCGATCTGATCCTGTTCGAGGCCGGCGGGATTTACGCGCGAGCAGGACGCTACGACGAGGCCATCGCCAAACTCGAGCGCGCGATCGTGTTCGGTCCGCCGCACGACGTGACGGCGCTGGATTGGATGCGCCGCGTACGCTCGCGCGAGTTCATGATCAACATGGCGCGGCACGATTGGCGCGCTGCGCACGAATCGGCCACGGCGCTCGTCGTCGCGTCGGGAGCGCCGGCTGCCGCGCAACAACGCTTCAGGGCGATGGACGCGAACGTCGCCGTCAACGCCTTCATCGCGCGGAGCGTGGGCGCGTCAAAAGCGGCGCGCCGGCCCGCCGCGATTCAGCTCGCCGCGCTCGAAGCGATCCACGGCGACATCAGCTCCGCGCTCGATTCGCTCGAACGCGCCGCGGACGATCGCGATCCGGAGTTGCCCTTTGCCCTTCGGGATCCGGAGTTCGCGGCACTGAAGGCCCTGCCGCGATTTCGGCAGCTCGTCGCGCGGATTCGCCGCTCAGCGTAGCGCCACGACAAGCACAACCGACGTGACGAACGTCGTCGCAACCAGCGTCCAACCGACGACCCTCAGCTGACGCGCCGACGGCGGGACGATCCCGAGCGCGGCGCCGCCGGCGACGAGCGGCGCCGCGGCCCACAGCGCGACGCCCGTGACGGCGTCTCGGCCGGCGAGATCCGAGAGGATCAGCATCGCGGCAATGGCCAGACCTACGGCGTTGATTCGCTCCGCCGACGCGGGCGGCCGCCGCGTGTTCGCAATCACCGCACGGACGCAGATCGTCGCGACCACGAAGCCGACCGCGAAGACGATCGCGCCCGTACGTGCTGCGACAGGCGTCGCGCCGCTCGCGAGCGCGACCGGGTACGCGAGCGACGACAACGCAATCGCGGACATCACCTCGCCTGCAGTGGTGTGCTCGCGCCGGGCAGCGATCAGCGCGACGACGATGACGGCGGGCACGGCGGGAATAGCGACGGTTGGACGGATGGACGGTTCGATCGTGATGAGGACGATCAGGCCCGCGATCGCGGCGCCGCTGAGGCATGTGGCGAGCCACGTCAGCGCCTGTGTGCGCTGTTCGCGCGCGGCACGCGGTCCGCGTTGGCCGAGAAGCACGAGCAGCGGCTCGTGCGCCAGAAAGATGAACACGGCGGCGGCGACGATCCCGAGCGCCGCGATCGAAGGACGTCCGATCGCGAGCGCCGTGATCAGCGGAAACAGCAACTGTCCGTACGCGCCGTGTTCTTTCGGAAGCAACTAGCCCAGCTTGGCGTCGACGGAAATCTGCATCGTGCCGCGATAGGCGTTGGACACCGGGCACTTGCTCTCGGCGAGCTTCGCGATCTCGGTCCACTTCGCGGCGTCGGCGCCCTTCAATCCGTACGCGATCGCTTCCAGCTTCGACGACACGATCTTGATGCCCGCGTCACCTTTGTCCGCGGTGATCGTCGCCTTGACGTGCGTGCGTTCGACCGACACGCCTTCGGTGCGGCCGATCGTCCCGTTCAGCGCCATCGCGTAGCACGCGGCGTGTGCCGCGGCCATCAGTTCCTCCGGGCTCGTCACGCCGCCCGGATCGCCGATGCGCTTCGGGAACGAAACAGGCAGGTTGAATGCGCCGGTGCCGGCGACGATGTTGCCGCCGCCTTCCATGACCGAACCTTTCCAATCGATATCGACGTGTCGTTCGAACGTTGGCATCGCTCCTCCACGTCCGGCCACAGCCGGACACTACGTACGTTTTTTCGCGGTCAATCCCAGTTGCACAGCCGTGCCGATCAGCCCGAGGACGACCCAGGCGACCGGAATCCATTTCTGATCCGGCACGGGCGACATCGGATACAGGATCCAGACGTCGGCGTTGCGCGCGTTGGCGGCCGCGGGCGCCGCTCGCTCCGCCGTTGCCGCCAGCGCGCCGATGATGATCGTCCACGCACCGCCGAACGCGGTCGCGACGATGATCACGTACCGCTGCAGCAGCATCGCGCCAATCGCGCCGAAGATCGCGAGCACGATCAGCAGCGCCGCCGGCGGATCGCCGGCGCGGATGTATCCCCAGCTGACATGCGCCACGAGCGCGCCGAGCCCGGCGCCGATGAGCGCGATGCCGACGAAGTACGCGAGCACCAGAATCAGCGCGCCCGCGATCCCGCCGACGATCGCCGCCAGCACTTGTCCCGTCGCGTTCGACACGCCCATCGTCGAGCTCGCGATCGACGCGCCGAGGATGAAGCCGTAGATCGCGAGAACGATCTTGAACAGCCGGTACCCGGCGAAGCAGGACAACGCTCCGCCCAGCACGAGCAGCACGGCTGCCGGCAATTCGTACGAATGCGGTAGCATCAGTTGGCAGTTGCAGTTGCAGGTTCAGACTTCACGACGGCCTTCCAGTGCTCGTTGAACCGTGATTTGATCGGCGTACTCGAGGTCGCTGCCGACCGGCACGCCCATTGCGATGCGGGTCACCTTGACGCCGAGCGGCTTCAGCAGCCGCGCGAGGTAAATCGCCGTCGCTTCGCCTTCGACCGTCGGATTGGTCGCGAGAATGATTTCGCCGACGCCGCTGCTGACGCGCGCGAGCAGGCCTTTTATCTTGAGATCGTCGGGGCCGATCCCCTGTAGCGGCGAAATGGCGCCCATCAGCACGTGATAGGTGCCCTTGAACTCGCGCGTCTTCTCGATCGCCGACACGTTCTGCGGCTCTTCGACGACGCAGATGACGTGCTTGTCGCGATCGTCACGGCTGCAGTAGACGCACGGATCGGCATCGGTGATGTTGTTGCAGATCGAACAGTAGGTGACCTGGTCCTTCACGTCGCGAATGGCGTCGCCGAGACGATCCGTCTGCTCGCGCGGCGTCTTCAGGATGTGAAACGCCAGCCGCTGCGCGCTCTTCGGCCCGACGCCGGGCAGGCGCTGCAGCTCTTCGATCAATCGAATCAGAGGATCTGGGAGGGACAAGTTGACAGTTAAAACCTAAAGGTTAAAACCCGGAGGCAGCATCCCGCCGAGATTCCGTTTCATTTCTTCGTCGACCTTCCGGTGCGCGTCGTTGATGGCGGCGACGATCAGGTCCTGCAGCATCTCGACCTCGTCCTTCGAGACGACTTCAGGATCGAGCTTGATCGACTGCAGCTGCTTCGCGCCGTTGATGACGACGGTCACCATGCCGCCGCCGGCATTGCCCTCGACGCGCAGCTCGGTCATCTGCTTCTGCAGGCGCTCCTGCATCTGCTGCGCCTGCTTCATCATCTCCTGGATGTTCACATCTCCTCCACGTCGCGGATTTCCGCGGGGAAGACTTCGAGCATCGTCTGCACACCGCTGTCGGCCATCGCTTTGTCGCGCAACGCCGTCTTTTTTTCCGCCGTCTCCGCCGGCTTGTCCGCCGTAGCCGCGCCCACGGTGGAGGTGGAAGACGCATCTCCTTGTGTGCTGACGATCGTGATTCTGCGACCGACCGCCTGCTGCGCGACCGACTCGAGCCACGACCGCTTCTCTTCGAACGCCGCGCGCAACGTGCGATGGTTCGGCGAGAAGGTGAACGTCACCTTGTCGCCGCTGACTTCGATCTTCTGCGCCTGCGCGACGATCGTGTTGTAGAAGACGACCTTCTGCTTGCGGATTTCGGCGAGCAGGGCATCTTTCAGGTTCCCTGCCGGTGCAGAGGGTGCCGAAGGTGCAACGGGTGCAGCGGGTGCTTTCGGTGCAACAGGTGCGCGAGGTGCAACAGGTGCGGAGGGTGCCTTGGGTGCCAACGGTGCCTTGGGTGCCATGGGTGCCCCGCTACCGGCGATCAAGTCTTCGATCGACACCATCTTCCGCACGTAGATCCATCGCAGCAGCGCCATCTCGAGGTGATAGCGCGGCTGGGCGGCGTTTCTGATTTCGGCTTCGGCCTTCGTCAGCAGATCGAACGCGCGCAGCAGATCTTCGCGCGAGAAGCGGGACGCCAGGTCGGTGACGCGATCGCGCTCCCCTTCGCCCGCGATCTCGGGATCGTTCGCACGTGACGGATCGACCGAAATGACGAGCAGGTCGCGGACGACGCGCGAGAGCTCGCGGCAGACGGCGCGCAGGTCGTAGCCCATCTCGACGGCGCGCGCGGCGAGCTGAAACGCGGCGGGCGCGTTTTCGTCCGCCACCGCTTGCACCGCGTCGAGCAGCAAGTCGCGTCCGACGAGGGCGAGCACCGTGCCGACGTCGTCGACGGTAATCGTGTTGCCGGTGAACGCGATCACCTGATCGAGCTTCGTCTCCGCATCGCGCATGCTGCCGTCGGCGTCCCGCGCGATCAACTGCAGCGCCTCGTCCGGCACGGCGATCTTTTCTTCGTCGACGATCTTGCGCAGCTGATCGGCGATCGCCTTGCTGCCGATCGCGCGGAACTCGTACGCCTGCGCGCGCGACAGCACCGTCTCGGGAATCTTCTCGAGCTCGGTCGTCGCCATCATGAAGACTACGTGCGGCGGCGGCTCTTCGATCGACTTCAGCAGCGCGTTGAACGACTGGATCGACAGCTGGTGGACTTCGTCGATGATGAAGATCTTGTAGCGGTTGCGGACCGGCGCGATCGACAGTCCCGAGACGATCACTTCGCGGACGTTGTCGATGCCCGTGTGCGTCGCCGCGTCGATCTCGAGGACGTCCATGTCGCGGCCTTCGGCGATCTCGATGCACGCATCACACTCGCCGCACGGATCCGCGGTCGGTCCCTTCACGCAGTTCAGCGCGCGCGCCAGGATGCGCGCCGTCGTCGTCTTGCCGACGCCGCGCGGGCCCGCGAAGACGAACGCCTGCGCGAGCCGCCCGCTCGCGAGCGCGTTGCGCAGCGTGCGCGTCACCGCCGTCTGTCCGACGACATCGTCGAACTTCTGCGGCCGCCACTTGCGAGCGATTACCTGGTACGACATGTCATTGCGGATTGAGGATTGCGAATTGCGGATTCCACCGCAGTCCGGAATACCTGCGGCACATTACAGGATCTGCTTAGCGCTGCTGCCTTCCGGCCCTGACGCGGTTCGCAGTCTGGAATTGCACAGGTTCCGGACCGCGGTGCAATCCGCAAACTTCAACTTTACTACACGGCCACGCGGGTCGCGAGGACGATGTACTTCGCGAGGACTTCACCGACGACGACCGTGAAGAAGTCGACGTAGAGGATGCCGGTAGCCGATTGCGTCGAGCGGATCTTCGCCGTTTCCCAGGTCAAATACGACAGCAGCGCCGGGCCGGCGAGACCGAAGAGGACGCGCTGCCAGAAGAAGATTCCGGCGACGGACGTGACGTAGTACCGAAAACTCGGACCCGATCCGGGCTGCCACGTGACGAGCGCGACGAAGATCGCCGCCGCGACCACGACGACGCGGACGACCATCGAGGCGATGTGCACCTTGACGATCGACTGCAAGTGCGACACCTGCATCGATGGAATCACGAGGTACCAGTGGCCGAGGATCATCGCGGTGCACGCGCCGCCGAGAAACAGCGCCGAGCTGAGGAAGCTCGCGACCGTCAGCACCTGCGCCGCCGCGGTCCACGTCGCCGACACGCGCAACGCCTGCAGCACGATGGAGGCGACGCCCGCGCCGATCGCGAGGCCGACGATCGCCGGACGCACCTTCGCGAGCATGCGTCCGACCGTCGCCCAGTAGATCACGAGCGCCGCTTCCGCCACGAGCAACGCCGCGTCGAACTGAAACGCCAGCGCCACCGCGATCAAAATCACCGCGAGGCCGGCGTTGAAGCGAAAGAACTTGACGCCCGCGTCGCGCGAGACGAGCAGCAGCGTGCACACGATGCCGACGCCGAGGTGCGCGAGGAAGAGAAAAAGGACGTTGGATAAGGACATGGGCAGGAACGGCGGGAAAGGCTGGACGGGCAGGATGGTGGGCGGGAAGGTCGGCAGGTTGGGAGCGCTCTCCCGTCCTGCCTCTCCTGCCCTTCCCGCCCCTCCTGCCTTACCGGCCTTGGAGCCTTTTGTTCACTTCGCCCCAGTTGATCACATTCCACCACGCGTCAATGTAATCGGGCCGGCGATTCTGGTACTTCAGGTAGTACGCGTGTTCCCACACGTCGATGCCGAACACGATCTTCTTGTTCTCCATCAACGGGCTGTCCTGGTTCGCGGAGCTCTCGATGGCGATCTTGCCGCCGTTGTCGACGACCCACGCCCAGCCGCTGCCGAAGCGGCCGACCGCGGCCTTCTTGAATTCCTCTTTGAACTTGTCGAAGCCGCCGAACGCCGCGTTGATCGCATCGTTGATCGCGCCGGTCGGCGCGCCGCCGGCGTTCGGACCCATGATCTGCCAGAACATCGTGTGGTTCGCATGACCGCCGCCGTTGTTGCGGACCGCGGTGCGGATGTCTTCGGGCACGCTGTTGATGCCTTTCAACAAATCCTCGACGCTCTTCCCGGCGAGCTCGGGATGCTTGTCGATGGCGGCGTTGAGGTTCGTCACGTACGCGTTGTGATGCTTCCCGTGATGAATCTCCATCGTCTGCTTGTCGATGTGCGGTTCGAGCGCGTCGGATGGATACGGAAGCGGGGGTAGCGAGTGAGCCATGTCGGTCGACCTCCTACGAAATACTAAGCATGCGTTCGAGAGCGATCTTAGTCCAGTACTTCCGCTGATCGGGCACCGTGATGCGGTTGTGCACGGTGCCGTCGAGCAAGCCCTCGAGCGTCCAGAGCAGGTGGTTCGGCGACACGCGGAACATCGTCGAGCACAGGCAGCCGAACGGGTCGAGCGACAGGACCGTGCGGTCGGGCGCCACCTGCCGCGCGAGGCGATTGACCAGGTGGATCTCGGTGCCCACGGCCCAGATGGATCCCTTCGGACTGTTGGTGACGGTCTTGATGATGTATTCGGTCGATCCCGAATCATCGGCCGCCTGCACCACGTCGAGCGGTACTTCGGGGTGCACGATCACGCGAACGTCGGGATGCTCGGCGCGAAGATTCTCGATCTGCCGCACGGTGAATCGCGTGTGGACCGAGCAATGTCCCTTCCACAGGATGATCCGCGCGCGCTGCAGCGCGTCGGGATCGACGCCGCCGAACATCTCGTTCGGATCCCACACGACCATCTGGTCGAGCGGCACGCCCATCCTGAACGCGGTGTTGCGACCGAGATGTTGATCCGGAAGGAACAGGATCTTCTCGCCGCGTTCCCACGCCCACTTCAACGTCGCTTCGGCGTTCGATGACGTGCAGACGACGCCGCCGTGCTCGCCGCAGAAGGCTTTAATCGCCGCCGCCGAATTGATGTACGTGACCGGGACGATCGCTGGTGCCTGAAGGTAGCCAGGCACCGACGTCAGATCGCGCCAGCAGACCTCGAGCTGATCGATGTCGGCCATGTCGGCCATCGAGCAGCCGGCGGCGAGGTCGGGCAGGATCACCTGCTGATGCGCGGCGCTCAACACGTCCGCGCTTTCGGCCATGAAGTGAACGCCGCAGAACACGATGTACTCCGCGTCCGGATGCTTCGCGACCTGCTGTGCGAGCTTGTACGAGTCGCCGGTGTGGTCGGCGAACGTGATCACCTCGTCGCGCTGGTAGTGATGTCCGAGGATGACGAGGCGACGGCCAAGCGCCGCCTTCGCGGCGCCGATGCGCCGATCCATCTCGTCGTCTGGCAACCCGAGGTAGCGTTCAGGAAGCGGCTGGCGCTCGGAGAGATGTTCTTTTTCGTGCTCAGTGAGCAGCGGTAGTAACACTGGAGTGCTGGACCACGTTATACAAAGTGTCGCGTTCGACCGGTTCGCGGCCGGCGGCACGAATCAATCGTTCGATTTGTTTCGTCGTCATCGCCGTCGGCGTCGGCGATCCGGCCATGTGATAGATCTTCTCTTCCTGCACGGTGCCGTCGAGATCGTCGGCGCCAAACCACAGGCAGGTCTGCGCCACTTCCACGCCGGTCGCAATCCAGAACGCTTTGACGTGCGCGATGTTGTCGCACATCAGCCGCGCGACCGCATGCACGCGCAGCGTGTCGGCAGCGCTCGGCGCCGGCAGCTTGCGCATCTGGTTGTTGTCGGGGTGGAACGCGAGCGGAATGAACGCCTGGAATCCGCCGGTCTCGTCCTGCAGCGTCCGCGCGCGGATCATGTGATCGACGCGCTCCTCGAACGTCTCGATGTGACCGTAGAGCATCGTCACGTTCGTGCGCAGGCCGAGCCGGTGCGCGATGCGATGGATCGACAGATAGCGATCCGCATCGCACTTGTTGACGTCGTTCGCGATCTTTTTCCGGACGCGCTCGGCGAAGACTTCGGCGCCGCCGCCGGGCAGCGAGTCGAGGCCGGCGTCCATCAATTTGCGCAGCACTTCTTCGTCGGTCATGCCGTAGTGATCGGCGAAGAACGCGATCTCGACGGCGGTGTAGCACTTCAGGTGCACGTCGGGGCGAATGCGTTTGAACCCGCGCAGCAGATCCGTGTAGTAGTCGAACGGCAGATCGGGGTGCAGGCCGTTGACGACGTGGATTTCGGTGAGCGGCTGGTCGGCGCGCTGACGCAGCTTGTCCCACGCCTGTTCGAGCGACAGCGTGTACGCGCCGGGATCGCCGGGCTGCAGGCGCGCGAACGAACAGAACAAACAGCTCGCCACGCAGACGTTCGTCGCTTCGAGCCTGATGTTGAAGTTGTAGAAGGTCTTCGCGCCGTGGCGCCGCTCGCGTTCGCGGTTGGCGAGCCAGCCCACCGCGAGCAAGTCAGGTGATTCGAACAGACGAACGCCGTCATCCAACGTCAATCGGATGCCGGCGTCGAGCTTGTCTGCGATGTCGAGGAGATTCGCGCTAGCGAGGCGCGCGCGCATGGCTCGCGCCTACGAAATTCCGAAAATCTGAATACGCAGCGAGCGTGCGCGCGGACCGTCGAGCTCCGCCATCAGGATCCGCTGCCATTGCCCAAGGACAACTTCGCCGCCGCTGACCTGCAACGTCAGGCTGTGACCGAGGATCATCGCGCGCAGGTGCGAGTCGGCGTTCATGCGATCGCAGTCGGAGTGGTTCGGATCGTTATGGAGCCACTCGGCGTCGCGCGCCACCATCTGTTCGAGGAAGCGCTTGATATCCGACAGCAGTGCGGTCTGGAATTCGTTGATGAACAGGGTGCACGTCGTGTGCATCGACCAGAGGCTGACGAGCCCTTCGCGCACGTTGAACTTGCGCACGAACTCCATCACCCGGTTCGTCAGGTCGATCAGCTCGATGCGCTGATCGGTTTGCACGATGATCGTTTCCCCGTGAATGGTCAGACCGCCGGCCTTCGCTGTAGCCACTTCCTGCACAGGAGTTTCGCGAACCGTGACGGTCGAACTCTTGCTCATGTAATCCCCTCGGTTGTAGGCGAACCAAGTAATGTTACGCGCAAAACCGCGGACGAGGCAACCCTGATATACTCCGCCGGTCCGCCTAAAGGCGGACACGACAACACTATACGTTCCCCGGCGGCCACGCGAAGTGGGTGCGAAGCCCACACGGTCCCGCCACTGTAAGCGGTTTCGCTGCGCATACGTCACTTAGTGCTCGACTAGGGAAGACGCGCAGGCACGTCCGCGAGTCAGGAAACCTGGCCATCGGGGGTCGTTCTTCGGCGCGAGAGACGCCAGGAGGAACCCGATGCGTTCGTCTGCTTTCCGTTTCATCCTCACCCTATCCGTCCTGATTCCGCTGCGCGCGTACGCCGCAGACGGATCGCTGCGCGGACACGTTACTGATCAGCTCGGCGGCGCGATCGCGGCAGCTCAGCTGACGCTCGTCCGCGATGGCCACGATATCTCGAAGACCACGACAGACGATCGGGGCGACTTTACGTTCGCGAACGTCGCCGAAGGCCGCTACACGATCGAAGCGACAGCGCCGAACTTCGCGCCGGCGTCGACCGATGCGGTGTTCGTCGGCGGCAACGCCTCGATCGACATCCGCTTGACGGTCGGCGAGGTCTCGCAACACATCGTCGTCACGGCGTCGGCGGACGCGGTGCCGCAGGCGCAGATTGGCGCCGCGGTGTCGGTGCTTGACGATCAGACGATCGCGGCACTCGGCAACACCGATCTGCTCGAACCGCTCCGCACGATTCCGGGCGCGGCCGTCGTCCAGAACGGCGGTCACGGCGGCACAACGTCGGTCTTCGTCCGCGGCGGCGCGTCGAACTTCGCGAAGGTGCTGGTCGACGGCGTGCCCGCGAACGACATCGGCGGCGCATTCGATTTCTCCGATCTGCAGACGACCGGCGTCGACAGCGTCGAAGTCCTGCGCGGCGCGAACAGCGTCCTCTTCGGCAGCGACGCGCTGAGCGGCGTGATCAACATCACGACGAAGCGGGGCACGACGACGATGCCGGAAGCGACGTTCGCGGTGGACGGCGGCAATCTCGCCACGTCGCACGAAGACGCGTCGCTCGGCGGCCTGTTCGCGCGCGTCGACTACTTCACGGCGTTCTCGCACCTGCAGACCGACAACAGCGTGCCGAACAACACGTATCGCAACAACACGTCGGCGTCCCGTATCGGCGCGATCGCCGGCAACACAGTGCTCAGCGGCACCCTGCGATACATCGGCACGGCGCTCGGCAGTCCGAACGCGTTCGACTACTACGGCATCGCAGACGACTCCTCGCAGAAACGGCAGTCCACGTACGCCGCAGCCTCGGCGCAAACACAGTGGACGTCGCGGCTCGCGTCGACGGTGCGATTCGCCATCTCGCATCAGAACTACGACTACGTCAACCCGTCGCCAACGGGGCAGCGATCCGATCCGTCGCCGTTCGCAAACTTTCTGGGGAACGTCGTCACGATCACCGGCGCGAACGGATACTCGGTCAGCGGCCGCGCGATCCTGGATTACGGCGGCACGTATCCGTCGACGTTCAATTCGACGGCGACACGACGCCTGCTGTCCGCCGACGTCAGCGACCACGTCGCGTCCGGATTCGATGTCGCCGGCGGCGTGCGGATCGAAAACGAGAACGGAACGTCGGGCGCCTCGTCGACGTCACGCACGAACAGCGGCGCGTTCGTCGAAGCGCGGTCGCAGTGGAGTCATCGGCTGTTCATCAACGCCGGCGTCGGCTTCGACGACAACGCGATCTTCGGCACCGCGTGGACACCGCGCGTGTCGGCGGCAGTCTACCTCTCCGCTGACACGAAGCTGACCGCCAACGCCGGCAAAGGGATCAAAGAGCCGAACGTCGGCCAGGAACTCTCGTCGCTCTTTGCGCTCGTGCCGGCATCGCAGGCGGCGACACTCGGCATCGGCCCGATCGGTCCGGAGCGCAGCCGCAGCGTCGACGTCGGCGTCGAACAGGGCATCGCGCACGGACGCGGACGCATATCGGTGTCGTACTTCAACAACGCGTTCGACAATCTGATCGAATACGTCAGCAAGAACGTGCTGCCGCAGTTGGGCGTGCCGCCGGCCGCCGCGACGGCGAGCGGCTTCGGCGCATACGTCAACTCGCAGTCGAACACCTCGAGCGGCGTCGAGCTCTCGGGCGAAGCGCACGTCAGCCGTGTGCGGCTGCTCGGGTCGTACACGTATCTGGACGCGACGGTCACCAAGTCGTTCGGCAGCGGCGCGTTGACGCCGGCGATCAACCCGCTCTTCCCCGGTATCCCGATCGGCCAGTACTCGCCGCTCGTCGGCAACCGTCCGTTTCGGCGTCCGGCGAACTCGGGAAGCCTGGTCGCGATCTACAGCGATCCGAAGCTGACGCTCTCGCTGGCCGGGTACTTCGTCGGCAAACGCGACGACAGCACGCTGCTGAGCGATGCGTTCTTCGGCACGTCGCTGCTGATCCCGAATCAGGACATGGACGCGGCGTACCAGAAGTTCGACGTCAGCGCGTCGTATCAAATCCTTCCGCGGCTGCGGTGGTACGCGACGATCGAGAACGCCTTCGATCAAACGTTCGAAGCGGTGGCGGGATTCCCGGCGCTGCCGAGAGCGGCCCGCACTGGAATCGCGGTTCGCGTCGGAGGCAAGTAACACGTGCGACCTCGAGCCGCGATCTCGTGGAGCGGCGGCAAGGACAGTTGCGCCGCGCTGCAGCGCGCTCGCGGCGACTTCGACGTCGTCGCGATGATGACGATGTGCGATGACGCATCGGGCCGCAGCCGCTCGCACGGATTGCGGTCCGAGGTGCTCGATGCGCAGGCCGAACGGCTCGGGCTGCGCCGGGTCGCACGGTCCTGCACGTGGCAGACCTACAACGACGCGGTCAGCGACGCGCTCGCGGAACTCGCTCGCGACGCCATCACGCACGTCGTCTTCGGCGACATCCTGTTTCCGGAGCATCGTCAGTGGGCCGAAGACATGTGTCGCCCACATGGGCTCGTCGCGGTCGAACCGCTCTTCGGATCGTCGACGACGACGTTGTTCAACGAGTGGGTCGATTCTGGCAGCGAGGCCGTCATCGTCACGGCGCGGGCGGAGTTTCTCGACGAATCGTGGCTTGGACGATCGCTACAGCGCTCCATGCTCGACGAATTTGTGTCACTCGGCGTCGATCCGTGTGGCGAACGTGGCGAATATCACACCGTCGTCGTCAGCTCACCGCTGTTCTCGCGTCCGCTGACGCTCGATTTCGGAGAGCGCGTGCAGCGCTCGGGATGCTGGGCTCTTGATTGCCGCGCGTGATGTCTCGTTTTCGTACAGGAGTCTGACTAACAAGTCAGACTTCCAAGTCAGACTTGTTAGTCAGACTGTGGAGCGCGGGGCAATTGTTGGCCTGCTCGGGCCGAATGGGTCGGGCAAAACGACGCTCCTTCGCTTGCTTTCGGGGACGTTGACGCCAACGAGTGGCACCGTGACGCTCGACGGACGGCCGTTGTCGTCGTTTTCGCGCCTCGAATTTGCACGGCGGGTGGCGGTCGTGCCACAAGAGACGCACGCGACGTTCGATTTCAGCGCCCTCGAGATCGTGTTGATGGGCCGCTACCCGCATCTCGGCGCGTTCGAGCTCGAAGGCGCCGACGATCTCCGCATCGCACGCGAAGCGATGAGCGCCACCGGCACGGCGGACTTCGAGTCGCGGCCGTTCGCGTCGCTCAGCGGAGGTGAAAAGCAGCGCGTGGTGATCGCCGGCGCGGTGGCGCAAGCATCGGACGTGCTGCTGCTCGACGAACCGACCGCGTCGCTCGATCTCGGATTTCAGTTCGACATCATCGATCTGCTCCTGCGGTTGAATCGCGATCGCGGAACGACGATGGTGGTGTCGACGCACGACTTGAACATGGCCGCGGCGCTGTGCACCGAGCTCGTCCTCCTGCGGCAGGGACGGGTCCTGGCATCGGGTGCTCCAGACGATGTGCTGACGCCGGCGAACGTGCGCGCGTTGTACGACGTCGAGGCCGACATCACGCGGCATCCGCGCACGAATCGCCTGACGGTGGTGCCGATTGGTCGCTAAGCGCATCGCGACGATCGTCGGCGTGTTCGGATCGCTGCTCGCCGTCGTCATGCTGCTGGCGCCGCTGGTCGGCTCGACGCACATCTCGCTGCTGCGCGTTTTCGATCGTTCGATTCCGTTTGCCGACAACGTCGACGCGCAGATCTTTTTCATCGCGCGACTGCCGCGCGTTGTTGCGGCGGCGATGGTTGGCGCTGGACTGGCCGCGGCGGGCGTCGTCTTGCAGGCGCTGCTGCGTAATCCGCTCGCGTCGCCCGAAACGCTCGGCGTGTCGATGGGCGCGTCGTTCGGCGCGATGGTCGCCATCGTGCTGCTGCCGTCGAGCCGGATTGCGAGCGTCTCGTCGATTCCGCTCGCGACGCTGGCTGGCTCGCTGGCCGCGCTCGGTGTCGTTTACCTGCTGTCGGTTGCGCGGAGCCGCGGCATGTCGTCAACGGTATTGCTGCTCGGCGGCGTCGTCTTGACGACGTTCATGGGTGCGATGATCAGCTTCATGCAGTACCTCGCCGACTTCACGCAGACGGCGCGGATGATGCGGTGGCTGATGGGGTCATTGGACGTGGGCAGCTACACGCCGATTCTCCTGGCGCTGGTGCCGTTGACGGTGTCGACCATCGGGTATCTGATGCTGCCGCGGACACTCGACCTGATGACGCTCGGTCCTGAAGCCGCGTCGGCGCGAGGCGTGGACGTGGCCCGCGCGGAACGCATCGCACTCGTCAGCGCGTCCCTGTCCACCGGCGCCGCGGTGTCGCTCGCCGGTCCCGTTGCCTTCATCGGGATCGTCGTGCCGCATCTCGTGAGGTTGATGATCGGCGCCGACCACCGCGTCGTCTTGCCGGCCGCCGCACTCTTCGGGGCGGCGTTCCTGATCGGGTGCGATCTGATCGCGCGAACGCTCTTCTCGCCGGTCGAACTGCCGGTCGGCATCGTCACCGCCATCATCGGCGGACCATTTTTCCTGTGGCTTCTCCTGAGGCGCGCCCGATGAGACGTGTATTGATCGTCGTGTTTGTCGCGACGCAGGCGTTCGTAACGCAGGCCTTCAGGCCTGCCAACGACACAAAAAGGATCGTGTCGCTCATCCCGGCAGTTACCGAGATGATCTTCGCGATGGGCGAACAATCGCGGCTGGTGGGCGTCAGCAACTACGACCGGTTTCCGCCGGAGGTCGCCAGGATCGACAAGGTTGGTGGACTCCTCGATCCCAACGTCGAGAAGATTCTGTCGCTTCGCCCGGACCTCGTCATCGTCTACAACACGCAGCAGGAATTGAAGCAGCGCCTCGATCGTGCGTCGATCCCGTACTTCAACTACGAGCACCGCGGGCTGCCGGATATCACGCAAACCATCCGCGCCGTCGGCGCGCGCATCGGCGCGGCGTCGGCTGCAAACCGTCTCGCAGACAAAATGGATGCGGACCTCGAGTCGATCCGCCGCGCGAATGCGTCCCAGCCGAAACCGAAAACGCTGCTCGTGATCGCGCGCGAGCCGGGGTCGCTGCGTCAGATCAACGCGAGCGGCGGATACGGGTTTCTCCACGACATGATTACGATCGCCGGCGGCGCCGACGTCTTCGCCGACGTGAAGAAGCAGTCGGTGGCGGCGACGACGGAAGTGATCCTCGCTCGTGCGCCAGAGGTGATCATCGAGCTCCGGTACGGCGACGCGATGAACGCGGGCGACGCCGCGCGCGAAATCCGCGCGTGGGACGCGCTGCCGTCGGTGCCGGCAGTCCGCACCCACCGCATCTACATCCTGTCCGGGGATCAATTCGTCGTGCCCGGACCTCGCGTCGTCGACGCGACGCGACAATTTGCCAGCGTGTTACACCGATGAAAACCATGATTTCGTGGTCGAGCGGGAAAGACAGTGCGTGGATGGTCCACGTGCTGCGCCAGCAGGGCGTGCCTCTCGGCGCCGTGCTCACGACGATCAACGCCGTGGCGCAACGCGTCGCGATGCATGCGGTCCGCGTCGATCTCCTGCAGGCGCAGGCGGACGCGCTGGCGCTGCCGCTGTGGCAAGTGCCGATCCCATCGCCGTGTCCGAACGAGGTCTACGAAAAGGTGATGGCGGAAACGGTCGCGCGCGCCGTCGCTGACGGTTTCACACACATCGCGTTCGCCGATCTGTTTCTCGAGGACATCCGGCGCTACCGCGAAGAAAAGCTCGCCGGCTCCGGACTGACGCCGCTCTTTCCGTTGTTCGGCGATCCGTCGAAAACGCCCGAACTGGCGCGGACGATGATCGCCGGCGGCCTGCGGGCACGGATCACGTGCGTGAATCCGAAACACCTCGACCCGATGTTCGCCGGCCGAGACTTCGACGCTCAGTTGCTGGCGGACCTGCCGTCATCGGTCGATCCGTGCGGCGAGCGCGGCGAGTTCCATTCGTTCGCGTACGACGGACCGATGTTCGCTCGACCGATCGCGATCGAAACCGGAATCACCGTCGAGCGCGACGGGTACGTCTTCACCGATCTATGTCCCGCTACCCCACGCGCATCGTCTGTCTGACGGAAGAGACGACCGAGACGCTCTACCTGCTCGGCCAGGGCGATCGCATTGTCGGCGTGTCGGGCTACACCGTCCGTCCGCCGGAGGCGCGGCAGAAGCCCAAGGTCTCGGCCTTCATCAACGCGAAGTTCGACAAGATCGAAGCGCTGAAGCCGGACCTCGTGCTCGCGTTTTCCGATCTGCAGGCGGAACTCGCGTCCGAGCTCGTCAAGCGCGGCATCAGCGTCGTCACGTTCAATCAACGCAGCGTCGCGGAGATCCTGCAGATGATCCGCATGCTCGGGGGCCTTGTCGGCTGCCAATCCACGGCCGAGCAGCTCGCGGATCAACTCGAGCGCGATCTCGATCGCGTTCGCGACGCCGCCTCACGATTTCCGGTCAGGCTTCGGACGTTCTTCGAAGAGTGGGACGAGCCGTTGATCTCCGGCATCCGATGGGTCGAGGAACTCGTCGAGATCGCCGGCGGCGCGCCGATCTTTCCGGAACTGCACGATGCGCGGCTCGCGAAGGATCGCATCGTCGATCCAGCCGACGTCGCGAAACGCGATCCGCAGGTAATCTTCGCGTCGTGGTGCGGCAAGAAGATGAAGAAGTCGACGATCACCGGTCGTCCCGGCTGGGATCACGTGACTGCGGTGCGCGATGATCGGATCTTCGAGATCAAATCGACGTACATCCTGCAGCCCGGGCCGGCAAGCCTGACGGACGGCGTGCGACAGATGCATGACATCTTTATGCGCATCGCCACGGCATAGCCGAGCTTCGTGTGCTAGCATCCGCGCACCGAGGACCAAGCTATGCGTGGACTGCGTTGCGTGATTGCTGCAGCGGGGATTTGTCTGCTTTGCCCGAGCGCCGTGCTCGCGCAGACGCATCTGGAGGTCGTCCACTCGTTTTCGAGCGCTGACGGCGGCCGGCCTGACACAACGGTGATTCAGGCGGCGGACGGCAATTTCTACGGCGTCACCGGTTTCCTGCGCCCGGCGAATGTTTTCAAGGTCACACCAGGCGGCGATTTTTCGATCTTCGCGCACGTGTCCTTACCTGTCGGCCGTATTTCCACCACTGCCGACGGCGGCATTCTCGTCGCCGATACTCCATCGCTCGTCAAATTCGACCTGCTCGGCAACGCGACGCCACTGACACCGCATCAGACGTGCGGCGGATTGCTGGGCGTGCTCCGCACGGTGACCGTCACGCGCGACGGACGCACCTTCGGCACGACGGGCGGTCCGGGTTCGTCGTTCTGCGGAGCGTCATGGCTGCAGGGCGCGATCTTCGAGATGCTGCCGTCAGGCGACGCGACGATCATCCAGTCATTCAACTACGGGCAGCCCGGAGGGTCGATTCAGGATCTTGACGCGCGCATGGTGCTGATCCAGGCGAGCGACGACCGCTTGTACGGCACGACGGCCGCGGCGGGTGATGCAGGACTCGGCACCGTCTTTCGGTTTACCGAAGCGGGAAATTTCGAAGTCGTTCACACCTTCGTCGGCGGCAATGATGGCGCACGACCAATCGGCGGCGTGACCGAAGCGCGTGACGGAACGTTGTTCGGCACGACGTCGGCCGGCGGCAGTCTTGGCAAGGGCACCGTCTTCCGCATGACCGCGAACGGCGACGTGACGATCGTTCACGCGTTCTCGGGCCCGGACGGCGCAGGTCCGTCCGGCGGCCTGATTCTCGGCAGCGACGGGAACCTCTACGGGATGACGTCGACCGGCGGTCCCGCAAACGCCGGCACGATCTTCTCCATTGCTCCAGACGGCACGTTTACGTCGTTGTATGCCTTCACGCTCGGCAACGACGGCGGATTTCCGTTCGATCGGTTGACGCAGGCGCGGGACGGCAGTTTGTACGGCGTCACGCTGACCGGCGGCGCCTTTCAATTCGGGACGATCTTTCACGTCGTGCTGACGCCGCCAGACACGACGCCGCCAACGACGACCGCCGCGTTGACGCCGGTTCCCAACGCCGCGGGATGGAACAACGATTCCGTGTCGGTGGCGTTGTCGGCAATCGACCCCGGCGCCGGCAGCAGCGGCGTGCGCCAGATCACGTATAGCGTGAGCGGCGCGCAATCCGTTCCAGCAACGTCCGTGGCGGGCGATACCGTGACCGTACCGATTTCGGCGGAAGGGCTCAGCACGCTGACGTTTTTCGCGACTGACGTCGCCGGGAACATGGAAGCGGCGAACACGTTGCTCGTTCGTGTGGACCGCACCGCGCCCACGCTTGAGGGCAGTCGCGCGCCGGCGGCAAACGCGAACGATTGGACGAACACGCCAGTGACCGTCACATTCAGCTGCTCGGATGCGCTGTCCGGCGTTGCTTTCTCGAATCCGGATTCCGTGATCGTCAGTGCGGAAGGACACGGACAGTCCGTCGACGGCACGTGCAGCGACGTGGCAGGAAACGAGGCCTCGACGACGGTCGGCGATATCAACATCGACATCACGCCTCCGGCGATCTCCGCGCGGGCTGCGGCGGCCACGTTGTGGCCGCCGAACGGCAAGTTGGTTGCCGACGTGATCTCCGGCAGCGTTTCAGATGTTCTTTCCGGGCTCGATCCAGCGACCGCGACGTTCAGGGTCGTCGACAGTTACGGCGCCGTGCAGCCAACCGGTACGTTCCTCGTACGTCCAGACGGATCGTACTCATTCACGATCATGCTCGAAGCGGCGCGGCGCGGCGACGACCCGCTCGGCCGGCAATATCAAGTCGTGATTAATGCCCGCGATCGCGCAGGCAATGCGGCGTCAGCGTCAACGGTGGTGACCGTCCCGCACGATCGCCGCTAGTCCCGTCACCTGGCGCGGCGTGTGTATTTGATTTCGACGGCTTTCCATTCAGGAACGCTGCCGAAGCTCAAGTAGCTCGCCGCGGTCATCGCGTCGGGTGACGTCTGCTGAATCACCGTGCGCTGATGCCAGGTGTCGCCGGCGAGCGGATAGTCCGCCTTCAGCTCGAACTGATTCTTCGCGGCGTCGAAAATGCCCGCTTCGGCGATACGCGCGTTGTTGGTCGACGCGATTCGCGTGGCTTCGTACTGCTTCGTCGACGTATTGAAGCCGGTCCACGCTTTCGTCGTGAACGGCGTGCCGTTGAGCGTGCCTTCGATCGTTTCTTCCACGAACAGTCCGTCGAACAGCGGTCGGATCGTCGACGTCCCGCGCGTCGTGATACCCGGCCGCGCCGGTTGCAGCACGAAGGTCATCTCGACGTCCCACGCGCCCACCATCGCGGCAAGCCGCGCATGATCCGCGTCGGCGGGCGGCGCGACGAAGAGCGCTGCCAGCAGCATGATTAGCATCGTCATGGCGCGACACTATAACTTGTCTTTACAATACAAAGAACTTGGTCTATCATCGCACTGTTATGCATACCGCCCAGATCAACCGTGCAAGCAGCATCTGCATCCTGGTCCTCTCGCTCATCGCGTTCGGCGTCGTGGTGGTCGGCCTCATCGTGCCGGCGATCCGGCTCGGGTCGATTCCGCCACCCGCCCCGGACGAGAACGCCTATGCGCACATCTTTCAGCTGTCGATGGTGTTGTTGCTGCCTGCGGGATGCGTTTTTCTCGCCACTGCGGATTGGGAGAAACCGCTGCAGCTGGCGAGACGGCTGATGCTGCCCGGCGCCGCCGTCGTCCTCGCCTTTTCGGTCCTGTATTACTTCGAGAAATACGCGCCCGCGCACCGATAGATCGCCGGGAAACCGCCGTTCGTGCGCGTACGGTTCTTGCTTCGTCTGATCATGTTCGAGACCAGGAGTGTCGATCATGACCAGCCGAATCTGTTTTGCCGTATTCGCCATGTCGGCGCTGGCGGCCGTCGGCATGCGGGCGCAATCACCGACAGGCGCCACGTTGTCTCAAGGCCGCGCCAGCTACGACATGTACTGCGCGGCGTGCCACGGCGTTTCGGCGAAGGGTGACGGGCCGATCGCCGCGTCGATGCGAAAGCCGCCGCCGGATCTGACGCAGCTCGCCGTCCGCAGCAACGGCAACTTCTCTGTCGACGACGTGTCGCGCATCGTCGACGGACGAAAACCGTTGAGCGGCCACGGCGGTCCAGACATGCCGGTCTGGGGCGATGCGTTTTCGCGATCGTCGGATCCGACGCCGGTCGATCAGAAAGTGCGAAGCCTGGCGTTTTACCTCGCGTCGATTCAGGCGAAGCCGTAAGAGGCGCGCGGCGGTCTACTGACCGCCACGCCCGCGGTCCGGCCGCTTCTCGTCTTTCTTGTGCTCTTCCTTACGGCCGCGGCCATCGCGCTCGGCCGCACGCTCACGCTCGCTGCGCTCGATCGCGCGATGCTGTTCGCCGGGTCGCGGCGCGGCTCGGTCGACGACGACCGGTCGCCGCATCGCGTACGGATGGACGTAGGTTGCGCGGTTGACCCACGTCCGTCGCCACGGATCGCGGTTGATGTACACGACGCGCGCGCCCCAGTCGAAGCGCGTGTAGCCCCAGCCCCACGGCTCGAACGCGACGCCGAGTCCGACACCGTAACCGAACCGGATCGCGCCGACGACGCGGAAGCCAGGTCGTGGTGCGACAAAGACGATGAGCGGATCGTAGTACGGGACGACGACGTAGGTCGGGTTGATCGGACGGATCTCGATGTACGGTCCGCGCGTGACCACCACTTGCGCGTTCGACTGCAGGTACCCGTACTGCGCGGCGCGCTGACGCTGCACCTGCACCGCATTCATCACATCCTGCTGCTGCGCGAGAAACGCGTTGCCGAGTTCTTCGGTCCACGGCATCGCCGACGCCATCATGCCGAGGACCGACGGAAACGGCAGCAGCGCCTGCACGCTCGGATCCCAGGGGAGTTGATCGGCCTGGATCGCCGACGCGAGCGCGGGGCCCGAAAGGTAGTGATGTTGATCGGCCCACTGGGCGGCAGCGGGAACGTCCTGCGGGAACGTCGCAGCCGCCAGCACCTGCGCGAGCAGCGGATCCGGATACAGCGCAATCGGCGACACGATCCGTTCGAGTTCCGCCTGTGGGTACGCGGGCGGCGCACCATTCGGCAACGGTGCCGGCAGCGGCGCTTGCGCCGACGGTGGTGGCGCCTGCGGCTCCGGCAGTGGCGCTTGCGCGTGCGCCGAGGACGCGATCAAGACAACTGCAGCAGCGATTGCACTAATAAGAGGACGCATAGGTGCTCCTGCACGCAGACGAAGCAACTCGTGGGCCAATGGCTAAAGAAACAATGAGGCCTGCGGGGGAGGGATGATGCGCTCGCGCGTGGCCGTGGCAAACAATGTTTCGACGGCGCGACGGCCCTCGGCGCCGAGATCGATCGTGAAGTCGTTCACGTACAAGTCGATGTGTTTGTACATGACGTCTTCGCTCATCGCCTGCGCATGCGCGCGCACGAACGGCAGGCTGGCGTCACGATGCGCGAACGCATACTCGACGCTTCGTCGAATCACGCGGTTCACACGCCGCTTCACGTCATCGGACAGCGACCGGCGGATGACGATGCCGCCGAGCGGAATCGGGGCACCGGTTTCACGCTCCCAGAATTCGCCGAGGTCGATGATCTTCCTGAGGCCCTTCGACTGATACGTAAAACGGTTCTCGTGAATGATCAATCCCGCGTCGATCCGATGGTCGAGCAGCGCCTGCTCGATGTCGGAGAAAAGCAGCTCGGTCTTGTGCTGAGCCTTGGGAAACGCGAGGCCGCACAGAAAATTCGCGGTCGTGTACTTGCCCGGGATGCCGATATGCAGCGCGCCGGCGGCAACGTCCTCGGGCTCGAGCGTCCGCTTCGAAATCAGCAGCGGACCGCAGTTGCGTCCAAGCGCGCCACCTGCATCGAGCAGCACGTAGTTGTCGATGCAGTACGCGTACGCGTGATAACTCAGCTTGGTGACATCGATCTCGCCGGCGAATGTCGCTTTGTTGAGCGCCTCGACGTCGGCGATATGCGGCGTGAACGCGAGCCCTTCGAGATCGATCCGTGTGTTGACGATCGCGTCGAACACGAAGCAATCGTTCGGGCATGACGAAAACCCAAGCGAGAGGTTCATGCGTGTTCGAGAATCCGCTGCGCGGCGCCAGCCAGGGCGTCGATCGCGTCCTTGATCTTCCAACTGTCCCGATTCCGCCGTTCGACGACGTTCGACACCGCTCGTACCTGCGCGTACACGACGCCGGACAGCCGGCACGCGCACATGAACGCCGCGCCCTCCATGCTCTCGACCTGCGGCCGGCAGCGGGCGACAACGGCTGCGATCGACCGATCGTTGCCGTGGACCGTGTTGACCGTGATGCCGCTCACCGACGGCAGTCCACCAAGCGCCGCGTTCCGCGGCGGACGGTCGTTTCTCACGTGATGATCTGACGGCAGGTTGAGCGATTCGATCGGCAGGAACGCATCGCCGTCTTCGGCGCCGAGCTCCGGCAGGCAGTCGCTGACGACGTGGACGACGCTCCCGACTGGAATGGTCCGATCGAAACTGCCGCAGAGGCCAAGATTGAGCGCGAAATCGTACGGCTTCTGCGCGAGCGCGCGCGCGGCGCGCGTGGCCGTCGCGACCATCCCGATGCCGGTCACGAGCGTGTCGACATCACGCCGCGCGGCGAGCGCCGATGCGAGCGGCGCAATCTCGGCCGACGTCGCCGTCACGATCAAAATCCTCATCTACTCGACGTCGTCATCGGCCGAGGCGACCACGTACGGCGTCGAAGCTCGTTTGATGACGATGGTGAGCCCGAAGGCGACGATGGCGCAGGAGGCGATCAGGCCAACGTAAATGCCGCTGCCGACGCTCGCGTTCGGCACGTCGCTCATCGGCGTGTTCTCGACGATGGCGTACGCCTGCGAGATCGTCAGCGCACGCTCGCCGGCCGTGCGTGGCAGGATCCGCCACGACAGAAACATGATGCCGAGGGCGACGAGGCCGATGATCAGCAGCGGATGACGCGAGTTCTTCCGCGTGAGGAGGCTCAGGAATGCGAGGACGGATGCGAGGAGGCCGAGCCCGACGATCCACAGCGCCTGCACGTCCGGAAACCCGGTCAGCTTCTGGCCCGCGAC
>DASREL010000072.1:0-10448 GCA_035652075.1 Vicinamibacterales bacterium
GGTTCGTTCTTCGTCAGCACCTGGATCCAGAGATCGCCCATCTCGTCGGCCGACCGCTGACCCCAGGTCGCGCGCTTCGGTGGGTGCTCTGGGTTCCGCACGTTGTCCGGCGAGTTGTCGTACTCCCACCGCATCGACAACCGCGTCCCTTTCGGCAGCATGAACGGATGCTCGTAGCGGAACACGTGCTGCCAGCGAAAGTCCCAGTCACCGATGTGAATCAACTCTTTCGTCGTGCCGTCGGGCAGCGTCGCTTCGCCGCGCACGTCGCGCGCGCGGTTGTGCGCGTGCGGCTGGACCGCCTCGACTTCGACGTCCACCGGCAGCACGTACGAATCGGTGATGACGTAATGCTTCTCGCCGACCGGAATGTCGATGTCCTGTCGACCGAGCCGCAGCATCGCCGGCGTTTTCGTCGGCGGCGTGTCGCTGAAGTACAACCCGATCGACGGCTGCACCGGCTCCGGCTTGCCGCTCGGCTGCATGTGGATTTCGACGACGAGATCGGTGTGCGGATCGAGACGCCACGTCAGCTCGCGCGGCAGCAGCGGCGGTACCTGCCCCGGCGTCCAGCCGAGGAAATGTCCTTCGGGATAATCAGCGGATCGGAGAATCAGTCCGCTGTAACCCGGACCCGGATCGCGATCGTCGAGCGCACGCGACGCGGGCGTGCGATCGATACGGATGTTCGCGTGATGCACGACTTTCGGATTGCCCGGATGGAACTCGAGCCCGCGGACGAACTTCGTCGACGTCACCGGCAGCGGCAGCACGAAGATCCGAAAGACATCGGTTCCGCTTGCCTGCAGCGTGTACGGCTCGGGAAGGGTGACGATGAGATCGGGTTTACCCAACCGCCATTGCGGATCTCGGATTGCGGATTGCGGATTGATTGGTGATTGGGGATCGCCTTCGGGGGTGCCGTCCTTCAGCCACTGATCGAGGAGCGCGATCTCCGCGTCGCTCAGCGGATGCTGGCCGACGAACGGACCGTCGCTCGGATCCGCTTTCCACGGCGGCATCAATCGCCGCTCGGTCACGGCGACGATCTGCGCGGCGTGCCGTTTGACCTCGGCGTACGTTTGCAGCGAAAACGGCGCGGGCCCGCCGTCGTGATGACACATCACGCAGCGATCGGTCACGAGGGGGGCGATGTCGTTCGAGTACGTCGGTTGGTTCAAGGGGTTCAAGGGGTTCAAAAGGTTCAAGGGGTTCAAAAGGTTCAAGAGGTTCAGGACGTTCAAAAGGTTCAGGAGGTTCAACGGGACGATGACGCACGCGACGACGGCCCGAGGGAACCTCTTGAACCCCTTGAACCCTTTGAACCCCTTGAACCTCTTGAATCCTTTGAACTTCACCGCGCAAAGTCCGCGATGTAGCAGCCGACCGCCTGTGTGACCGGATGCGGAACTGGCGCGCCCGCGAGAATCGCCGTCAGCGCTTCGTTCAGATCATGAGTCGTCGGCGCCGGACGTTCGAGCGCGAGGTCGACGAAGCGATCGTCGATTCGCCCGTGGTACTTCAATTCGCCGTTGACGAAGACGGCAGCTTCCGGCGTCACGGTCGCCTTCGCGCGCTTCACGAGCGTTTGTTTCGGATCGCGCAGCGCTTCCGCCGGGTAGCCGAACGACTTCGCATGCTCGCGAATCATCGCCGGCGTGTCGGCGGGATTCGGATACACAAGGTAGAACTTGATCCCCTTCTCCGCAAACGCGTGATACACGCGCTGGATCTCCGGCGCGTATCGGTTTGAAATGGGACAGTCTGTGGCCGTGAACAGGAACACGACCGCCTTCGCGCCAGACGTGGCCTGAAACGGATCGACCGCACGGCCGCTGAGGTCGAGGACGTGAAGCGCCGCCACGAGCAGCCAGGCCATCGAAGGAAGCGTACAAAAAGAAAGGGCCGGGAGCAACGCGCCCCCGGCCCCTTCGGTCTAGCCTCGAGCCTCGAGCCTCGAGCCTCGAGCCTCGAGCCTCTAGCCTCTAGCCTCGAGAGAGACGTCTACCAGTTGACCACCGCCGCAATGCGTAGCAGACGGCCCTGGAGGATGCTGCCCGGCCAGAGATACGCGCCGGCCGACACGCCCGGCGTCGCCGTGGATGTAAACGAGTTGGTCTTCGTCGTGAAGTACGCGGCCGAGTTGAACGCGTTGAACAGATCAATCTTCGGGTCGAGCGTCAAGCGTGCAACCTTGATGCGCTTGGCGATCGAGAAGTCGACCTGATTCAGTCGCGGCATCAATTCGGTGCCCGGCGCGATGAGCGGAACGCTCGCCGCCGAGATGAGCCCGGGCGCCACCAGCGCGCCAACGACGCACCCCTGCGAAGCGGAGTTGCCGGGGCAGACCGTGTATTTGGTGGCCGAGCTGACCGACCACGTCGAGCCCGCGCCGCTGATGGAAGTGAAGTTCGGGTTACCCGCGCCGCCCGCGGTCAGCGCCTGCGTGCCGATCTGATAGCCCGGCAGACCCTGGTACGAGCCGCTGACGATGATGCCGTACCACGGGAGTGGGACGGTGCCGGCGAGTTTGAACTGCGTGCGCCACGGGATGCCGCTCAAGGTCTGGTCGCAGTAGTTCGTCCCGCCGATGGTCACCAGGAAGTTCGGGTTGGTGGCCGCCGCATCGCAGGTATTCGCAACCGTGCGATCCGTTGCCGTGCCGCCGAACAGCCGAGCGCCGTGTGGCAGACGCGCGTTGAAGTTGAACTCGATCGCGTTGTACGCCTGCGTCAGATTCGAGTCGTTCGTCACAACGAACGACTGTGCGCGGCCCACCGTCGCGTTGATCGGATCGTAGATCGTCAGCGGCGTACCGTCGATCGGGCTGAACACCTGCACCGGCCGGTAGCTGGGGTTCTGAACGGTTCCACCCGAGTAGGTCCCCGGACGCAGGACGTTGTTCTGGATGAACACCTGCTTCTGGTCGTTATGGAACCACTCGGCGGACACGGACACGCCGCTCACGACTTCGTGCGTGACGCCGACGTTGTACTGATCGACGTACGGCCGCTTCAGGTTCGGGTCTGGCGTCGCAAGCGCGAGCTGGCCGAAGTTGGCCGGCACGGATCCGAAGTTGATCTCGCAGCCCGGCGTCAGATACACGCAGCCGAATGTCCCCTGCGCGATGTCGTCTTTGTTCAGATCGGTCCACGTCGCAGTGGCCGTCGTATACGCCGACGGGTTGAACAAGCTGGCGAGCGTCGTCGTCGCCGCCGATTCGAACCGGTTGTAGCCGACGCGGACGGCGGTCTTGCCGTTGCCGCGGACGTCCCACACCGCCGCCGTGCGCGGCGAGAAGGTGTTCCAGATCGGCATCTGGATGTCGCCGAATGCCGGCACGTTTGCCCACCGACCCGTTTGGGTCGGTTCGCCGACGACGTTCTCGCTGACGTGTTCGAGGCGTCCGCCGATCGTCAGCGTCACTCGCTTCATCGTCCACACGTCTTGCGCGTACACGCCGAGGTTGGCGTTGAGATGTTCGGCCGAGTTCAGCGGCGTATCCTCGAGCGTGACCGAGAACGGCGCCAGCACACCGCCCTGCACGGTGTAGTTCTGGAACAGGTCGGCGTTCGAATAGTACGTGTGCCGGAAGAGACCCCAGGAATCCTGGAATCCGACCTTCACGCTGTGTGACCCGGTGATGTACGACATCGCACCCTGCACGTTATAGCGATCCGGGTACTGGCCGTTCTGCGCGCCGGTCGCGCCGGCGAACGTGAAGCCGTCGGTCGAATCGACGTGCGCGGCGCTCGCGATGTACGCCGGCGTCAGGTACTCCTGACGGATGCCCGGCTCGTACAGGTTGTTGTAACGCTCGATGTTGCTGGAGTACCCGACTTCCAGGAGCAGCTTGCTGCTGAGCGTCGATGTCAGTTTGACCGCGGTCGTGTAATACAGCGGCGAATTCCACACGACGCCGGCCGTCGTCTGATCGTAGCCGGGGCTCATCGCCGCGCCGCGCGCCTTGTGAATCCGATCCATGTACGCAGATAGCTTGTTCTTCGAGCTGATTTGCCACGTCAAACGCGCGAGGCCGCTGTACTGGTGCTGCTCGTCGACGCCCTGCGCGCAAGAAATGGTGCCCTTGAGGCAGTTCAGCGCGCCGGCGATCGTGCCGTCGGACACGATCGTGCTCGCAATCGGCTTGTTGACCGTGAACAAGCGGACCGATCCGAACGCCCACACTTGATCCTTCTTGATCGGCCCGCCGAGCGTGAAGTCGGTGTCGCTGTAGGTGCCGATCTTGTCGAGCGACGTGACGCCGTGACTCGACAGGAAGTCGGTCATGTTGCTCGACTGCGCCTTGTCGGTCTCGTAGCCCTGGAAGAGCGATCCGCTGACGCGGTTGCCGCCCTCTTTCGGAATCATGTTGATCTTGACGCCGCCAGTCGGGGAGTCGACGTTGCCGCCGCCCGTCTGGTAGACCATTTCCTGGTTGGTGCCTTCGTTGAAGTACGTCTGAATCGCGCCGTCGCCCTGCAGACCATTGATGATCATGCCGTCGACGAGGACCGACGTCTGCGCGGCGCCGAGGCCGTGCACCGTGAAGTAGGTCTGCTGCATCGCCTGCGATCCGCCGACGTCAGGCGCCGTCAACGTCACGCCGGTGACCAACTGACCGAGCGACTGAATGGTGTGCGCCGACGGAACGGCGTCGAGCACTTCGCGGTTCAGGACCTGCGCCTTGGTGTTCGTCTGGACGTCGACGACCGGCGACGAGCCGGCGACCGTCACCGTCTCTTCGACCGCGCCGACTTTCATGTCGGCGTTGATCGTCGCGGTGAAGTTCGACTGGAGTTCGACCGCCTCGCGCTTGACGCTCGAGAATCCGGGCAAGCTGAACGTCAGCGTGTACACGCCTGGACGAAGGTTCTCGATCTTGTACGCGCCATTCGCGTCGGTCACGACCGAGCGCGACTGCTCGATCAGCACGGGGCTGGCTGCTTCGACCGTGACACCTGGCAGCACGGCGCCCGTCGCGTCTTTCACGACGCCGGCAAACGCACTCTGCGCGCGGGCGGCGGTGGGTAGCAGCAGTAACGCCGCAATCACCAACGCCGATCGCACGATTCGGCTACTCGTCATGCCTTCTCCTCCTCGAACGTTGAAGACCCAACTTGTCTTAATCCGCACACGCTAAGCCTGCGCTGGCACACAGTCAACGTGAATTTGTAATCGCGTATTACCGGAGGTGATACAAATTACAAAAACTTGGATTGTGTATAGGGTTTCCGCTGTTTGTAGAGGTTGAGCCGGCTGCGCAGTTGCGGAAGGAGCGCGTCGAAATTCGCCGCTGTCGCGAAATTGATACTGTCTTCGACGATGCGGACGGCGTCGTCAAAACGGCCCGCGGCTGCATAGGCGGCAGCCAGCGCGTCGAGCACGGAGAGGTCGCGATGCTCGGTCGCGTCGGCGGCGCGTTCGGCGAACCGGACCGCGTTGTCAGCATTTCGTAACGACGAATCAGCCGCCGTGGCCAGAATCCACGCTATCCCGGCCAGCGCCGCCGGGTGGTCGGCCTTGATTGCCAGCGCGGCGCGAAACTGCGCGAGCGCATCGGCCGACTCGCCGGCCTGCGAGAGCAGTTGCGCCAGATTGAGGTGCGCGTCCAGATTGTCCGGGCGAAGCGCGATCGCGCGCTCGTAGTGACGCCGCGCGTCGGCCGTCCGCCCCGCGAGCGCGAGCATCGCACCGAGATTGTTGTGCGCCTGCGCGTAGTCGGGATCGAGTTGCAGCGCCCGCTCGAAGGCGGCGATCGCCTCGTCGCGCCGGCCGCGGATCGAGAGCGCGTAGCCCAGGTTGTACTGCGTGACCGCGGAATCGCCGTTGAGGGCGACCGACGCGCGATACTCGGCGATCGCCTCGTCGTAGCGACCGTCTTCGAGATAGAGATCGCCAACCGCATCGTGACGCAGCGGGTTGCCGGGGTCCTCGCGCAGCAGTTTGGTGTAGGCAGCGAGATCTTCTGCGTGAGCCTTGCGGCGGAAGTCGGCGCGCAGGACAGCGGCGTCGCTCTCGCGGACCGGAACGACCTGGATCCAGAAATCGCCCATCTCGTCGCTGGTGTTCTGACCCCACACGACGCGCGCCGGCGGCCGATGCGGGTTGCGAACGTTGTCGTCGCTGTTGTCGTACGTATACCGCATCGCAATCGTCGTCCCCTTCGGCAACACGAACGAGTGCGCGTAGCGATAGACGTCCTGCCATCGGAAATCCCACTCGGCAATCGAAATCAGCGGGCGGATGGTCCCGTCGGGAAGCGTCGCCTCGGCCTCCATGCGGCGCGCGAGGTTGTGCGCGTGTGGCTGGACGGCGATCACTTCGACATCGACGGGCAGCACATACCGATCGCGGACGAGGTACTCGCGATCGCCGGCGGGGATGTCGATCGTCTCGCTGCCGAGTCGAAGACCGAGCGGCGTCCGCGTCGGCGGATCGTCGGTGAAGTAGAAGCCAACGCTGACCTGCAGCGGCTCGGGCTTGCCGGTTGGCTGCAGGTGCAGTTGCAGCACGAGATCGCTGTGCGGCTCGAGGCGCCACGACATGCCTGGCGGCGCGGGATGCGGCACCTGCCCCGGCGTCCACCCGAGCAACTGCCCTTCCGGATATCGCGCATCGGGCACCATGCCGCCGACGTACCCAGGCTCGGGATCCTTGTCGTCGAGGCGCCGCGACGAACCGGTGCGGTCGACGCCGATGTTGACGTGATGCACCACGCGCGCGTTGCCGGGACGAAACTCGATCGCTTTGACGAATCGCGCCGTCGCAGTGGGGATCGGCAGCACGAACGTACGGAACACGTCGCCGCCCCCGGCCGGCACCGTGTAGGCCGTCGGCATCGACACGACAAGATCGGGCGTTCCCAGCTGCCACGCGTCATTGCGGATTGAGGATTGCGGATTGCGGATTGATTGGGGCGATTGTTGAATGCCTTCGGGCGCCCCAGCGGCGATCCAGTCTTGGATCGTCGCGAGTTCGCGATCGGTCAGACGACGTTCGCCTTCGAAGTCGCCTTTGCCTGGCTCCGGTTTCCAGGGCGGCATGATGCGGCGCGCCGTGACGATTTTGATCTGCGTCAACCGCTGTTTGACGTCGTTGTACGTGACCAGGCTGAACGGACCGATCTCGCCCGGCCGATGACACGTGACGCAACGCGTCTGAAGAATCGGCGCGATGTCGGCGTTGAACGTCAGCGCTGCGGCAAGAAGGAGGCCGACCACGTGTGCGTTAGCATAGCGCGTTGGCTCCGCTCGGCGTCTTTCTCATCGCGCTCACGGTTCGGCTGCTGCACGTGTGGCAGATCCGGCGCGCGCCTTTTTTCGACGTCCTCCTCGGCGACGCGCATGGGTACGACGAGTGGGCGCAGCGCATCGCGGCCGGTGACTGGATCGGTCGCGACGTTTTCTATCAGGCGCCGCTCTACCCGTACTTCCTCGGCGTCGTCTACAAGCTCTTCGGCCACAGCCTCGTCGCGGCCCGCGTCGCGCAAGCGATCATCGGATCCGGTTCGTGCGCGCTGCTGAGCGCGGCCGCCACGCGTCTGTTCTCGCGGACGGTCGGACTCGTCGCCGGCCTGATGCTCGCGCTGTACGCGCCGGCGATCTTTTTCGACGGGCTCCTGCAGAAGTCGGTCCTCGACGTGTTCTTCGTCTGCCTCGCGCTCTACTTCGTCGCCGCACTCACGACAACCAGCGCAGAACACGCCGAGCCCGCAGAACCAAAGAGGCCTCAGCGGATTCTGCGAGTTCAGCGCTTAACGTTGTGGTTGTGCTTAGGCCTCGCCATCGGCGCGCTCTCGCTGACGCGCGAGAACGCGCTCGTGTTCGTCGTCGTGCTCGCGGTGTGGGCGTTCGTCCGATCGCGCGTGAACGGCGTCGCGGCCTTCGCGCTCGGCGTGGCGATGGTGGTTGCGCCGGTCGCGATCAGAAACAGCGTCATCGGCGGCGGGTTCTACATCACCACGTCGCAGTTCGGTCCGAACCTGTACATCGGCAACCATCCGGGCGCGGACGGCAGCTATCAGTCGCTGCGATACGGTCGCGGCGCGCCGGAGTTCGAGCGGCAGGACGCGACCGAACTCGCCGAGCGCGCGCTGCACCGCTCGCTGACGCCCGGCGAGGTGTCGAGCTACTGGACCGACCGCGCCTTCGACTTCATGGCCGGACAGCCGGCGGCGTGGCTGCGGCTGCTGGGACGAAAGATCGTCCTGCTGTGGAACGCGACGGAGATGGTCGACACCGAAGACCAGTCGACGCACGCGGACTGGTCGCTGCCGCTGAAGGTGCTCGGACCGGTCGGCCACTTCGGCGTCCTCGTGCCGCTCGCGGTGATCGGGTTGTTCCTCACGTGGCGCGATCGCGATCGGTTGTGGATCGTGTACGTTTTGATCGCGACGTACGCCGTCAGCGTCGTGGTGTTCTACGTCTTCGCCCGCTATCGTTATCCGCTGGTCCCGTTGCTGATCCCGTTCGCCGCGGTCGCCGCAGCATCGTTCCGCCGAATCCCGAAGCCCGAATCCCGAATCCCGATCACTGTGGCAGTTTTCGTCGCCATCTTCTGCAACTGGCCCGTCGCGTCCGCGCAGGAGATGCGCGCGGTCACCGAGACGAACCTTGGTGTCGCGCTGCAGAGCGCACAGCGCGTCGACGACGCGATCGATCACTATCGTCGCGCGATTGCGGAACGGCCCGACTACGCGCCGGCGCACAGCAATCTCGCCACCGCGCTGCGGGCCAAGAAGCAATTCACGGAATCGGTCGCCGCGTACGAACGCGCACTGCAACTGCAGCCGGACTTCGCCGCGGCCCACTACAACCTCGCCAACCTGCTGCTCGACGAGGGGCAGCCGGAAGCCGCTGCGGAACACTTCGAGAAGGCCGCCAGCGAAGAACCGGCGGCCGCCGACGTCCACAACAATCTCGGCATCGCGTTCGCGGCCGCAGGACGCACCGCCGATGCAATCCGCGAGTTCGAAACGGCGCTGACGCTCGATCCGCAGTCTCCGCTGGCGAAGCGAAATCTGGCCGGACTCCACTACGACCTCGGCGGCACTGAGCTCGAAGCGAGCCGGTTCGCCGACGCCGAACGCGAGTTTCGAGCGACGCTGCGCATCGATCCGACGATGGTCGAAGCGCACAACAACCTGGGCATCGCGCTCGCCTCGCAGGGCAAGCTTGCGGATGCGATCGTCGAGTTCCGACAAGCGCTCGCCATCAAACCGGACTTTGCCGACGCGCAGAAGAACCTCGCGATGGCGCTCGGCGCGACGAGCCAACGCCGACTAAAATAGCCCCGTGCGATTTCAGACCTTTTCCGCGGCGGCGTTGGTGGCGCTCTCGGCCATCACGCTGACGGCGCAGCCCACCGCGCCGCTCTACGTGCAGTACGACGGCTTCGTCCGTCAACCGAACGCGCTCGTCGTCGCGTTTGGTTATTTCAACGAGAACAACATCGACGTCGACGTGCCGCCAGGCGGCGCCAACGCCTTTTCGCCGTCACCGGGCGACCGCAATCAGCCGGTGCACTTCGTCAAGGGACGCCATCGGTTCTCCTGCGTGATGGTGGTCGACCCGACGTTCGACGGGAAGCTGCAGTGGACGGTGACGTTCGCCGGCAAGACGTCGACGACGACCGCGAAGGCGCTCGATCCGTTGTACGAGCTCGAGTTGAACAGCGAGAAGCGCGTGCTCACCGGATTGGAGGTCGCCAACGCGCCGAGAAACACGTGCGTCAATCGCGCGCCGATCGCGCACGTCATCAGCATGCTCGGCGAGCCGGTCGAATCGCTCGCGGCGCCGGTCGGGCAAGATTTGCCGATCAACGGGATGGTGGAAGACGACGGCCTGCCGCGCGGGAGCAAGGTGACGATCGCGTGGAAGAAGATCAGCGGCCCCGGCGACGTGACGTTCTCGAGCGCGTCAACGGCGCAGACGCGCGCGAAGTTCAGCGCCGCCGGCGAGTATCAGATCGAATTGTCGGCGACCGACGGCGAAAAGCAGACGACGACGCCGATCAAGGTCACGGCGAAGTAACACGACAGTCGTAGCGCAGGCCTTCAGGCCTGCAGCAGCTCTGAAGGGCTGCGCTACATCACAGCACGACCTCGAACAGCCCGGCCGCGCCCATGCCGCCGCCGATGCACATCGTGACCACGACGTGCTTCGCGCCGCGGCGACGGCCTTCGATCAACGCGTGACCAACGAGGCGGGCGCCGGACATCCCGTATGGGTGACCGACGGCAATCGCGCCACCGTTGACGTTCAGCCGGTCATCCGGAATCCCGAGGCGATCGCGACAGTAGATCACCTGCACCGCGAACGCTTCGTTGAGTTCCCACAGATCGATGTCCGCGACCTGCTTGCCCGTCTGCTTCAGCAGCTTCGGGACGGCGAACACCGGTCCGATGCCCATCTCGTTCGGCTCGCAGCCGGCGACCGCGAAGCCGC
>DASREL010000073.1:0-6268 GCA_035652075.1 Vicinamibacterales bacterium
TACGCCTGTTCCCTCAAGCCTTTAGCGAGAATCCGCGCCGTGGAACGTTCGTCTTCAACGAGGAGCAGCCGCACGCGTCATGTCATTGATGCAAGCGGCATTCGCCGACGTAATGAATCCGTAACCAGGGCCGTTTCTCGCTGCTCCGCCGTTATCGTGGCAACCGGAAAATTGTGATCGCGCCGACAGAAACGTAACGGCAGTGAGCACGATCCCTCAACCGGCGACGTGCACCGCATTTCCCTCCTGTATGTGATGCGAACGCGGCCGTTTCGATCAACCGGTCAATTTGTGCGAAATCCGTGATCGCCGTGTAAGTCTCTCCGAACGCTTCAGTCACGTCAGGAGACACGGCGTTTTTCGGGCCACATCTTTGCCCTAGCTCGGGCACTCGCGATTTAGAACCAAGGGGTGCTTTAGTGAAGAGCTTTAGAACAAGCGTGGTGTGCGCGGCGCTCGCGACGATGGCGACTTCGGCGACGGCGGCCACACTGACAGTGAGCGCTGGTGGCGATCTGCAGGCAGCGCTCAATGCGGCGCAACCTGGCGACACGATCCTGCTCCAACCGGGCGCGACCTTTACCGGCAACTTCATTCTGCCGGTCAAGAACGGCAGCGCGGATATCACGATTCGCTCGGCGGCGCCGGACTCGGCGCTCCCCGCAGACGGGCAGCGCATCACGCCCGATTACGCGGTGCAACTGCCGAAACTGCGGTCCAACAGTAACGGTGCGGCGCTGGCGACGGCGCCGGGCGCGTCGCATTGGCGCCTGATGTTCCTCGAGTTCTTCCCGGAGCCGGGGACGACCACCGCCGACCTGGTGGAATTAGGCGCGACCGGGTCGCAGCAGAACACGCTGGTGCAAGTGCCACAGCATTTCATCGTCGATCGCGTGTACATGCATGGCGATCCGACCAACGGTCAGCGACGCGGCATCGCGCTCAACAGCGGCGACACACAAGTCCTCAACTCGTACTTCGCCGACTTCAAAGGCAAGAACGTCGATACGCAGGCGATCTGCGGCTGGAACGGGCCGGGGCCGTACCTCGTCGAGAACAACTATCTCGAAGCGGCCGGCGAAAACATCATGTTCGGGGGCAGCGATCCGAGCGTGCCGAACCTCGTGCCGAGCGACATCACGATCCGGCACAACCTGATCTCGCGCCCAATGGCATGGATGAATCAAGGCTGGACGGTCAAGAACCTCGTCGAGTTCAAGAACGCCGAAAACGCGGTGGTCGAGGGCAACATCATCGAAAACCATTGGGTCGGCGGCCAGCAGGGATCGGCGATCGTCGTGACCCCGCGCAACCAGAGCAACACGGCGCCGTGGACCGTCGTGCGCAACATCACGTTCCAGAACAACATCATCCGGCACGTGTCGTCGGGCTTCAACATCCTCGGGTACGACAACCTCGCGCCCAGCCAGCAGACGGATACAGTGATCGTCCGCAATAACCTGTTGTATGACGTCAGCGCGAAATATACGTCGAGTTCCACCGCCGGACCGGCGCGCCTTGCCATCGTCGGCGCGGGACCGAAGAACGTCACCTTCGATCACAACACGGTCGACAACGACGGTGCGAGCACGCTGTTCCTCTACGGCGGCGCGACGCCCACCGGCGTGCAGATTACCGGCTTCACGCTGACCAACAACCTGTTGAAGCAGAACTCCTGGGCCATCTACGGCGATGCCGTCGGCCAGGGCCAGCCGGCGATCGATCATTTCACGCCAAACGCGACGATCGCGCACAACACGTTCGCGGGAGCGGCCGCCAGGCTGTATCCGACGGGCAACGACTTCCCCGCCGTCGCGCAGTGGCTGGCGGACTTCGCCGATCGCACGAACGGAGACTATCGACTCGTGCCGACGTCGCTGTCGCGCAACGCGGGATCAGACGGCAAAGACATCGGCGTCGACTACGTCGAGCTGATGGCCGCCATCAATGGCGCCTCGTCGCCGGTCGTGGCGCCTCCGCCCGTGGTTGTGCCGCCACCGCTGGTGAACCCGCCGGTCGTCATGCCACCGCCGGTGGTGACACCGCCTCCACCGGTTGCTAAACCACCGGTGACCACGCCGAGCGGTTCGCGTCCGTACTCGGGCACCGCGATCGGACTGCCCGGTCGCATCCAGGCGGAGAACTACGACAAGGGCGGCGAAGGCGTCGCCTTCCACGACACGACCGGCGGCAATGCTGGAAAAACGTATCGCACGGACGGCGTCGACCTCCAGGCGACGACCGACGCCGGCGGCGGCCGCGACCTCGGGTGGACCGTGAAAGGCGAGTGGCTGAAGTACTCGGTCACGGTCGCGAGCGCGCGGCGGTACGCGGTGAGCTTCCGCGTCGCATCGAAAGGCACTGGCGGGACCTTCCATCTGGAAGTCGATGGCGTCAACGTCACGGGCACGATGCGCATTCCCAACACGGGCGGATGGCAGTCGTGGACGACCGTGACGAGAACCGGCGTCGCCCTGACGGCAGGACCGCATGTCCTTCGGCTCGTGATGGACACCAACGGCACCAACGGCGCCGTCGGGAACTTCAACTGGATCGACGTGAAATAGCGACTGGGAGGGCCCGCGACGCTGTCATCGTGTGTTCATGTCCCCTTCCGTAGAACTCCGGAATGAGACGATGGCATCCGTGGGCGTTCGCGGGCCTTCTTCTGTTCTTCCTGACTTCTGGTGCCTCCGCCGAACGACAGATTGCCTTGAAAGACTTGCCCGCGGTGGTCCGTGCGTCCGTCCAGCGAGAGATTGCCGGATCCACGCTGAAGCGCTTGGTGAAAGAGGCCGAAGACGGCAAGACGTTCTACGAAGCCGAAACCGTTCGCGCCGACCTCGGCCGTGATCTGTTGTTCGATGCCACGGGACAACTTGTCGAAGTCGAAGAGCCGATCGCGATCGACGCGGCGCCAGCAGCCGTCCGGGCCGCGCTCGACGCGCGCGGGCGCATCCTGCGGATTGAGAGGGCCACTAAAGGGTCGCGGATCACGTACGAAGCCCTCGTCCAGAAGAACGGCAAGAAATCCGAGGTCACCGTTGATGAACGCGGCACGCCGGTCAAGCGCTAGCGCGCTGCTAGCCGCGTTCCTTATCTGCGCGTCCGTTGCAGCGGCTCAGACACGTCCGGCGGGACAACCGGTGACGGGCATTGCCGTCGACGCGACGGGCGCCGTTCTGCCCAGCGCCGATGTGGAGCTCCTGGCCGCGTCGAAACTCGCGCTCAAGACCACGACTGACGGAAGCGGCACCTTCCGCTTCGATGGCGTCGCGCCAGGGCGCTACGACGTGAGCGTCGCGTTCGAAGGCTTCCAGACGACGACGGTTCGCGTCACCGTCGGCACGCGTGCCCCTTCGCCCGTGCGCGTCACGCTGCCATTGGCGAACGTGACGCAGGAGATCACTGTCAGCAACCAGACGCCGGAGGTCAACGCGACCGCGACGTCGAATTCGGACGCCGTCACGATCGACCAGAACATGCTCGAGAGCCTGCCGGTCTTCGATCAGGACTTGATTGCCAGCGTCTCGCGGTTTCTTGACGCCGGCGCGCTCGGCAACGCCGGCGCCACCGTCGTCGTCAACGGCATGGAGGTGAGCGCGCTGCGCGTGAGCGCCTCAGCCGTGCAACAGATCAAGATTAATCAGGATCCGTATTCCGCCGAGTATGCGCGTCCAGGACGCGGGCGCATCGAGATCCTCACCAAGCCGGGCTCCGCCGAGTACCACGGCGAGGCGAACGTGTTCTTTCGCGACGCGATGTTCGACGCGGCCAATGCGTTCGCGACGACCAAGCCCGCCGACCGCAAGCACATCGTCGAAGGCGTGCTGGGCGGACCCGTCGGCGGCGGCACGAAGACGTCGTTCTTACTGTCCGGCCATGATCAGGTCGAGGATCAACAAGCGTTCGTGTACGCGGTCGGCTTGAACGGCGTCATCCAGGATCAGGCGTCGCAGCCGAATCGGCAGTCGCTGCTGGCCGGCAGCATCACGCACCTGAAAAGCGACACCACGACGATTTCGATCCGGCCGAACTACGAGTACGAGAGCAACACGAATCGAGGCGTCGGCGGCACGACGCTCGCGACCGCCGGCACGAACTTCGAGCATCGCGAGGAACAGGTCACCTACACACAACAGACGGTCATTCGTCCCACGTTGCTCGGCCAGTTTCAGATCCTGGTCGGCCACGAACGCGAGCCGACGGTGAGCGTATCGTCGGACCGCGGCATCGTCGTCTCGGGCGCTTTCACCGGCGGCGGTGCCCAGGGCGATCTCCTGCGGACGGAGACGCACATGCAGTCGACGGCCAGCCTGGCATGGACGACCGGTCAGCACCTCGTGCAGACCGGTTTCCAACTGCCCGACTGGAGCCGCCGCGGTTTCTACGATCGTACGAACTTTGGCGGCACGTTTTACTTCGCGAGCCTCGCAGCCTACGGCGCCGGCCAGCCCTACGCGTTCATTCAACAGCAGGGCAACGGCGATCTGGCCTTTCTCGAGAAGCAAGTCGGCACGTACGTCAAGGACGACTGGCAGATGAAGCCCGGCGTGACGCTGTCGCTCGGGCTGCGCTACGACTGGCAGAACTATTTTCACGACACCAATAACTTTGCGCCGCGCATGTCGCTGGCGTACGCGCCGGGAAAGAATAAGACCAACGTGTTCCGCGTCGGCGCCGGGTTCTTCAACGACCGCAGCGGTCCGGTCGCGATCGCCGATCTCCTCCACTATCAGCCGGGCGGATTGACGAAGGCGGTGATCACGAATCCGTCCTATCCCGATCCCTTTGTCAGCGCGACCGCGACGACTGAGCCGCCGAGCATCGTTCGGCTGGCGCCGGACGTCCAAATTCCGCGCACGCTGCAGTACAGCGCCGGCGTCGATCATCAGCTCTCAAAGGCGACGACGCTGTCCATCACGTACACCGGCGCGCATGGCTATCACCTCTTTCGGTCACGTGACATCAACGCGCCGCTGCCGCCGCTCTACGCCTCGCGACCAGATCCGACCTACACGGTCGTCCGCGAGATCGAATCGGACGGCCGCCAGCAGACCGACTCGCTCTCGGTGACGCTGCGCGGCCGGTTCGCGAAATGGTTTACTGGTCAGGCGCAGTACGCGCTGAGCCGCGCGTATAACGACACGAACGGCATTGCGTGGTTTCCCGCGAACGACTACGACTTGTCGGGCGAGTATGGCCGCGCAGATTTTGATCGCCGACATCGGCTCGGCTTCTTCGGGCGGCTGTCGCCGCGATCGATCGTCGACATCGGCGTCAGTCTGACGATGAATTCGGCCGGTCCGTACACCGAACTGCTTGGGCAGGACATCTTCAACAACGGACGCGGACGCGCACGACCGATCGGGGTCGCCAGAAATACGCTCGAAGGCGCGGGTTTCGCCAGCCTCGATCTTCGCGTCTCGCGCGATCTCAAATTTACGAAAGACCGCGCGCTCACCGTCGGCGTCGACGTCTTCAACGTCACCAATCATGTGAACTACGCGACGTTTGTCGGCACGCTGGGGTCGCCGCTCTTCGCACAACCCGTCAGTTCGCGCGCGCCTCGGCAATTGCAATTCTCGGCACGCCTGAAGTTCTGACGACTATAGCGAGCGTGAGGCGAGCGCACCGCCGCGCCGCTGTTTCCGGCACGCTCGGCTGAAAGCCTCGCGCTACACGTTGTGATCACGGCGTGATCTTGATGAACCACGACGCGACGATCGGTCCCTGCGGACCGCGCCCGCGTCCGGCGCCGGCGGCAGGCGGCGGCGTTCCGGGCGGTGGCGGCGGCACTGGACCGCGTTCGGGCTGGAACAGATACACGTTGTGCGACTTCGTGTCGACGGCGATCGTCTTCGCGCCGGCGAACGTCGGAACCGTGGCGACGACCGTGTACGCGTCCGCCGAATCCTGGTGCACGACGGTGACGTTGCCTTCCGCGCCGTTCGGGATGTAGATCAGCTTCTTCCCAGGATCCCACCCGAGCGCATCGACGCGCGAGCCGTTCGCGATCGTCGCCACGACTTTCCCGGTCGACGCGTCGAGGACGACCGAGGTTTTGTTGCAGCCGGAGAAAATGCGGTTGGCCGCGGCGTCGTACGCGATGCCGGTCGGCCCTTCGCACGGCGCGAGCGGCCACGACGCGGTCGCCTTCCACGTCTTGACGTCGATCACCTGAATCGTGTGCTTGCCTTCGTTGTTGACGAAGATGTGGCCCTTGCCGTCGGCCGCCGCCGCTTCGGGCGCGGTGTCTTCGAGTTCG
>DASREL010000074.1:0-6328 GCA_035652075.1 Vicinamibacterales bacterium
TTTCAGAGTTCAGAGGCCGCTTTTCGGCATCGGCACGGACTCGATCAGACGATCGATGATGTTGTCCGAACTGATGCGCTCGGACTCGGCGTAGAAGTTCGTCATGATGCGGTGACGCAGGATCGGCTTCGCGAGCGCCTGAATGTCCTTCACCGACACGTGATAGCGGCCCTGCATCAACGCGCGCGCTTTCGCGCCGCGGACGAGCGCTTGCGATCCGCGCAGGCCCGCGCCCCACTTCACCCACTTCTGGACGAACTCCGGCGTGTTCTCGCCGTCGGGCCGCGACGCGCTGACGAGACGCACGGTGTAACGCGCGATCTCGTCGGCGATGACCACCTGGCGCGCGAGATCCTGAAACTGCAGGATGTCCTCGCCGTTCAGCACCCGCGCCGGCTCGCCTCGATCCGTCCCCGTCGTCTGCGTCACGACGGTGACCTCGTCATCCTCTTTCAGGTACCGGATGACGATGTTGAACATGAAGCGGTCGAGTTGCGCTTCGGGCAGCGGATACGTGCCTTCGAGCTCGATCGGGTTCTGCGTCGCGAGGACGAAGAACGGCTTCTCGAGCGGATACGTCCGTCCCGACGCGGTGACGTGATATTCCTGCATCGCTTCGAGCAGCGCCGCCTGCGTTTTCGGCGGCGTCCGGTTGATCTCGTCGGCGAGGATGATCTGCGCGAAGATCGGGCCCTTTACGAAACGCAGCCGCCGCGTCCCCTGCTCTTCGTCGAGGATCTCGGTGCCGGTGATGTCGGACGGCATCAAGTCGGGCGTGAACTGAATCCGCTTGAAGTCGAGATCGAGGATGTCGGACAGCGTTTTGATCAGCAGCGTCTTCGCGAGACCCGGGACGCCCGTGATCAGGCAATGTCCGCCGGTGAAGAGCGCAATCAACACCTGCTCGACGACTTCGTCCTGGCCGACGATGACTTTTCTCAGCTCGGCGAGAATGCGATCGCGGCCTTCAGCGACGCGCTCGGCGCCGACGGTTGTTACCGGCGAGTTCATGTCGTAATCCTTAATGCGTGAGGGCGTAAACGATCTCGTTGATGCCCATCCGGTAGGCCATCGCGGTGTACTTGATGTAGCCCGGATAATCTTCCGCGTTCGACCACTCCCAGCCGTCGCCCATGTCGGTGTTGAAGTTGATAAACACCATCGGCCGGCCCGTGTCGTCGAGGATCGTGCGAAGGTGCGACACGTAACCGCCTTTTTCCCACGATCGGCCGGAGAGAAACGATCCGAGTCCCGCCACCTGCGGATAGGTATCGATCTTGTAGAAACAGCTGAACACCGGATGATCCTTCGGCACCTCGACGATCTGCCGGTCGGGAAACACGCGCTTCAATTCTTTTTCGAGGTTCGCCCACTCGAACGGGCCATGAAAATCGTCAAACGTCGCGGTGCCGCCGCGATAGAGAAACTCGCGCAGCGTCGTGACGTCGCTGTCCAGCATTTTCAAGTTGCCGGGCTCGACGAAGTAAATCCACGGATACTGAAACAGCCGCGGGTCGTCGAGCGTCAGGACGATCGGATCCTCGACTTGAATGGCGGTCGCCGTCTTCACGCGTCGCGACAGATTCTGCTCGGCGGCGGGCGCATCGATGTACCACGGCTCGCCGTAGAAATCCTGCTGGATGTGCGTCCCTTCGGTGATGTAGTGGTACTTGATGCGGACGAACCGCCACTGCAGGCCGGCATACCGGTCGTCCGGCGTGGACGGCAACTGCGCGTCGACCGTCGGCTGCAGCACCGGAATCAACGTCAGAAGCGCGGCGGCGACGAGGACGAGGCGGCGGATCGTCATCTATCCACGAGCTTCAACAGCAATTCTTGTGCTCGCTCGTACGTCGGCGCTATCTCGAGCGCCGCGAGCGTCTGCTTCTTCGCTTCGACGCGCTTGCCGCTCTTGAAATAGCTCTCCGCGAGGTCGGTGTATGCCGCGGCGCGGTCCACCGGGCCGAGCGCGATGACCGCGCGGAACTCGCGCGCCGCCGACTCCGCATCGTTCTGCTGCAAGGCGTGACGGCCGAGGTACGTATGAGCCTCCGCATCGAACGGATCGATCTCGGCAATCTGCTGATACACCGGCAACAGCTTCGCCCCATCGTCGGGGTTCGCTTTCCGCAGCGCGCCGACGAGCTGCCGCGCCGCGCCGACGTTATTCGGATCCACGCGAACGACGGTCGTCAGCTCCGCGATGAAACGCGCATCGTCTTTTTTCTGGAGCGCGATGCCCGCCATTTCTTCGTGCGGGTTGTCTTTGCCGGCCGCGCCGGGGACGAGCGCCGCGGCGCGCTCGAACGCCTGCATCGCGCCGTCGAGGTCCCCCGCTTTTCGCAGCGCACGGCCAAGCACGAGCTGGATCGGGAAGCTCTTCGGGTGCTGATCGGCGAGCATCTTCAACTGATCGACCGGAGTCTTCAACAGATCGGTGACGCCTTCCGGAATCGCCATCGCACGACGCATGTCGCCGAACTTCTGCTCGAGCATCTGGTCGAAGCCGGTCTGCATCGCCGCCATGGTGGTGTTGAGCGCCTGTTTCAGCGCCGCATCGGTGTCGAGGCCCTGGCCGTACCCGCGTAGCAACGAGTTAATTCCACGGTCACCGAACGTCTTGACCATGTACTCAACGAGGAGCGACCCCTGGTAGTACGCAACACCGATCAGCTTCGGGTTCTGAAACGCCGCGTTGAGGTCTTTCAGCTTGATGTCTTCGTGGCGATTCAACATCCCCGCAAAGTCGGTGTCCATGTCGCGGCGCCACTCGGGATGCGCGCGCGTCTCCTCGTACTCCGACAAACCTTCCGTGAGCCACCGCGGCACGCGCATGTTCGACATCTGCAGCGTCACGACGTGCGCGAGCTCGTGCCAGAGGGTCGCTTCCCACTGGAACTCGCCGGGCGGACGTGCGTGCGGTGAATCGAGCGAGACGACGCGACCGAAGCAGATGCCGAGCGCGCCGATCGCGCCGGGCAAGCCGAGATTGCGGACGGCGAAGTCGTCGTGCTTCGGGAAGATCTCGATGAGGAACGGCCCCTTCGGCGTGAACTCGTAGCGCTTCGAGAAGGTCTCGAGCGCCTTGTGCGCGAGCGGGATCGCGTACTCGGCGAGCACCGGCGCTTCGTCCTTGTCCATGCGGACGATCAGATCGCCGTCGCGAACGGTCGTGAACTTCTCGAGCTTGTCGAGGACGACCTCGAGGTTGTTGCGGACCTTGTCGTCGAAGTTATCGAGGTCGAACGACTTGGCAATCGCGGCGCGCGCAGCTTCCTCGTCGCCGGTGCGCATGAGATCCATGCCAAGGTCGGCGTACGCACGCGCGTTCTTCGGATCGATCGAGATGCCCTTTCGCGCCAATGTCACCGCTTCGTCGAAGCGATACTTGTGCGCGGCACGTTCGGCCACGACGCGATAGGCTTCGCCGTACGACGGGTTGATCGCCGTCGCCTTCGCGATCTCGGATTCGTATTCAGCGGTGTTGTCCTCGACGTAGGCAAGCGCGGCAAGAAGCGAGTGCGCTTCGAGACTGCGCGGGTTCACCTCGAGCGCCTTCTTCACGTAGTCCCGCGCTTCGTCGTGCTTGTCGGCGTCGGCCGCCTGTTCCGCGAGAAAGACATCCGCATCGACGTACGACGGGTTCACTTCGAGCGCGCGCTTCGCGAACATCACCGCCTGCGGCGGATTTTCATCGGCGAGCGTTTCGGCCGCACCGAGCATCGCCGGGGCGTACTTCTGATCGATCTGCAGCGCCATCTGAAACGACTTCAGCGCGTCTGTCTTGTTGTATTTCTCGAGGAACAGTTCGCCCCAGGCCGATTGAATCTCGGGATTGATCGGCGCGGCGGTCGTCGCGTCGCGATAGGCGGCGTTTGCTTCCTGGAACCGGCCGAGACCGCGCAGGGCGCGTGCGGCGCGCGCCACTTCGATCGGATCGTCGCTCGTGTCCGACAACGTCGACACGCGGCCGAGCATCTGCGTGGCGTCGCGTCCGAGCATTTTGTCGAGCAGCCCGAGTTGCAGCGCCGCTTCGCTCGTCGGCGCCTTGGCGGCCACGGGCCGCAGCAGCGCTTCGGCGTCCTCGTACTTGCCGCGCGCGATCAACGCGCGCGCGCGCAGCGCGGCGACGTTCGGATCCTTTTGATCGAGCTTGTCGGTGAGCGCATCGATCTCGCTGTAGCGCCCCTCGACGAGGGCGCGGGTCGCGAGCTGGAGCGGCGTGGCCGGCCGACGCGGCGCCTGCGCGGTGCCGACGGTGGGCAGCGCGAGAAACGTCAGCGCGCCTGCGAGCAATCCGAGACGCGAAACAGGCATAGACGTTTGTATTATAGGCCGCGCCCGTGGGGCTCGAGCTCGGCCAGCGCGCGCTCTTCGACGGCAATTCGGCGGAGTAATAAACAAATGAAGACGATCGTCGCGAGTGGGCCGGCGACGATCGCGCCGGTCATCAGCGCCACGCCGGCGAGCTCGCCGACGACGGCGACGTAGTTCGGGTGGCGCAGGAACCGATAGGGCCCGGCGGTGACTTTCGTGCCGCCCGGCACGACAATCACGCGGAACGTCCAGTTCTGCCCCAGCGTCGCAATCGCCCACCACTTCAGCAGCTTGGCGAAAACGAACACCGTCAATCCGGCGATCGCGACGTTCACGCTCGGAGTTCCGCGGACGAGGCCTTCGAGGATCATGGCGGCGAAGGCGGACGGATACACGATCGCGATCGCCTTATATATGTCTTCAGACGGCTCGAGGCCGCCTTTGGCTCGCTGCGCGCGTTCGTTGGTCCACGCACGGCGCGCTTCGAGGAGCATTGGGAGATAAACCACGAAGATCACGAAGAGCGCGACGATCACGAACGTCCCGAAGGGATCACCCACAGTCGCCCGCCCGCGCGATGACGCGGCGCATGACGAACGGCGCGACGCGCGAGCCGAGCGCGGCGAGATCGATCGCGCGCGGTGAGGCCACGAGGCGGCGCAGCGCGCGGTTGAACTGTTGCTTGCGGCTGAATTCGCCGCGGCGTGCGGCGGCCAGCCGCGCGTGGACGCCGGTCCAGCCGTGCGCGAGCGCGTCGAGGGCGGCGGCGGCGGCGAGTTCCGCGCCGCGGATCGCGAAGCGCAAGCCGTCACCGGTCATGGGATCGACGAAGCCGGCCGCGTCGCCGGCGAGGATCAGGCCGTCAAACGATCCCGGGACGGCGTCCACAGCCAGCGGTCCCAGGACGACCGGCTTCGCGATCATCCGCGCGTCAGCGAACCGGTCACCGAGCCAGGGGTCCCGCGCCAGTTCGCGCGTCAGCAGCGCCGCAGGGTCCCGCAGGTCCGCGTCCGCGGGCTGGGACGGTCGCACGAGACAGACGTTGGTCAGGTTTTGCCCTACCGGCGCCACGCCGATGTAGCAATTTCTGCGCACGTGCATCTCCCCGAGAGTCCGACTCGAGTCTGACCCCAGTCTGACACCGGTCTGACCCCAGTCTGACCCGAGTCTGACCCCAGTCTGACCCGGGTCAGACTCGAGTCGGACTCGGTCGAAATAGGCGCCGATGGCCCACCGCCGCGGGCGGACCGGATGTCGCGCCAGACCCAACCCGAACGCGATCGTGGACCGGCGGCCGTCGGCGGCGATCGTGACCGGCGCGGCGATCGTCGCCGGACCGACGCTGACGCCGATGACCCGCCCGTCAACCACGCGCGGACCGCTGACGTTTACGTTCGTCTCGAACGCGCACCCCGCGCTGACGGCGTGCTGTAACAGGATGGAATCCAGATCGCGGCGCAGGATCGCGACGCCGCTGAGACCGCGCGGATAGCGTCCCTCGACGCTGACGCCGCGTTCGCCGGTGACGATCATCCCGCCGACGCGCAGCCCGCGACGTTCGATCTCGTCGCTGACGCCGAGCGCGCGCAGCCGCGCGAGCGCGCCGGGATTGATCGTGTCGCCGCACAGTTTGTCGCGAGGAAACGTCGCGCGATCGGCGAGACGGACGCGGACGCCGGCGCGCGCGAGGATGAGACCGGCGATCGATCCGGCCGGCCCCGCGCCGACGATCAGAACGTCATGCGCGCCCAACCACCACGACGCTGTTCTTGGACCCGAAGCCGAGACAGTTGCACATCGCGGCGGCAACCTCCGCGCGCCGGCCCTGATTCGGGATGAAGTCGAGATCGCACGCCGGATCGGGATCGCGATGATTGATCGTCGGCGGCAGGAATCCGCGCGTCATCGCGAGCGCGGTCGTCACGATGCCCGCCGCGCCGCTGGCGCCTTGCGGATGCCCAATCATCGATTTGACCGACGATCCCGCCACCTCGTCTGCGCGATCGCCAAG
>DASREL010000075.1:0-15417 GCA_035652075.1 Vicinamibacterales bacterium
CGGGGAAGTACCGGTCGAGGAGGATGAACGGACGCACGAGCATGCCGGTCACCGCGGCGAGCGGACGGCACCACGAATGACACGCGAGGTCGAGCATCCGCAGCCAGCCGGGAATGAACAGAATCGCTGTCTCGGCGACGACGACGAGACCGCTGGCTTCGAGCATCTCTCTGAGCGCGCGTCGCGAGTAGGACTTCTCGTACCCGTAGCCGTACATCCCGACCGCTTGGAGCATCGTCGCAAACAGCGGTCGCAGAAATGGATCGTGCCGGTTCGGGACGCCGACAATCGCGCGGCCGCCGGGTCTGAGTACGCGAGCGATCTCGTCCACGGCCTGTGCGGTTTCGTCGAAGTGTTCGATCGTCCCCATCGAGTAGACCGCGTCGAAACTCTCATCCTGAAACGGCAGATTTCGCACGTCGGCGATGGTCGCCTGCAGCGCGCCGGCGTCGAACGCCGTGCGTGCCTGTCGCGCGGTCGGCTCCGAAATGTCGATGCCATACGCGCGCGCGCCCTGCTCGCTCGCCCACGCGAGGATGCGTGTGTTCTTCGCCTCGTCCCACAGGTCGGTCTTGAGGATCGTCAGCCCCGCGAGCGGCGGAAAGTGCTCGGCGAAGAGCCGACGTTCGTTCGCCGCGTAATAGCGCGTCGAGACCGCGCCGGCCAGATCGGGGAACCGATCGCCGACGTCGGTCCAGAAGTCGTTGTAGGCCGAGCGCGGCATCATCGCTGCTCGCGCGGGTTCACCGCGAGGACTTGTCCATCTGCAAAGCCGCCGACGATCGACATGCCGGTCGGTGCACGATCGTCGGCAAACGAACGTCCGTCGATGCTCGCGCGACGCACGATCAAATAGGAGTACCCGCGCGCCGCCAACTTGTGAGCGAGCTCTCCATCGGTGCAACTCTCGACCGGACCCCCGAGCAGCGCGATCCGATCGTTGGTCAGCCACTGCACCGATTCGGATTCCTGATCGAACGGCGTGCAGTCGAGCGCGCGCGTCGTCCCGGGCTGTTGCACGACCCAGCGATGCGCGGCGGTCGGCAGGACGTCGCGCCACATGGTCGGCGGCCACACCGCGTACTCGCCGATGGCGAGGATGACGAGTGCTGCAGCGACGATGTGTGCGCGCCGCGTTGCCGATCGTCGAAGGGCATCGACGCCGATGCCCGCCAGCAGCGCCGCCATCAACTGCACGACGACGCCGAAGCGCGCGTACGATCGAAACATCGGCACGACGTGATACAGAAGCGCGGACGGGCGCACGAGCGTGACGCCGTCGATGATCCGCTCCGGTGACAGCGAGCAGACGAGTGCGGTGATGGCGACGAGGACGATCGCCGGCACTCGAGCCAGCGATGCCGTTTCGCGATCGCGGCCCGCCCACCGAACGATTGCGATCCCGCCGAGGGCAACAATGCTCCAACCGAGGCTGACCTGGTGTTCGAGCAACCCCTCGCGCACGCCCGCCGCCGTCCAGAGGCGACGCGCAGGCGCGCCGAGGAGGGGATGCTCGATCGGCGGAACGAGGTAGCTCCACCATTTCGCGCTGTACCGAAACAGGTCGTCGCGAGGGAATGCGAACGCCATGCGGTTCGTGGCGACCGCATGTGCCGCGTACCACACGTACGCGAGTCCTGCAGCGGCCATGAGCGCGAGAACCGAGAGGGTGACGGCCAGACTTCGCATTGACCGTCGCTGTGTGGGATCCATGACGAGCCAGTACGCGGCGGCAGCGACCGGTGTGATCACCGCGGCGATCATGCCGCCGTAAAAATTGGAAAGCGTGACGGTCGCCGTCGCGACCACGAGAAACGCGATGGCGACAGGCGTCGCGTCATCCAGGCATCGCCACAGCGCGAGGAGATACAGCGGGATCCATTGCGTCTGCGCGACGTGTGGGTGATAGGCGGCCTGCGCGAGATGGAACGGCGCGAATGCGTAGGCCATCGCGGCGACTCGTGCGCCCGTCGGCGCCAGCGCAAGATGACGCGCGAGCGCGTACGTCGCGGCGGCCGCGAACGGAAAGCTGAGGAGGACCAACCAGTTGTATGCCGCCACGGCACCGGCGATCCGCGCGATCAACGCGCCGGCGATATCGGTGACCGGCTGCGAATACATGCCGATGCCGATCGGGCGCGCGAACTGCTCCATCACGGTAAACGGATCGTGATGACGTCCGACGATGTCCATCCCGAAGATACGGTCCGACGGCGCGCGAAGCACCGGCGCCGCGATGACGGCCGCGACGATCGCGGCCATGGCCGACACTGACAGGAGGTCAGCGGCGCGCCGGAACACGATGAGCCAGTCCAACCACAATCGCCAGCGGGACGGCGACAGCCCACCCGCGAACGTCGCGCACGTGCGCGAACATGCCGCCGTGCATGCTGATGGCACGAACGGCCAGCAGCCCGCCGATCTGTGTCAGTTCGAGCGCGGCGAGCCCGGCGGCGAACCGCGTCCAGCCGACGCCGACAAATGCCGCAACCCACAACGCGAGATAGAGACCGATCTGGAATGCCGGGAGAAACGCAATCGCGCCCTGAGGATCGTCGATCGGCACGCCGGTGAGCGCGGTGACGACGCGCGTGTAGGACGGCCCGAGAAGATAGACCAGCAGGACGCCCACACCGATGCCGACGAGTGCCCGCGGCACCGCCGATCGACGCCCATGCCGCCACAGCGCCGCGAGGAATACGACCACGGCGCCGAGGAGCAGTTGATAGAACGCGTGCACCAGGAAGAGTGGTGACGCGAGAAGCGCATCGGGAATCGCCACCACCAGCAGACGGGCGATGCCGAGCGCGATGAACAGCGGCGCAGCGGCGAGCGCACCGACGACGAGCCGCCGCCACGTGATCGAAAAGGCGCAGACGGCTGCGAGATACACCGGGATCAGCGGGGTCGAAATGCACTCCTGCGTCACCATGAAGCCGCCGCGCGGCGTCCACAGCACGGTCGCTGTCGCGTGCGCGTTCACGCCGACGCCACGAAGCAGCACGGCTGCTGCGCGCGCGACGAAGGCAGCCACCGTCAGCACCGCCGCGCTTTCGAGGTACAGCGGCGCCGCGACCGTAAAGGCGAGAAGGAACGCGACGGTGAAGAGCACGAACCGACGCGTCGGCTCCTTCGGTGCCGGCCGCCGATCCGCGAGCAGCATCCACGCAAACACGTATCCGGCGATCGCCAGCGTGAGCACCGCCGGCCAGACGTAGATGTGCAGCGCGTTGAACCATTCCGGCGACGCCGCCGCCTTTCCGAGCGTGCCGATCCGCAGGATGTTGAGACCGAGGATCAGTGCCGCGCCGCCGACAGCTCCTGCGAGGCGCTTTCGCCACAAGACGGGATAAGCGAGGACGGTTCCGACGCACAGCGCCAGCGCGTCGGCGCCGCTGCACGCCAGGGTGACTGCGACGGGCAACGTGGAAGTGCCGACCAGTCGTGTCGCCGCCACGCCTTGCAGCCGGCTGAACGGCAGCAGGATGTGCGCTTCGATCCAGGTCAGACGGAGAACGCCGAAGAAGGCGAGACTCCATGCGACGGCGCGCAATGCGAAGCTAACGGCCGTCGGGCTGCGGACCGTGTCCGTCGGCACGAGCGATCTCCTGCACGCTGACGTGCGACGCGCCGAAGCATCGGCTCAACTCGTCGATCGCCTCGAGACTCTTGAGCCGTGTCGAACAGGAAAAGATGTCGATGTTGACGGTGCCGGTTTCGGGCCACGTGTGCAGAACCGCGTGCGATTCGCTGAGGATGAACACGCACGTCAGGCCAGCGCCTGGAAACGCGTGAGAAAGCCCATGGACGACCGTCGCGCCCGCGCGGCGAAGCGCCGCGTCAAACGCGGCCGTGATGGCGTCAGGCCCGAGTGCGGCGAGATGCACGCATCCGGCGAGATCGACCGAATAGAGCGCCGGCGGCGCGTAGGAGTCCATCCGGTGGTGACGATAGCGGATGCCTCACGATCGCCACCGTTCCATATTGAACAGTGCGGCGTCGTCTCGACGAGTACAGTCGCCGCATGCATTCACGCTCCGCAGCCGTCGTCGGATTCCTTGTGGTCCTTGCTAGTACGTCGGCGGCGTTCGCCCAGACAGCACCGTCTCTCGGTGCCGCGCAGAGTTTTGCGGTTCTGGCCGGTTCGACGGTGACCAATACCGGATCGAGCACCATTAACGGCGACCTCGGGGTCAGCCCGGGCAATGCCGTGACCGGATTCCCGCCTGGGATCGTGGTCGGCGGCACGATACACGCCGCTGACGCCAACGCGCTGGCCGCGCAGACCGCCGTCACCACCGCCTACAACAACCTGGCGGCGCAACCGTGCACGCAAGACTTGACGGGGCAGGATCTGGGTGGCAAGACATTGACCGCAGGCGTCTACTGTTTTTCCGCTGCGGCTCAATTGACAGGAACGCTGACGCTCAATGCGCAGGGCAACGGCAACGCGGTCTTCATCTTCAAGATCGGCAGCACGCTGACGACGGCGAGCGGCTCGTCGGTGCTGATGATCAATCAAGGGTCGGTCTGCAACGTGTTCTGGCAGGTGGGCAGCTCGGCAACCCTCGGCACGTCCACCGCGTTCGCGGGAAATATCCTGGCGCTGACGAGCATTACCGAGACCACGGGCGCAAGCTTGACGGGTCGCGCCCTGGCGCGCAACGGCGCCGTGACGCTGGACACGAACACGGTTACCGCGACGTGCACCGTCTTCGTCGCGCCGCCGGTCTGTCCGACGATTACGATGCTGCCGGCGGCACTGCTCAAGGGACGCGTCGGCGTCGACTCGACGCAGACCATCTCGGCATCGGGCGGAACGACGCCGTACACGTTCACCACGACCGGACCGCTTCCGGCTGGCCTTACGCTGTCCGCGGCCGGCGTGCTCGCAGGCACGCCCACCGCCGCCGGAACGTTCCCGTTCACCATTCGCGGAACTGACGGCGCCGGGTGCTTCGTAGCCACCGCATATTCGATGGTCATATTGGCGGCCGTCGCGCCGTGTCCCACGATTACGCTGTCGCCGAGCACGCTGCCAAACGGAGCGCTGGTGACCGGATACACGACGGTGATGGCGGCTGGCGGCGGTGCGGGGCCATACGTCTTCACCGTGACGTCGGGAGCCGTTCCGGTCGGTCTCGCCCTCACGTCGGCGGGCCTGTTCGCCGGATCGCCGAGCGTCGCTGGTACAGCGACCTTTACCGTCCGCGCCACAGACACCAATGCGTGTTTCGGCAGCGCGGCCTACACGATCGTGGTTCCGGCCGCCCTCGCCGCGTGCACGACGCCGCCCACGATTACGTCGATCGCGAATCAGACCGTTCCCGTGGACGGAACCGTGGCGGTGAACTTCACGATTGGCGGCGGCGTCACGCCTGGGTCGTTGACGGTGTCGACGACGAGTTCTGACCCGGTGCTCGTGCCGTCGAACCTGATGGTGGTCACAAACGGCGTCGGCGGCGCGCGCGTGCTGACGCTCAGCGGCGGGGGCGGACGCACGGGTGTAACGACGATTACGGAGACGGTGACCGATCCAACCGCGTCGAGCTGCGCGACCAGCACCACGTTCCTGTTCGGCATCGGCACCGCTGCCGTGCCCACGCTTCCGCAATGGGCGTTGATGGCGCTGAGCGGCCTCGTCGCGCTGGCCGGCTACGCAGCCCTGCGCAAAAGACGGGAGACGGGCAATTGAAATCCGAACGAACGTTCTCTCACGCGCGCGCCGTTGCGATCTGGTGCATGTCGATGTTGACGCTTGGAGCGTGGCACGTCGTGTCAGGATCCGCGGTGACGCTGGCCAATGGCGAGCTGCTGGCGGCGGTATGCGTCGTGCCGCCGCTGTGCATGCTCCTCACGTGGCGGCGTCAGCGCGCGGCGAGCAGCGCGAGCTGTTTCCGGATCGTCGGCGAGCCGGTGTTGCCGTAATAGGCGACGAGATTCGACCGTAGGCTCGGCGACACGTTGGCGAATGCCCCGTCCGCGAGCTTCCCCAGCAGTTCGTCGTAGGTTTCGTCGGCGAGCGAGTACTCGCCGCGCGCGGTCGGTTGACCGGTATCGAAATCGGTGTTCGCGAGATCCAGATGCGTGGCGCTCAGCGCCGCGAGCGACTGCCGGTAGCGCTCCCTCGTTGTCGTGAAACTGTCCAGGAACAGGCGTTCCGCTTCAGGCGTCGGCACCGAAAAACTGAAGGCGCGAAACGGTCCGACCTTCGGGATCAGCCGGTAGATGAACCCGAGGAACCGCGCGAACCCGTGCGGCTTTTCGTAGTCGGCGCCGAACTCTTTGTCGTACTGCCGGCGTTTCAGGTTGAAGACGAACGTCTTCTTCCGTGCTCCTGGAATGACCTTCCTGATTTCGTCGCGCTTCTTGCCCCACGCCACCTTCGTCATCTCCGGAATCGTCGTCCCGATCGCATGGCGGTACGTGCCGATCGCCAGATCCTCCTTGAAGAAGACGTCTTTCATCTGCAGACCGTACGTCTCGATGAATGCGCGCTCGAGAAGCGGCTTGGCCACCTGAAAGCCGATGAAGCTGTGATACGCCTCGGGCGCATACGCCGCCGCGGCGACCTGCACGACGTCGAAGGAGAACTCCACCATCACGTGGCTCTTGGGCGATTGCGCGTAGGTGACGCGGTTGCCGAACTGTTTCCGGAGCTTGGGATACATCAGCGCGACGGCTGGGTTGGTGGCCATGGGATGGCCGTCGGTGTCCGCCGCGTAGTGACCGAGGGCGCCGAGCGCGAAGGCGTATTCGTCGATGTCCTGCGCGTCGCGAAGCAGCGCCTCGATGAAGTCGCCGGTGCGCACGTAGTGGAGCAGGTTGCTGAAGAACCGGCTGCCGAAGGGGTAATAACCGAGGTCCTGGATGACGCATCCGCCGTAGGCGTAGGCGCGGGCCGCGAGGATCTGTTCGGGCGTCGCCGATGGGAAGCGCGCGCGCAGCATCGGCGCGATCGCGCTGTCCCACAGCGCGTCGACGTTGGCCTCGTGCGCGAGGACCGAATAGGCCGTCGCCGCTCGCGGTACACATAGCACCGCGAGGACGAGGGCTCCGGAGAGAAGTCTCAGGCGCACCTGACTAGTTCGTGCGCTCCTTCGACGAGTACCGGTTCAGCAGCCCGAGCAGCTTGTCGGCCGCCTTCGGCGCGTGCACGCCGGTCATGACGATCTTCCGGTTCTCCAGCTTCTTCCCGTAAAGCGCGGCGTTGTCGTCGAGATCCTCGCGCAGCGTCGCGCCTTCGATGGCGACACCGGCAAACAACCCCTGCGATCGCGACCACGACAGGATGTCCGCACGCATCTGCGCGTCCGTCTGCGCCGTCACCGTGCGTCCCACCGGGCCCGCTGCCGCCGAGCCTTCCGCGCCGATCGTGAACTTGCTCGCGAGCAGCTTGTCCGCTCCACGCTCGCTCATGATCAACATGATCAGGTCCGTGGACGAAGCGCCGATCTGGAACCCGACGCTGCCGCCCTCGATGCGGACCGTGCCCGGCGCCGACCATCCCGTGCCCTTCTGCCGTCTGCACGAGAGATATCCCTTGCCGTACTTCCCGCCGACGACGAACGCCGCCGTCTTCAGGTCCGGGACGATGACGATGCAGTGCGCCTTTTCGAGCAGTTCCTGCGGAATGCCCTTGTCGGGCGTATCCATGACTTCCGAAAACACAACCGCCGCATCGTCGAGTCGCTTGGCCACGGTGTTGTCTGCCGCCGTGACTGTCGTGAGCGACACTGCGGCCGCAACCGCCGTCGCGATAATCAACTTCATTCTTCCACCGTCCTTCTGTGACGTTACGTATGCCGAAGGTCACACCTTAGCTGCTCGCCGCGCGGCGGCCTGTGCTGGATCGCACAGACCTCCGGGCGGAAGGCGTGCAACGATCCGGCACGTGCAGCGAAGAGGAGATCGTTGATGGAATCGGTGTGGATGCTCGGCGCCCTGGCGATCCTCGGCGCGATCGCCATCGCCTTCCGGCGATCGATCTCTCGCGGGCGGCTAGACGATCTGGGGCTCGTGAGCCAGCAATGGCTCTCGGAACACCGCCACGCCCAGTCGCACAGCGAGCGGCGCTGAGCTCAGCGGACGATTAGATACACGATCGCCGCGACCGCGGCGATCACCGCCGCGCCTTTCACGAACCGGCGACGCGCGCGCTGTTCGTGCACGAGGCCCCGAGCGACCCAGGCCGCCCAGCGAGCATCGAATTCGGGAGTGTTGGCAGTCGGCATGAGCGGCATGAGCAGTACCTCGCCGCGAAGTATGTCGGCGAGTGGGGAACGCCGCTGTGCAATCGGGCACACACTGGAGCGGGGGCCAACGCTACGCTGCGTCAGGTGGCGATCCTCGATTGGCTGTTTGCTCGCGGTGTGACGCCGAAACGCGCGCCCGCTCGCGCGGCGCCGGTCGTGAGCGAAGAACGTCCCGTCGCCGGCAAGTACCAACTGCTGCACAAGTACCTGCGCGATCGCTACGCGAATCGCGTCGTCCTGACGTTCAGCGAGATCGAGGATCTACTCGGCTTCGCGCTGCCGGACCTTGCGCGTGTGCAACTCGCGTGGTGGAACAGCGGCGAGTTCGGCGGTACGCCCTCCATTCAGTCGTTCGCGTGGATGCTCGCGGGCCGGACGGCGGCGCCCAATCTGAGCGCCAAAAATGTGGTCTTCGACAGGGAAGAGTGATCCTTGTAATGCGGATTGCGGATTGAGGATTGCGGATTTATTTTCGACTAATAAATCCGCAATCCGCAATCCTCAATCCGCATTACAGAGCTATTCGCCGCGCAGCGCCACCATAGGGTCGACCGTCGTAGCGCGGCGCGCCGGTACCATTGCTGCGCCGATGGCGACGACGAGCAGGACGACGGCCGAGATTGCGATCGTCGGCGGATCCGCGGGCTCGATGTCGAACAGCAGGCCGCTCATCAGCCTCGACAGCGGGATCGCGAGCACGCCGCCAATCGCAAGCCCGATGACGCCCATCACCGCGCCTTCGCCGAGGATCATCCGCAGGATCGTGCTGCGCTCGGCGCCGAGCGCGACGCGGATGCCGAGCTCGTTCGTCCGCTGACTCACTGAAAACGCCAGCACTCCGGCCACGCCGACTGTCGCGATTGCGAGCGCGAGCAGCGCGAACAATCCAATCAACGTCGCGTTGAGCCGTTGCGGCGCGATCGTTTCGTCGCGGATCTCCTCGAGCGTCTGCACGTGATCGATCGGCCGGTTGGGATCGAGCGCCCGGATCGTTTCGATGATGTGCGGCGCGAGCCCGGTCGTCGTCCCCGCGGTCCTGACGAGCAGTGTCGACGGCGGCGCGTTCTGCGTGTCGGGCAGGAACATCGTGTGCATCGGCGGCTGGTCGATGCCGTCGGCGCGCGAGTCGGCGGCGATGCCGACGATCTCCGCCGGCTTCGTCCAGGCCGTCGCGCCGGTGATGAAGTTCGTCGTTTTCCAGCTGATGTGCCGGCCGATCGGATCGCCGCCCTTGAAGTAGTACTTCGCCATCGACTCGCTCAGGATGATCACGGGCTGCGACTTGGCCGTGTCGCTGTCCAGGAATGACCGTCCCGACTTGAGCGGCTCGCCGATCGTGTCGAAGTACGTGCCGTTGACGACACGCGTGACGGTGCGGGGACCGGAGCCGACGGCATCGGCGTCGCCACCGTCGATCTGGAACTCGCGCTGCTGCGCGAACGATCCCGCAAGCGGCGCCGCCGACGCGATCGCCGCGTTCTTCACCGCGCCGTCGGCCTTGACGCGATCGACCATCGCGGTCGAGAAGTAGCGCAGTCGATCCTGCGTCTGCGTCGTGTCGAAATTCGGCGCCTGCAGGCTGAGGACGGTGCCAAGCTCAAAGCCAGGATTCACCGCGTAGAGCCGCAACAGGCTGCGCGTGAGGAGGCCGGCGCCGATTAACAGCATGAACGATGCGGCGAGCTGACTCACGACGAGCACGCGCTGGCTGCGGCGGCGACCGCGTCCGCCGGTCGTGCGTCCGCCGCCGGCCTGCATCGCGCGCACCGGATCGCTCAGGAACGTCAAGCGCGGCGCCCACGCGAAGAGCAGCGCCATCCCGGTCGCGACGAGGAGCGTGAACGCGAGCACGCGGCCGTCCAACCCGATCTCGCCCGTGCGAGCCGTGAACCGCGCGGTGTATTTGATCAGCAGCGTGAGACCCGACACGGCGATTCCGAGCCCGAGGACGCCACCGAGGACCGACAGGACGAGATTCTCGGCGAGCAGTTGCCGCCGCAGGAAGGACGCCGGCGCGCCGAGCGCGGCGCGGATGCCCATCTCGCGCTCGCGCTGCACGAGCCGCGTCAGCGTGAGGTTCGCCACGTTCGCGCACGCGATGATCAGCACGAACAGCGACGTGATCAGCAGAATGACGAGCGTCGGCTTCGCCTTCGCGGTGAGCTCGTCTTTCCATGGCGTGACGGTGACGTCCCAGCCGCGCGATTTCGGATACGCCTCGGGATGGTCGCGACGAAGCGCGCTCGCGATGTTTCGCAGCTCCGCCTGCGAGTTCTCGACCGTCGCACCCGGCGCCAGCCGCGCATACACCGTCGTCATCCGGTGCGGCCACTCGCTCTGCATCGACGACCCCATGTAGTGATCGTTGGCTGCGTAGTTGACGTAGAAATCCTGCTTGCGCTGCGTCGTCGCGTAATGCGACCCGGGCTTGAGGACGCCGACGATCTGCGCTTTCTTCGCCGTCAGGTTCAGCGTCTGGCCGACAACCGACGGATCGGATCCGAAGATGCGCTGCCAGTACTCGTACGTGAGGACCGCGACGGGCGGCGCCGACTTCAACTGATCCTCGGGCACCAGCAGTCGGCCGAGCAGCGGCTGCGCGCCGATCATCGGGAAGAAATTCGCCGTCACGAGGCCGCCGTTCGCGCGGTGCGGATCGCCGCGGTCGAGCACGTTGAACGTCCAGTCACCGAACTCGACGATTTGATCGAGCGTCTTCGAATGCGACCGATAGTCCGCGATCTCGGGGAACGAGAATCCTGCGTCGGGCACGCCGGCCGCCAACTGCGGCTGCTGCAGGCGCATGATCCGATCGGCTTCCGGATACGGCAGCGGTCGCAGGAGCACGCCGTTGATCACGCTGAAGATCGCGGTGTTGGCGCCGATGCCGAGACCGAGCGTCAGGACGAACGCGAGCGCAAATCCAGGCACGCGGGTCAGATTCCGGACGGCAATGCGGATGTCGTTCAACATATGTGGCTTCAGCCTCGGCAGTAATCATGCCGTACTGGAGCGCCGTAACTCGTTGACCTCGACGACGGCAGCAGAGACGACTGGCCGCGAGTGGGAAACGTCGTCCCAATCCCGCACACTCCGGCACTCCTGCTACAATGAGAAGTTCTACCCAGCGCAAGTTTCCTGACAGAGGCCTGTTCACATGATTTCGGTCAGCGGTGTGTCGATGCGGTTCGGCTCGAAGGTGCTCTTCGAGGACGTGACCACGACGTTTTCAACGGGCCGGCGGTACGGCCTGACGGGGCCGAACGGCGCCGGCAAGTCGACGTTCATGAAACTGCTGACCGGCGAACAGCCGCCGCAGCGTGGCTCGGTCGTGCGTCCGCCGAAGTTCGGCGTCCTCCGCCAGGACCATTACGCCTTCGATCAATTCCGCGTGGTCGACACCGTGATTATGGGGAACGCGCGTCTGTGGAAAGCGCTCGAGGAGCGTGACGTGCTCTACAGCCGCACGGACATGTCGAACGAGGAGGGCATGCGCCTCGCCGAGCTCGAAGGGATCGTCGGCGAGGAAGACGGCTACACGGCGGAAAGCGACGCGGCGATTCTGCTGCAGGGCCTCGACATTCCGGATGCGCTGCACGAGAAGCCGATGTCGGAACTGCAGGGCGGACAGAAGGTGCGCGTGCTGCTCGCGCAGGCGCTCTTCGGCCATCCGGCGGCGCTGTTGCTCGACGAGCCGACGAACCACTTGGACCTCGATTCGATCCACTGGCTCGAGGAATTTCTCAACAACTACGACGGCACGCTGATCGTCATCTCGCACGATCGGCACTTCCTGAACAACGTCTGCACGCACATCGCCGACATCGACTACCAGACGATCATCACGTATACCGGCGGCTACGACGACATGGTCGTCGCGAAGACGCAGGCGCGGACGACGATCGAGGCGCAGAACGAGCAGCGAGAGAAGAAGATCGCGCAGTTGAACGACTTCATCGCGCGGTTCTCCGCGGGAACGCGATCGAGCCAGGTGCAGTCGCGCCGCAAGGAAGTGGAGCGCCTGCAGACGACCGAGCTCGCGCGGTCCAACATCCAGCGCCCGTACATCAAGTTCGAAACGAAGCGGCCGTCAGGAAAAGTGCCGCTCGAGTTCGAAGGGCTCTCGAAATCGTTCGGCGCGCACAAGGTGTTTTCGAAATTCTCCGCCCTTGTCAACCGCGGCGATCGCATCGTCCTCGTCGGCAGGAACGGCGTCGGCAAGACGACGATGCTGAAGACGCTGCTCGAGGAGCCGCCGAATCTGAAGTGGGGACACGAAGCGTCGATCGGGTATTTCCCGCAGGATGCGACCGGCGCGATCGAGAAGGGACTGACGGCCGTCGAGTGGCTGCATCAGTTTGATCCGCAGGCGTCGCGGCAGGAGATCCACGGGCTGCTCGGCCAAATGTTGTTCAGCGGCGAGGAAGGACTGAAGCCGACCGAGGCGCTCTCGGGCGGCGAGACGGCGCGGCTGCTGTTGTGCCGCATCATGCTCGAGAAACCGAACGTGCTGCTGCTCGACGAGCCGACGAACCATCTCGACCTGGAATCGATCAACGCGCTGAACGTCGCGCTCCAGAAGTACGCCGGGACAGTCCTGCTCGTCACGCACGACCAGGATCTGCTCGAAGAGGTCGGCACCCGCGTCTGGCATTTCGACAATGGGCACATCGTCGACTTCAAAGGATCGTACGAAGAATTCACGTCTCAGGTGGCCACCGCGTAGATACAATCTCGCGGTATGAGCATCTCTCGCCGCGACCTGCTGCAAGCATTCGGATTCGGAGTCGCCGTTCGTCCGCTGGTTAGATACGCGCAGGAGCCGGCGCGCGACACGACGCCGCTCGTGCCGCCGTTCGAGCCTACCGGTTGGAAAACCGTGTGGCTCGATCATCTGAATTACCAATGCACCGACTACGCGAAGGCGGCGGCGTTTTACGTCGCGCTCATGGGATGGAAAGTGCGGAGCGACGATGGGAAGCAGGCGCTGCTCGATATTGGTGAAAACTCCGGCGGGATTTTGATCCGCGGCGGGCTGACCGCACCGCCGCCTGCGGCGATCACCGACGCGGGCCTCGGCGCGAACCGTCCGCAGATCCACGCCGTGTTCGACGGGTTCGCGTGGGGCATCGCGCCGTGGGATGCGCCGACGGTGAAGCGCGAGCTCGAGAAGCGCGGACTAAAACCGGTCGCCGACAACCACGGCGACTATCAGAGCTTCCGCTTCAAGGATCCTGACGGCTTCGACGTCGCGGTCACGAACGGGACGAAAGCGAATCGTCGTCCGACGCCGGCGTCCGCGAAGCTGTCGGTGCCGCTGCCGTTCGAACCGACTGACTTCAAAACGCTGTATCTCGATCACATTTCGTTCGAAGTCCCCGACTATCGACGCAGCGCGGCGTTCTATCAGGCGCTGCTCGGGTGGGACGCGCGGACAGGCAACGGCTCGCAGGCGTCGGTGCAGATCGGCGACGTCGCCGGCGCGATCATTCGCGGCAACGCGGCCGCACGCGCAGCCGCGCGCGGAGGCGCTCCAGCGACGCCGCCTCCACCGCCCGGTACCGTGACCGCGGCGATCGGTCACATCAGCTTCGGCATCGAGCATTGGGACACCGAACGCGTGCGCGCCGAACTGAAGAAGCGCGACGTCGTGTACGTGAATCGCGAAGGGCAGCGCGAGCCGCGTCCCGACATGACCGGAAATCTCCAGAGCTTCCACGTCCCCGACGCGATGGGATGGGACCTGCAGATCGGCAACAAGACCGGGCCGAACAGCTGGAACGGCTAGCGCTCGCGTAGCTTCCCGATATTGGGACCGCCTGATCCCGCGAGCGGTCAGTCTGCCAACGCGAACGGCGAATACACGAGCGATCGACCGGGCACGACATTCGCTTAGCCGGCGCGCATGATGATCCGCTCGGCCGCCTCGCTTTTCGTTGCCGTCTTCCTCGCGCAACCTGCCGCGGCGCAGCAGCCAGCTTCGCCCGCGCCGCCGGCGACCATCGGCAGCCGCTTCAAGAACATTCAGGTACTCACCGATCTCAAAAACGCGCCGGCGCCGCAACTGTTCGAGATGATGCAGTTCATGTCCGGCTCGCTGTCGGTGAGCTGCAATTACTGTCACGTCTCGCAGAACGGGCCGTTCGAGAGCGACGACAACACGATCAAACTGAAGGCGCGCGACATGATCCGCCTGGTGCGGACCATCAACACGACCGCGTTCGAGGGCAAGCAGGTCGTGACGTGCAACACCTGCCATCAGGGCTCGCCGCATCCGCCGGCCGTGCCGTCGCCGTGGCACAAGAGCGCGGACGCGATCGCGGCCTACAAGGCTGACATCGCCTCGCGGAAGGCCTCGTCAACCGCGGCGTCGCCGGCGACGGTCGCGCCGACGGCGGCGGAGATCCTGGCGCGGTATCGCGCGGCCGTGAGAGCCGACCGCGTGACGTCGATTCGCGTCACCGGCGTGAACGCGATCGCGATGGGCGGCGCCGCCCTGCCGTTCACCGCCGAGGCGCAGTTTCCCGAGCGGATGCGCCTGATGGTCGATCAGGGAGGGCCGGTCGAAACGATCATCAGCGGTACCCGCGGCTGGCGGCGCACGGCGCAGGGGACGACGGATTTGATCCCGGGCCAGGTGTCGTCGACACGTCACACGATCGAGCTCGTGATGCGCCCGGTGAAGTACGACGAGTCCGTGACCGATCGCAAGGCCGCGGGCACCGCCTCGATCGACGGCGTGCCGTGTTACGTCGTCGAATCACGCAGCGACGTCGCTACCGAGCGCCTGTACTTCGACGTCTCGACGGCGCTCTTGAAAATGATCAGGATCGACACGCCCACGCCGATCGGCACGAGGGTCGAAGAGCGACGGTTCAGCGACTATCGCCAGGTGAACGGCGTCATGATTCCGCATCTGATGACGTCGCACTACATGGAAGATCAGAGCGAGTTCCGGCTGGCGACGGTGGAGGTGAATCCGGCGATTGACGCGAAGACCTTCGAGCGCCCGGCGACGGATCCGTTCCTCGGCGAATGGAGGCTGAATCCATCCAAGAGCACGGTGCTCGACCAGATGAAGGTCGACCGCATGGAAGGGAACACGTACGCCTTCGACCTTGGCGCCGGGTTGGTCGAAACGATCGTTGTCGACGGTACGGAC